>JBAXLI010000018.1:0-61711 GCA_037134895.1 Bacteroidota bacterium
CCTGCATCCTGCATCCCGCATCTTGCATCCTGCATCCCGCATCTTGCATCCTGCACCCTGCATCCTGCATCCTGCATCTGCCCTCTTCGAATCATCTACCACGTGTCATCTATTTAGTATCTTCGTCTGATCAAAACCATCCCATGCCCCTCAGTAAAAATTCCTTTGCCCGCTACCAGGTGATCGACGCCTGTTTAAGGAACAAGCAGCGCAGGTTTCCCAATATTAATGTCCTTCTCGAGAAATGCCAGGAGCGCCTCGACCGGTCCATTTCACGGTCCACGATTGAAAAGGACCTGAGGGCAATGAAAGATCTGCCTGAACCCGGATATTATGCGCCCATAGCTTTCGACAAGGAGAACAACGGGTATTATTACACAGATCCTTCATATTCGATCAACAATATCCAGGTGAAGGATGAAGATATCGATGCCATCGAGATGGCCGCTACGATGTTGAGCAGGTACCGTGAATTTCATGTTGTAAAGCGTTATGCCGAGGCCATAGACCGTATTCTCGATGTGGTGAACGTAAGGCGCATCCTGAGCAAGGATGAATTCGAACAGTATGTTCAGCTTGAAAAACCTGTTTATACCCGGGGCGCCGATTATATTGAACCTGTCATCAGGTCCATCCAGGATAAGACTGTACTGCGGATAGCGCATCAGCCGTTCTCCGAATCTCATCCGCAGACAAGGACAGTCCATCCTTACCTCCTGAAGGAACATAATGGCCGATGGTATCTTGTCGGACTGGATGAAACCGAAAATGACATCCGCACATTCGGATTGGAACGTATTTTATCGATTGGGCAGGAGCCCGGGTTAAAGTTCAGGCAGGTGAAATTCAACGCCAGGGAATATTTTAAGTATACTGTTGGTGTGATCGCTCCTCAGTCCAAACCCCCGAAAATCCAGCTCGAGTGTAGCAAACAGCAGGCTCAATACCTCATCACAAAGCCCATGCATGAAAGCCAGGTCGTCATTCGCGAAAAGAAGGATTCGGTTGTCTTTGGCTTTGAAGTTCATCCAACCTGGGAATTCATTGCGATGATCCTGGGTTTCAGGGAAGGTGCCACGGTGATTTCTCCAGGCTGGTTCAGGGAGCAGATGCGTGATATCATTGTGGCCATGGAGAAAAATTATTCATGAGCATTGTTACAACGCAGCTACGGTTGCTGCGTCACCCTCGGTCGCACATTTCGGGAGCATTTTGAATATGCCGCTACGGTTGCTGCGTCACCCTCGGTCGCACATTCACACCGCTGCTACGGTCTAAATGAGCTCACCATTTCTGTACCCTTAATGATTTCCCTAATCTCTGTTCGCTCATTTAGCCCTGATGCAGCTTATGTGAAGTGCTCCCTCACGATATATCCCGCATCCTGCATCCCGCATCTTGAATCCTGCATCCCGCATCCCGCATCCCGCATCCTGCATCCCGCATCTCACGACTCAGAAATTGTAATTCACCATCCACCAAATGGCTGCAAACTCGGTAATCGTTACATCTCCCTTAATGGTAAACAGGATATCGCTGGTATAATCGGAAGTTTTATTGTACACTTTGCCATCCCTGATGTGCGCCAGGATGTCACTGGTATAGGTCGAAGTCCCCCTGTATATCTTGCTGTCGGTAATAGTCATCACGATATCAGAGGTATATCCTGAAGTCCCTTTGTAAACCTTCCCGTCTTTGATCGTGTAAATGATATCTCTGGTGTAATCCGAATTTCCCTTATACACCTTGTTGCCTTCGACATGACAGCCGATATCGCTGGTGTAATTTGATGTCTTTTTATACACTTTGCCATCCCTTAGCGTGCAGAGGATGTCGCTGGTATAACCGGATGTTCCTTTGTAGACATCTACCTGGGCAAAAACAGGTACTGAAAGCAATATGCATAATATAAGGAAAAGAGTTTTCATAGATGATACTTTAGTCTAACGAAGATACAAAAAGCTTGGATTTGATAAAAGAGAGGTGCCTGAACCTGTAACGGTTCACCAATAACCAATCACCAATAGCCAATCACCAATAACCAATCACCAATAGCCAATCACCAATCACCAATCACCAATCACCAATCACCAATCACCAATCACCAACAACCAACAACCAATCCCCAAGTGCCAACAACCAAGAGCCCTTTCACCGAAAATTTTGCGGGCTTTACCGATTTGATTTCTTTATTAAAAGATGGCGGATTAGTTTTGTAACATAATTACAACTTAACATTAATTGCAACGATTCAAGCCCAATTAAACCTTGCTATGTCACTGAACCTCTTTAATATACTCACTGTCATAAGCGTGTTCATCACAATGATGCTGTCACTCTTCTTCTTTATCAATAAACGGGGATTTGTCCTGGAAAATAAACTCCTGGCGTGTATGCTGATGATCTTCAACATACAGATATTTTATTCGTTTGCAACCAGCACCTTCGCTTTTCAATATTTCATGGATTGGCATAAACCGCTCTTCCTTCTCAGGCAGGCTTCATTTCTCACCGGACCGCTGATTTACTTTTATGTGAATTCCTTCCTTAAAAAGAAAGATGTGTTCAATTATCGTTCAACAGTCCACTTTTTACCTTTTGCAGCTGCCGTGATGTTCCTTCTTTTTTACTACAGGCAGATCAATGTGTTTGTCATTTGGGAATCGGTCCTCGATCTGAATTTCACCATCCTGATCCTGGCACATAACCTGGTATATATCCTCCTCTCCCTGTTAAGCATGAAAACTACGACGATCAGCTTTAAAGGATTTTATAAGAACATACTGATCTCGGCCCAGCACCCCTGGCTTCAGATCCTGCTGGTTGGCTTTATTGTTCTCTGGATCGTTAACTTAAACTCCTTTGCCATTTTCATGATCGTGAAAAGGCCGGGCTGGTGCGCTTATACGGCCAGTATTTATGCCCTGGCGGCATTTCTGTTCATCAATACGATTATGTTCTTCCTTCTGCTGAAACCGGATGTGTATTACATCATTGCTAAGTATAAAAATACCAAGCTTAAGGCTGATGATAAATCGGAGTACATTCAGAAATTGCAGCATTACATGGAGTCTCAAAAACCCTTCCTGAACCCCGACATTACTCTTGAATCACTGGCAAGTGAAATTTCAGTGAATCCAAGGATACTCTCACAGATCATCAACGAAACATATAAAAAGAATTTCAAAAGCTTTATCCTGGAATACCGCATCAGGGAAAGTATGAAAATACTGGCTGATGAGAAACACAGCAATCTCACCATTCTCGAGGTGCTATACCAGGTCGGGTTCAATTCCAAGAGCGCCTTCAACAATCAGTTCAAACTGTTCACCAACCTCACACCGATAGAATTCAGGTCGAGGGCCATCGGCTGATCCTGACATTTACAGATTATACATAATCTTTGTGTTATTCATTATACTTAAGATCGCAGGTGTCCTGGCTGTTTTTCAAACAGTTCTGCTGATGCTGTTTTTTAATTCCCGGAAGAACAGGAACAGAAGCAATGTCTTATTGTCATTGATATTGCTTGTTTATACAATGCAGATTTGTGCAATTCTTTTTATGTCAGAATTTTCTGACGAGATACTTGTAAAATATAATTTGTTCCCGGCTTTTTGCAACCAGTTCGCTTTTCTGTTCGGCCCATTGTTGTGGCTTTATTCAAAATCCATAATTAACATTAAACCCGCCAAATGGGAGC
Organism: Bacteroidota bacterium; assembly: GCA_037134895.1. Lineage (GTDB taxonomy): Bacteria > Bacteroidota > Bacteroidia > Bacteroidales > FEN-979 > CAIRDP01. Next base: position 3,704 of record JBAXLI010000018.1, read on the forward strand.
TTCTGCATTTCCTGCCATTTGTGCTGATGCTGGTATTTATGGTAGTTAAAAAAGCACTTGACCCGGGCTTCCTTTTCTGGTACTCTTCGTTTAAGTTTTATGCCAGTGGACTGATTTTAATCCATGGCCTGGTTTATATAGTGTTTACAGGTCTTGCAATATTCAAAAGCAAAGAGCAGTATCGAAAATATGTAGATCAATCCCCTGATTTCAAAACTCTCTATGGTCTCTTATTGGCAGGATTCATAGCATTCTGGGTATTAAAGTTCAACACCTTCCTATTTATGGATATCTGGAGACGTTATCATTTATGCCCGTTCACAACAAGTTTATATTTTATTGCCGGTTTCCTTTTTTTCAATATCCTCGTATACCTGGCGCTAATCAGACCTGAATTGTTTGCATGGAAAAAGAAGTACCAGAATACAAATATGACCACTGATAAAAAGCAGCAAATTGTTGACGAACTGCAAAGGCAGATGGAGATTGAAAAAATTTACTCTGATTCCTCGTTAACACTCGCCCTTCTCGCTAAGAAAACAGGTACTTCAGTGCTGTATCTTTCACAAATAATCAATGAAGAGTTTAAAGTGAGTTTTCCTGAGTTTGTAAATACCTACCGGATAAAAGAAGCCCAGGATCTACTCCTGAAATCCATGGGAGAATTAACTGTTCAGCAGGTTATGTACGATGTGGGCTTCAGTTCCAAGTCAGCCTTTAATAACGCCTTCAGAAAATATTGCGGTTGCACTCCCACAGAACTGAGGCAAAAAGCTTGTGCCGCCTGATCCCGGGGCTACCTAAAGTCTTCAAATTATAAAATTGGGTTCTGTTTTATAAATCAGGACCAGTATACATAGGTTTCTCAGTAATGTTGCTGAAGTTTCAACAAAAACTGAGAACTTATGAAAACAATCCTTTTTTCTTTAATTTTTGTACTGATGTTATCCGTGAGCTTCTCACGGTCGGTCTGGTCCGATACTGCCTACCTGGGACAAACCTCTCCGGGTAATAAACCTCAAATTTTTGCCCCGGGAATAATTTCACTCAATAACAGGTTTGAGACCTATCCCACCTTTTCACCAGATGGGAAAGAGATGTTCTTTTCAGTAGTGAATTCTGCCTGGACTGCAGGAAAAATTCTGCATACACGGGAATTGAATGGAACCTGGACGGCTGTTGATACGGCTGACTTTTCTGCAAATGCTTATATTAACTGGGAATCCTTTATTTCCCCTGACGGGAACAGGCAGTTTTTTACTTCAAACCGTCCGCCATCTTTGGGTACCGATATATGGATGATTGAACGGAATTCAGATTCAACCTGGACAAGTCCCGTCTGCTTACCAGGTCCAGTTAATTCCGGTTCAGTTGATGGCTCTGCCTGTATTACAAACAATGGAACCTTATATTTTAAATCACCTCGCGGAGGAGGGACCGGAGGTTCGGTCCTGTACCGTTCAAAGCTTGCCGGGGGCGGCTATCCGCAGATCGAAAGCTTAGGAAACACCATCCCGACAGGACCGGGGGAATCGGAACCCTTTATGGCTCTTGACGAGAGTTATCTCATATTTATATCTGAAACAAGGGTTGGCGGACATGGTGGATGGGACTTGTGGATTACTTTCAGGAAGCCTGATAGCTCGTATACAACTCCTGTAAATATGGGGGCGGATGTCAATACAACGAATGATGAGTACGGCCCCAGGGTAACATCTGACGGAAAGTACCTGTTCTTTACTCGTGAAAACCGGGGAAATACCATGGATATTTACTGGGTTTCATCAGGCATTATTGATAGTCTGAAATCAACCGTACTTTCAACGCCAATACCCCTGGATAGCTTGTACCTTGGGCAAACCCCGCCGGGAGATTCTGCCATACTATTTGCTCCTGGAAAGATATCACTTCCCAACCGCAAAGAGACGAAAATTGTTTTTTCGCCTGATAATAAGGAATGTTTGATCAGTACCGGGCAGAACAACACCTTTAAGATCCTGTATACCGATTTTTACAGCGGATACTGGAAAACCCCGGTACCGGCTTATTTTATTTCAAACCCGCGCCCGATCGAACCCTTTTATTCCCCCGACAGCCTGCATGTGTTTTTGACCAGCAATGCCGACATTTTTATGTCTTCGTCAGTGAATAAATCATGGGCCACACCCATTAACCTCGGCTCTCCCGTAAATACCGGCACTGAAGAGTACCATCCGACAGCAGCCCTGAACGGGACCCTGTATTTTTGCTCAATGAGGGAAAATGCAAGCAGTTACCTGTATCGCTCAAGGCCAGTCAATGGGAATTATTCGACCGTCGAAAAACTGGATGCCGTTATCAACCGGCATGATTCCACTCAGAATGGGGCATATGATCCTTTCATTGCGCCTGATGAAAGTTATCTCATTTTTTCATCCATTCGATCTGGCGGCTTCGGACAGGATGACCAGTATATCAGCTATAACAGGAACGGCCGGTGGACTAATCCTAAAAACTTGGGACCAACAATTAATTCCTCAGCGATAGAATACGGCTCTTACGTAAGTCCTGATACCAAATATTATTTTTTCAGCCGCCCCGCAGGTTGGGGACCTAATGCCGCTGCTGATATTTACTGGATTAAAATTGATGGTCTCATTGATAGTCTCAGTCACACCAATTTCAGTCCCTACCTGAATAAAACTATCAACAACCAGGTCGATTCTGTCGGGCATTCTTTTAATTTCATAATTCCTGATTCCGCGTTTATCGATGATGACGGAAACAACTCCCTGGCCTATCATGCAAAACTTTCCAACGGTAGATCTTTACCTGCTTGGTTGAAATTTGATACAATTTCAGGAACCTTTACAGGCATCCCCTCAATCATTGAAACACTCGATATCAGGGTCACGGCAACTGACCCAACCGGGGCATCTGCTGCAGCAACGTTTTCCCTGGAGATTCTGAAATCAAATTCAATTGAACGAATAGATATGAAAGGTGTCAAGATCTTTCCAAATCCTTCAAGCGGAGTGATGAACGTGTTATTGGAAAGATTGCCAGGAGTATTCGCAATTATTGAAGTCAGTGATATGGAAGGGAAAGTCATTCTGAAAGACAAATTTCAAAATAACATTAGGCTTGATTTGACTTCAATTCCAAAGGGAATATATGTGATAAAGCTAAGTGTTGATAATGATGCATACACATGCAAATTTTGCCTGGAATAAGGTAATGCCTTGTCACAGGTTTGTTCAAAATTTATTAGTCATCTTTTAATTAATAATCACAAGTAAAGTCATGAAAATTGAAACAATCAAAACAAAAAGCTTCGCAATCTCTGTAATTGCGTTTCCGATAATGCTACTGGCAGGGTTTTTAATGCACCCGAACCTTTTGAAACTTGAAGCACTTCAAACTGTTGAGCAACTGGTTGGCAGGTTTCATAATCAGCCCATGTACCATGTCGGACATTTAATCGTCATGTTTTCTGTACCTGTAATCATGGTTGCTCTGACAGGCTTCATGAATGTGCTACAGGGGACAGGCAGACAACTCGGATTCTGGGGTGGGATTACCGGTCTTTTCGGCGTCTTTATTCTTGCTGTCGATAAAGGTGCTTTATGCCTGGTACTTTCAGCATTCGATACTTTGCCGCAAGCTCAGTTTAAGGTGTTCGTCCCTTTTCTCAGTGTTATAGTAAGTAAAGCAGGATTTCTTTGGGTTGTTTGGTTGCTGCCTTTGCTTCCTGTTGGGGCTGCAACCCAGGCTTTGGGTTTATATAAGGAGAAACTGATCAGCAAATGGCAAACTGTATGCATTGTAACCGGGCTTCTGCTTCTGAATAATCCCGATATTGAATTGATCAGTTCAACAGGTGCTGTGCTAATGTGTTCAGGTTATATCCCGTTCGGTATAAAAGTACTCCGGCAACGAATGAAATTCTCTCATAAAAATAGTCCTATAACCTGTTAAAGGTCGATTCTGCCAGAATTACAAGCTTTCTTTGTGCAAATTTTGAAAACAAACATGCTATGAAAAAACTGATAATACTGCTTATTCTTTGGCTGATGTACATGAGCCTGCCGGCTCAGGATAGTGTCACAATCGGAAAGTACCAAAAATTCACTTCCACAATACTTGGAGGTAAAGTCACATACCTGTCACATCTGCCAGAGGGCTATGAGAAATCGGGCAAAATGTATCCTGTAATTTTTACAATGAACGGGCAGGATGTTTCGGGGTTTGCCAATAATGCTTCAACTATTGACAACCTGTCCGGTGACAGGATTCCCGACATGATACTGATTGGGATCTCCAACACAGGTGCGGCAGCAAAATACTGGTCCTGTCCTGATGACAGCGGGTCAGTCGCTTCCGGGAACCAGTTCTGTAAGTTTTTAAAGGATGAGCTCATACCTGAGATCAGTAAGAACTACCGAACAAACGGGTACCGTATCTTCTACGGACAGTCAAACTCCGGGCTTTTTGTGATGTATAATTTCCTTTCTGACCCGGATCTATTCAATGCTTATGTGGTTGCAAGTCCCATGTTTGGCTGGTGCCCTGATTTCTTTTTAAACAAAACCAGGGCTTTCCTAAAGGATCATCCGCAGATCAGTAAAAAACTTTATATCTCCTATGGGGATCTTGATTATGTTCAAGTCCTCAAACCCATTCATGATTTTACAGAGACACTGAAGCAAGCACCTGCTGGCCTGAAATGGAAGGCAGAACTGATTGAAAATGCCAGCCATGTGCCTTTTTCAACACTGAATAATGCGCTGCTGTTTTTCTTTTCGGGATGCACCATGAATGCCGAAAGGAAGAAACTAAGCGTACCGGAGATCAAAGCCCATTTTGAAGCGCTTTCGGCTGAATACGGTTTTACAGTAAACCCAAAGGCAGGTGTATTGTTTGACATGGCCATCGACCTTGGCGATGAAAAGAAGACTGATCAGGCGATTGATATTTCGAAATACCTGGTGAGCCTGTACCCCGACTCAGAGCATTATATCTGTTATCTGGGGAATCTTTACCAGAAAAAAGGAGAATTTGAATCTGCCAGGGACTGTTATAAAAAAGCGCTCAAAATAAATCCAAACTACGAACGGGCAAAGGCTTCATTAAACAAACTGGATAAACAAAAAGATCAGCATTGATGCCCTTAGTTAAGGTTATTAAGGAGTTAGCTTTATTGAAGTCAAAGTACATATAATCAGACATTTTAATAAAACCATAAATTGAATATTAGATTTGATTGTTGGATACCAGATATTTATTTTCATAAGCTTTGAAATATGATTATTACCGTTTTGGAAATAGCTTTACTCATAATGCTTCCTTTGGTTATATTTTATCAACGGAGTATTTGGTCTTATAAAGAATATTTGCCCGCCATAATAATTATTTATTTGATTTGGTATTTATCATATGCACTGTTTCATGAGCTGATGCATATGCTGGGTACCTGGATTTTTGATAAAACTATATATGAAATTAAGTTGATACCAAGGTTTTGGACTGGTGATTTTGGTTCAGGATACGTCAGATATGATTACAAAGGTGATTCAATGGATTTTATAATTATATTTCTACCATATGTCAGAGATGTAATTCTTCTTGCACTTGGATATTTATTGATAATTAGAATTGAGGCAAAAATGCCTTTTATGATAGGTTTAATTTTCGTAATAATGATACTGAGTCCGCTATTCGATATTGGGAACAACTATTTTGCTTATTTACTTGGGTCCATGAATGATTTTAATGCACTTCGAGAATCAAGTAGTAAGTCAGTTTCACATTTGATTGGAATTTCCTTTTTTATGACAACTGCATTAATTACAATACATATTTTAAAAAGATATAAGAATTACCCTGAACATCAAAAGAAGCAGGTGTGATATCTACTGCATTCAACAAATGGTATAGGATAGTAAAGCTTATCAAATGTATTAATAGCACAGTATTTAGAGGCTACACGTTTAACAAAATTATTAAAACCAGGATTCATGACACATTATTTTAACCTGATAGTTATAGTCATTTTTTTCTTATTCTCTTGTAAAAAAGCAGATAATCAAATTGAAAACACACAACAGGATAATTTTAAAATACTTTGGGATGATTTCAATGCGAATTATCCTGCGTTTCAAATAAGTAATATTAATTGGGATTCTGTTTATACTGTCAATTCTTCCATGATCAATTCAAACACAAAAGATATTGAGCTATTTAATATACTTAAATCTTCTGTTTTGGCTTTAAAAGATGCCCATTCGGATATACTTTCAAATCAATATGGAAGTGCTAATTATGGTTATATATTCCTACAACAAAAGCCAACAAATTTTCCGGTTTGGAATACAATTTTTACAAAGTATGTTCAACTAATAAAGTTTAATCATAGTAATGCAACTATGGCATACGGAAAAGTAATTAATCAGGCTATTGGCTATTTATTAATTGAGAGCTTTAATGAAGCTGAAAGTGATTATTATATGATTGATTCATTCCTTGAAATTTTTCAAAACTCAAAAGCAATAATAATAGATATCAGACATAATGGTGGTGGTAATGAAGCCTATGCCCAAATTGTTGCAAGCAGATTAACAAATCAAGCTGTAACCTATCGTTATGCCAGATATAGAAATGGCCCAAAGCATTCCGATTTGTCAGACTTTATTCCAGTAGCACTCGTCCCGGATGGTAAGATAAGGTTTACTAAGCCCGTCATTTTACTTACAAATAGAAACACGTTTAGTGCAGCTGAGGATTTTACATTAATGTTAAAGAGTTTACCCAATGTTATACATATTGGTGATACTACATTGGGGGGTGTTGCAACAAATCCAATTACGAAGACTTTGCCGAATGGTTGGTCCTATAGAATGGCAAGGACTATAAATTGTGATAAAAATAAAGTACCAATAAAAGGGGGGATTGCTCCACAGTTTGAAGTTCAGATTAGTAAATCAGATTATAATAATAGAATTGACAGGATAATTGAAGCAGCAATTTATAAGATAAATGAAAAATAAAAACGAATAAACCTTAAGTCTCAATGAAAACGATAAAAAAACTATATTTAATAAGCATGGCTTTTCTTTTTCTCCTGCATACACCGGTATGCAGTCAGAACATCTCAAAAGTTAACCGGTATACCATCAATGGCAAGCTCACCGACAAAGAGAGCGGAGAGTCCCTGGTTGGAGCGACCATCTATATCAGGGAATTGAAAACAGGCACGGTTTCCGACCTTTATGGTAACTACTCACTAACACTGGACGAAGGCAGGTATTCACTTCTCATTTCCTACATTGGTTTTGCTCCCATCGAAAAATCGATCATCCTGAATGCTGATCAACGGATCAGCCTTGAACTTGATCCGCATCAGCTGGCGCTGAAAGAGGTGGAAATAAAAAGCGAAAAGGATGATAAAAATGTGAAAAAACCTGAGATGAGCACTTTCAGGATGGATATAAAAACGATCCAGAAAATTCCTGCCCTGATGGGTGAAGTGGATATCATCAAGGCAATACAGCTTTTACCCGGAGTGCAAAGTGTTGGTGAGGGATCAAGCGGGTTCAGCGTGCGTGGCGGCGCACCCGATCAAAACCTCATATTGCTCGATGAAGCAACAATTTATAACGCTTCCCATATGATGGGTTTCTTTTCAGTATTTAATAATGATGCGATTAAAGATGTTAAGCTTTATAAGGGAGACATCCCGGCAAGCTACGGCGGACGTCTCTCTTCGGTGCTGGATGTTCGGATGAATGAGGGGAACTCGAAAAAGCTTGAGATCAACGGAGGGCTCGGTATAATCTCAAGCCGCCTTACCATTGAAGCCCCCATCGTGAAAGACCGCGCATCATTTATTGTCTCGGGACGCCGAACCTACGCCGACCTTTTCCTGCCTCTTTCATCAAATAAGGAGATGCGGAGCAGCCGGCTTTATTTTTATGACTTCAATGCAAAGATCAACTACCGGATAAACGAGAACAACCAGGTTTTTCTTTCGGGATATTTTGGCCGTGATGTGTTCAAAAATCCGCTGACATCCATGCAATGGGGAAATGAAACCTGTACACTCCGCTGGAATCACCTGTTTTCAAAAAAAGTGTTTTCCAACTTCTCCCTCGCATACTCAAACTATAACTATCTCATCGGAACCAAAATGGGCGAAAGTAACTCTTTCGAATGGCTCTCCAGGTTACGCGACATCGGGCTGAAAGCCGATTTCAGCTATTACCCCAATACCAATAATATGATAAAATTCGGCGGCAATGTCATTTATCACTTGTTTCAACCCGGACTTGCCAGGGGAACAGGTAACGAGCCGTTGTATAATGAAGTGAAGATGCCAACCAATTATGCGCTGGAATCAGCTGTTTACGGCAGCAATGAGCAGCACTTCAACGAACATTTCACAGTTAAATACGGTATGCGGATATCGATGTTCCAGAATATCGGTCCGGGAACAGTATACCATTACGATACATCTTATAAAGCAAGCGATTCGACCGTCTATAAATCAGGAGATGTTTTTAATACTTATGCCGGGATTGAACCCAGGCTTGGCTTACTCTATGAATTCAACCCAAAGTCGTCGGTAAAGGCCAGCTATGCACGTACTTATCAGTATCTCCAGCTTGCACAGAATTCCAATATAGGAACTCCTGTTGATGTTTGGTTTCCTGCAAGTCAGAATGTGAAACCCCAGATAGCCGACCAGGTCGCTTTCGGCTATTTCAGAAACTTCCGGCGTAACACGATCGAAACCTCGGTTGAGGCGTATTACAAATGGATGCAAAATGTGGTTGACTTTAAGGATTTCGCGCAATTGATGCTGAATTCAAAACTTGAGGGAGAAATCCGGACCGGAAAGGCCTGGTCATACGGTATTGAATTCCTTGTGCGTGTCAATGAAAAGCGCATTAGTGGTTGGGTTAGTTATACCTATTCACGTACTTTCCGGGATATTGATGGGATCAACGGAGGCAAAGCCTATCCTGCTCCGTACGACAAACCAAACAATATCTCTGTAGTGCTGAACTATATCATCAGCAAACGTATCAATGTGTCGGCCAATTGGGTCTATGCCACAGGTGCACCCGTTACTTTCCCGACCGGGCGAATGGAAATGGGTGGTAAGATCATTCCTGTTTATTCTGACCGCAACGCGTACCGTTACCAGGATTATCACAGACTCGACCTGAGTATAACTTATCTGAGCAAACCGAAACCCGGAAAAAAGTATACCTGGGATCTCAATCTTTCGGTTTACAATGTATATAACCGTCACAATACCTGGTCAGTCAATTTTGTCCAGGACAATGTTAATTCTAATCAAACCTATGCCGAAAAGCTTTATCTGTTCGGAATTATTCCGTCACTCACCTTTAATTTCCATTTTAATAATGAATAAAACAAAACTGTTATCCGTATTGCTTCTGTTCGTTGTCGCCTCCTGCACCGAACGGATTGATGTTAAACTAGACGAATCCTATACGCGCCTGATTATCGACGGAAGCATCACAACCGACCTGGCACCTTCAGTCGTGACCCTCACAAAATCCTCAGGCTATTTCTCCAATGCACCTTCACCAAAAGTTACCGGGGCAACCGTGACACTCTTTGACGGAACAACGTTATACCAGCTGACAGAAACGGTTCCCGGCAAATCGGGCATGTACAGCAGCAGGGATCCCTTGCCTGGAAAGGCCGGAAAGGAATACACCCTGCATGTTGAAATGCCGGAAGCAATTTCAGGACATACCTCATACGAGGCAGCGTGTATCCTTAATCCGGTGGCCAGTATCGATTCGGTTACTGTTACTTTTCATCCCGACTGGGGGAATAACGGCATCTGGTCCATTAATCTCTATGCCCAGGAACCTGGGAACCAGGAGAATTTTTATTTGTTTAACTGGTTCCGGAATGGTGTGCCAATGTCCGATTCAATCCAGGAAAAGATCGTGATGGATGATAAGTTCATTAGCGGCAAATACATTGCAGGACTCAACATTTTCGATATTGACAACACTCACAAATGGGAGACCTTGAAACCCGGCGACACCATCACTTTGCAGATGTCGGGGATCACGAAGGGTTACTTGAATTTTATCTCCCAGGTTCAACAGGCTGGTTTCAACATCCCATTCTTTACCGGTCCCCCGGCCAACGTGCAGGGAAATGTCGGCAGTGGAGGTTCAGGCTACTTTGCTGCCTACTCGAACAGTTATGCAACCACAATTGTCAGATAGCAGCTTGTTCCATGATCTTAGCAAAGTATCAACGAGCGATGATGGACATATAATTTATGGCCCAAAAAAGATGTGTAAATGCTTTGGGGCGCTGCTAACCCTGGAGATGAACCCGTAAAGGCTGAACTTAACAAACTCGATAATAAACAATGACATGGAGAAGAATCGGATTTTCTATTTGAGGTTGACGGTGGTTGCAACCTTCCTTATTGTTCATCAGTTTATATACGCACAATGGCCCCAATGGCGGGGCTTGATGCGGGACGGTTTTAGCAACGAAACTAATCTCTTGAAAAGCTGGCCTGCCGAAGGGCCCAGATTACTGTGGTCTTCCGATACAATTGGTGACGGGTATGGATCTGCTATCATACAGGACGAGATTATTTATGTACCCGGGACGAGGGATTCCTCTGAAATTCTTACCGCGTTCGACTTAAATGGAAAAATGATATGGCAGAAAAGATACGGGAAAGCACTTAAAGAACCTCCGGGTTGGATGGCACAGGTAAGTACCCCGACTTTTTATAAAAACAAACTCTATGCTTTTACCGCTTCGGGCGATATTGCATGTATTAATACAGCCTCAGGTGGGCTGGACTGGACTATTAGTACGCCTGGGAAATTTGAAGGCGCTGTTGGATGCAAAAGCATGTTCTGTGAATCGCCCCTGGTAGTCGACGATAAAGTTATTCTTACCCCCTGCAGTAAAAACCATACACTTGTTGCACTGAACAGTTTCACCGGTGAAACAGTTTGGACCTCGGAAAGTGTTGCAGATACAGGCAATTTTGTTTCTCCTTTGTTGATTCAGGGGAAGGATAAGAAACTGATTGTCACCAATACCCAGAAATATTATATAGCTGTCGATTTAAATACAGGCAAAATTGTATGGAAGGAAAAGGGCTCTGCCGCGTATGTCCCTCTCCCGGGTAGCCAGGAGGTTTATTTTTCGAGTTTTAAGGATGGAGGTAAGATGTTGAATATAAGCGATGATTTGAGCAGTTTCAATTTTAAATGGTGCGACAGTTTGAAGGTAAAGGTTATGGGTGGAGTAGTGAAGCTTGGTACCCGGATTTTCGGAACTTTTGAAAGTCGCAAAGGAGTTTTTTGTGTTGATTGGGTAAGTGGTAAAAAACAGGTCTTTGAAAACGAAATTCGTGGAGCTAACTTGTTGGCAGCTGATGGTATGATATACAGCTATGAAGATAGAAATGGAAGAGTAAATCTGCTGAAACCCACAGATAACAACATTGACATTGCAGGGACCTTTCAGGTAACGCGGGGTAATGGAGCAAATCTTGCGCATATGTCAATATGTAATGGAATTTTGTTTATCAGGCATGGTAAAACTTTGATGGCTTATGATATCAGACAAAAATGAATTGAATATGAAAGCAGTTGTTTATGATAAAAATGCCAGTCCAGACAAATTAGTCTTACGTGATGTTGAAAAGCCGGTTCCGGCTGTCAACGAAGTCCTGGTGAAAATTATTGCAGCATCGGTAAATGCAGCCGATTACCGTTCATTGAGTTTGGGTATAATACCGAAGAAAAAGATATTCGGAGCAGATATCGCAGGAAGGGTGGAATCTGTGGGTAGGAATGTCCTGCAATTCAAACCCGGTGACGAAGTAGTTGGAGAGATTTCTGCTTACGGATCAGGTGGTTTTGCTGAATATGCCGTTGCCCCGGAAAAGTTACTGGTACATAAACCTCATGCAATTTCCTTTGAGGATGCCGCTGGCCTGCCCATGGCTGCAATGACTGCTTTACAGGCATTGCGGGACAAAGGAAACATTCAGGCCGGGGCTCATGTTCTGATCATCGGCAGTGGAGGCGGTGTGGGAACCTTTGCTGTTCAGCTGGCAAAATATTTCAGTGCAAGGGTAACTGCAGTTTGTAGCACCAGCAATATGGAACAGGCGAAAGACCTGGGAGCGAACGATGTCATTGATTACACAAAAGAGAATTTTCTCAGAAGCAACAATTCCTATGATATCATTTTAGCTGTCAATGGAAACTATCCCCTTTCGACCTGCAAAAAATGTTTGAATCCACAAGGAACATATGTGATGGTTGGAGGAACTTTGACGCAGGTTTTCAAAGCCATTGTCTTTGGATGGGCAATGTCACTGGGCTCAAAAAAAGTATGCTTCCTTTCTGCGAAATCAAGGAAGCAGGATTTGGAATTTATTATGGTGCTCGCAAATACCGGCAGGATCAAACCTGTTATTGAAACCGTTTATCCCTTAGAGAAAACGGCCGAAGCAGTTCATTATCTGAGTGAAGGACATGCCCGAGGGAAGGTTGTTGTCAGAGTTCAATGAAAAATAGTAATACTGTACTGATTAAACCAGTAACCATGAAAAACCTGTTTTCTTGTTTCATTTTCTTATCTATTTCAACATTCACGGGCTTCTCCCAGGACTGCAATTGCCCCGGGTCCTTTGACTGGATGGTGAATACGTTTAAAACCAATGACGCCGGATTTCAATATGTCGTTGATAAAAAAGGTGCTGATGAATATGCAAAGCACACGAACTATTACAGGGACAAGGCGCTGAACACAACATCATCCGACTCTTGTTTAATTTTATTGAACAAGTGGTTGTCTTTTTTTCGCAAAGGCCATATAGGCGCTTTCCCAAAAAACGGGTTCGGCTGGAATGCACAATCCCCTGCATTGTCGGATCATTCAAAGGATTCCATCAGGGTACTGTATAAAAATGAAGAAGTTATTGATTTTTCAAAAGAACAGTTCAGGGGGTACCTGCAGAAGAGGCAGGGGAAACTGAATCCCATTGAAGGGATCTGGAAAAGCAATAACTATTCAATCGGGATCATGCAATCCCCCGGGAAGGACAACCAATTTGTTGCCTTTATCATAAAGGCCGACAGTGTTTACTGGCTCCCGAAACAGAAGAAAGCTGTGTTTACGATGAATAAGGATTCTGCTTTTTCGGTGGTGTATTCCATGCGCGATCATTCCAAAAAGAATGAAAATGCAAGAATGGTGGGTAAATCAGGGAATATATTGTTAATGATGAACACTATCTGGCTGAAGGATTTTCCAGCCAGCAGTTTTACACAAAAGGATGAACTGTTCCTGAAGCTGCGCAATGCCAGGTCCCCGTTTATAAATAGCTTGAGCAAAAAAACATTATACCTGAGGATACCGTCTTTCAATTACAGTCAAAAAGTTTCTATCGATAGCCTGCTCCACAGCAATGACAGCTTGATCAAGACTACTCCAAACCTGATCATCGATATCCGGAATGGTACTGGTGGCAGTGATTATTCCTTTTTTGGCCTGATGCCCTATATATATACACAGCCCATCAGAACAGTTGATATGAAATACCTGGCAACCGAACTGAATGCACAGGGGTACGAGGAATATGCAAAAGGCATTTCCGATACTGCCGGTGCGAACCGTTGTTGGAGGATTGCTTCGAAGATGAGGCAAAACATAGGGACTTTCATCACTTGGGACAGTTCCAATGTTTCGGTCGACAGTTCATACGCTCCCACTTCCTTGCCTCGCAAAGTGGCTATTATTTGTAACCAGTATAACGGAAGTACCGATGAAAGTTTTTTATACCAGGTGAAGCAAAGCAGTAAAGTAAAAGTCTTCGGAAGACCAACTTCCGGGGCTTTGGACTTTTCGAATATTCACATTGTCGGTTTTCCGAATGGCCTTTATCAATTGATCTATACAATGACTGCCAGTTTCAGGATACCCGATTTTCCCATCGACGATATCGGCTTACAGCCTGATTTTTACATAGACGAAACGATTCCTGAAGAAGACTGGATTTATTATGTCCAATCGACGGTGGAGCGTTTTCCATCTTTATAACATATCACCATCGGATTAACTTATTGGAAATTAGTCTTTTAATTCAAGAATTAGCAAAATGAAAAAATTAGTGTCAGCTATAATATTTGTCGCTTCAATAACTGCGGCTCAGGCACAGGAAGAGACAGGGTGTTGAAACCGCTCTCAGTTTTCTTGAAAATCAATAGTGCCATGAAGAAGAAATTTAGCAAGTTACGGTAAACTATAAATTATTTAAATAGTCAAAAAGAAAGGAGTTAAAATGATTTCAAAAATTCAAACGGTCTTTGCAGGTATGTTAATCTTTGGGCTTTTTTTAAGCTCACCTGGTATTGCTATGGAACCGGCTGATTCCACAAAAGTTCTTGTTGTTGCTACAATTCACGGCAATCATGAAAGCAATAAGAATTATACGTATACAGATATACTGAAGATTTTATCTACTTTTCAGCCTGATGCAATTTGTGTGGAAATTCCGGAAAGCTATTTTCGGAAGAGCTCTTACCTCAAGGAAATGATGTTAGCTACAATATATGGGACTGAACACTCAGCAAAAGTTTATCCGATTGATTGGTGGCCCCCGGTAGACAATAGGGCAGCAAGAGATAAGTATTTGAAAACCGAAGAGTACAAATTAAAAGAAAAACAATATTATGAATTGGAAAAGTCAAATGAAATAATGCAGGACTTTTATAAAAAATATGGCAGCCTTGACAGTGTTTGGAATGAAAATAAGCAAGGATATCAGTTTTTTAACGGAGAGGAATATAATGATTATATCAGGGAAATGTATGCAATTAATATGGCTGTTTTTGGTGATGGCCCCATGAACTTATCTTATCAAACGCGCAATAGTAAAATGCTTGAATTAATAAATATTGCCGTTGCGGAGAATAATAACAAAAGAATTATTATTTTGACAGGTGCCGAGCATAAGCACTATTTTGACATTGAATTAGCAAAGAGAACTGATTTAAAATTACTCAAATTAAAGGATATTTTACCGCTTAGGGAAGAAAAGCCAAGTAAGAACATTACAGATTTTATCGAAAAAAATCTTGCAAGAAACTATTACGACGTTACAGATAAACAAGCAATTGATATGATGTACGACGGAGCGCTTATTTCGTTGCTTCATGGGGAAGGAATGGACGATGACCCTGATATTATTCCAAAAGAGAATGTAAGGAAGGCGATACCAATATTACATCAATGGGAAGCAGAAAATCCTAAATCAGCTTATCTCGAGTTTAATTATGCATGGGTGGAATTTCTTCAAGGTAATTACAAAAAATCCATTGAAAAATTAAAAGCTATTGAGAACAGACTGGATGAAATACCTGAAGGGAGTCAATGGTTTGTCAAAGCATTTTATTTTCGGAA
Source organism: Bacteroidota bacterium (assembly GCA_037134895.1). Classification (GTDB taxonomy): domain Bacteria; phylum Bacteroidota; class Bacteroidia; order Bacteroidales; family FEN-979; genus CAIRDP01. Next base: position 19,178 of record JBAXLI010000018.1, read on the forward strand.
TCTTGGTTTTTGCTACGATATGCTTGGAATGCGAGGGGAAGCTGTTCAAAGTTATAAAGCCGGAGTTGAAATGTGCAAAAAATTAGGAACTAAAGACTGGTACATAAAGTCTGTATATAAAAACTATATTGAAATTCCCTATGAGGGTAAAAAGCTGAAATAATTCAATACGTGTTTGATCAGAGTAACGATTAAATTTGAAATCCCGCCGGTCAGTCACCCGGAACTATGAATAAATTTTATGTGCCTTCAGGAATTATTAAAAACGTTGAAATGAACTCACAAAAAAACGGATGCTTAATTCTTTTAATTATCCTTTTATCGTTTGAGTATTCGAACTCACAGGTAATTGGAGCTCTTCAAAAAGGGATCACCGATAAGCAGGTTGAGCAGCTGATCCTCGACACAAGGATAAAAGTAAATTCGATTCTGAAAAAGGAAGTTTACCTGCCCGGAATTGCAGTTGCCATTGTGAGCCGCGACAAAATTCTATTGGCTGAAGGCTTTGGGTACAGGGATAAATTACGAAGAGCCAGGGTGGATTCAAACACAATCTTTGGCATACTCTCCGTTTCAAAACCGGTAACCGTAACCGGCCTCATGATAGCCGAACAGGAAGGTCTTTTAAATTTCGATGTGCCGATTAAGAACTATTTACCGGGATTCACTATCCAATCAAGATTCAATGCCGACCCGATGTCCGAGATCACAATCCGTCATCTCATAAGTATGACCTCAGGCCTGACGCACGATGCTCCTGTCGGAAATAATGCCGATCCTTATTCTCCTTCCTATGAAAGCCATATTCAAAGCATTTCTCAAACCTGGCTCAGGTTTCGTACAGGTGAACATGCCGAATATTCAAATCTCGGGATTGAACTCGCGGCTTATTGCCTGGAACAGGTAATCCATAAACCGTTTACAGAATATATCCGGGAAAAGGTGTTTGACCCGATTGGAATGAACAGGAGTACTTATGATTTTCGTAAAATTGAAAATGATCCGAACCGGGCCGTGGGAAACAACAGGAATTTCGACACTGTCCCCCTGGGAAACCCCATGCTGGCCCCGGGTGCCGTTTATTCAAGCATATCTGACATGGCCAGGTTTATTCAGTTCCATCTTAACCAGGGGAAAATTAATGGTCATGAAATTTTACAGGAGAAAATAATAAATCAAATGCAGACCATCCCATTTCGCATGCAGGGCCAGATTGCGGGTTATGGACAAGGATTGGAAATAACCTATTATCATTTAGGCGGACAGGATGTCAGGTGCATTGAACATGGTGGCGGTGGTTTTGGCTTCCGATGCCAGATGAAATGGATGCCTGAGCTGGGATACGGAGTGATGGTTATGACCAATTCCCAGGATCACAATAATGTAAATGAAAATTTAACCGAAGAGATACTATTAAAGATTGTTGAACTCGTAACAGGTAAGAAGAATTCAGGTCCTTCGGATTGGTTAAAAAGGCATGTTCCCCTCACTACTGTTGGTCCCGGTTTCTTACCCGATAATCTGGAAGGAAATTATAATGGCACAAATGACGATATGAAAATTCTCATCAGAGACAGTGTTCTCGGATATGTTTCCGGTACTTCGTTTGTACCGCTTAAGCCCGTTACTCCTGCAGAATTTGTATCAGGGGATTACCTGTATCGTTTTATAATTGATATAAACGGAAAATCTTTATCGATGGTAAGACCGTATGATGGGATGCAATGGAATATAAGTGAAAGCAAATATGAGCAAAAAGGACCGGGAAAGGAGATTTGGCGGAAATACGAAGGAACATACATCAGGAAAAGATTTGGCAGGGCAGAACGGTTTTATATCGTCAAGATGAATAACGGGAGATTGCATTTTATCGGTGACGGGCAGGATTGTGTTCTTAATGAATTCAGGCCGGGAATGTTTTACATGCCGAACGGAGAAGTCGTTGACTTCAGTAATAAGCCATCCACATACAGAAATATTAAACTTTATAAAACATCAACATATTAACAAAGCTGGTATCATGAAAGACAAGAAAGTAATTGTGACGATTTTTGCAGTATTAATTTTGGTTTTTAGTTTAATCCAGGCCACACTTGGTTGTAGTATGTTCAAATTAACCCTGTTTGGCAAAACAATGGTCGGTAACAATGAAGACTATTGGAATCCCAATTCCCGCATTTGGTTTGAGCATGGCAATGGTAATGAATATGGAGCTGTATATGTAGGATATGATGATTTTTGGCCGCAAGGCGGAATGAACCAGGCAGGCCTTGTATTTGACGGGTTCTCAATGGACTATTTAGCAATTAATGACACCTTGGGAAAAAAGAGCCTTGATGTAAATTTTTTGAAGGATATAATGAAAAAATGCACCCTTGTTGAGGATGTAAGAAAATATTTAATTCAATATAATTTGCATGGCTTGGAGACATCCATGTTTTTATTCATTGACAAAACAGGAAAATATCTTGTTGTAGAAGGGGATTCACTTATTACCGGGAATAATCAATCCTATGTTCTCTCAAACTTTTATCCATCTCAGATAAAAGATGAAAATGAAATAAACATCCCGATTTATCATAAAGGGAGGAGATTATTGGAAAGTAAAAAAGACACCAGCATCAGCTTTTGCTCATCCGTTATGGATACCATGCATCAGGAAAGAAATTGGGGTGCAGGTACAATGTACACTGCCATTTATGATTTAAAGGAAGGTGCAATTTATCTGTACTTCTTTCGGGATTATACTCATGTTGTGAAATTCAATTTAAATCAGGAATTGAAAAAGAAGGACCACAGTTTGGTCATTCCAGATTTATATCCCGGGAATAAAAAAGGACAGGACTTTTTGAATAGCTATAATGCAATAAACAGTTCCCTGGATTTATATAAAAGTGAAGATATCTTAAGTGATTCAATAAGGTATATAAATGTCACAAATACCCTTTTCAAGAAAGATATAAGGCTCATAGGCATATTTGCAAACAAGATTAATGAAATTGGAAATTCGTGGATTGAAAAGAATAACTGCAGTGCAGCCATCGGTGTTTTTAAGATCAGTGTAAAAATATCGCCTGATTCCTGGATTGCTTATAGCACTTTGGCCGCCGCCTATTTGAAAAACAAACAAGAGGATTTAGCATTGATTAACTATGAGAAATCAATAGAATTAAATCCGGACTACCTGGAAGGAAGAAATCATATTGAACAATTGAGAAGAATATTTAAAAAATAAGCAGATGCAAATGACCGATAGCGATCAATTCAAAAACGTCCACTCCTTAAAAGATAAAACATGACAACCCGCTTTCTTTTTCTGATCTTAAATTTATTCGCGAAGAAATACATTATTGATAAATGGGGAAAGGAATTTTATTCTGTCTATAACAAGGCAGCAAAGCAGAAACTTCGTGAAATTGAGTCTGAATTGCCGCCCAGAGTCGATAGTTTCTTTCAGACTGATTATAAGAGTATTGTGGCTTGCGTACCGATCTACTTTGCATTGATGAACCAGAATATCGAAAAAGGTGAAATCGATATGGTAATATGGAAGACGATTGAGGGTGTCTATAAAATAATGCCGCCGAGGGGTGGCAAAAAGCGTTACAAGAAGATATTGGATGGATTGAAGGCATATCAAATGAAAGGAGAAGCGGGTCTTCTCGGGAAAAACGATTGGATACTGGAGATTGAAGAGGAAGACAGTGGGTCGTATTTTTGCCGGGTGACCGAATGCGGGGCACGTAAAATCCTGGCCAGCAAAGGGTACGACTTTATTTTTCCATGCATGTGCCGGGTTGACCATTTAACCATGAGTCTGCGGGGCTTCAGGTATGAACGCGACAAGACGATAGCGGATGGAGATGTCATGTGCAATAACCATTTTATGGGACTGGGATTAACGGATTGGTCTCCTGAAAAGGGTTTTTCAACAAGGAAATAGTTAATCATGTATATGAGAATAATACTGTCACTGATTGTCTTATTGCTTTGTGACAGTTGCATTAACATGCATTAAGTTGTAATTAGGATTACATTTATAATATTACAAAACATGAACAAAAAATTTCTATTTGCCGGGTTATTGACTACCATAATTAACCTTGTGCTCAACGCTTTGGGTTATGCCCTTATTCTAAAGGATTTTTACCACTCCCATCCCTCCGGACCGGAAGAGTTCATGAAGCAGCTTCAACGTCCACCGGATCAGTTAATCCCATGGGCGATGGCAGCTACTTCACTGATGATGGGTTTTTTCATTGTGACCGTAATGAAATGGTCAGGTGCTTTGACTTTTATATCCGGTCTGCAGAAGGCATCTGTCATGGGTATACTTTTCTGGGGCTCAGTGAACTTCGGCTTGTATGCCTCCTCAAACTATTTTTCACTGGCCAGTGCCATTGTTGACTTGATATGTAGTGCGACAGCCATGACCCTCTCAGGAGCATGTGCTGCCTGGATTTTAGGTTCAGGGAGAGAGAAAGGCAGGGTGTTCACGAAATAATTGTAAAACCAACAATATCCTATTATCAATGAGATTCCTTTTATCATTGGTGTTTTTTCTTTTCCTTTGGTCTTCCTTCTCTCAAAACACAATTAACGGAGTGATCAGGGATGCAAAAACCGGAGAAGCATTGCCATTTAGCAGTATCGCTGTTAAATCAACCGCACGGGGCACCATAGCCAATGCGGAAGGTTACTTCACCCTTGCGTCAAATTTAAACAAGGATACCCTGGTTTTTTCTTATCTGGGTTTTGATGCCTTGGAAATTCCGGCGAAGGAATTGATCCGGATAAAAACAATTCTGCTCAAAAGAAAGGATATCCTGTTGCAGGAAGTGGTGGTTCATTCAAATGATGATTATCTCTATGAAATCCTGAACCAATGCAGGAAGAATTTATTAAAGTACCACAACGATAAGGTGTCTAAAGTATATTACGGTATCGAGACCCAAACTAAAGACCAGCCGGTAGAACTTCTTGAATGTTATTATAATGGCTGTTTTAATGGCGCTTCAATTAGCAGTTTGTTATTGAAGAACGGGCGGATCGGCATTGCGGAAATGGATAAGCGGTACTTTCTCACATTGAATTCTTCAAAAGGTATTAGCCAGATGTCGCTCGTTTACCAAAGGGACGACTATCCTTCTATGCCTCTTCAAATGACGAAAAAAGAAGCAAAGAAACTCTTTAAATTATCGTTGGGACCAGGGGATAATGAAACGGTACATATAACTTTCAACCCAAGGAAAAAGGAGAATGCTCAGTTTTCCGGAGATCTTTGGATCGATAGAAAAACCGGCGCACTGTTGAAGTCTGACCTTCTTGTGAAGAATGCTGAAAAGCATCCCTTCCTTCCATTATTTCCTGCCGATTCAATCTGCAGCCTCGATTTAAACATAACTCACACGTTTGAAAAAGAAGGGCTGTCAAACAAACTCGATCACATAAATTTCAGCTATCGGATAACATATAAAAGCGTCAGGGATACTCCCACAGTCGCTGTCCCTTCTATAATTAAACGAGACATAATGACCAGGGGGATCATGTACTTCTATGATTACGGAAATCCTTTTATCCTTCCTTTCTTTGAGTATGATAAAGATGTTGAAGATTATCGGAAAATCTCAATCATTCCGTACAATGATTTTTTCTGGGATAATAACAATACCCTTGTTCTGACTGATAAACAAAAGGAAAATCTCGGATTTCTTGCAAAGGAAGGTTACCTGGTCAATTACAGGGATGATAATTTCGGTAATGACTTTCTGCGGATAAGACATTCCGATTCTACGTCCTCTTCCTTTTATGAATGCAATTATTATTTCTGGTCTCCTGCTAAACGTATAATGCTTAACCGGAAGCTATACCAGAACAGGATTTACCCCCAGGAAAAGATCAACAATTCGATTTTGTCAAACTTATACAGTCTGAACGTTCAGTTTTTACTTGACGTAACTCAGAAAGATGGAACGTATAACTTCAGATCCTATACCGTATTTGATGCAGTACAAACGTTTTATCACCTGGAAGAAGAACCCGAAACCAAGGCTTTTCTCAACATCTTCTTTGATATCTGCGAAATTGAAAGAAGAAGAATGGAGAACCAGCTCAACTCATCCGCAAACACAATTCAAAAAATAGATTCGATATACAAAGATGCGCTGAATAGAAAAGATGAGATCACGAAACAATATCTGAAAGAGGTAAAGTTGGGAAAGGCAAGACCCGACATGGCAAAATGGAACGATTATGTTTTTCAGAATCTTGGTATTGATAACCTGAAACAATGACAAACAGTTTTATGGTATTTCTGGGCCACTGATACACACTATTCCAGGAAAAAACAGTCCGTTTGCTTGCAACAGGACGACTTGATAGATTTTTTGAGGTCAATTTGCAGCTGATTCACATAATTAAAAATTGCATTATGAAAAAATCAGCACTGACTTTAGCCCTTTTCCTGTTGTTGGGATGCATGGCATCCTCTCAAACAATTCCTCCCGACAGTTTATATTTCGGACAAACACCTCCGGGTAATACTCCCCAGGTGTTTGCCCCGGGGATCATATCCTTACCCGGCAGAGTTGAGTATGGCGTTTCCATCGCGCCTGCCGGAGATGAAATGTTATTTGCAATCGGAACCTGGCCAAATAAACGGACGATGATGATGAAATATATGAATAACCACTGGACGGGTCCGGACACCGTTTCATTTTCGGTGAGCCGATCGGCTGAGGAGGCTATTTATTCACCAGGCGGACAAAGAGTATATTATTACGCTTATAATCCACCCAATCCTGTTGGAGGATCAGATTTATGCTACAGCGTGAAAAACGGTTCTGTTTGGAGTCAACCAATCAACCTTGGAACGCCGCTGAATACAACGCAGGATGAGTACCATCCCTGTGTTGTTGCTGATAGTTCAATATATTTTGAGAACGTTGCCGGAAAAATCTGTTATTCGAAATTTCAGAATGGAGCATACCAGCCAAGAATACTTATGTCCTCCCTGTTCAACGATCCAAACCAGGCCTGGGGCAATCCGTTTGTTGCGCCCGATGAGAGTTACTTTATCTTCAATTCTTCACGTCCGGGTGGTTTCGGAGGTACTGATCTGTATATAGCCTACAAAAAAAATGATGGCTCATGGACCAATCCGAAGAACCTGGGAAATATTATTAATACTTCTACAAATGAATGCGGATCTGAAATCACCGATGATAATCTGTATATGACCTTTGTTTCGAAAAATGATATTTATTGGGTGGGATCGGGATTTATCGATAGTCTTAAGTATACCAATTTTATCCCTTATGTTAAAAATCCGGTTCCTGATCAGACAGGCCATGCCGGGCAGTTATTCAACTATACTGTTCCCGACAGTACATTTATGGATGATGACGGCAATAACACTCTATCCTACAGTGCAAGCCTGTCCAATGGAAGTTCATTACCCTCATGGTTGACATTTACTCCAGGCACCATGACTTTTTCAGGAACTCCAATCGACGCCCAAACCCTGAATATCAAACTCACAGCAACCGATACAGCCGGAGCATCAGCTTTTGCAACATTCAAAATTATCATTGGATTTCATGTTGCCATTGAACAGATAGAACAACAAACGGCCAAAATTTTTCCGAATCCGTCAAGCGGGCCGATAAACATAACCCTGAACTCATCCGCAGATAACAATTCAAGGGTTGAGATATACAATTTGCAGGGAAAAGTCTTCAAGACCGGCGATTTCAAAAATACCATCAGAATGGATTTGACCGGCAACCCAAAAGGGATTTACATTCTCAAGCTTTTTACCGGTAATGAAATCCTTGTCAGTAAAATATGCATTCAATAGGTCCGGAATTTTCCTGTTTTCAGGAACCGATTGGTTAAATTTGCCTGTTAAATAGCGACAGGTATGCTGAGATTTTTAGGAAAACAATTCAGGAAACCAAGCGGTTTTTTTGGAAGAATAGTCGAGCGGATAATGATCAAAGGAAACAGCTCTGCCTATGATAAGATAATTCCTGCTCTGTCAATTCAGAAAGGTGATAAAGTCTTCGAGATTGGATACGGGCATGGTTTGGGAATTAACAGGATTGTTACAGAATACGACTGCACTGTATCGGGAATTGACTTTTCAGAACTGATGTTCAGGCAGGCTTCGAAAAGAAATAAAAAAATCATAGCCGATAAAAGGGTGTCATTGGAATTTGGAGATCTGTTAATTGCCGATATTGGTTCGGAAAAATTTGATAAGATCTTTTGTGTCAATGTGATTTATTTCTGGGATAACCTGAACCTGCCATTTGAAAAAATCTTTAAAGCCTTAACGAATGGCGGGGTGTTTTGCATTTATATGCTGACGCCTGAAGTTCTCGTAAAATTGAAAGTTCCAAAACATGGAATATTCAACAGGTATTCGGTAGAAGAGGTTATGCTGAGCCTCGAAAAATCAGGTTTTAAAGATGTTACACGCCTTTTTGGGAAAGGGTCCGTCATCCGGTGCAGAAAATAATCTGCCGGTTGAACCTCCGCATTTTAGTAAATTCAGTCCATTAACATGTAGGTGGTCGATTAAGGAAAATTTTCAGGCTTATTTTGTGCGAATAAATTTCTACAAAATTATATAGCTATGAAAATATCCGCAGTCCTTTCAATCATTCTTGCATTTTTCTGTACATATGCATCCCCTCAGTCGATTCCGCCTGACAGCCTTTACTTCGGACAAACACCTCCCGGCAGCATCCCCCAGGTGTTTGCACCCGGTATTGTTTCCTTACCCAACCGGAATGAGGCCGTGATCACATTTTCCCCCGACGGGGCTTCGGTGTTTTTCTATATCGAGAAGTATCCCCAGCCGGGAAATCCCTACATCTTGTTCTCGAATTATACCAATAACCATTGGACAACCCCCGACACCATCCCGTTTGCAATCGGCAGGGCAACCGCTGAGCCATTCTTTGCATACAGCGGCAACCGCTTATATATGTATGCAACAAATGCCGTGAACCATGTTGGCATTGCAGATCTCAGTTATTCAGTAAGACAGGGAGCCAACTGGAGTAATCCCATCAGCCTAGGAAATCCTCCAAATTCGGAATCTTACCAGTATCATCCCTGTATTGTCAGCGATACCTCGATTTATTTTTCCAGCAATATCGGGCACATCTGCAGGAGCCAATACAGGAACGGAGTATACCAGGCCAGGGTCATTCTGCCTCTCCCCATCAATTATGTCGGCTCCCAGACCTGGGGCGATCCCTACGTTTCAGCCGACGAGAGCTATATGATTTTTAAATCAATCAGGCCTGGCGGATTTGGCCAGAACGACCTTTATATAGCCTACAAAAAGCAAGACGGTACCTGGACGAATCCTAAAAATCTGGGAGGGATCATCAATACCTCTGGTGATGAGACCTCAGGGGATATCACCGCCGACGGACTGTATATGACCTATGGCCGTAATAAGGATCTCTACTGGGTTTCATCAGGTTTTGTCGACAGCCTCAGGTACACAAACTTCATCCCGTATGTAAAAAATCCAATCCCGGATCAGATGGCCTTGCGCCTACAGGTCTTTAATTTCACAGTCCCCGACAGCACTTTTATCGATGATGATGGATATAATACACTTTCCTTCAGCGCAACCCTGAGCAACGGGAACCCTTTGCCTTCCTGGCTTTCATTCAGCCCCCTGACTCTTGCCTTTACGGGTACGCCTGATTCGGTGAAGGTCCTGTTTATCAAAGTGACAGCAACCGATACAGCAGGCGCCACTGCCTCCTCAACCTTCAAACTCAACGTTCAGGCTCCTTCCTTAATCGATAATACAAGCAAGAACACTTCACTACGGATATTTCCCAACCCGACCGACGGCAATGTAACAGTATCAATCGAATCAGGAAGCGAGGCCCCGGCAGTGATCGAAATAATTAATCTCCATGGAAAGACCATCCTTACAAAGACCTTTAAGAACTTCACCACCCTTGACCTTACGTCTGAGCTAAAAGGAATTTATGTCGCAAGGTTGCTGGTCGATGATAAGGTGATCATTTCCAAAATCTGTGTTTGTATGTGATGGCTTTTGCGGGATGCAGGATGCAGGATACAGGATATCTTGCATCCTGGATCCTGCACCGGCGCGCAGCGCCAGCATGCATCCTTCATCCGTCATCTTGCATCTGTTATCCGTCATCCCGGGCCTTTCACCGATTTAGCCGGGTTTTTAAATCAGACAAGCATATATTTGTAATTTAGACGTATGAATCGTCTGATTCCAGTTTTTTGTTTGTGGATGGCGTTCTCTTTGGGATCTGTTGCCCAGCAAAGGATCACAGGCCGCATCGTCGACAAGGTCAGCGGGGAAAGCCTTCCTTTTGTGAGCATTGCTTTCGGGAACACGAACCGCGGTACGGTTGCCAATGAGAACGGAGAGTTCAGCTGCAACCTAGACACTTCCAGGGTAAAGTTCCTTACCTTCGGATTCATAGGATATGAAACCCAGGTCTTCAGCTTTCAGCCTCCATTCCCGCTCCTGGTGAGACTACAGCCGCTGCCAATCGACCTCAGCGAAGTGGAAGTGCTGTCGGGACATAAATCCTGGGTAACCGATTGTATAAATGCAGCAGTAAAAAAAATAAAGAAGAACCGATCGGAATTCAGCACCAAAGGCTTCTTTACCCTTGAAACGGCCAGGGAGGGAGGGACTCCGCTCGAAGTAGTTGAGGCTTTCTACCAGTGTTCGGTTTCTCCCAAAAAAGGGATCATCAGCACCGATCTGAAAAACGGGAGGTTCGGGCTTTCTCCTGCATCCGGACTCTGGTTTATGGATGTGAATCCCACCGATGTCATCCGCAACCTGAGTGTATTCGAAAAGAGCGATTACAAACTTCCGCTTTCTCCTTTCAGCCTTGGTGCGAAAGAAATGAACAGGGATTTCAGGTTTTTTATTGATTCGGTGATCCATAACGGACAAAGTTCTGTTGCAGTGATCAGGTTTGTGCCTAAGATCCGTGCCGGGCGTTCGTTCTCTGGCACTGTGTACATCGATACAGTCAGCAGCGACATCCTGAAGCTAAGCCTGAACTGCTACCAGAGTTCAGCGTACCCTTTCCATCCCATAGATACATCTCACCGTATTTCGGGTGTAGACCTGAGTTTTACACTTGTGTTTAAGGACCTTGAAAAGGGTTTGAAGGCTATTGATTACGTTCGTTTTGACTACTGTCTGAAATACAGGAGCCCCTCATCCGCGTTCACAATAAAATCAAAAAGCCTGCTGCTCTTTTACGATTACGACGACTTTTTCATCCTTCCTTATTTCATTTCATCTCCCGGGCTTACCGATTATGCAAAAATCCTTTCTATTCCTTACAATCCCAGGTTCTGGGAGCGAAATTATATTATCCCTTCGACCCGCTCGGCGCTTGACCATTCACGCTATTTCAGCCAGAACGGGCTTATGGTGAATTATTCGGAGAATAATAGTAAGATCCTGACCATTCCCCAGCAGGTACTTTACTGGAAACCTGATATCAGCCTCGACTGGAAGATCATAGGGAAAAAGAACCCCGGCTGGATCGTTGTCGGAGGCCCTAAAAACAAAAGACCTGATGCCGAGGAGGTATGCAGCAGGAAATATTTCATGGATTTCCAGATCTTCCTTGATGTGAATAAGGAGAATGACAGCTGCTACTGGCAGTCAAAATCGCTTGTATTCCTTCCTTCCTCTTTTTATGAACTCCAAAGGGATAGCAACGCACTCAGGGTGTTCAACCTCGAATTTGAGATAACTGAACTGTACCGGCTCAGGCTCGAACACCGCCTCGACAGCCTCGCTTCTTTCGGATGCGACGCGGGAAAAATAATCGACACTTACGACAAACTGGTAAAGCAGTTCGAAAGTATGCGCGCCCTGTATAAGAAGGAAGTTAAAAGAGGGCAGGATGAACTTTCATACCAGACCTGGAAAAAGCGGGTAGACCTGCGGCTGGGAAGGGAGAGAAAAAAATGAAACATTTTTCCCCAAGCAACCATCATCCCCTGATGGTTGTCAGTTGAAAAGATTTAACGCAGATTTTTCGTTTTAGTCATTTTTTATCTGTACTTTTAGGACTTCATTTGGTTTGATTTAAGAGACACCGTTTGATGTGAAGTTATTACAGGACGTTTAGATTGAGAAACAAACATTTACCTGGCTTTTAATCAATCAAAATCATTGTGAAAAAATATATATTTGTATGTATATATGTAATACTGATAGTTCCGTTATCCGTCAGGGGCCAGCTTAAACTGCTTTCGGAACCGGTTTCAGTATCGTGTTCAGAACATTCTTCTGCGATTCCCTCATTTGGTGAGGGGGAATTGATCCATTTCAATGATTGCAATTTTACTCCGGTCATTACGGGCCCTTCTGTTGTTTGTGAAGGAAGCACTAACAACATTTATCAGACTGAAGCCAGCGGGTCTTCCTTCAACTGGAGCATCTCGGCTGGTGGCACAATAACCTCAGGGGCCGGCACCAATACTATAACCGTAACCTGGTCAACTTCCGGAAGTCGTTGGATTTCTGTTGATTTTGTGAACTCTTCAGGTTGCACCGCACTGAGTCCGACCGTTTTTTACGTGACTGTAAGCCAGCAGCTTCCTGCATCAGTCTCAATTACTGGTTCGGCTAATCCGGTATGCCAGGGGACGATAGTGACCTATACCGCAGTCCCTGTGAACGGGGGGAGTTCTCCCTCGTACCAGTGGCAGGTCAATGGGGTAAACACAGGCCCGAACAATGCTGTGTTTTCTAATGTCCCGGCCAACAGTGACCAGGTCAGATGCTTTCTTACTTCAAGTTTTGGTTGCGCAACAGGCAGTCCGGCAGCTTCCAACATCCTGTACATGGCTGTGAGCAACAACCTTCCGGTAAGCGTTTCCATAAGCGCTAATCCGGGCAATCAGGTCTGTGATGGCACCCAGGTCACCTTTACAGCAGTTCCGGTCAACGGAGGGACTTCTCCTGCCTACCAGTGGCAGGTTAATGGCGTGAATGCAGGAACAAATAATTTTCGTTACACTTACACCCCGGTCAATGGCGACGCAGTTACCTGCCTGCTTACATCCAATACCCCTTGTTCCAGCGGCAACCCTGCAACTTCCAACCCGATCAGCATGGTGGTGAACTCCAATATCCCGGTCGGGGTGACCATAGCATCATCGGGAAATCCAGTATGCGCCGGGACTCCAGTGACATTTACCGCAACCCCGGTCAACGGCGGCTCTTTCCCTGTATTCATGTGGATTGTGAACGGGGTAGGAGTGGGGGCCAACAGTCCAACCTATTCCTATATCCCATCGAACGGCGACCAGGTTGCATGTTTTCTTCTTTCAAGCCTCCTTAACTGTGCGACCAATAACCCGGCATTGTCAAACCCGGTCAACATGACCGTCGATCCCATCCTTCCTGTAAGTGTGAGCGTTGGGGTTTCGGCCAACCCGGTTTGTATCGGCACACCGGTGACCTTTACTGCTTATCCTGTATACGGAGGCTCTGCTCCCTCATACCGATGGTATGTCAATGGTATTGCTTCCGGACCAAATGCGCAGGTGTTTACATATATACCTGCAAACGGTGATATAGTGCACTGTGTTCTCACTTCAAGTATCCCTTGCCCGACAAGTAACCCTGCTACCTCAAATACAGTGGTGATGGAGGTATATTCAAACCTGCCGGTTAGTGTCAGCATCTCAGCTTCATCTAACCCGGTATGCGAAGGGAATCCCGTTACGTTTACGGCGGTTCCAGTCAATGGAGGTACATTGCCCATCTTTCAGTGGTATGTAAATGGTGCTGTTGTTGGCGGTCTGGGGTCTACCTATTCTTATATTCCTGCCAACGGGGACCAGGTGAATTGCAGGCTGACTTCATACTTGAACTGCACCAGCGGAAATCCGGCATTTTCGAATATCATCACAATATCAGTAAACCCGGATCTTCCGGTAAGCATTACCATCACGGCTTCAGATAATCCTTTTTGCCAGGGGCAGGTGGTTTTTTTTACTGCAAACGCTATGAATAAAGGGACTTCGCCGGTTTATCAATGGCAGGTAAACGGAACCAATGCCGGGACAAACAGTCCGACATTCAGCTTTTCTCCTGCCAACGGGGATGCGATCACCTGTATCCTTACTTCGAATGCTATCTGTGCCTCGGGCAACCCGGCCACTTCGAACACCCTGGTGATGATCATCAATCCGACCCCTCCGGTTCCGATAGCAGTTACGATCACTGCCCTTGCCAATCCTGTCTGTAGTGGTTCACCGGCAACGCTTACTGCTGCCCCGGTCAACGGGGGTAGCGCCCCTTCTTTTCAATGGCAGGTGAACGGTGTTAATACCGGGACCAACAATGCGACTTTTACCTTTGTCCCGGCAGGCAATGACCAGGTAAGGTGTATCCTGACCTCGCATACAGGCTGCACGACCGGAAACCCCGCGACATCAAATACGGTAATCATCGGAGTAACTCCCAACTTGCCTGTTTCCCTTTCTGTTTCTCCTTCGTCTAACCCTGTCTGCGAGGGGCAGGTGGTGACCTATACCGCTATTCCTCTCAATGCCGGAAGCACTCCTTCCTACCAATGGCAGGTTAACGGTGTCAATGCCGGCGGAGACAGTTACTTATACTCATACAACCCGGTCAACGGCGACCAGGTTCAGTGTATAGTCAACTCAAGTTATGCATGTCCTACCGGGAACCCTGCTACCTCGAACGTCATTTCAATGACAGTAAACCCGAACCTGCCAGTTTTTGCAAATGTCTCTGCTTCGGCAAACCCTGTTTGTCCCGGGACCCCTGTGACATTTACAGCAAATGTGGTGAACGGGGGAAGCTTACCCTCTTACCACTGGCAGGTAAATGGAGTCAATGCAGGCACAAACAGCCAGGTGTTTATTTATGTCCCTGTAAGCGGTGACCAGGTGCGCTGCATCATCACTTCTAACTTGTTTTGTACCAGCGGCAACCCGGCAACTTCGAATACCATCGTGATGAACCTCCATCCTGCACTCCCCGTTTCGGTCACTGTTACACCTTCCGAAAATCCATCGTGCCAGGGGGTTCCTGTCACCTTCACTGCTTCTCCGGTAAATGGCGGCAGCATGCCTTCATACCAATGGAAGGTTAACGGGGGAACCCAGGGAGCAAACAACACAACATTCATTTATACGCCATCAAACGGAGATCTGGTCAGTTGTATCCTTACATCAAATGCACTCTGTGCAACCGGTAGTCCGGCAACATCCAACACCGTGACAATGACTGTCAACACCAATCCTCCGGTCATTATTTCGGTAAGCCCTTCCTCTAACCCTGTATGCCCAGGCACAACTGTAACCTATACCGCATCTACGATGAACGGGGGCTTCGGCCCGGCGTATCAGTGGATGGTGAACGGCATAAATGCAGGAATGAACAGCCCTGTATTCACAAACATTCCTGTAAACGGAGATGCTGTCAGCTGTATACTCACCTCGAGCCTGAGCTGTTCTTCAGGTAATCCGGCAACCTCAAATACAGTACATATGACGGTGAGCCCCGTTCTGCCGGTTTCTGTCACCGTCAGTGCTTCTGCAAACCCGGTTTGTGAAGGGGTCGTCGTAAATTTCACAGCCACTCCATTAAACGGGGGCAGCACACCCTCATATCAGTGGCAGGTCAATGGGGGTAGCGCAGGAGCAAACAATCCTTTGTTTTCATATGTGCCTGTCAATGGCGACGAGGTGAATTGCATTCTTACCTCTTCTTACCGCTGCCCTGCAGGAAGTCCGGCGACATCGAACATCATTCTTATTGCTGTCAGCCCGAATCTCCCAGTCTCGGTAAGCGTCACTCCTTCCGCCAACCCTGTATGCATGGGAGAGTCAGTAACATTCACAGCTGTCCCAGTTAATGAAGGCAGTACCCCTTCATATCAGTGGCAGGTCAATGGCGGCAATGCCGGGATAAACAGCCCTGTTTTCTCTTATATCCCTGTCAACAGCGACAGGGTGACCTGTATCCTTACTTCTGAATATGCTTGTCCTACCGGCAACCCGGCAACTTCCGTTCCTGTTGTGATGACTGTGGATCCAAACCTGCCTGTCTCTGTTACTATACTTCCATCAACCAACCCTGTTTGCGCTGGTGCCGCAGTGACTTTTACTGCGAGCCCAGTGAATGGCGGGAGCGGGCCAAACTTCCAGTGGCAGGTTAATGGTGGCACAGCCGGTACGAACAGCCCGGTATTCTCCTACACTCCTGTAAACGGGGACCAGGTGCAGTGTTTCCTTGTTTCAGATTATCATTGCGCTACCGGCATCCCGGCTGCCTCCAACATCATCTCAATGACTGTAAACCCAAACCTCCCGGTCTCAGTCAATGTTTTCCCCTCGACCAACCCGGTCTGTACCGGCTCCCTGGTCACATTTAATGCAGTCCCCGTGAACGGTGGCAGTTCTCCTTCATATCAATGGCAGATTAATGGTATAAATGAGGGAGTTAACAGCCCTTCATTCTCGTATACTCCTTTAAATGGCGACCAGGTGGTATGCATCCTGAGTTCCAACCTAAGCTGTGCTGCCGGCAGTCCTGCAATGTCAACCCCGGTGATCATGTCAGTCCAGCCAAGCCTGGTTGTGGGCGTGACAATCCTTGCATCCTTTAACCCGGTTTGCCAGGGTACAACCGTTGTTTATACCGCAACACCAACAAACGGAGGAACATCTCCATCTTTTCAGTGGCAGGTCAACGGGGTCAATGCGGGGACAAACAGTGAGGTGTTTTCCTATATCCCTGTCAATGGCGACCAGGTGAGATGCATCCTCACTTCGAATTACCTTTGTCCTGCAGCCAACCCGGTCACTTCGAACACAATTGCCATGGTTGTGGTCAATAAACTTGGCGTATCAGTGACCATAAATGCTTCGGCCAACCCTGTTTGCCAGGGCTCAACGGTGACTTTCCATGCACTGCCTGTTAACGGTGGTTTTACGCCCTTCTATCAATGGCAGGTCAACGGGGTGAATGCCGGGGTCAGTAACGAATTCTTTTCATACATCCCTGCCAATAACGACCAGGTAACTTGTATTTTGACTTCTTCGGAAGAATGTACACTTGGGAATCCTGCAACCTCGAATGCAGTTGTCATGATTGTCAATCCCAGCCAGCCGGTCTCGGTTTCCATCTCTTCCACGGCAACCCAGGTTTGCTCGGGAGCATCGGTCACTTTCACGGCTTCCCAGGTTAATGGAGGAAGTTCCCCGGTTTACCAGTGGCAGGTCAACGGCATCTATGCAGGCACCAACAGCCCTGTATTTACTTATTCGCCGGCCAATGCCGACGCTGTTTCCTGCATTTTCACCTCCAACGCGACCTGTCCTACCGGTAGCCCCGCCACCTCAAATACAATAACCATGACGGTGAGTGCAAGCTATCCTGTGAGTATTTCAATCGGCCCCAGTCCGACAGGAGCTGTTTGCCAGGGAACCACTGTGAGTTTCACTGCATCGTCGGTAAACCCCGGAAACAGTCCGTCGTATCAGTGGAAAGTGAATGGTGTTAACTCCGGGACAAACAATCCCGTATTTTCATACATTCCGGTTAACGGTGACCAGGTATGGTGTGTGCTCTCTTCAAACTTGACCTGTGCAACAGGGAGCCCGGCGACCTCCAACAATATACTTATGGCGGTGAATCCTTACCTGCCGGTGTCAGTCAGCATAGTCTCAAGCGCAACCACGGTATGCGAGGGGACAGCAGTGAATTACACTGCCACACCGGTCAACGGGGGAAGCCTTCCTGCATACCAGTGGCAGGTCAACGGAAGCAATACAGGGATAAACAGTCCTTCCTTTTCCTACACACCTTTGAACGGCGACCAGGTCAGTTGCATTCTTACATCCAATGGTAGCTGCGTCAGCACTAATCCGGCAACCTCAGGCACAATAAGCATGACCGTAAACCCGGCCCTGCCGGTTTCAGTTAACGTTTCAACTACGGCAAACCCGGTTTGTCTGGGAATTCCGACCACATTTACGGCCACCCCTCTGAACGGGGGGAGTACTCCTGCTTACCAGTGGATGCTCAATGGCATGCCTGACGGAATAAACAGTCCTTCATTTACCTACATACCTTCCAACAACGACCAGGTCAAGTGCATTCTCACATCAAATGTCCTTTGCGCCACCGGCAGCCCGGCAACTTCCAGCTCCATTGTGGTGTCGGTATTACCCAGCCTTCCGGTCTCCGTCAGTATAACGCCCTCGTCCAACCCTGTCTGTAACGGCTTTCCTGTAACATTTACTGCCGTTCCGGTAAACGGCGGCAGTGCTCCCTCATATCTGTGGGTGGTTAACGGGATGAATGCCGGGACAAACTCAGCTTCTTTCACTTATACACCGGCTAACGGCGACCTGGTCAAATGCATTCTAAGTTCGAACTATGCCTGTCCAACCGGTAACCCCGTTACTTCAGGCACAATAACAATGATGGTTGGTTCCAACCTCCCGGTGAGTGTAGCGATAAGTGCCAGCCCGGCAACCCCGGTTTGTGAGGGGACTCCTGTATTTTATTCAGCTGCAGGTGCCAATGGAGGGGCAAGCCCCTCATTTCAATGGCAAGTCAATGGAGTCAACGCAGGTGCCAACAGTTCTTCATATTCCTATATCCCTGCCAGCGGAGACCAGGTGAACTGTATTTTTACTTCGAATGCCGTTTGTACCTCGGGCAACCCTGCAAATTCGAACACGATGAGCATGATTGTAAACTCCGTCCTGCCGGTGTCAGTGTCGGTAAATGCTTCTTCAAGCCAGGTCTGCAGCGGTGAGCAAGTTGCCTATACTGCTGTCCCTGTCAATGGAGGAAGCTCTCCTTCTTTCCAATGGCAGGTCAACGGTGTGAATACAGGTTTCAACAGTCCTGTGTTTTTACATATCCCTGTCTTGAATGACCAGGTTCGGTGCATACTTACATCCAGCGAAGTTTGTAATTCGGGTAATCCGGTCGTATCCAATACTATTGTCGTCCTTGTCAATCCTATCCTCCAGGCTTCAGTTTCTATTACTGCTTCGGCTAACCCTTCCTGCCCCGGGGCTGCGGTTGTCTTTACTGCCATTTCTGTCAACGGCGGCAGTACACCGCATTATCACTGGCATGTGAATGGCAGCAACGCTGGTACTGACAGCCCTGCACTTATCTATGTGCCCGCAGTAGGGGACCAAGTGAATTGTATCCTTACTTCCAATGCCAGCTGCATAACAGGCAGTCCAGCCACCTCCAACACTATTGTCATGGATGTGGTTCCCTTCCTCCCCGTATCGGTATCCATCACAGGTTCTGCGAATCCTGTCTGCCAGGGCACGCTGGTGACTTATACGGCTTTCCCTGTCAATGGCGGTGGTTCGCCTTCTTACCAATGGCAGGTGAACGGGGTCAACACAGGACCCGACAACGCCGTGCTTTCATATATTCCCTCCAACAGTGACCAGGTGAGGTGCCTGCTTACCTCGAATTATGCATGTCCTACTGGCAATCCGGCTGTTTCAAACACGCTTTATATGGCAGTAAGCAATAACCTGCCTGTAAGTTTATCTGTCAGCGCAAACCCGGGGACTGTAGTCTGCGATGGCACACAAGTTACCTTTACCGCTATTCCGGTAAACGGCGGTTCAGCCCCTTCTTTCCAGTGGCAGGTCAACGGTGTTACTGCAGGAATTAACAGTCACAGGTATACCTACACCCCGGTAAACGGAGATGTGGTTACTTGTGTAATGGTCTCAAATACACCTTGTTCAAGCGGAAACCCTGCAACTTCGAACCCTGTCACTATGGTAGTCAATGCCAATTCCCCGGTAAGTGTCTCAATTGTTGTATCGGGCAACCCGGTTTGCGAAGGGACCGCTGTAAATTTTACCGCAAGCCCTGTCAATGGAGGCTCTTCCCCTGTTTACCAGTGGATTGTCAACGGGGCGGGAGCAGGGATCAACAGTCCGTCTTTCTCATACATTCCCTCCAACGGAGACCAGGTAATCTGTTACCTTCTCTCAAGCATGCTAACCTGCGCGACCAATAACCCCGCTATGTCCAACACCATCAGTATGACGGTTAATCCGATTCTGCCTGTAAGTGTCAGCATAGATGTATCGGCCAACCCGATTTGCCAGGGAACTGTAGTTAACTTCACTGCCTACCCCGTATACGGAGGGTCAAGCCCGTCCTACCAGTGGTATGTGAACGGAATTGCGTCAGGAACCAATACCCAGGTGTTTGCGTATGCTCCCACGAATAATGATGTGGTAAACTGTGTTCTCAGTTCAAGTATCCCTTGCCCAACCGGAAATCCTTCCACCTCGAATTCTGTGACTATGGTAGTCAATGCCATCCTGCCTGTCAGTGTCAGTGTAACACCTTCCTCCAACCCGGTATGTTCCGGTACTCCCGTAACATTCACAGCCGTCCCCGTGAATGGTGGAAGCCTGCCCATTTACCAGTGGTATGTAAACTCTGCTGTGGCCGGCGGACTGGGTTCCACCTTTACATATATCCCTGTGAACGGGGACCAGGTTAGCTGCCGGCTCACATCATATCTGAACTGCACAACAGGTAATCCTGCTTTCTCAAACACGGTCACAATGGTGATCAATCCCGACCTGCCCGTCAGCATCAATATCGCTGCATCGGAAAACACTTACTGCGAGGGCCAGCTTATCAATTTTACAGCTAATACTGTAAATCAAGGAAGCAACCCGGTATATCAGTGGCAAGTGAACGGACTAAATGTTGGAATGAACAGTGCCACTTACAGCTATGTTCCCCTCAACGGGGATGCCGTGACCTGTATCCTTACCTCTGACGCCATCTGTGCTTCGGGGAACCCCGCCACATCGAACACTCTTGTCATGATCATCAATCCCAATCCGCCTTATCCTGTATCCGTAACTATTTCTGCCCTGACCAACCCTGTTTGCGCGGGAACAGCAGCATCCTTAACGGCGGTTCCTGTCAACGGGGGTACAGCACCATTTTTCCAGTGGCAGGTAAACGGCCTTAATGCCGGTATAGACGACCCTGTCTTTTCCTTTATACCTGTTAACGGGGACCAGGTAAGATGTGTCGTCACGTCAAACCTCATCTGTGCAAACGGAAACCCTGCGTCGTCAAATACAATAAACATGGTTGTAAATCCCCCCCCTCTTCCTGCTTCAGTGACTGTGGCAGCCTCTGTCAATCCAGTATGTACCACGGCTCCTGTGACATATACTGCAACGCCCGTAAACGGCGGAAGTTCGCCTTCGTATCAGTGGCAGGTCAATGGGGTGAATGCAGGGGCTGATAACCCCGTCCTTTCATATGTGCCGGCCCATGCCGATCAGGTGGTTTGTGTTCTTACTTCAAGTTATGCATGCCTGACAACAAATCCTGTAACTTCAAATACGATTGGAGTGGTAAAAATACTGGCAGATGCCAGCAACAATCTTTGTAACTCAATAACCACCCATGATGCAGCCCCATTCACGCTGGGTCTTGGATTACCAATGGGCGGAGTATGGTCGGGTACAGGGGTTACCGGAAACACCTTCAGCCCCTCTCTCGTTCCCGCTGCCATGAACTCTGTAATCATTACTTATACTGTAACAAACGTGGCCGGCTGCTCGGCCTCAGCAAGTTCCACGATAACACTGTACCCTTCAAATGCAGGGTTTGTTTGCGGACAAAATCTCACCGATGTCAGGGATAACCAGGTATATCCGACGCAGCTTATCGGACTCCAATGCTGGTTCTCGAAAAACCTCAATTACGGAACCGTCATTTCATCCTCCTCTTATCAGACCGATAACTGTCTTGCCGAAAAGTACTGCTACTCCGATAACCCCTCTAACTGTACTCTGAACGGCGCTCTGTACCAGTGGGACGAGCTGATGCAATACCAAGTCATCCCGGGTTCACAGGGCCTTTGTCCACCTGCCTGGCATATCCCGACTGAAGCTGAATGGCTCCAGCTTGAAACCATGCAGGGCGTACAAGGAATTGCCGGCGACTTTCTCAAGTCCGGCGGGCCATCGGGCTTCAATGCACTTCTTTCAGGTGTTTTGTATTCCAAAACCAATTGGGATTTTCAGAATTTTGCGGTTTTGTTCTGGACTTCAACCCCGGTTTCCTTAAACCGGGTATTGTCACACGGCATGAACACGAACGACAAGAGTGTCTCGGATTACAATGCGTTGCGGTCAAATGCCTTCCCGGTGAGGTGCATAAAGAACTGAATTATTCACTCTCTAACTTAAGGTCATAAATACTGCGGATGCTTTTAAAGTATTCTCCAAGATTAACATTCATCTCCTTGAGCAGCCCGTTGTGCAGGTCATATACCCAGGCATGGATTTTGGGCGAACCAGTCTTGTACCACCTTCGCTGCACATGGTCGATCTTGATTATGTTAACGCATTGTTCGATCACATTCAGCTCGACCAGGCGGTCAAATTTCTTGTGTGAATCATCAAGGCTGTCAAGTTCATCCTGGTGAATGCGATAAACGTCGCGCAGGTTCTGCAGCCAACTGTTGAGCTGCCCGAGATCGGAAGGATGCAGTGCCGCTTTTACACCACCGCAGCCGTAATGTCCGCACACAATAATATGCTCTACCTCGAGGTGCTCAACGGCATATTGTATCACAGCATTGATATTACCATCAGCGCCAACGACCATGTTGGCAATGTTCCTGTGAACGAATACCTCCCCCTCATCAAGCCCCATGATCACATTGGCGGGAACTCTCGCATCGGAACAGCCGATGTAAAGAAAATGAGGTTTCTGCTCCCTTGCCATGTTTTCGAAAAATCCGGGGTCAAGCGCCAGTTTGCTTTTTACCCAGGTTTTGTTATTTTCGAAGATCTTTGCGTATAAGTCCATTTGCTTGATTTTATCCTGAAAGTTGGTACTTTTATTAACTCAAAGATATTTTTTTTATGAATAAATCCGTAAAAAATTGTAATTCTTGTTGATTGCGGATGAATAACTGAACAATGTCAAATAAGTTTAACAAATTGAAAAATTACCTATGAAAACAATCAATCTGAATCCCTGGCTTCTGCTTTTAGCCGTGGCAGGTGTATTTGCAGCAGCCGTTGCATTTAAATCGGCCAGTCCTCCGGCTCCGAAAGTGGTTTATATGCAGTTCTCAACTATTGAATCGATCATCCCAGGCGGATTAGGCCGTTCCAAAATGATCACGGTTATGCCTGATGGAACGAAGACTGAAGAGGACCTTAATAACTTTTACAGTATGGTCGGGATCAATTTCGGGAACATCTCGGGAAACAACATCGTTATTACAAAGAAGATCAACGACCTTGTTGCACAGGGCTGGGAATTCGACAAGGTGATCACGGGAACCCAGAGCCCTTCAGATAATAACGGGCAGGGGATCTTTATCAGCAGGTATTTCTTTAAAAGGAATGTTGAATAAGGGTGACAGGGGAACAAGGTGACATGGTAACAAAGTAACAAAGTGACAAAGTAACAAGGTAACAAGGTAACAAGGTAACAGAGTAACAAAGTAACAAGGTAACAAGGTAACAGAGTGATTCACACCCAGTATCTTGCATCCCGCATCCTGTATCCTGCATCCTGTATCCTGCATCCCGCATCCTGTATCCTGTATCCTGCATCCTGCATCCTGCATCCCGCATCCTGCATCCCGCATCCTATATACAGCGAGGGAATCGGCCAGCTGTCGTTTGTTTTCAGAACGGCAGATCATCGGCCGGTATCATGTTAGCCTGGTCCATATAATCAGGTGGAGGAACTTCGGAGGATGAGGGCGATTTTTCTTTCCTGGCTGCTTTCCATGCCTTGGCTTCGGTATACCATCTACCATTATACTCCCTGCTTTCCAGGTCAAACGAGATCTCAAATAATTCTCCTTCGCTCAGGCGGGCCTGCTCGATCTTGTCACCCCATAACGAAAAGCATACCTTCCTGCTGACCTGTCCGGAAGTCTCCAGCACAAATTCCTGCTTCTTCCACACCCCGTTCTTTCCAGTGCCGGTTTGCAAGGGTAAAATTTTAATGACTTTTCCTGTAAGTTCCATGGATGTAGGATTTACGATTTACGATTTACGATTTACGATTTACGATTTACGATTTACGGTATAAGCCTGCTAAATTAACGAAAAAATTGCATCCTGTATCCCGCATCCTGCATCCCGCATCCCTCATCCCGGGCCTTCTAACTCCTTGTCGTTATCAGCAAAGCCGCGATCACACCTGGGATCCATCCGCAGCAGGTGAGGATAAAGACAAGTAATACTGATCCGCAGCCTTTGTCGATGACAGCAAGGGGAGGGAAAATAATGCAGAGGATGACTCTCCAGAGTGACATGGTTTCGTGTTTTCATATTAGATGCAGGAAAGTGTAAAAGGTTTCACCGCTTACAAGCCTGGTTGTTTTTCATATATTGCAGTTCAGGTTCCACACAAAGATGGACCGGAAAAGGTTTTTGAAATATCTTTCTCTATTACCTGAGACAGGAAATGTTATGGAAATTAATGATCTGTTGAAAATTGAAAAACCGGCTGACAACAGAGGAAAGATGCCTGTGCTTTTTCCGGGTCACGGCAGTCCGATGAATGCAATTGAAGAAAATGAATTTGTTGAGGGTTTCAGGAATGTTGGAAAGACTATTCCTGAACCAAAAGCGATTCTTTGCGTTTCAGCTCACTGGGAAATCGACAGCACTTCCCTTATCGGCTATAAGACATTAGGCAACGAAGTCAGGCTTTCGATTCCTACACCCGAACACTTCCTCCCATTATTATACGCCATTGCGTTACGGGATAAAACGAAGAAATAAGTTTATTTAACGATAAAGCTGTGGCAGGATCACTTACCATGACCTCGGCAAGAATTGCCTGATCTATACCTTTGGCTTTTTCGTGAAGATGTTAAGCCTGCTGTCCCTTCTAAGATTATATCTTTCCCTGGTCTCAGCCTCTTTGGTAAGGTCATCGATAAAGATGGTGGTCCTTCCCCCGTCGAGCACAATAGGATACAATCCTGTTGTTGACCCTGTGGAGAGTTTGGCATTCGGAATTTTAAGGCGGTTATGTTCGAGCATCATTCTGTATTCAAGCGTTGTTTTTTTCATTTTTTGGATTTCCGTAAATCATAAGATTTTAGTAATTCTTACAAGATACGCAATATTTTCCCCGTTTTCACTAAAAAGTTAACAACAATTGATTTTGGCAGGATAACTGTGTAACAAGGTAACAAAGTAACAAGGTAACAGAGTAACAGGGTAACAGGGTGACAAGGTAACAAAGTAACAAGGTAACAAGGTAACAAGGTAACAGAGTAACAGGGTAACAGGGTGACAAGGTAACAAGGTAACAGAGTAACAGGGTAACAGGGTGACAGGGTGACAAGGTAACAAGGTAACAGAGTAACAGAGTAACAGGGTAACAGGGTAACAAGGTAACAGGGTGACAAGGTAACAGGGTGACCGGGAAGCTTGGCGGTTAACTCACCAATCCCTAACCCCTAACCCCTAACCCCTAACCCCTAACCCTAACCCCTAACCCCTAATCCCTAACCCCCAATCACATACACCTCGCTCTCGGCATGCCTTGATGCGACGACTATCCTGGTGCCGTTCGCGTGCGGATGAAATACGTTATAGGCAAGCTGGGGATGGTTATTCTCGGCTGAGAGGTGGGAGAGCAGAACCAGCCTCAATGCGGGTGACCTGTGATTCATGAAGATCTCAAGCGCCTGGTGGTTCGAAAGATGTCCGTTCATTCCACGGATCCTGCGTTTAAGGTGAACCGGATACTTCCCGTTCTCGAGCATCTGCTCATCATAATTCGCTTCGAGGAAGGCTGCATCGCATTGAGAAAAATGAAAGGAGACTTGCTCACACATAGATCCTATATCGGTGAACACACCTGCTGTTAATCCGCCCGATCTGATTATAAAACTATGTGGTTCCGAAGCATCGTGGTTTTTGGGAAATGGAATAACACAGAGATCACCAACACTAACATGGTCGCCGGAGCTGAAATTCCTGTATAGTTCCGGTGATAGCATAAGCCGGCTGCTGCGGTGTGTGACCGCTGTAATGTAAACGCTTATCCCGTGCCTGCGTGAAAGAACCTCGGCCCCGCGGGTATGATCGGTATGCTCGTGGCTGATAAAAATAGCTTTGACTTTCTTAATGTTGAGCCCCATCCGTTCCATCCTGCGTTCGGTTTCACGACAGGAAATCCCTGCGTCGATGAGAACGGCTTCAGCTTCATTGCCTATGTAATAGCAGTTTCCGTTGCTTCCTGAATTGAGCGAGGCGAGATAAATAGGCATGTTGCAAAGGTAATTATTCTGTCAGATTCCCGGGCCCTGACATCCGCAGTCGAAAAACCGTTAAAAATTTGTTAAACATTTTTAAAAAAGCGAAAAACAAAATATTTTTGCAGCAGTAAAATAACACAAGTACTTATGGAAGTGAGTGTTGAAAGTATTTCAAAGTCTTATGGTTTCCAGAAAGCCGTTGATCGTATCTCGTTCAGGGTGAATCCGGGGGAGATCGTCGGCTTTTTGGGGCCTAACGGGGCCGGGAAAACCACCACCATGAAGATCATCACCTGTTTCATGGCTCCCGATGAAGGGAATGTGATGGTCGGAGGGATCTCGGTAGTGAAAAATCCCGAAGAGGTCAAAAAACATATCGGGTACCTTCCCGAGTCGAACCCCCTGTACAAAGATATGGCTATCATCGATTACCTTTCTTTTGCTGCGGAAATTCAGGGAGTCCAGAAGGAAAAGATACGCGACCGGATTTTTGAAATGATACAGGTCTGCGGATTGAAAGGTGAAAAACATAAAAAGATAGGAGAGCTATCGAAAGGCTACCAGCAGAGGGTCGGGCTTGCACAGGCTATGATACATAACCCTGAAGTGCTTATCCTCGACGAACCTACCTCGGGGCTTGACCCCAACCAGATCGTCGAGATCAGGGAACTAATCAGGAAACTGGGCAGGGAAAAAACGGTGATCATGTGCTCACATATCCTGGCCGAAGTTGAAGCGACCTGTGACCGTATCGTCATCATAAGCGGAGGCAAACTGGTGGCCGACGGCACTTCCACATCCCTACGCAAACAAGCCCAGGGCAAAGAGATTCTCAAGGTTACCATAGAGGATGGGGAACGCGATGCGGTATACAATGCACTTAAAGCCATTGAAACGGTTGAACTGGTCGATTTCCTTCCTGACCATACCAGGGCTTTCGAGATCCAGAGCAAGGCCGGTGCAAATTCCCGCAGGGCGGTTTTCAAGGTATGCGTTGATAACAACTGGGCGCTAACTGAATTGACTCCCATCGAACGTAAACTCGAAGAGGTGTTCCGCGATCTTACCATTCATAACTAGCCGGTAAAAATTCCGGATCTCATCCGCATACAGACAAAAGAAAAAAAGAGGAACTATGAATAAAATCTGGATTATCACAAAACGTGAACTGAAGTCTTTCTTCGATTCGCTGATGGCCTATGTGATGATAGTGCTGTTCCTTGGATTCAGCGGGTTTTTTACCTGGATCTTCGGGAATGATGTGTTTATTGTGAACCAGGCTAGTCTGCAGTCTTTTTTCGGGATTGCATTCTGGTCCTTGTTTTTCTTTATCCCTGCCGTGACCATGGGCATGCTTGCCGATGAACGCAAAAGCGGTACCATTGAGCTTCTGGTGACAAAGCCTGTAAGCGACTGGCAGATCGTTGCAGGGAAATTCCTGGCGGCCTTCCTTCTTATTGGGATCGCACTGGCACTCACGCTGCCGTATTATATATCGGTGGCCCTGATAGGGAAGATAGACCATGGAGCAGTATGGATGGGCTATCTCGGGCTTCTCTTCATGAGCGCCTGTTACATCAGCATAGGGCTGTTTGCAAGCAGTATTACAAGTAATCAGATCGTGGCCTTCCTGATCGCCCTGTTCATCGGGATCTTCTTCCAGCTGCTGTTCGGCATGGTTTCGTCGGGTACGCTTGGATGGCTGGGCGGATTACTTAACTATCTAAGCATAGGCACCCACTTTGAAAGTATGGCCAGGGGAGTAGTTGACACTAAGGATCTCATCTTCTTTTTCTCGGTCATTTTTCTTGGCCTTTTCGGCACTGAACTCGTCCTTTCAAAACGTAACCTTTTCAATTGATCTGCGGCTATGAAAAAAGGAAAATCAATCACAACATACGTTCTTCTGGTATTCGGTATCGTTATTCTTGCGAACCTGCTTGCCGACCGGTTCTTCCTGAGGCTCGACTATACGGCCGACAAAAGGTATACCCTGAGTGAGGCTACCAAAAACATACTTTCGGACCTGAAAAAACCTGTTACCGTCACCGCCTATATCAGCGAAGAACTTCCTCCTGATATTGCCCGGCTGAGGCGTGATTTCCAGGACGAGCTTATCGAATATTCCAACCGTTCCGGCGGAAAACTGATGTTCGATTTTGTGAACCCGAACAAAGATGAGTCAACCGAACAGAAAGCCATGGGGGAAGGGATTCAGCCCGTACTTCTGAATGTCAGGGAGAAGGACCAGGTTAAACAGCAGAAAGCATACCTGGGTGCTGTGGTGCATTACGGTGATAACAAGGAGGTGATTCCGGTAATCCAGCCTGGAGCTGCAATGGAATATGCCCTGTCGACCAGCATTAAAAAACTTACTGTAGAGAACAAGCCTAAGCTTGGTTTCATCCAGGGCCACGGCGAACCTTCTCCGAATGCTTTGATGCAGGCCTGGCAGGCACTCTCTGTACTGTATGATGTTGAACCCGTCAACCCGGGCGATATGTCTGCAGACCTCGGGAAATATAAAACCCTGGTCTGGGTGGCGCCGAAGGATTCGGTTCCTGCTGATCAGTTTGCAAAGCTCGATTACTTTCTTGCGAACGGGAAGAATATTTACATAGCTATGAACAGGGTCGAAGGGAATTTTCAGACTGGCCAGGGGACCGAGGTCAGGACCGGACTGGAAAAATGGCTTGAAGGCAAAGGACTGAAGGTGATACCCGAATTCGTGATCGACCAGAGTTGCGGCAATGTGATGGTTAACCAGCAGCAGGGAGGGATGACTTTTCAGACCAATATGCAGTTTCCTTACCTGCCGCTGCTGACGAAGTTCCCCGAAAGCCCGGTCACCCGCGGGCTCACCTCGGTCATGCTGCAGTTTGCAAGCCCTGTGGAATACGTTCCGGTACTGGCCGATGTGAAGTTCACGCCGCTTGCGACCTCCTCTGAAAGAGCAGGGACTCAAAAGGTTCCAATGACATTTAATATTGGCAGGAACTGGCAGACAGGAGATTTTAACCGGTCAAATATCGTGATGGCAGGGGTTCTCAGCGGCCGGCTTTCGGGCAATGCAAATTCCAGGCTGCTTGTGGTTGCCGACGGGGATTTTACCATTAATGGTGAAGGGCAGCAGGCCAGGCAGATCCTGCCCGACAACCTTACATTCTTTGTAAACGGAATTGACTGGCTGTCGGATGATACAGGGTTGATTGACCTTCGTGCCAAGGAAGTCAGCTCAAGGCCCCTCGACCAGATGGAAAGTGGAAAGAAAGCGCTTATAAAATATCTTAACTTCCTGCTTCCATTGATTCTTATCGTTGGTTATGGTTTGTTCAGGTACCAGCATCGCCGCAACCTGCGGATGAAGAGGATGAATGAAAATTATATCTGAATCCCTGAAGGCTGAAACCAGCAAATGGAACAGGGATCACTGAAGCGAAGTAGTTAGTTTTTAAGTAGGAATTTTGACAGGAAGGTGAAATGAAATTTCTCAACCTCTGAGTATTTCTGATCGGCATAATATTTTGTACTTTGCAGATGTTTTCATTTTATCAATTATAAATATTCATGGCGGATATCCCTGCAAGCGATTTCAGAAAGATTCTCAGGCATTTCGAAAGAGAGCTTGGACGGCAGAACCAGTCGGGCTGCTGCTGCGGGGTGACCATCACTCAATGCCATGCCCTTATGGAGCTGTCAGCAAAGGATAATATAACAATGAATGAGCTTGCCCGAAAGCTTCATCTTGATAAAAGCACAGTGAGCCGTACTATTGAAAACCTGGTGCAGGCGGGGCTGGTTGTTCGTGAGATCCCCCAGGCAAACCGCAGGACAACACGTGTAAAGCTGACTCCCGACGGACAAGCTACATGCAATACGATTAACAAGGGTAATAACGAGTATTTTGAAAGAGCTCTTGGCGCAATACCTCCCTCAAAACTTCCTGGTTTTCTCAAGGCATTTGAACAGCTGACTTCTGAAATGATGAAGATGAATAAACAGTAAAACACACTCTCTTCTGATCCAACCTGAGGTATTCTCAACTCTTCTGAATCATTCACGATACTTTTAACATGAGTGTTAACAATAGTTTAACAGAAAATATTTGCATGTTGGAAATAAATAGTTGTAATTTGCAACAGTTGAAAGTAACATTATTATAAACGATAATCTTATCAAATATGAAGAAGCTGTTTTTATTCTCAGTTATGACGGTTCTGTTGTTTTCATTCAAAGAACCCGAAACACTTAAGTGGTATTCCTGGAAAGAAGGGTCTGATCTGGCACTAAGCCAGAACAAGCCGGTTTTCCTGTTCGTTTGCGTTTCGTGGTGCGATATGAGCCAGCGCATGGAGAAGAAAATTTTCACTAATAAGGAGGTTTTACCGCTGATCACCGGCAATTTTATCCCTGTGAAGATCGATATAGAGGTCGATTCTAACCTGATCAGGCACGACAAATCGTTTAACAGGAAGATGATCTTAACCGAGGTTGAACCGGGGAAATTCGCCTTGTCTGTTCCAAAAACGATTTTTACTGATGGAAAGGGAAATGACCCGGTTGTTATGGCAGGAGTACAGGATCCTACCGAGCTTAAAGACAACATAAACAAGTACCTGAAGAAATAGGGGACACTGCAATGAGATGCAATGTGTTGTCTCTGTTTTTTTTATTTCTTTCTTTTCAGGATGTGATTGCCGGTGTTAAGGAGATAACCCCCACTCCCATACTTACAATAGCAGGACTGGGAAATGGTTATAGTACACCGGCAATAACATCCGACAGAATATTTGTAACTGGGGAAAAGGGAGGTACTGGCTACCTGTTTGCCTATGATTTTAAAGGCGTGCTACTCTGGAAAACCGAATACGGCAGGGAATGGGCAGCCAATTACCCCGGTTCCCGTTCCACCCCGACTGTTTGCGACAGTGTGATCTATACCAGTTCAGGCATGGGCGATATAGCCTGCTTTGATATAAAAAACGGGAAGAAACTCTGGTCGGTGAATATGATACGCGACATGCATGGAGTGAATGCGGTTTTTGGATATTCCATACCTGTACTGGTTGATAACGGAAGGATTTACTGCCTGCCCGGAGGTGAAGACACGAATGTTGCCTGTCTCGACAGCCGCAATGGGAAGATCCTCTGGACTGCAAAAGGCAATGGTGAAACCCCGGGATATACATCTCCCCTAATTATCCGAAAAAATCAGCGCTCTATCCTTGTCGCCTTCTCTGAATTGACGCTTCTGGGTCTCGATGCCATTACCGGTGAGTTGTTATGGACCGATGAATTGTCGATCAAAGGCAATGCTCCCTGCAATACCCCCATATATTCGGGAGGCTTCCTCTACATTGTCGCGGGCATGGGGAACGGAGCGGCAAAGTTTTCTCTTTCTAACGATGGCTCGGCTGTTACAAGGGTCTGGACAAATGAAGAATTCGACACTTATTTCGGAGGTTTTACCAAGGTGGGCAATTATCTCTTTGGTTCTTCTGAGTCAAACCGTGCCTGGCTCAGCATGGATTCAGAAACCGGCAAAACCGTTGATTCCCTCTCTTTCAGGACTGGTTCAACCACCCAGGCAGGCGAAGACCTTGTGTTGTACAACCAGGCAGGCAAGGTTGGGATTGTCAGCCATGACAATGGCAAAATGACACTTCTGAAGTCGTTTTTAGTCACAAATGGAAGCAAGGAACATTTCGCACATCCATTGTTTGCCGGTGGCCGATTATTTATCAGGCGGGGAGATGTGTTGCTTGTATACGATTATCAGCAAATCAAAACTCTTTGAGTGTGACAAGACCCGATGAGGCATTAAACCTTTATCAGAGCAATTTCAACTGTTGCCAGTCCATACTTGGTGCTTTCGGCCCATACCTCGGCCTTGAAAAGAGTACCGCCCTGAAGCTGGGTGCAGGTTTTTCAGGTGGCATGGCATTTCATGGCAAAACATGCGGGGCTGTGACCGGGGCCTGTCTTATTCTCGGTCTGTCAAAAGGCAGTGATGACCCGCGAAATGATCTTGCTGAACAACTAACTTATATTGACGTCAAAGAGTTTCTCAAGGAATTCGGAGAGAAATTCGGCAGTACCAGGTGCGGCAAATTGCTCAATACCGACATATCAACCTCCGAAGGGTATGCCCTGGCCCAGGAAACCGGGCTTTTTAAGAAATTATGCCCGGTATTCGTAGAGGAGGCAGCCCTGATCCTTGAAAAGATGCTTCAGCCAAGGCAGAACCCTGCACGAAGCCTTGAATATTTCAATACCATCGCCTCCCAATGGGATACTATGAGGAGAAACTTTTTTGGTACCGGGTTACGCGATGAGGCAATCTCGCGGGCTGGTCTTACCAGGGGCTCGGTGGTGGTTGACCTGGGAGCCGGATCGGGTTTTATTACCGAAGGGCTCGCCGGCATGCCTGTCCGGATCATTGCCATCGACCAGTCTCCTGCCATGCTTGAAGTGATGAAAATCAAATTCAGTGGGAAGGAAAGTATTACATATAAGCCAGGGAGCGCGAATAAGCTGCCTGTTGAATCGGATTCGGTCGATGCAGTGATCGCGAACATGTACCTGCATCATGTTGAAAATCCGATGAAAGCAATCCAGGAAGTTTACCGGATACTCAAACCCGGCGGCAGGTTCATTCTAGCCGACATGAACGAACATGATCATCAGTTTCTTATAGACGAGCAATTCGATATCTGGAAAGGGTTTTCTCATGAAAAGATACTTTCGCTCATGAAAAATGCAGGATTTCCGGCCCCGCAGATAAGTGATCTGCAAGAAACCTGCTGTGCAGGCTCGAACCAGACTTGTGATAAAGCAAGCATCATCGTATTTCTTGCTGAAGCCCGTAAAGGAGTATAAGGGTTGCGGTTTATTTCTGACTGCAGCCGGATTACATAGAATGCCAGGTGATTATGACAGGGCAGCCAATCAGTTAAGCTTATCGAGATTCACTTCCACCGTGATCTCTTGGTTTTTGGAGATATTCTTCGTTACAGCCCCCGGGATTTTTATATCAAAATCGGAGAGGGCAATCATGAATTTCGACTTTGCCACTATCTTCCCGACTTTGACTTCAAGGCTCCCTTTTTCATTCACATCCCGGGTAACACCGTGTATGGTGAGCTTGCCACTTACATTGGCGTCATAAACCCCGTCTTTGCCCAGGTTCAGGTCTTTGATGTTTGTAACCTTTCCAATAAATGTCGCATTGGGAAATTTATCGGATTCAACATAGTTTTCGTTGAAATGCTCCTGCATAAGAGCTTTCTCAAATTCAAAAGACTTCATCAGGACTTTGAATACAAAATCACCGCTGCCTGCATCCAGGGCAGCATTGACCTGGTGATTATGAGCTTCGATCTTTTCGATCATCCCGTCGGAATAAAATTTGATATGGCCTGTTTTAGTAATGAACTTCTGTGCATTCCCAGAGAATGAAAACAGCAAAAGACCAAGAAAAGCAAGAAAATATTGTTTCATAACACAGCTTCTTTATTGTTTTGCAAATGAACATTTTTCAAGGACGACATCGGTATCGTTGAAGCCACTGCAAAATCCTTTCAAGATGACTTCCTTTCCTGGCTGCAGGGCTTTAGCTTTTGCAATGTGTGAAGGTGACATGGTGCAGCGCAAGCCTTCGTCGCCGAATATGCCCTGCCTGAATACAAACACCACGACAGCCAGGGAATCGCTGCTCTCAACTTTGGAGACTGCACCCTTTACGACAATGACCTGCCCGTTGTACTTCTTCCCGGCTTCTGCCTTATTTGCAGTGTAGGCCGAAAACAGCTCATTGGCAGGTAAAGTGTATGCGGCTTCCATCTTTTCGTAATCGGGATGAGGTTTGTTATACATGAAATAAAAGACCAGGCAGGCAAGTAAGACTCCGGCTAATAGAAGGACAGAAAGAACTTTGAACCGGGTTTTCATGTTGATTTAATTTAGTTTAATTATAAATAGAATAAAATATCAACGAAAAAAGCATAGTCTAAAGTATATGATTACCTGAATTCTTTTGGTTTAACAACCGTAAAAATCCTCGAGATATTAAAGCCCAGGAAAATGTCTCCGTTCCACCAGGTCCCGGAGGTTTGGGTGATGATACTTTCCATATTCTCGCCCATGGCATTCGTGAGGAAAATCTGGAATATATGTCCGCCCGTCTCAATATCCACCCCGGCCGAAAAAGTACTGTAGGCCGGCGTCGATACGATCTGTTTCGGGAACAGGTAATAATACTCGGCATTCACCGAAACCCTCTGGCTGATCTTGAACCTGGCAGCTCCGCCAAGGGCGAAGATGTTGTTGTGGTCTTCGTATGATGGTACCAGGTTCACATGAACGTAGGTTGGAGCGATTTGCAGAGAGAACCTCTGTCCGAATTTTCTTGCGACAATCACCTGGGTCGCATAGGAAATCCTGGAGGAGAGATAGTTCTTACGGTCGGGCACTGCCCATTTTGTAGTATAAATGGCTGTGCTGCCATAAATTGTCAGGGTGATTGGCATCTTTCTCCCGCCCTTGCTCTGACGCAGGGCTTTGTACTTGAGAAACCCGTCCCAGGTGTTGTTCAGAGTATTCAGACCCACACCTATTCCAAGCCAGCGTGTTATCCCGTATTCCAGCCCAAGCCTGACCTGCGACTGCTTCAGTCCGTAAAGATTCTCATACCCGGTATTGATCGCGCCGAAATGATGGGAAAATACGAAGGTAAGGTTCCCGGTTGGAGTGAGCTCACATGATTCACCAACGACTACCCTTGTAGCTTTAAATGTTGCAATCGTATAGTCCGTGGCCGGTTTCTGATCCTTGTTGAGAAGCGCCATCATATCGTCCTGGGCACTGGCCTTCGTGGCTGATAGTGCCAGGATCATCAGCAATAATATATGTATACTGTTTTTCATATTGGCGGATTTAGTTGTTCGGTGCTCCCTGGTTGATCCAGTTCTTGATCTGGGCGAGTTCGCAGGACGGAAGTTTACTGCCTCCGTTAGGCATGGCAACAAAGCCCTGCTCATGGTTCACGCCACCCCATAACTTGCCATTCAGGGCTACGGCACTGAGTCCTGCATAGGTGTCGGTGATCACGTTACCTTCATGCCGGGCAGTTGAATGGCAGGAATTGCAGCTCGACGATACTATCGGGACAATGGTTTTGGAATATGATACACTGGTGCTGTCGCACTGCGTCGCCGAAAACGGGTAAAGGTCGTATTCATTGTCGTTGTAACATGAACTCATCAGTATCAGGAAAAACGACAGTACCGAAATACTATAGATTGATTTTTTCATTGTCTGCGGATTAAAGATTATGGCTTACCTATGTTGATCCATTTCTGGAAAAGATTAATGTCACAGGGTGAAAGCATTTCACCACCCTTGGGCATCCATGAAAACCCGGTTTCATGGCGGATGGCTCCCATGAGCCTGCCGCTGTTGGCGCAGGCCGCAACTTCATCATATGTTTCAAGGCTCAAGCCATTTGCAGGGTTGGATCCCCCGTGACAGCCAGTACACCAGGCTGCGCATATCGGTGCAATGGATGCTGCATAGGTTACTTTTGTGGAATCACATCCTGCCGAATCACATTTATTGTTGAAAGCACCCTGTGCAATCCACCAGTAAATAATGCTCTTCTGGTCGATGACGAGCGGGGTGCCTGGGGGCATCCTCTCTCCGGAATTACTGAAAAGTACTTTGTACAACTTGCTGCCCTGGGGATCAAACGGAATCACATGGGAAACGATCTGTGAGTAATTCTCAAGGGTGATACTGGCTTTGTGCGTTGCCTCGTCGTGACAACCTGTTTTTGCACAGCCCGAAATAATGACAGGAAGCACCGAATTCCTGAAATATATGGTGTCATGAGAACATTTGAACTCCGGTCCGGGATCAGGCGGCTTTGGTGGGGCGATACTCAGGTCGGCATTATGATGGCAGCCTGTAACGAGAAGGACCAGGATTGTTAGCAGAATCCTGACAGCTGGGTATTTCATAAGGTGTGGATTAAATGCAATTTTTTGAAGCTCAGGTGAGAAATTGAAGCAGTAAACTTAATACATAGACAAAAGTAAGTATAATTTCATCAAAACCGGGCTTTCATACCACCTCATCCGCAAACAGGAAAAGTAAAACCTGACCCCGGGCGAGGCCCAGAATTATATTAACCAGGCTTTTCAGACTAACCAGGAATGCAAGGTGTGCTGTTCGATAAAAAGGATTATCATGAGGCTGAGAAGATATTCCTCAAAATATGCAACAAGACACTGAACGATAATAACCTGATCGGGCAGGTATACAGCAGCTTCTCCCTGGCCTCAACTTACCTGAAACTTGAAGACCTTCAAAGGGCTGATTCATTCGCTGAGAAGGCCGGAATACTTGCAGCCAGGTGGAAACAGCCTGAATTTATCCAATCGGTGTATTCCGTAAAGAGCGATCTGTATAAAGCCCAGGGAAGGAGATTTGGGTTACAAGTGAGTATGGAAAAGGCAGCGTGTTCACCTTTTCTGTCCCGTTGGCCATGGCATCCTGAATTTCAGCCCCGTGCCTGCGTTCTCAGGCTCCGAACACCATCTGTTTTTTTCTACCTGCAAATGCAACGATCAGCATGAACAATGCGGCAGCGAGGAAATAATAAGCGATTCCCGCTTCACGCGATCCGGGTATTCCACCGGTAAGATCCAGAAAGGGTATACCGTTAATAATCCCATAGACCATCATGGTAAATACAACTTCGAAGAGTTTGCTGCCGCCGCTGAGAATGCCTGATGAAATGGCGAATAACGGAATAAACAGGCTTCCCACAGTAATTGCAGATACACTGTACAGGTCTCCTGCGATCATGGCCCGTGACAATACAGGCAGTGCGAGGACAAAGGTAAGAAGCACCGAAGCCATGATGGTAGCCGGGAGTTGTCGCCGGAGCGGGCTTGGAGCTGAAAAGACATACTCGTTGCAGCGGTTGTTTACCTCCCTCGATCCCAGCTTGGAAAGGATGAGTATCTGCATGAACCAGAGCAGTGGCAGTCCGAATTTCTGTCCAAACTCCAGGGGAGCGAAAATACAGGCGATAAAGAGACCGGCTGTCGCTATCATCCAGAGCCTGGAATTCCCGTTGAGCATTAGTTTTAATTCCGCTTTTACGAGGCTGAAATAGCTGAACCTCGGCTGTGCCGGGGGGAGTTCAAGATACCTGATGTGAAGAGGTAAAGCTGTATCGTCTGCAATTTCAGATCTTTTTTTAAGAAAATTCAGAGGTTTGCGTTTCTTCTCATTCGTTTGGATGGTATCAAAGCGGTTGAACTTCAGGGAGGCCAGCACGACCAATCCAAAGGCCGCGATCATCCAGAATATCCGCTGGAGTACGATACCTGCAGTCCAGTTCATGCCTTCCCAGATAAAGACTTTGCATTTTATCACTGAACCGGTGATCAGTATGCCTGTACCCGAATCCCCTGACCAGTCCGGATGGGCTGAGGAAAGTGCAGTGGTGATCTGCAACAGGCATGTGTTTACACCGAACACATCTAAATTGCGAGCCCAAAGGCTTGAAGATATAAGGAATACCCAGAAGAAGAAATATGCGATGTTGATCACCCCCCTGCCAAGCGATGTGAATGAATCGAAAACCACGGCAATGGCTGCCAGTACGAACATTGCAGGTACAGTCAGAACCAGGAGGGGTGACATCAGCTTCCAGGGTTCAAATATGGCTTCTCCCCTTAAAAAAAACATCACAACGGTCATCAATGCAATGACTCCGACCATGGTAAGGAGAACAGCAAAATTGCTCAGGAATTTTCCGCTGAGGTATTGCAGGCTTGTGACCCTTGTCGTGGCGATGATCTGTCCCACACCGGTATCAATATCACGTTTAACCGCATTGTTGATGACGTAAAAACCCAGCAGTGTGAAAAATGGCACGCACATGGCCACCATGCCGCCTATCCATGCCGAATTGTAAAACCCCCGGTAGTTGCCCAGTGAAACCATCTTGTATCCTGCATCCAGCGCAGGAACAAAAGAGTATATTATGAACACGCAAACTCCTATTGTGATCAGGAAATAATAACTCCTGACCCTCTGAAGGAAGTCAGCCCTGGCAATTTGAAGTATGCTGCTGAGGGTATAATTAGTTCCCATTGCTCCCTCCGTTTTTTGCAGCTGCAATTGCCCTGAGATAAACATCCTCGAGCTTGCCTTTTTCAATGCCGAATCCATGCTCAAGCACCCTCCCCTGGTAAACGATTGCTACATCCGAGGCAATGGTTTCAATGTCGGAAACGATATGTGATGAAAGGATCACAATTCGTTCACCTGAGAGATCCCTGAGCAGGTTGCGGAAACGTATCCTTTCTTCAGGATCGAGCCCAACTGTGGGCTCATCCAGAATAAGCAGCTTCGGATCACCCAGCAACACCTGTGCAATACCGATCCTCTGCTTCATCCCTCCTGAGTATGTGCCTATCGCACGGTTTCTTACGCTGGCAAGGTTAAGCTCTTCGAGCAGGGCTTCAATGCGCAGCCTCATGCTTTTTCCTGCATATCCTTTGATGGCTGCAATATATTCAAGAAACTCCATTGCAGTAAGATTCGGGTAAACCCCGAAATCCTGGGGCAGGTAACCAAGCACTTTCCTGACGGTATCGGGATATTTTACTATATCGGCCCCGTCAAGTGTGATCAGTCCTTCGGTGGGTTTCGAAATTGTTGCCAGGATGCGCATCAGGGTTGATTTACCGGCCCCATTTGGTCCAATAAGACCCAGTATCCCGTTCTTAAGCTCAAGATTGAAATTTTTGAGACCGTATTTATTGCCTTTATATTTCTTTGAAACAGATTTGATTGAGATTTCCATAATTCTAAGATGTGATGATTTTGGAGGTTTGACGCAAAAAGTTAAAGAGGGTTGCAAAAAAATCAGACTTACAACAATAAACCCTGCAGGATGCAAGATGCAGGATGCAAGATGCGGGATGCAGGATGCAGGATGCAAGATGCAGGATGCAAGATGCGGGATGCAGGATGCGGGATGCAGGATTCGGGATGCAGGATGCAGGATGCGGGATGCAGGATGCATGAAAATAGCATCAGAGCTCGGGAATGAACTTCAGCTTTACAGTAACCGGATGTTTGGATTTGGATTTCACCTGGTAGCTCAGGGCGGGGGGAAGTGTGAGGTCGCTTATATTTGGCCCGCTGCTGACCTCATAATCCCAGCTTTTACTTGTCCATACAAGCCTGTTCTTCGGATCGGGCTGCAGATCGCATTTGGCCACACCCCCGATGTTGATCCACCTGCCGGGAGGGATCTTAACTTCAAAAGAAAGAAATATCTCCTCAACCTTATCCAGATACCAGTCTTCATCGCCCATCAGGTAAGTTGTGAATATCTGTGCATCATAATAAGTGTCCTCCTTTGTATTGAAGGGCAGCATCCTTAATTCAAGACGATAGTCGATGCGGATGTCGGTACGTGCAACCGATGTAATCGATGCATTTACGAATTCACTCACCTTATCAAACTTCCAGCCGGGTATCTCCCTGCCGATCAGGTCTGTCTTGATACGTTCAATGGTTGGTTCAGGTGCTTTTTTTTCAACAGTTGCACTGCCTTCCCCTGAAGAGCCTCCTTTCAGGTTCTCACCGGTGTAAGAATAGGACTGAACCGATCCTGCAGATGACCATCTGCTGAAAACTATTCTGCGGATGACAGGAATGAACATCAGGGAACCCGCAAGGAGGATAAAAACCAGGAACATCAGCAAAATTTTCTTCATGCTTCAAAATTAGACATTTGTACAAAAAGTTTAAAAATTATCATCAATTTTGCAGTTCTTATTCCGGCGGCATTAATCTCTTAATATATGAAAACCTTTAGATTCATTACTTTTATGTGCATTGCAACAACAATGATGTCCTGTAACGGACCAAAGAAAGACGGAAGCACACAAGCCGAAAAGTTCAGATTCCTTACCGAACAGTTTGGCGACGCCAAGATCCTCAGGTACCAGGTACCGGGTTTCGACAGTCTCAGCCTGAACCAGAAGAAAATGCTTTATTATCTCAGCCAGGCAGCCCTCTGCGGAAGGGATATCACGTATGACCAGAACTGCAGGTACAACCTCCTTGTTCGTAAAACCTGCGAAGCGGTGTATGAAGGGTATAAAGTGGATACCTCATCAGCAGACTATAAAAATTTTGTGCTTTACCTGAAGGAATTCTGGTTCAACAACGGTTTGCATCATCATTATTCGACAGATAAGACCCAGCCTGAATTTTCGAAGGAGTTTTTCGCTGCGGCGCTTAAATCTGCTGCTCCTGATAAGCTTCCTGTAGCTAAAGGACAAACTCCTGAACAGTTTACCGCTGAAGTAACAAAAATCATCTTTGATCCTTCAGTAGCGCCTAAAAGGGTTTCAATGAATGCTGAACAGGACCTGGTTCTGTCATCGGCTGTAAATTTTTATGAAGGAGTGAACCAGAAAGAAGCTGAGGAGTACTACGAAAACCTGAAGAAGTCAGATGCCAAAGCGAAAAAAGATACCCGGGTGTGGTACGGGCTGAATTCAAAGTTAGTTAAGGAAAACGGCAAGGTAAAGGAACTTGTTTGGAAGGTGGGCGGATTGTATTCACCCGCAATTGAAAAGATCGTATACTGGCTTGAGATGGCACTTCCGCTTGCCGAAACCCCGGAACAGAAGGCATCTATTGAAAAGCTGGTTGAATATTACAAAACAGGGAGCCTTACTGTATGGGATGAGTACAATGTGTTATGGGTGAAGGACCTGGATGCACTGGTTGATTTTACAAACGGGTTCATTGAATCATACGGGGATCCCCTGGCCAAGAAGGCCACCTGGGAATCGGTGGTGAATTTCAAGAACCTCGAGGCAACCAAGCGAACCCGGATCATCAGCGACAACGCCCTCTTCTTTGAAACAAATTCACCTACTGATCTGCAATATAAAAAGAAGGAAGTAAAAGGAGTGAGCGCAAAGGTGATCACGGTGGCCCAGCTTGGAGGGGAGTGTGATCCCACGACGCCAATCGGGATCAACCTTCCTAATTCATCCTGGATCAGGTCGGAATACGGGTCGAAGTCGGTGACCATGGATAATATTACTTTTTCGTATGACCAGGCTTCACTGGGGAACGGATTTCTCGAAGAGTTTGCATCTTCTCCCGAAGAAGTTGCGAAAGCCAGGGATTATGGGTATGAGGCCTCAAGCTTAACTACTGATATGCATGAATGCCTGGGGCAT
This sequence comes from Bacteroidota bacterium, assembly GCA_037134895.1. Classification (GTDB taxonomy): domain Bacteria; phylum Bacteroidota; class Bacteroidia; order Bacteroidales; family FEN-979; genus CAIRDP01. The sequence goes on from JBAXLI010000018.1 coordinate 60,840, forward strand.
GCCTCCGGACAACTAAAGCCTGGTGTGTCAGGAGACATGCTGAAAAATTACCATTCGGCTGTTGAAGAGTCGCGTGCTGATCTTTTTGCCTTGTACTATATTATGGATCCGAAAATGGAAGAGCTCGGACTTCTCAAGTCAATGAAAGCTGCAGAAGCAGAGTATGACGGGTACATCCGTAACGGAATGATGACCCAGCTTGTGCGCATCAGGCCGGGAAAGGATATCGAACAGGCCCATATGCGCGACCGCGCACTGATCTCGCATTGGGTGTATGAGAAAGGTAAGGTTAAAAAGATCATCGAAAAATATGTTAAAGACGGGAAAACCTATTTCAGGGTGAACGATTACAAAGGGCTGCGCGAACTTTTCGGTCAGCTTTTAAAAGAGGTTCAGAGGATCACTTCCGAAGGGGATTACAAGGCGGCAAAAGAGCTGGTTGAGACCTATGGGGTTAAAGTAGACCAGGATCTGCATAAAGAAGTGCTGGAACGATATAAAAAACTTAACATAGCTCCCTATTCGGGATTTATCAACCCTTCGTATGAACTGGTCATGAAAGGAGATACCATTGCAGATGTCCTGGTAAGCTATCCCGATGATTTCACCGCACAGATGATGGGGTATTCGAAGAAGTATTCGTTTCTTCCGGCACGTTAGGGATTGGTCATTGGTGATTGGTGGGTGGTGATTGGTGATTGGTGGTTCTTATTACCCGGCTATCCTGCATCCTGCATCCTGCATCCCGCATCCCGCATCCTGCATCCTGCATCCCGCATCCCGCATCCTGCATCCCGCATCCTGCATCCTGCATCCCGCATCCCGCATCCTTCTATGTTGCAAAACAAGTGCTGGCAATTTATTTTTCTAAC
>JBAXLI010000019.1:0-61545 GCA_037134895.1 Bacteroidota bacterium
GGATGCAGGATGCGGGATGCGGGATGCGGGATGCAGGATGCAGGATGCAGGATGCTGGATGTCGAATGCAGGATGCGAGATGGGCAAGGAGGCCCTTGAATACAGCAGGCGGTAGAGGTCGTAGATCCCTGTATAAGTACCAACAGTGGAACGCGGATTTGATCTTAGCCCAGATTGTTCCAGGGCAAAGGTTGGCTGCAATCCCTGTATCGACTCAAAATCGGGTTTGTCTTTCATGCCTATCCTCGAACGTGCATAGGCCGGGAAATTGCTCAGGAACCTGTTCCTGGCTTCGGCGTGAATGGTATCATAGGCCAGGGATGATTTTCCGCTACCCGAAACGCCTGTAATTACGGTAAATTTATGATGTGGGATTTGTACAGTTATTCCCTTGAGGTTATGCGTGGTAACGTTTTTCAGCAATAGAGATGCAGGATGCAGGATGCGGGATGCGGGATAACTGGTGGACTGGGTCACTAGATTATTGGATAGCTGGATAGCTGGAGATAAGGCTTCCTGATCCGGCATCTTGCATCCTGTATCCTGCATCTTGCATCCTGCATCCTGCATCCTGGATCCCGAATCCTGCATCCTGCATCTTGCATCCTGCATCCCGTATCCTGCATCCTTAAAATAATCCTCCGGTTTCCCAGCAAATGCAAGCCTTCCACCTTCATCCCCGCTTCCCAGACCAAGTTCAATTATTCTCCCTGCTGATCGCATCAAGGAGTGCTGGTGCTCGATACAGATCACCGTATTGCCCTGGCTTGCGAGACGGTTCAGGCAGGCAAGAAGCTTTTTTACATCGTGGTTGTGAAGGCCGGTGGAGGGGGAGTCGAGAATGTAAAGGGATGCTGGATGCAAGATGTGGGATTTCTGGGTTGCTGGGTTACTGGGAATCTGCATCCCGCATCTTGCATCTTGCATCCCGTATCCCGGCTGCCTGAGCAACTCCGCCGCAAGCCTGACGCGCTGTGCTTCGCCCCCACTCAGGGTTGATGAACGTTGTCCGAGGGTCAGATATCCCAGTCCGAGCTCTTCAAGGGCTTCGAGGTACCGCAGGATCTTCTTCTCTCCTTCAAAAAACTGCATGGCCTCACTTACCGGCATTTCGAGCACCTCGAAAATATTTTTCCCCTTCCATTGTACTTCCAGGGTGTCATCATCGAAACGCCTGCCATTGCAGCGCTCGCAAACAATTTCGACATTTCCCATGAAATGCATCCCGGTTTGCCTGTACCCTGCGCCTTCGCAGTCAGCACAGCGTCCGCCCCCGGTATTGAACGAAAACCGCCCCTTGCCGAAACCCTTCTCAATGGCTTCAGGCAAGGAAGCAAACAGGTCACGGATATGGTCGAACAGGCCTGTATATGTAGCCGGATTGCTTCGAGGGGTGCGGCCGATGGGAGACTGATCTATTTCAATAACACGTTTAAACTGCTCCCATCCCGTGATCACCTCATGAGCACCCGGTTCAGCATTTTCCCCGTGTAATTTCTTTTTCAGAAAACTGCCGAGGGTCTGATGAACCAGGCTCGCCTTGCCCGATCCGGAAATTCCGGTTACCACATTGATGGCTCCTGCCATGAAAGCGACATCGATATGCTTCAGGTTATGATGGGATGCACCCTTAACGATGATCTCCACCTGGTTTTCCTGCACCCTCACCGGCATTTCCATCCGCTCCAAACCAAAGTAACAGGATAATGTTGTGTTACTGCGGATGACATCCCCGGGAAGATCCTTCAATTCCGAAACAGGGCAGTTCAGCAGCACATTTCCCCCGTGAATGCCTGGACCCGGACCAATGTCAATGATATGATCGGCATGCCTGATGAATTCCTCATCATGCTCCACCACGATCACGGTGTTTCCCTCGTCGCGCAACCGTTTCAGTACCCCTATAAGCTCCAGTGTCTCGGAATGATGCAAGCCGATGGAAGGCTCATCAAAGACATACAGCAATCCGCTCAAACCCGAACCCAGCTGAGTCGCAAGCTTCAGGCGCCTTGCCTCGCCGGCCGACAGGCTTCCCGATTCCCGGCTGCATGAAAGATGCCCAAGTCCAAGCTGTTTCATCACCCCCGACAAGGCTTCAATACGCGGGATGACTTCACCGGCGACCTCTTTTGCGGAGGCAGAAAAATCGATGCTTTTCAGGGTATGCGTAAGTGCAATTACAGGCAGATCCAACAGTTCAGCGATATTGAAACTCCCCAGCCTCACACTCAAAGCATGAGGGTTAAACCTGCTTCCGCCGCAGGCCGAACAGGGTGATGTTCGAACAAACCTAAGGATATTCTTATTCCGGTCACGTTTCAGGATCTCTTCCATTACCGGGATGATCCCTTTGTAAACCCCCATTTCGCGGGGTTTTGCGGTGATGCCGCTCCACTTCATCCGCGATTCAAGCGGGTGCTTGCCAAACGGGATCTCGAGTTTATCACTGCCGTAAAAGATCACCTGACGATTTGCGTCGCTCAGGTCCTTCCAGGGAATATCAATATTAAATCCCTCGGCCCGGCAAACCTGGTCAAGCACATCCAGGGTCACCTGGGAGTACATGATATAACCGTTTGGAGTGGTGATGGTCATGCATCTCTGGCGGATGGACTTTTCGGAGTCTTCAATCAGAAGTGAAGGATCAAGGCGGTCTTCAACACCCAGGCCTTTGCATTGGGGGCAGGCGCCCTGGGGGGTGTTGAAGGAAAAAAGGCTTCTGTTTACGGGATGAAGGATGACGGATGAAGGATGATGGATGATGGATGCTGGATAACTGGATACCGGTTCTTGAACAGAGATGCCAGTTCTGGCGAACAAAAGCCTGAGCATATCGTGAATGCCGGTCATGGTCCCTACCGTCGACCGGGGATTGTTAACGGCAGCATACTGGTCAACAGCTACAGCAGGTGAGATCCCGGCGATCTGCTCGACATCGGGCCGCTTCATCTTACCAAGAAACTGTCGTGCGAAGGCCGAGAACGTTCCCAGGTACCTGAATTCAGCTTCCCTGTATAGCACATCGAAGATAAGGGAGGATTTTCCGGAGCCGGAAACTCCTGTAACCACCACGAGTTTATTTAAAGGAATATCAAGGCTCACCGATTTCAGATTATTCTCGGCTGCATTCACAATCCTGATCATGTTCCCTTTATCCATAAGCTTTTCAAACTTCAGAAAAAATCCCGGTCCTCATCCGCAATATATAAAGAAAGCAAAAATAATTCATTTGAATATTGACAAAGGCTTATTTCTTCGCCATCTTTGTATCAAGATATTTAGATATAACTTTTCAATCCTATGAAAAAGAGAAGATGGGCTTGGATCTTTGGAGGCCTGCTGGCATTCCTGATCCTGATCGTTGGTGGTACTATACTGTACATCCGTTTTGCTCTCCCCAACGTTCCCCTGCAGAACGTCACGGTGCAAAGCAGTGCGGAGAGGATTGCGCGCGGACAATACCTTGCGAATCATGTGACTGTGTGCATGGATTGTCATTCAACCCGCGACTGGAGCAGGTTTTCCGGTCCACCAATTCCCGGGACACTGGGAAAGGGAGGAGAACTTTTCGACCAGAAAATGGGTTTCCCGGGGGCCTATCTCTCGCCCAATATCACACCATACAGCCTGGGTAACTGGACCGATGCTGAGATCTACCGGGCCATTACCAGCGGTGAGAGCCGCGACGGCAGGGCCATGTTTCCTATCATGCCCTATTTTGCCTATGGCACGCTGGATACTGAAGATATCTGCGCGATAATTGCCTACATCCGCTCGATCCAGCCCATTCACTTTACGCCTTCGCCTTCTGATCCGGCTTTCCCGATGAACCTGGTGGTCAGGACTTTTCCGGCCATTGCCAAACCCGGCACGAAACCCCCTGAATCGGACACCGTGAAATACGGCGAATACCTGGTAAGGGCGGCAGCCTGCATAGAATGCCATACCACGGCTGAGCACGGACAGATCGTTAAGGCTCTGGCTTTTTCGGGGGGCCGGCAATTCGTGATGCCCGGAGGTATACTTAATTCAGCCAATATTACTCCCGATATTGAAACAGGCATTGGAAAAATGAGCAGGCAGGATTTTATCAGGCGGTTCAAAGGCTATGACCCGGCATCGTACACCGCTCCGAAGCTCGGCAAGAAAGACATGCCTACCATCATGCCCTGGATCATGTACGCAGGCATGGAAGAAAAGGATCTTGGTGCGATTTATGCCTACCTGCACTCGCTCCCGGCGAAGAAAAATGTTGTGGTGAAGTGGAAACCGTTGTGGTGATTGGGGATTGGGGGTTAGGGATTGGGGGTTGGATATTCGACATTCGATATTCGTTCATCCCGCATCCCGCATCCTGCATCCTGCATCCCGCATCCTGCATCCTGCATCCCGCATCCAGTGAAGCGTTTAATGTGACGCTCCGAAGATCATCCCGCTTGTCATGGGGATGAGCCAGATGATCCAGACGAAGATGCTGAATTTGTGGAAGTTTAAAATCTGCTTTTCATTTCTGCGGATGAGGACGATGGTTGCCCATACTGCGTGGAACAGCATCAGCAGGATCGCCGCATTGCCTGTGATCCCATGAAACGTGGCTTTGAACAGGCTGCCGCTTAAGATGCTCATGGCTGTCGTGCCGATGGTATCAGCTGTTAATCCGCCCCAGAAAAACACCAGGTGCCACCATTTAAGCCTTCTCTGTATGCGCTCAGCCCACACTCCTACTGTGTAAAAGAGCATGGCGAAGTTGATGAAAACGATAGCAACGACAAGGGTGGTGTTCATGCGGTAAAATTAGGAATTTATTCATTCGGCATTCGGATAACAATGCATTTTTATATATCTTTGGTATTCATATACGATTTCCATGAACCGCTTCTGGTGTTTGACATTCCTTGTCCTTCTTTTCACGGTTTCAGCCCAAGCCCAATGGAAATGGCTTAACCCCAAACCCCAGGGCAACGACCTCCGTGCTGTCTGCATTCTTGATCAGAATACATGGTTTGCGGCAGGAACCGTAGGGACCATTATCAAAACGACCAACGGAGGAACTTCATGGTCAATACAGAATCTTACCCATCGGTCCAGGTACACATCTTTCGAGGACATCTGTTTCCCCTCCGCAGATACGGGCTACCTGACCGATTATTACGGAGAGATCTTCAGGACTACAGATGGAGGGACGACCTGGGATTCGGTTTTTTATGAAGTTGATGAATCCCTGTCAGATGCATACTTTTCGGATAACATGCACGGTGTCGTGGTTGGGTCTTCCGGTCTTATACTGCGGACCACGGATGGTGGGAGCCATTGGGACAGCACTGTAACAAATCCGCCGAACAGCTGGCTGGCAGTGGATTTTACGACAGACAGCACAGGATTTGTCGTGGGCTATTCAGGTAAAATGATGCGTACGGCCGATGGCGGTATTACATGGACGGAAGTCAGTACAGGTCTGGGGGTAAATTCAGCACTGAACGGGATCAGTTTTGCAGGCTCCCTCGTCGGATATGCAGCAGGAAATGAGGGGGTGCACAGTGTAATAATGAAAACCACCGACGGGGGCAACAGCTGGATTTTTCTACAGCCTCCCGATTCTTTGCGTTTGTCCTCGATTTTTGCGATCAATAAAGACACTGTTTTTGCTGTTACCGAACGTGATTCATCCATGTCCCGTATCATCAGGATCATGCGCACAACCGACGGAGGAAACAATTGGGTAATCCTGCCCGGGGCGCCTGCATCGGCCGTTACTGCATCGGAAGACGGTAAAGTCTTTACAGCAGGGTGGGCTGGTTCACTTTTCAGGTCGGATGACCTTGGAACCTCCTGGACACCGCTTTCGGTGAACTCCACCTGGAATGAAATACGAGGCATTCATTTCCCTTCGCCCGGAGTTGGGTATCTTGCCACCGGGGGTTATGAATGCGACATGGGTGAGCTACTAAAGTCTGCCGACGGAGGAAACAGCTGGACCGTTATTCAGCATGCAGAGCCATGTGCAGTCTTCAATTCTGTTTATTTCTTTGATAACAACTGGGGGTTGATAGGAGGTTCAAAGCTGTATGCAACTTTCGACGGAGGAGCAAACCTGATCGAAATTACCGTCAACGGAAATTCCTGTTCAGTAAACGCAATGGATTTTTCTGGATCAATCGGGATTGCCGTAGGGCCAAACGGAAATATTTTCCGTTCTTCCGATAACGGTCAGAGTTGGTTAAAAATCAATATGATTTCCAGCGACAACTACCAGTCTGTGAGCTTTGCCGACCAGACTACCGTATTTATTTCGGGTTACCAGGGTCTTATTAAAAGCACAAACGCCGGGCTTACATGGTCAACAGTTTCAAATCTTACGGGGAGGGCCGTCTGGTTCACCAGCCCGCAAAGAGGGATCATGGTTAATAATTCGGTAATCTACAATTCACATGACGGTGGTGTCACATGGGCCGGCCAAAGTATTCCGGGGATCGACTCACGGTTTTATGCAATCCGTTTTTTTGATGCCGACACCGGGTATATCGTTGGCGGGATCGAGGTCATAAAAAGCGTTATACTTAAAACCACCGACGGGGGACAGTCATGGACTGAGCAAAAGGTCCCTGATAACTGTCCCTTGTATTCCATTGGTATTTCCCCCGATTATAAAATTTTTACCGGAGGATGGTATGGATTATTATTCGGCACAGGAAACGGCGGAACGACTGGAGAGAAGGAGCCTGTGATCGCGGGTTCAGGCCGGCAAACAGAAATATTTCCAAATCCGTTCAGCGGGTCTGCTACGATCCGGTACATCCTTGACAAGCCATCCGACGTAAGCCTTTACATTTATGATCCCCTGGGACGGCTGATTAAAAGCCTGCTCCGGAATGAACAGCCTGCAGGGACATATTCATATACCCTCGAAAGTTCAGGTCTCTCTCCGGGAATCTATTTTTGCACTCTGATCATCAACGGCCGCTCTGAAACCCGGAAACTGATACTGAGGGAAAATTTACAGTAAATTTGGGGAAAATAATTTCTATGCAAACGATCCTTGGAAGCGGTGGTTCCATCAGCATGTACCTGGTGCCCGCACTGAAACAATATACTGAACGTATAAGGCTGGCAGGACGCAATCCGCAGTCATACACGAATGAAGAAACGTTTAAAATGGACCTGCTGGATGCAGGAAGCACTGCGGATGCCGTTGCGGGTTCAGACGTGGTTTACCTGCTGGCCGGACTTCAGTATGACGTTCGGGTTTGGAAAGTGGCATGGCCGAAGATCATGGATAATGTGATCGCGGCATGTTCAAAACACAAGGCCAGGCTGGTTTTTCTGGATAACGTGTACATGTACGGACTGGTCAAAGGCCGGATGACCGAAGAAACGCCTTACAATCCCTGCAGCCGCAAGGGTGAAATCAGGGCAGCAATTGCAACACGGCTGACGGATGAAGTGAAGAAGGGGAACCTGGATGCGCTGATCGCACGTTCAGCTGATTTCATTGGACCGGGTGCTGTCAACACGTTTATGCACGGCATGATTTTCGGGAAATTTAAGGAAAAGAAGAGCGCCACCTGGTTGTGCAACGACAAGGTGAAACATTCGTTTTCATTCACCTCCGACCTTGGTAAAGCAGTTGCAATGCTTGGGAACACAGCTGATGCATTCGGCCAGATCTGGCATCTGCCCACAGCTGACGACCCGCTTACCGGGCAGGAGTTCATTAAGCTTGCGGCCTCGGTTATGGGAGTGGAGCCGAAATACTCTGTGATGAAGTCATGGATGATGAAGATGGGCGGATTATTCAACCGTCTGGCCCTCGAAAGCGCTGAGATGGCCTATCAGTACGAGTACGAATACCTGTTCGACAGCACGAAATTCGGGAATCGTTTCTTTAAGCCAACGCCAGCGGCTGAAGCACTCAAGCTCACTGCGAAATCATACTAAGCCCGGAAGCGTAAGTCGTGAATCGTGAGTCGTAAATGAAATCGTAAATCGTAAACCGCAAATCGTATTTTTTTTTGTCCTATTCTTTTGACACCGCCCGTGAGATCACCATTCTCTGGATTTCGGCTGTGCCTTCGTAGATCTGGGTGACTTTGGCTTCGCGCATCAGGCGTTCAACATGGTATTCCTTCACGTATCCGTATCCCCCGTGCACCTGCACTGCTTCGGTGGTGACCCACATCGCAGTATCGGCGGCATATAGTTTTGCCATGGCGCTTGCGGTTCCGTAAGGAATGTGATTGTCTTTAAGCCATGCTGCTTTATAGACCAGGTTCCTCGCAGCTTCTATCCTTGTTGCCATATCGGCGATCTTAAACCCTATGGCCTGGTGGTTGATGATCTCGGTACCAAAGGACTTGCGCTCTTTCGCATATTTCAAGGCTCTTTCATAAGCTCCTTCGGCGATCCCGAGAGCCTGGGCGGCGATGCCGGTCCTTCCACCCTCAAGAAGCTTCATGGCAAATTTAAATCCGAACCCGTCTTCACAAATCAGGTTTTCCTTCGGGACAATCACGTCGGTGAACATAACCGAATGTGTGTCGGAACTTCGCATCCCCATTTTGTCTTCATGCGGACCGAGGGTAATTCCCGGTGAGTTCCGTTCAACAATAAACGCGTTGATGCCTTTGGTCTTGATGCCCGGATTGGTTTGTGCGATTACAAGGTAGATCGATCCCTTATCGGCGCTGGTGATCCAGTTCTTCACCCCGTTTAATACATAATGGTCGCCTTTGTCAACGGCCATTGTATGCTGGGAGGAAGCATCAGATCCTGCCTCAGGTTCCGACAACAGGAAAGCTCCAATCTTTTTCCCGGTGGCCAGCGGTCTGAGGTATTTTTCTCTTTGAGCATCGGTTCCGAAGCGTTCAATCCCATAGCAGGCAAGGGAGTTATGTACCGCAAGGATCACCGCGACTGAGGCATCGCATTTCGAGATCTCCTCAATTGCTATTGCATAGGAAACATTGTCCATACCGCCCCCACCCCATTCCGGAGAAACATTCATTCCGAGAAATCCCAGTTCGGCGAGGCGTTTTACATGGGTTGCCGGATAAATGGAATTCGCATCCCTTTCAAGCACATCGGTCAGCAGTTCGCGCTGGGCGAAATCCCTGGCCGAGTCGCGGATCATTTTCTGTTCTTCAGTTAGTTCGAAGTTCATGGTTGTTGGTGATTGGTTGTTGGTTCTTGGTTCTTGGTGATTGGTTGCCGGGTTAGTGGATAACTAGATGCAGGATGCAGGATGCGGGATGCAAGATGCAGGATGCAGGATGCAAGATGCAAGATGAAGGATGCGGGATGCAAGATGCAGAAAATCGTGATTCGGCTAAGCATTACATTCAACATTCGATATTCGATATTATTCACGAAATCGTTTATTTCAATGGTGTTCATTACGGCTTCGCCGAACAATATTCGATATTCCACATTCGACATTCATTCCTTCAGTCCTTCATTCCTTCAGTCCTTTAATACAAAGTCAATCCTTTCTTCGCGTTCACGTATTCTTCAATAATTTCCTTTACAATTTCTCCTGCAGGCTGCACCCTGTCGATCAGGGCGGCGGCCTGTCCTATTTCAAGTTCTCCTTCTTCGGTATCACCGTCGAACATCCCCAGCTTTGCCCTTCCTTTGCCCAGCAAGGTAAGTAATTCTTCCGCCGCAGAGCCTTTGTTTTCAAGTTCATTTACCTTATCAAAAAACGCATTGCGGATGAGTCTTACAGGGATCAGCTTTTTCATTGCCAGCATAGTGTCTCCATCCCTTGCTTCCAGGATTTTTTTCTTGAATGCATCATGGGCGGATGACTCTTCGGCGGCTGCAAACCTGGAACCTATCTGCAAACCTTCGGCACCGAGCACCATGGCTGCAAGCATGCCCCGGCCTGTTGCGATACCACCGGCCGCTATCAGGGGTATCTTCACCGCTTTGCACACCAGCGGTACCAGGGTAAAGGTAGTCGTTTCCTCCCGGCCGTTATGTCCGCCGGCCTCAAACCCTTCGGCAACAATGGCATCCACCCCGCTTTGTTCGCATTTCACTGCCGATTTCACATTGGCAACAACGTGAACCACAGTCAAACCGCATCTCTTGAGCCAAAGTGTATATTTCGCCGGATTTCCAGCCGATGTGAACACGATCTTTACACCTTCTCTCGCAATAACCTCAAACTGCCGCTCGACATCGTGATAGATGAGGGGAACATTAACACCAAAGGGCTTTGAGGTGGCGGACTTGCACTTCCTGATATGTTCTTCAAGCACCTCCGGCGTCATCGACCCGGCTCCGATCAGACCCAGTCCGCCTGCATTACTGACAGCCGAAGCCAGCCTCCAGCCGCTGCACCAGATCATACCGGCCTGGATGATGGGGTATTCAATGCCAAAGAGGGATGTGATGCGGTTGGTCATCTGGTAGTTTATACCTGCAATTCCTTATTTGAATAATTGAATACTCGAATAATCGAATTTTGAATTAAGAATTATATAAGGTCAATTTACATTCAAAATTCAACATTCGATTATTTGAGTATTCGAGTATTCCTTTTTATTTCTTAAAAACTATCGAAACAAGCGTCTTATCGTCTCCTCCCATATTTGCCATCAGTCCGTATGGACGATCGGCGGGGATATTTACCTGGGCGGCGCCGGCTTTGCCTTTCAGCTGTTCCCATAGGGTGACAGCCATATGCACTCCGGTTCCCCCGGTGGGATGGCCCCAGCCAATCAGTCCGCCGGTGGTATTGATCGGGAACTTCCCGTCCCTGGCGGTATTGCCTGCGATCACAAATTCAGGGCCCTTGCCGGGCGCTGCAAGTCCGAGTGCTTCAACAGCCATGATACCTGCGACTGTAAAACAATCATGGATCTCGGCAGTTGCAACCTGATCAATGGTAATGCCAGCAAAATCAAGGGCATTGGCAACAGCCTGCTTCATGGTGGTAAGCGCAGTCTTATCGGGAGGAGGCTTGGTGATATCTTCCTCAACCTGTCCATACCCTACAACTTCCACTGCATCTTCCAGGGCGATGCCGCAGCGTTTCAGTCCTTCTTCGCTCATGACCGCAATAGCTGAAGCCCCGTCACTGACTTTTGAACAGTCGAGAGCGGTAAGGTTTTCGAGGAAAGCCTTGGCGTTGGGTTCAACCATTGCAGCAGCTTCCAGGTCTTTTGTGGTGTTATGATATTCCTGGGCGGTCACACAGAGCCTGGCATTTTCGATCGCATTGCGATACCAGCGGGCAAACGCTTTGCGGGTAGTTTCCCTTCCGTATTTTTCAAAATAGGCCCCTGCCCTTTCGCTGAACTGTCCGGGGAAGAAATACGCATGCCCGTCCTTGCGGTTTTTGGCCCATCCTGCCGGGGCCAGGAAATCGGCACAGTAAATTGCCTTGACGGTGTTCTGCACCTCAAATCCCAACACGAGAACCACATCCGCAGTCTCAGCCAGGATACTTTTTATACCGCTCATCAGCGCGAGTCCGCCAGTGCCGCATGCACCTTCAACACGTGTTGCAGGTTTATACCGAAGCCCTTCATCAATAAAAGGAAAAAACGCTGCCAGGTTGGCCTGCCTGTTGAAGCGTGAAGCCATGAAATTCCCGATCACACATTCATCCACATTGGCTGCGCCACCTATCTGCTTCAGCGTTCCCTGTCCGGCCTCCTTAAGATAATCTTCAAGTTCAGGGCGGGGTTTCTTGGGGTGGAACTCTTTGCGGCCGCTTCCCATAGAAATGGTATTGTACCCGGCCACCATATATACTTTTCTTCTAAGTTTTTTCATCTCAAAATCTTTTAATTCAATAACATCTTTTTATCCTGCATCTTGCATCCTGTATCCTGCATCCTGCATCCTGCATCCTGCATCCTGCATCTTGCATCCTGTATCCTGCATCCTGCATCCTGCATCCCGCATCCTGCATCTAATCCAGGTACCCGTTGATCGGTCCGTACGCATGGAAAAATCCCGTAAGCAGCACCGTATTCACATCATTGTCGTTAAAGGCAACACCTGTTGCGACAAGGTGCTTGCCGATTTCCATCGACTTCTTCGCGTAATTCCTTGCGATCACGGCTCCATGTGAATCGGCCGATTTCAAGGCTGCGAAATAGGGTTTCAGGATTTCGTCTTTGGCTTTATTTCCAACCACGGCTTTCCACAAGGGAGCAGCGGGCATAGCGCCAAGAAGTGCATCAGCCTTAGGCTGTATCTCAGAAAGAGGAACGTATGCTGATTTCAGCGGATCGTATACAGCAACAATCTTTCCCTTCTCATATTTGAGAATCCCGTCTTTCTGGGATCCGTCGGAATACTGTCCGCCTTTAACTCCCTGTTCCAGCATTTTATCAAGCAGCTTGCTGTGGATCTCTTCGCCCTGGGTGAAAGGATTCATCACGAACATGATAAAGCTGCAAACATCAACCCCGACATAATCGATCAGCTGGAAAATGCCCATGGGCCTCACCAGGAACTCCTGGCTGATTCGGTTCACGGCATAGATGGCCTCGGATATCGACATTCCTTTATCCATAAGTTCATGGATAACAACCACAGCATATAAAATGTCGCGCATGAAATGGCCGTTCCCGATAAAGCCGGCGATGTCATGGGCGGGGACTACGACCTTGCGCAGGGCTTTTGCATAAGCCAGGGCAAATTCGCCCACTTCTTTCAGGGTATGTTTGCTGTGGATGATCTCCACCAGTTTTTGAACGGCGGGCGGATTGTAGAAATGGAATCCGATGATGCGGCCGCCAAGTCCGGCTCCCTCATCCAGGACTGTGATAGGAATTGAGGAGGTGTTTGTAAAGAACCAGGGCTCTTTGCTGCTGTTCTGGCTGATCTGGGAAAATATTTTGATCTTCATTGCCGAATCTTCCTTGATAGCCTCAAAGATCATAGCTGAGTCGTATGCCGCCTCAAGCCTGGTGGTAGGCCTTACCACGTTCATCACATCAAAAATATACTGGGCTATGATCTCATCGTTATCGATCAGGTCCCGGCGGTCGGCATAAACCTGCCTGATCAGGTTAACCTTTTTCTCAGCGATTTTCAGGATCTGGGCTTTGAGGTAACGCATCACCCCTGCGAGGGCCTCATCCGAAACGTCGATGGCATTCAGTACAAAGGTTTTGCCTTTGTTCCCTGGCTTCAGGCTCAGATCGGCCATTTCGACCGCCGTGAGCAGCAGGATGCCGCTTCCCATCTTTCCTGCGGCACCAAGCACCGAGACATGCTGTAGTCTTTCTTCGTAAGTCATTGGATTGGTATTTGGTTATTGGTTACTGATATAAAAGCGAAAAGCGAAAGGTGAAAAGCGAAATTTCGCTATTTCGCTATTTCGCCATTTCGCCATTTATTTTACCATAAGGGTTTCCTCTTCTCCAAAAAGGCTTTCATCCCCTCCTGCGTGGTGGCTTCACCGAAGAGCCTGCCGAATTCATCGGCTTCCATCCTGCATCCGGCGTCGAATGCCATGCCTGCCCCCATCCTGGTCATCTTTTTCACTGAAGGCACTGCCTGTGATCCGTTGGCTGCAATCCTGCCGGCGAGTTTCATCACTTCCTCCATCAGGGTCTCGGGCTCGCAGATTTTCTGGACCAGTCCCATCCGCAGGGCATCGTCGGCTGTAATCGTATCCGCCGTTTCAAGCAGGTACAATGCATTACCAATCCCCACTATCCTTGATAAACGCTGGGTTGCGGCATACCCGGGGATGAGACCAAGGTTCATCTCAGGCTGTCCGAATTTGGCCGTTTTGCTTGCAATCCTGAAATCACAGGCCATCGCAAGTTCACATCCGCCTCCAAGTGCAAAGCCGTTGACAGCAGCGATAACCGGTATCCTGAAATTCTCGATTCGGTTAAAGGTATCCTGTCCGAAGGTCGAAAAAGCAGTCCCCTGCTCAGGGTTCATGCCACACATTTCGGATATATCAGCCCCGGCAACAAACGCCTTGCCCTCTCCGGTGATCACTATCACCCTCACGTCGTCCCTGGGTTCCAGGTCATCAAGACAATGGTTCATTTCGACGAAAAACGCGGTACTCAGAGCGTTCAGAACAGCCGGACGACTTATTGTAACTGTTGCTATCCGGTCGGCAATAGAAATTTTAAGGATTTTATATTCCATCGTTAATTAATTAACAATTAAACAGTTTTGAGGACTTAAATTTACTAAAATTAAACGGGGGAAAATATTTTATCGAAAATTTGTTAGGTTTACAGCTGAATTTGGAACCGTTCTAAAAAATGTACTCATGTCATTCCCGAAAAGAAAAACTATTCTACTCCTGGCGGCTTTTACCTGTTGTATTCTGATCCCGTCGAGACCGCTCGCCCAGGCGGTTTTCAGCTCGAAGGAACTGCAAATTTCAATCGGGCCCCAGGGGCAGTTCGAATCAGTAAAATGCATTTCTGTGAATACTAATTACCTCGATCAAAGCCAGCTTTCGTACCTCCTAAGAATTAAAACTGCGGGCGGATGGGAAATCCCGGGAAAGCTTACAAAGACTGGCAAACAAGGAATGATCAGGCTTTTCTATCTGAAAAACAAAGTGACAATCGATCTTAAAGTCGTCGAGAAACCTGATTATATATCCTTTGAGATTACTGATGTTCAGCCTGTCGGGATAGTTGACCTGGTCACATGGGGGCCATTGCCTCTGAAGATCGGAAAAACCGTGGCCGAGATCATTGGGGTGAGCTGCAATGACTCGGTGGCGATCGGGATGATGCCTTTAAATGTGAAGACCCTGGGAGGATTTCCGCTGAACGACGAGGGTTCGGATCCTTCACGCAGCAGTTCGGCTCAGAGAACTGAATTGGGATCGGTGGTCCAGGCTTACTGCATGGACCGGTCCCGTGAGCGTAAAGTCACCGGCTGGTGGGGGCAGTTCCCCGACATGCCGGTTGAACCTATTAAGGGAGAAACAGTCACCGGGTCAAAAATCGCAATATTTGTATGTACAAACAAAAACATACTGGGGCGTATCGAAACCATTGAGTTGGCCGAAAAGCTTCCGCATCCAATGATAGACGGCAACTGGTCAAAACGTTCACCAAGAACGGGAAGGTCTTACCTGATCGCCGATTTCTCGGAAGAAAACATCGATGAACTCCTGGATTATACCAGTCGTGCCAACCTCCAGACCCTTTATCATATGAATGCCTGGGCCAGCTGGGGGCATTATGAGCTGAACAAGGAATTCTTCCCAAACAATCTGGGCGGACTTAAAACCTGCATGGAAAAAGCGAAGAAGAAAGGTATTCTGCTGGGGGCACATACTTTAACAAATTTTATCAATACCAATGATCCTTATGTGACCCCTGTTCCCGATCACCGGCTCGCAATTACCGGAAAAAGTACACTTGAAGCCCCGATCAGTGAAACAGATACTACCCTGGTAGTTGCTTCAGCAAAGTATTTCACCAACGAAAAAGCCGACTGGCTGCATACGGTCCGCATTGACGACGAACTGATCACTTACCGCAGCGCCACATCCGCAGTCCCATACCTTTTACAAGGTTGTAAACGCGGGGCCTTCGGTACCAGGCCATCCGCCCACCCAAAAGGAAAAGAGGTAAATAAATTACTCGATCATCCTTACATGGTCTTTTTTCCTAACCTGGAACTTCAGCAGGAGATTGCAGTAAACCTGGCTAAGAGGTTTAACGCGACAGGTTTTTCGCAGATGGATTTTGACGGGTTTGAAGGCTGCCTGGCTTCGGGACAAGGTGATTACGCCCAGGAGCTGTTTGCAAAGACTTTTTATGAGAATCTGGACCATATGGTACTGAATGGGACGAGCATGTCGAAACCATTTTACTGGCATATCAACACTTACTGCAACTGGGGTGAGCCCTGGAATGGCGGATTTACCGAGAGCATGCAACAGTACAGGATCGACAACCAGGGCCTTTTCGAACGTAACCTGATGCCTCATATGTTGGGATGGTACCTGCTCACCGACAGCACGACTCTTCCCGAGATGGAATGGATGCTGGCAAGAGCGGCCGGATATAATGCAGGTTTTGCGATGGCCACCAGCCTGAAAGCCCTGCGAAAGAATCCGCGTACTGCCGAACTGCTCGATGCCATCCGTGAATGGGAGATCTGCAGGCGCGACAGGGCATTCCCGAAAGAGATCCTCGATGACCTGAAAGATCCGTCCAAAGAATTCCATCTTGTAAAAATTTCGACTGTGGTATGGGATCTCTATTATGTTGATCGCAAGGACTTGGGAAATGCAAAGGTAGTAAGAGTGGTGGTACCTGTGAAATAAGTGACGAGTGACGAGTGACGAGTGACGAGTGGGGAATTCATTATACCCATAATTTGTAACTCGTAACTCGTAATTCGTAACTCGTAATTCGTAATTCGTAACTCGTAATTTGTAACTCGTAATTTATAACTCGTAATTCGTAACTCGTAACTCGTAATTCGTAACTCGTAACTCCTCAAAACGCTTCATTAATATTCAGGAACAGCCCCTTCGATCCGTTCAGACCGAAACCCATGTCGATAGTGACGTTGGAGTTTGACTTTTTATTCAGCATCACTCTCAGACCTGCCCCGAAACCGGGAGCAACATACTCCATAATTTTTATCGAATTGGCCCTGTCGCTGCAGGTAGTTGCATTGCAGAAAACAACCCCGCTTAAGATGCGGGTGTTCGGGCTGATGGGGAAACGGTATTCCACTTCACCGTAAAGATAATCTATCCCTCGTATTCTGCCCTGAACATACCCCCGGCCTGTGCGGCCGTATGTGTCCCATCCTATGGCAGGAAGGTCGAGATAAGGAAGCTTTCCGGCTGCAACAAATCCACCGCAGTACCAGAATGCGAGAAGGTGGGCGGGATTCCTGTGCGACAGCCTGACATAGGTGCGGAATTCGGTCTCAATCATCAGGGAGGTTTTCGAAGATCCCAGCCAGGTCGGATTGTACCGGGGGATGATGCTGGCATAGATACCTTTGGTCGGACGGCAGGAATTATCGCGGCTGTCATAAAGAAAAGAGACAGCCATTCCCGAAGTCATGTAAGATTCGGGATTGAACCCGTTTTCAACCGAATAGATGTAATGCTGGGTCAGAAATATGTGCCCGGAGTCAAGGCTGAGTTTGGCATCATTGATATCCCAGTGATAATCCAGGAAGTAGCCCACTCCCACGTAAAAATGACCTTTGACTTTCCTGTATGCCGATTCATATACCCTTAACATCTGGAATCTCATAGGCTCTGCAGCTTCACTGGCCGAATAGGCGTGATCCCCGTTTGGCATGACCCAGCTCGTTGTATCGGCACCGCTGATATTCGATCCCAGTCCGTAAGTAGGCTGATAATACATATAAAACCTCAGGTCCCCTTTAAAAATCATCCTGGCTTTACTTGTAAAAATGCTTGAGCGCAGCGATATCATCAGCTGGCTTTTGGATGTTACCTGGAAGTTCACGGCAAAGGCCGAGATCGGGGTGTTTTTCGGATCGCCTAAAAATACGGCCGGGTTGAACGTTGCTCCCAGAACAGCTCCGAGTGCCGGGTTATACCCGATCACAGGGAAAGCAGAGATGTAGAGTTTATAGGGTTTGACTTTGAGGTTGATGCTATCGGAAAGCTTCAGACTTTCTACTTTCTTTGAACGGAGGATGTCAAATATATCGAGCTGCTTTGGCTGAGTGTTTTTTTGTTGCTGGGAATACGAAAAAAAGGGTGTAAACAGCAGAGGATTTATAAGGATGATGATGATGATACTTGCCAGCCTCATTCCTTCTTGAGCTTTACTTCAAATGATGGCTGGGTATACGAAGCAGGGATATGGTCATTCGGAATAGCTATAGTATTTCCGTCACGTACAGCCCTGTAATGCGGCGACATGATCTCAACCCCTGAATTGTTAAAACTGTCCTGGATGTTCCTGTGAAGGTTCGACATGATGACGGCCATCATTTCAGGATGCTTTGTAAATGCATTGACCTGATAAGAGACATAAAAATCATTCAGGCCGGTTTGCAAAACGAAAGGCTCAGGGTCGTGCAGCAAAAGATCCGTGGATTTTGCTGCATTTATCAGCAACTGATGAACTTGTTGCCAGGGAACATCATAGCCTATGGTAACCGTTGTATGAAGAATGAGGCCATGTTCAGCAGCCAGGGTGGTATAATTCACCACTTCCGAAGTACTAATCTTGCTGTTGGGTATGGTGATGATCTCATTCTTGATGGTACGGATCTTTGTAACCGCCAAGGTTTTTTCAACCACATCCCCAATGTTCTCTCCCACCCTGATCCTGTCCCCGATCTGAAAAGCTCTTGTGAAGGTTAGCGCAAAACCTGCAACCAGGTTTCCGAGGATGCTGGCGGAAGTAATTGAAAACAAAAGTCCAATGAGAACCGAAACACCTTGAAATACCTTGGAATCAGATCCCGGCAAGTGCGGATAAATCAGAATGATCGCAAAAGCCCAGACCAGGAACCTGATAATATTAAAAACAGGCAGGGCCCAATCGGCGTAAAAACCTCCAATTGTGATCTCCCCCTTTTCGACTTCAGTTTTAAGAAACCTGAAAAATTTGATGATCAGGGTCGTGATAAATATAATGACAATGATCGTCAACAGGTTTGGAATGAAATACCAGAGGGTGCTGAGGAAATTTTTCAGCGGACTGAGGATGAACTGCAAAAAAATCAGGGAATAGATCTTCGTCCAGGGAAGCAGGTAACTCGTCAGCCACAGGGCAACAACCAGCAGCAGGATGATCAGGATGTACCTGCCAGTAACATTGATAAAATGTAAGAGCTGGATCTGCCGGCTATGCGGGATCAGCTGATAATCCCTGATCCTGATTTTGTTGAGCAGGCCTTTATTGGATTCGTGTATCTTCTTATCCAGGAAATAGTAAAGCTTATTCACAAGAACTATGAAAAGGACCAAAAGGAGAAGAATAATTCCGGAGAAAATGATGCTCTTAAGCAAGCCCTTTTCGGAACTCTGTTTAATTCTAAGCGATATTGCATCGGAAATGCTTCTGTGCCTCTCAAATGCGATAATGTCGGCCGGCTTGCCTTCGGCTTTGGAATCTGCAGGGGTAATAGTAGTCACTACGTGATTTTCATAAACGACATTGATCATGTCGTCATCATGTTCGATCTTCAGTGAATCAGCAACGAAAAACGGGTCATTAGCCAGTTCCCTGATGATCCCGGTTATGGTGAGGGCACGGTTTTCGGCAGAGTATGGACCGATCCTGGTCTTGAGTGAGAACAGGGTGCGTCCGAAAGGACTTACCGGAAACCCTATGAACCCGACGGACGAAGAATCTCTGCGTGCCTGTCCGTCCTGGGCGAAGAGTGCTGAAGGAAGCGTGGCCAGGGTGAGCAAGACCAGGGTCAGCAGCCTGAAATGAATACCTGTATGTTGACGCATAATCCTCTGGGTTGTCATTGATTTCACGAATATATAAATATTTTATCATGATCCTGCAACAGGAGCAGAATGCAGGCCTGAATTTTTCCTACTTTTGCCAGGTTTTTTTTATTTGGTTTAAATACAGACAGTTTATGAAGATTATGAAATTCGGAGGTACCTCGGTGGGTTCAGCAGAGAGGATGAAACATGTGGAAAAGCTGGCAGCTACGCAACCGGGCATGAAGATACTGGTGCTTTCAGCCATGTCGGGGACCACCAACAGCCTGCTTGAAATATCAGATTACCTTGCAAAAAAGAATACCGATGCAGCGCATGAAAAGATCAACATCCTTGAACAGAAATACGATCAGGTTGCTGAAGAGCTTTTTTCTTCGGCAGAATACCTGGGGATGGGCCAGGATCTCCTCAAGGAACACTTCAATTATATACGTTCCTTTTCCCAGGACCTTTTCACGGCCAACGAGGTGAAATGCATTGTTGCCCAGGGTGAACTTCTTTCGACAGCGCTGTTCAGCCTGTATTGCAAACAAAGCGAAATTGCTGCGGTGCTGTTTCCTGCATTGAACTTCATGCGCATCGACAGGGAGCAGGAACCCGACCAGTTTTACATCAGGGAAAACATACACAGGGAGTTGGAAAAATACCCGGGCACTGAATTTTTTATCACCCAGGGGTTTATCTGCAGGAATGCTTTCGGTGAAATTGACAACCTGAAAAGAGGAGGCAGCGATTATTCAGCCTCCCTGATCGGTGCTGCGGTTGATGCTGAGGCAATCGAAATATGGACCGATATTGACGGGTTTCACGACAACGACCCAAGGTTTGTACAGAACACTCATGCCATCGCTGAACTCTCGTTTGATGAAGCAGCCGAACTCGCCTACTTCGGAGCAAAGATCCTTCACCCCTCAACAATTCTGCCTGCTAAAGTGGCCGGCATACCGGTAGTTGTCAAAAACACTCTTAATCCAAAGGCTGCAGGGACCACCATCAGTGACAAGCCTTCGGGGAAAGGCATAAAAGCGATCGCGGCAAAGGACGGAATAACCGCCATCCGCGTTAAATCGGGCCGTATGCTTCTCGCTTATGGCTTTATGAGGAAGGTATTCGAGATCTTCGAGATTTACAAAACTCCTATCGATATGATCACGACATCGGAGATCAGTGTCTCCCTTACGATTGACGACACAAGCCAGTTGCCGCGCATTATTGATGACCTGAAACATTATGGCACAGTTGAGACCGATCCTGGGCAAACGATCATTTCGGCAGTCGGCGAGGGAATATCTGAAAGCAGCGATGCCGCAAAGCAGGTTTTTGCCGCAATCAGCGGGATCCCTGTAAGGATGATATCATATGGCGGAAGTCAGCATAATATTTCCATCCTGATCCCATCGGCTTTTAAAAACAAAGCCCTGAACGCTCTCAGCATGCATTTATTCAATAACTGACATCAGCCTGTATGTTCAAACCCGGGATTATTGAGAAATTCAGGCAGATTGCCACACCGTTTTATTATTACGACCTTGGCCTGCTGCATTCAACCATTGACAGCGCCGTTCATGAGGCAGAAAAGTATGGCTATTTCATGCATTATGCCTTAAAGGCAAATTCGAATCCGAGGTTACTGGAGATACTAAGCCGCAAAGGATTCGGGGCCGACTGTGTTAGCGGCAACGAGATTACCCGGGCCCTGGAAGCAGGGTTCAGGGAAGCAGAAATTGTTTTCGCAGGTGTAGGGAAATCCGACTCTGAAATAAAACTAGCCTTGCAAAACAGGATCGGGAGCATACATGTTGAATCGCTCCAGGAAATGGAAGTCATTAATAAACTGGCAGAAGAAATGGGTCTTGCTGCCCCCATCGCACTGCGAATCATTCCCGGCATCGACGCTCTTACGCACAGGTATATAACAACCGGACTGGAAGAGAACAAGTTCGGGATACATCCCTGGCAGTTCGATACTGTGCTTGAAAACCTGGGTTCCTTCAAAAATCTCCGGTTTTCGGGCCTGCATTTTCATATTGGCTCACAGATCACCGATCTCAGTGTATTTAAAAGTCTGTGCAAACGGGTAAACGAGATCAATTCATGGTTTTTTGCGAGGGGATTTTCTGCGGATGTCATTAATGTGGGGGGCGGACTGGGTGTTGACTATGGCGAACCTGATACATGCGGCATTCCCGATTTTGCCTCCTATTTCAGGGTTTTCCACGATTTCATCGAACTCCAGGGGTGGCAGCATCTGCATTTTGAGCCTGGAAGAGCCATCGTAGCCCAGTGCGGCAGCCTTATCTCTAAAGTCCTTTTTGTGAAGGAAGCCGTCAATACCAGGTTTGCTATCATCGACGCCGGGATGAACGACCTCATCAGGCCGGCCTTATACCAGAGCTACCATAAAATCGGGAACCTGACATCCGCAGGCAAAACAATGAAGTATGATGTGGTTGGCCCTGTTTGTGAATCATCAGACTGTTTTGGTAAAGCCGTCAACCTTCCCGAAACCAGCCGGGGAGATCTTATTGCCATCCGCTCGGCCGGCGCTTACGGACAAACCATGGCTTCACGGTACAACCTCAGGGACCTGGCCGGCGAGGTGTATTCTGATGAAATCTGAAATCGGGATTCGGGATGCAAGATGCAAGATGCAAGATGCAGGATCGTCAGCGGCCATATAAAGGGAATACAGGCATATCAAGAACCTTGAGCTTCCATTTAAGGCCAATCTTCATTCTCTCTCTTGATAATGATAAACTCACAGCTCCGGCCGCCAGGAACGGAAGAGTAAGATAGGCCATATCAGAGGTGAACACCTGTTCATTATTCAACAGGTGGTTGATGGAAATAAAGCTGAATGTGATCCCGGCAAAAACACAGCAGTAGGCTCCGAACTTTTTCGGGAACTTGTAATCTTTATAAACGAACCTGATATTGTCAAGTTGAACAGTATTTGGAATATAGGTTTGAACGGTGATGCTTTTTTCATTGATATCCCACAGACGCCCTTTAATAAAGGTATCTGGCCGGATAGACCTGAGCATGAATCTATCCTCGACCCGGAAAAAGAACTTGCGTTTGGTGCCTATTTTTTCAAGCAACAAGGTCTTTTGTGAGAAGCAATCCTGGCAGCATAAAATCACAAGGATACAGAACACAAATATGGTCTGAAAAGACCTTGCCGCTGGCCGCGGGGATCCCATTTATTCTCCGAATTTAATACTAACCCCGAGGTTAAGAATTGATAATGTGCCTATGCCGAATTCACCAACAAAAGCGCCGGTGCGTCCAACCCTGAAACCAATCAGTGTCAGCTGTCCGGCAGGATAAAGCTTCTGGCTGTTCGAGGTGGTGCCACTTTTGGATGTTTGGCTGTAATAATCCATAGTCACACCAATGGCAACACCTGAGTACATTGCAAAAATGGGTTTGTTGAGGTACTGGAATTTTACCCTGGCCAGCCCTTGAAAGTAATTGTTGATTTCTTTGGAGGTACTTGATCCCGTCTCATATTGTATTGTCACGGGAGTGTATGCAATCTGGAATCCCACACCAACGACCTTGTTCAATGTACGTGTATAACCGATGATAAAACTTCCAGGACTGGTATATGAGTTGCTGCTGCTTTGATTAATGAAATAAAAGAGCGAACCTATTCCATAGGTGGCGTAAACTTCATTCATCAGATCGATCTGGTGTTTCTTCTCCTTTGCAACGGCTTGTTGGGTTTGTGCAAAGGCAGTCCCGGCAAACAGGACCAGGATTAAGACTGATAAAGTAAAATTTTTCATGGCTTTATGTATTGATTTTATGACTTATGCTAATACACTCAGGCTTCTATGACAAATCTACATCAAAATTGTTTAAATTTGAACAGGTAGACAAAATAAATTAGTATTAACCACAAAGTCAGAGCCCTGGACCCCATTTCCGTTTCAGGAAAGAAGGGAATTACCTGATCAAATTAAATCTCCGGTTATGAAATTCAACGAATGTTCATTCGCCTTAATCACCCGAAAGAAAGGCTTGGCAATTCAAGTCATTTTACTGCTTTCAATCTCCTGTTGCAGCTTAAACCAAATATTCGCGCAGGCGACTCTGAAAGTAATGACCTTCAATATACGGTATAACAATCCCTCCGACAGCATCTTCAACTGGGACCACAGGAAAAGTATGGTGTATGAAGTTTTCAGGGAAAGCAGCCCCGACCTTGCCGGGCTCCAGGAAGTGCTTAACTCACAAGTGAAGGATTTGAAATCCGCGTTGAAAGATTACAGCGTTTTTGGGGTCGGCCGGGATGATGGTAAAGAAAAAGGGGAATACAGCCTGGTGATGTACAGGAAATCAAGATTCAAACTTCTTGATGGTTCCACCTTCTGGCTTTCGGCCACTCCCTCTGTCCCGGGTTCAAAATCATGGAACACGGCTTGTACAAGGATTGTCACCTGGGTAAAGCTCAAAGATAAACATACAGGCGAAAGTTTTTTTGTGTTCAACACCCATTTTGACCATCAGAGTGAACAGGCAAGGACCGAGAGTGCCCGACTGCTGAAAAGCAAAATCCCGGAGATCTGCGGTGAGAGCCTGGTATTTATCACAGGCGATTTCAATTCTACTTCCCGCGATACAGCATATCAGATACTTACCGGAAAGGATTCCCCAGGACCGTTGACGGATGCCCGCTTACAGGCCCCGGGCATCAGGATTGAACCGGATTATACGTTTGTGGGATTCCCGTTTAGCCCTGCACCCGGAAACCAGATAGATTTCATTTTTACTCTGAACGGCGGCACTGTCAAAGTCGAAGACTATCACATCATCACTTACAACCGGGGAGGGTATTACCCCTCTGACCATCTTCCTGTGATGGCAACCTTCGGGTCAGACAAATCAAAATAATGGCAACTACCAGTGAACCTGGGCGTTCTCAAGAGGGTTTATCTTACAGGCCTCTGCAGGGTTCATGTTTTTGACTTTTTCCCACCACTGATCGTAGGCATTGTATGCCATTTCCATATGTTCAGGCGTATTTGAGAACAGGGAGAGAAAATCAGAACCCTGGGTTTTAATGAAAAGGACCGGTCTTTGTGACGGGAAGCGTTTAAAAGGTTCTATCAAAGGGTTTCCGTATGAGATCCTTATCGATTCAATAAGCCATAAGGCATAAATTCCAAGGTAGCAATCTTCCTGCATCACAGAAGAAACAGGGTTAACGGTGAATTTGGTGATTTTCTTCTGATCAGTGCCCAGGGCAAGCAGTTTGGGAATATCTTCCCATTTCAGGTCAGGAAGGATAAAGTTGCTGGATGGCTTGTACGCATCATTCTTCAGCTGGCTGATGAGAGTGTCGATCTGGTAATGAGGAGTTATCGAATTATTATATTGCTTCAGGTGCTCCACATCCAGCGTAAGGTATAATACAATTTTATCATCCAGTTCAGAAATAAACGTCTTGCTTGACTGCTTGGGACTTGTCAGATCCTTATCAAAACACTGGAAATAGCCATCTTTTTTCGCGGTAAACGACCATGCCAGTTCCTTCCCTGTTTCGACGTGAAGAACGCATCTCCCGTTTGGGTCGGTTTTACCGCTCTGCCTGATCTGATCAACATTCGAGACCCTGTTCATGACCATCGAGACTGTCGCATCTTCAATTGCTTTCATGCTTTTCAGTTCCAGCACGGTTACAGTTACTTTTTTACTGGTGGCCTGCGCGCTTGCTGTAATTACGGCAAGAAGCATTATCGAAATCGTAAAGAGTAAGTTCTGCTTCATTTCTTGTTTATACTAATCACTTATTAACTTTAAAAGCAGCTAATTTAGTATAGATTCTGTTGCTGTTATACAAAAAACAGTATATCTTTATCAGCCTGCAATCACTATATTTGTCATTCCCAAGTATTCCAGTCATGAAAAAAATTCTGAAGATCACCGGCATCGGCCTTGGGGCTGTGCTTCTGCTATTTGTCATCATGCTTCTGCTTCCGATACTGTTCAAGGACAAGCTGACGGCAATCGTAAAATCCACAGCAAACAAGAGCCTGAAAACAGAGTTGAATTTCACGGCCGTGGATGTATCGTTCTTCAAACACTTCCCAAACCTGACTATCACCCTCAGCGAATTCAGCCTTAAATCTTCGGCCCCGTTTGCCTCAGATACCCTGGTTAAGGCCAAGGACATTTCATTCGGTGTAAACCTGATGAGCGTTTTCAAAGGCCCGCTTAAGATCACTAAGGTTTACTTCAATAAGGCCCGCATTGTAATTCAGTACAACGAAAAAGGCGCATCCAATTTCGATGTGTATCACTCATCACCCGATACCGTTGTGAAAACCGCCGCTCCCACATCCGGCGTAGCCGAGATCAACATTCAAAGCATCGCATTCATTAAATCGGAGTTCACTTATTTCGACCCATCAATTCCTCTTCAGATCACTATCCATGGTATGAATTACAGGGGAAAAAGCGAACTCGCCAAGGATATCCTGAAGCTGTCCTCAAACGTGCAGATCGATTCAATCGATGCTGTATACAACCATGTCAGTTATATTGACGGGAAACCTCTTAAAGCGAACCTGGTCACTTCAATCAATATCAATTCTCTCAATATGAAGTTCGAGAAAAATAATCTCGTACTTAAGAATATTCCCTTCGAATTCAGGGGAGAATTCGCGTTCAGAAAAACGGGTTATGAACTTTTCCTTTCCCTGTTTTCCCAGTACGAAGAGGAATATATCAGTGCTTCACTGCGGATGATCAGTACCGATAAACTGTGGTTTGCCGCAAAAGCCGACGTGAACATGAACCTCAGGAACTGGGGGCTTGGTTACGGAATGAAGGACTACGAACTGAGAGGGATGTATTCGTTGAAACTGGCTGCCCAGGGAGACTATGTTGTCGGGCGTGATCCTCGAAGCAGAAACCGTGATACCGTAATTTTAAGCATCCCCAATTTCAAGCTGACCTCCACGCTTAAAGACGGACTTTTCCGGTATAAAAAATTTCCCCAGGCGCTGAGCGGGATTTCAATCAACCTGACTGCCTCATGCAACGATCATAATTACCGTTCAGTGAAGCTAAGCATGGATAACATTAAGGCGAGCTTCCTGAAAAACAAAATCGAAGGGTTTTTAAGACTGAACGGTTTGGAAGACCTGCCCGTCGAAGGAAAGCTAAGCACCAGCGTTAACCTTTCGGAGTTGAAGCAATTGATCCCTATTGACAGCCTCGACTTTGCAGGCTTGCTTGAACTGAACCTGGATGTAAATGGCAACTATGCACCCGGGAAAAAGCTGTTTCCGAAAACCACCCTCAATGTGAATCTCAGTAACGGGAATGTTCTTACAAAATACTACCCCCATCCGATCGACCGCATCAACATGGTGGTAGCGGTGAACAATACGACAGGGAAATTAGCCGACACTAAAATAACTTTCGAGCCTATTTCGTTCAGGTTCGAAGGGAACCCCTTTGAAATCAAAGCTACAGTAAGCAATCCTGATAACATCAGTTACAATATCGTTTCCAAAGGGTCTCTCGACCTTGGAAAAATTTACAAAGTATTTGCCCGCAAGGGAATGGAACTTAACGGCTTCATTGAGACAGACCTGAAGCTCAAAGGGACCCAAAGTGACGCCCTGGCAGGGAAGATTGATAAGTTATATAATTCGGGCAAGCTGACTATCAAAAACATCTCTTTCACATCGGAGTACCTGCCCAAACCCTTTATGCTCAAAACCGGGGTTTTCCGCTTTGAACAGGATAAAGTCTGGTTCGAAAAGTTTGACGGTCGATACGGCGCTTCAGACATCATGATGGACGGCAAACTCAGCAATGTAGTTAACTATGTGCTGTCAGAAAAACAAACCCTGAAAGGCAGCTTTAATTTCAACTCCGATTATCTGCTGGTGGATGAGTTTATTCCAGGTGCAATGCAGTCTTCGGCAAAGGATGCAGGATCCAGGATGCAGGATAAGGGATCACAAGTTACAAATTCCGGTTCAGGTTCCGGAGTGATAATAATTCCCGACAACCTCGAGGTCGGATTGAAAGCAAATCTGAAAAAAGTTGGTTATGCCAAGCTTGAGATTCATGACCTGAAAGCGGCTGTGGAAGTGAAAAAGGGCATGCTTCTATTGAAAGATATGAATTTCGAACTGATCGGCTGCAAGGTGGATATGGATGCGACTTACGGCAGCCTTGGATCCGAGAAAGCCTTCTTCGATTTTCATGTTGTGGCGAAGGATTTTGACATCAAACGGGCTTACAATGAAGTGGAGATGTTCAGGAACATATCCACCTCTGCAGGGAAATGTGAGGGGGTCGTATCTCTTGACTATAACCTGAAGGGAAAACTGGATGCCGGGATGAACCCGGTCTATCCTTCACTGGAGGGAGGAGGAGTGCTAAGCCTGAGCAAGATCAAGGTAATGGGGCTGAAACTCTTCACTGATATGAGCAAGAACCTGGAAAAAGAAAAGATCAAAAATCCCAACCTTACCAAGGT
Organism: Bacteroidota bacterium; assembly: GCA_037134895.1. GTDB lineage: Bacteria > Bacteroidota > Bacteroidia > Bacteroidales > FEN-979 > CAIRDP01. Next base: position 27,930 of record JBAXLI010000019.1, read on the forward strand.
AGATCTCAAAACAAGCATTAAAAACAACGTGATCACACTGGAGAAGACGAAGATGAAGATCGCGGGCTTCAGGCTGAAAATCGCCGGCGAAAGCAGTTTCGATGGTAATATCAATATCAAAGCCAGGCTCGGGCTGCCTCCTCTTGGCATTTTCGGGATCAATATGCGAATACTCGGAACCATGGATGAACCGAAATTCAAATATGGCAAAGGCAGCGGAGATGAAGATCTTGCAGAGACCGAATACAGCGATGAACTTCCGAAAGAGATGCGCGACAAAATAAAGAGTGCAAAGGAGGAGGATCTTAAAGACGATCCGGAATGATCAGGATTCAGCAGTAAGAACTATTTCCTGCTGAAATCAGAAATCATTTAGTACACCATAAGTTTCATGCGGGCTTCGCCCCTGTCACCACGAATGTTCAGCAGATAGAGCCCCGGGCGCAGAGCGGAGATATCCATTGACATCATTCCTGCAGAAATGACCTTCAAAGGAGCATCAAGCCTGTTCCCAAGCTGGTCAAAGATGCTGACCTCTGCAGGCAGTGCCATGGTTTTCAAAATTACCCTGCCATGAGCCGGGTTGGGATAAATAAGGAGTTCAGGCTCCTGGCCTTTATCTGGGATCCCAACAGCAACATCAACTATCGTACAGCTGTCACCCGATTCCCCTATATTATAGATGGCCGAAATGCAGTACTGGTAATGCCCGCTGGGCACACCCTGGTCGGTATAGGTGGTATCGGTATCCGGAGCCGGATTGAGCTTAATTCCGTTCCTTCTGACATTGTAACCCCATCCTGTCATTATCAAGGTATCGTAGACCGGGGGTTGCCATGTAAGGGTCACTGAGTGGGAGGCAGGAGAAGCATGAACATTCCTTGGTTTAGGAAGCGGAGGCTGCATAAGTCCGATGAATTTGTATGCCCCGTTTTCGGTGGGGGTGGTATTCGTTGTACCTGCCCAGCCGCAATGGTTGTTCACCCAGCTCATCTGCATATATTGCGAACCTGCAGTACCTATGAAGTCGGTCCAGGTATGGCCCCCGTCAAAAGAATAACAGCATCCGGGGTTACCGTTATACGAGGAGCGCACCCATGTGTTCGGAGTCCGGGGCACATAAGCAACATCCCCTGAATACGGAGATCCGGTGTAATTGACCTGGGTCCAGGTTAGTCCGCCGTCAAAAGATTCACAAAGCAAGCCCATACCCGTGCTTTCGTCAAGCAGCAGCCCGTGGCTTCCGTTCCTGAATACAGGCTTTACGTAGGCTGCGTTCATCAGGGTCACAGCTGATACAGTCCATGCGACACCTTTATTGACCGACCTGTAAACCCTTCCTTTATTGGTGCCGAACCAGATCGTATCCTGAACGGCAGAATAATATCCGACTACACCAAACTCCCCGCTCAGCGGGGTCGGGCTTCCTGCGGCAGGGATTGCGGTCCAGTTAGTCCCTGCGTTGGTTGTGGTATAGATCTCAAACTTCCCGTTGATCGGGTCTCCCATGCAGATGCCGTCGTTTGCATTGAAAAAGTGCACGATATTGGGGAAGGATACAGTATTGCTGAACAAAGCGGTGGTCTGACGGGCCCAGGTCGCTCCTCCATCCGCAGTCATATAAATACCCTGTGGTTTTGAGCCGGCGACTTTGAACATGGGTACGTAGGCTGTCATGGAATCCATGGCGAAGACCATGGCCGACAATAGGCCTGTGGTATTGGTGATGACGCCGGGCACCCAAGTGTTCCCCCCGTTGGTGGTCCTTGTAAAATCTGAACAGGCACCCGAGAGGTTATTTCCATCGGCCCCGGTGGCCCAAACGACATTGCTGTCGACTGCATACATGTAATTTATGGCCCTTGGAATGGTTGTGAAGCCACTGGCCTGGGGAACCCATTCAGCCACGTTCAGAAGAGTCTTGTAATACACGGTATCAGTGGCATTGTAAGCATAGGCCTTTACAATATGAGAACCAAGGTCTGCGGATGTGGTGTTCCAGGTAAATGAGATGGAGTCGGCTGCAACCGAAAATTTTTCGACACTGTCGATGAAGATCTTCATGACATTGGCTGAACCCCTCACTACCTTTGCCTTGATTTCGACGCTGTAACCTACACCTATCAGTGCTTTGTCGGCAGGATGAATGGTCCTTACTATAAGGTTGGAATTGTAAGGTTTAATATGAACAACCACGGCGTTCCCGGTGTTAAAAGTATATCCCGAAGGGTTGAGGTTGCCAATGGCATAATACCCGTTGGCCCCGCCCGACCATCCCCAGTTGAAATGGAATTTGCCGTCGCTTAGCCGGTAGCCGTCGCAAACAAAAGCATGGCCTCCGCCAGGGCCTGAGCCACTGTAGTAGATCGGCAGATGCTGGTCGAGATCGGACCTGAGCAGGGATTTGAAGTCTTCGACATTGGCATAGTTGTCTTTGTACTTGATGTCAATATCGGGGCTGTAATTGAAATAATTCAAAAGGGCTCCGGGAACATCTTCTGAAAAGGCTCCGGAAGTGCCCGGACCGTAATTCATATCGACCGATACCCCGGCATGGTACATGATGGTTGCTACTGCAGGATTTGAAGTGTTGACCGAGTTGGGCATGGAAGTCCAGTTGTAGGTGGTGCTGCCGAAATCGACTGTCAGCGGACCGTAATTCGGCGAATTGTAGGTATGCACGCCAACTCCCTGGGGCGGATAGTTGTGATATTTCATAATCTGGGCCATGCAGGTTGCCACGCAGCCGGTGATAGCATGTCCGCAGGCGCCCCCACCATCAGCCGGACAGGATGTATTATAATAGCAACCCTGGTCCCAGAGGGTTGTTGTAAGCGGCTGTACATCGTAAGAAGGTGCCAGAGGCCGGCCTTCAAGGATGGAACTCCATTCAGGGAGGGTCTGGTTGTTATCAAACTTGTTGCTTATGATATAGGCTATCTCCCTGCAATAATTATCGAGCCATGCTTTGGTGGCAGGATTGCTGATCTGTTCTGGCATGTCATTCCCGAAGGAATAGCCCAGGACAGGGATTGATGCATCATCGGCGGCAACCAAAACAAAACCACCGCTGGCAAACCTGAAAATATACAATGCAGGAACATTTTCCCAGGTCTGAACCGTTTGAGAGGAAATCTCAGCGTTTGAACCGGCATTCGGATTGTTCAGGCGGTAAAATGAGGCTGCGAGCTTTGCTGCATCCTGCTGTGGTACAAACTTTGCAAATGCACCGTTAACAAGGAGCATAAGCAGGAAAAGAGTACAGATCTTTTTCATGCAGAGAAATTTAGGGGACGAAGGTACTAAATATTATTCCGTCCTGCGGGAGCGGAAGGACAGGATATAGAACCAGATATTGTATAAAAAGAGGTAAAAAAAGAGGTTGGCTGTCATGACCATCAGGAACCCCCATCCGTAAATGAACAGAAGGCAGAAAAGCAGAAGGGCTGTAAGGGTGTAGAAAGAATATACGAAGGCTTTTGTCCGGAGTTTCCAGATCTCTTCCGTCTCAACCCTGAATCTTGAAAACGCGAGTAAAAACAGGCCCGCCATCAGTGTTAATCCGCAGATCTCCTCGCTGATATTATTTGTGATGAAACGGAATTCCGAAGTCTGGAGGTATGCTGCATAAACTACAAACACTTTAGTTTCAAGAAAATCGGGTTTTATTCCGTATCCGAACCTCACCACCGACATGGCGATGCCTGCGATTGTAAGAAACAGTCCGATGTACCTGAAGTACCTTGGCAGCAACAATTTTGACATTTCCATTTTAAGTAAAATTGGATGAAGGGAAATTTTCACCGCTAAATTACCTAAAATATACCATCGTTTGACATTTGACTTTCACATCGATTTTTCTTATATTTACTTGCTAATTTTCACTGATATGAAAGCAATGTTACAATTCCGGGAGAAGGCCATATTTTGTACTGCTGCCTCCATACTGCTGATGGCCGGAATGGTTTGCATCAGCTGTGGGAACCTGTATGCACAGGGATCAAAGTACAAATACCAGGAAACGATAAACCTGGTGAACCTTGTAAATGATGCAGCGTCTGAGATCGCTCAAAAGGGAGAAGCTGCACTAAAGGAATTCATGGTCAACGGCAGCCGTTGGAGGAACGGGGACACATATATGTTTGTATGCGGACTAAAAGGCGACATATTTGTTCATGAGGATGCCTCGCTGATCGGCAAAAATGAATATGAACAGAAAGACATACACGGTAAACCTATTGTTCAGTGGTTTATCCGTAAAGCCCTGGGGATAGGTCAGTGCGGGTGGACACATTATGAATGGGTGAGACCCGGAAAGACAAATCCCTCCTGGAAGTCTTCCTATGTAAAGCTGGCCAAGGCTCCATCGGGGACGATTTACGTAGTAGGCTCGGGTCTTTATAATATGCGTATGGAAAAGGAATTCGCTGTCGATGCCGTTTCCGATGCACTGAGCCTGATCAGGACCATGGGAAAGGACGCATTCCGCATTCTTAAAGATACCTCATCGGAATTCGTATACAAAGACAGCTATTTGTTTGTAATCGACACCTTGTGTAACACCCTTGTAAATCCTGCTGAGCCGGGTTTTGAAGGAAAAAACCAGAAAGACCTGAAAGACAGCAACGGAAAGCCGTTTATCCAGGATATGGTTAAGCTTGCAGTCGAGAACGGTCAGGGCTGGATCGAGTACCAGTGGCCGAAGCCGGGGACGACAAAGCCGGTTCGCAAATCTTCGTTCGTAAAACGTATCACAGTCAGGGGTGAAACCCTTGTCGTAGGCACCGGGGTCTATCTTGATTAGCCGATTAAAACATCAAAGTCACCGATTTGTTTAGCAGGGAGTGGCATGAGTAAGTATATTTGGCTCATCAAATCTGCTTATTCATGAAACGACTTACTATTTTTACATGCCTTCTCATTGGGCTGGCATTTTCATTTAAGGCTGGCGGCCAGGAAGTTCTGCAATTCAGAGGAGAAGGCCGCCTGGGTGTTTATCCGGGAACAAATCTACTGAAGAGCTGGCCCGTGAACGGGCCGAACCTCCTTTGGAATGCCGACGGCATCGGTAACGGCTATGGTTCCCCGGTGATCACTTCAAAAAATATTTTCATCAACGGTGAGATTGACACCGTTAACTATCTTTTCGCCCTGGACCTTTCGGGGAAGATCCTCTGGAAAACGAAGATAGGCAAGGAATGGATCATCAATTATCCCGGGGTCCGCAGCACTCCCACCATTGTTGGTGACCTTATTTATGTCACTGCCGGCTGGGGAACAGTTGCATGTGTTGAGATGCAGACAGGTAAGATGCGCTGGTCGGTCGATATGATCAGTGACCTTCACGGAAGGATTAACCGCTTTGGTTTTTCGGAATGTGTAATGGTCGATGGCGACAAGGTATTTTGCATGCCCGGCGGGGCTGATACAAATGTTGTTGCCCTGGATCGCTTAACCGGCAAGATTGCCTGGATCAGTAAGGCGCTTGGTGAGACCCCCTCCTATTGTTCTCCTCAGCTGATCAGATTCCCCCAGCGGAATGTACTTGTGACCTTTTCTAAAAGCGCCCTTCTTGGAATAGATACCAAAGACGGGAAACTGCTGTGGTCACATAAACAGGAAGGCGAAGGGGACGTCCATGTAAACACCCCGGTATTTGAAAACGGCTTTCTCTATTACATCACAGGGGATGGGAACGGGGCTGTGAAGCTTAAACTGAATGAAGACGGAACCGCTTACACCCAGGAGTGGAGGAACCAGTACTGTGACAATACCATGGGCGGGTTTATCAAGATCAATGATTACATCTACACCGCAAGTTATGGCAGCCGGCAGTGGTACTCACTTGAAACCAACACAGGCAAAATCACCGATTCACTTAAGTTCGACAAAGGTATCACCAATTATGCCGACGGCTTGTTGTATGTTTACAATGAAAAAGGACAGATGGGTCTTATAAAGCCCAATGGCCCTAAAATGGAGTTGTTAAGTTCCTTCAAGGTCACACTGGGTACTAAAGCGCATTATGCCCATCCTGTGATCAACAAGGGAATTCTTTATATAAGGCATGGAAAATCGCTGCTTGCATACGATATCACAAAGAAAAATTAACCAAAGGATAACAAACTACCCATGAAAAAGATATTCGCGGTCCTTGGCTTGCTGTTCATCCTGCCATCCGCAGTCAGATCACAAACTCCAGGCCTGGACGAGATCCTTCAGAAATACCTGAAAGCATCTGCTGTTGACAAGCTTCAGAAGGTAAATACCATTATTTCTACCGGCACTCTTGTTCAGCAGGATGCCATGCCGATAAAAACGATCAGGATGCGCCCTGATAAATACCTGCAGGTGTTCGATGTGGCTGACATCACCTGTTACCAGGGGTATGACGGCACCACAGCCTGGTTTACTGCTCCCTATTCGGGCAATCCCAAACCCCAGATGATGCCTCCCGACAGGGCCGGTGATATAAAAATACGGGCCGATTTTGACGGGCCCCTGGTGAACTGGAAAGCCAAAGGCTACCAGCTCGAAACTGCAGGAATCGACACGGTTGAAAAGGCCCTGGCGTATAAACTGAAACTCACCCGCCCCGATGCTGTGGTTGAATACTATTCGATCGACCAGATTACTTTTCTGCTGGTAAAAAGGCAGTTTGTGCGCATGGCACGCGGACAGGAAGTAAGGATGGATGCCTTTTACAAAGGTTATAAACCCGTTCAGGGGATTCCTTTTCCTTTCACCGTTGAAAATTACATGGCCGGACAGCCATTCAATACGGTTCAGTTCGAAAGTATTGAGCTGAACAAACCCGTGGAGGATAAGGATTTCAAAATGCCCGGAAAATAAATCCGGGTTCCATGCCCTTAGGCTATTTCAGCTGCCTGATCAGCATGCCCGGGGCAAACTTCTTGCCTGATCCCTCAAACAATGTGCGGTCAATTGGTGTTGAACCGCTGCCCTGATCAGGTTTAGGCATTTCAGCAGCCATATACCGGTTATCCCAGATCTGGTCTTTGTCAACTTTGATTTTTCCCATGCAAACGTATTTCGTAAGCCCGGTCTTTTCGTCCTGGGTTTGCTCAAGGACCTCGAATTTATCCCCTCCCTCCAGGCCCTCCTTGAGCCCGATCTTTGCACTTATAGGGTCAACCGAATACAGGGGGGTCTTCGTTTTGAAGATGTCATACTTTTTCTCAAGTTTAGCAATCACAGCATCGATGGCCCTTACCGTGGCAACCCGTATAAGCTCCTCTTCTGTCTTCTTTGTATAAATCGTAGACTGAACATCGGCCCAGGCCGATTCATCGCCTATCAGTTCCAGCGTGAACAGGTTTGTTTTATCAAACGCCTCTTTTTTCACCGCATCGAAACGGGTTTGATCAATCCAGTAATTCTGATAAAACACAGCTTCAACCGAATCATTCCATACCAGTTTGAACAGGTATGATGTTGTTTGGACCACGTACCCTTTAGCCATTACATCAACTGCCGAATTTGCAATGTTTGCCACGCTCTGTCCGTTCACACTGAAGAAACTGCCGGCTGTAGTGATCGCACTTTTAGATGCAGAAGCAATCGCTTCTTTTTTTATGTAATTGAAGCGGGTAACAATTACAAATGTATTCCCTATCAGTTCAATACCTGCATCTGCCAAAACAGCGACTCCCCTTACCGACATCTTTGCTATCCCCGCCTGCATTTCCGTGGCGTCATACTGCCCCCTCTCCCCGACCAGGTTCATATTGAAAGCACCATCGGCCCCCCTGTTGAACCACTTCGCGATCATGCCCCTGGCGATATTGTTGTTAACGGCAAATTTACTGATCACATATGGAAGTTCTTTTACGGTGGTTGTATCGACCAGCCCGCCTGTGACATCCGAAGCAATGCCTTTCCCCGTATTCACAGCAAGCTGTCCCCATACGTTTGCTTTCCTGGGCATATGGGCTTTTGCCTTTTCCTCTGCTGTCAATGGATATTGCTTTGGATTAAAAGTTCGTATTTCAAGGAGATGATCGTTGAATTTACCAGGTATTGGCGCTTTCAAAAATGCATCTTTGATCACCGCCCCGTTGATCAGTCCGGCATCATCAATCATTATAGTATACAATGAACTCCTGCGGTATTTCACTTCTGTTGCTTTTTTGTCAGTGCTGGCGGACTGGGCGCTGCAGATCGCCGGGAAGCATGTAAAGGCAATCAATACCAGCAAAATGTAAGTCTGTTTCATGGGAGCTTGATTGATGGTTTTTTACATAAAAATTTTCTTGTGAAAATCTTAACAGCATCTAAGTTACGAGTTCTTTTATATCCTGATTAAAAAAAATGAAAAAAAACATTACAATAACCGATCAAGACATTCCAGGCTGTTCGCTGACATCAGAATACACAATTTTAGTCGCGGCATACGCGTTTATTAAGAATTATGGAGACAGAGAATGTCAACGGAATGATCAAAATGCATTATATTTGTCATAACCACATTTAAGAAGAAGTTCATATTACTTAATATCATCGCCATGGCTATACCAAGAAAAGTAATTACATCAGTAACCCTGTTTTCGGCACTTATCTTTATTATTGCCTGTTCGAGCAGTAAAGACAATTCAACACCGTCTTCTGCAAGATCAACAACATATATCCTTAAGGTAAAAGATGTGCTGGGGGTTACGGGAACCGTCACGTTCATCGAAACAAGCAGTACAGTCACAACGGTGAACATTGCTCTGGCCGGGGCTCCTGTTGGCACCCATCCGGCCAGCATCTGCCAGAATACAGCTGTTGAGGGCGGACCGGTTGTCGTATCACTAACCCCGGTAGACGAAACTGGTAAAAGCACGACTTCCGTGACATCTATGACCTATACCCAGTTGATTGCATATAACGGGTTTGTGAAGGTGACCAAAAGCAGCAGTGAGCCCAATGTGATCGTTGCCCAGGGCGATATCGGCGGAAATGTAATCACAAACATCAACAAGACATACAAGCTTGATACAGTGAAAACTTTCGGCGTGAGCGGGACTGCTTTATTTGAGAAGAGGGTCAACGGCAGTACTTTACTGACCATAACCTTAAACGGGGTTATTGCGGGCAACCAGTATCCTTCAAGCATTAACCTGGGTTCGATCTCCACCATAGGCGGAGGGCCTGTAACCAAGACCCTGAACAATGTAGACGGGGCTACCGGCAAAGGGTATACCAGCATCAGCAGCCTTGATAACGGACTTACGATCACCTACGACAACTGGCTGGTTTACGACGGGTATATCAATATTTACCAGAATACGGTGAGCCTGAACAATGTGATCTCGCACGGGAACATTGGCACACATTGAATATTATCAGGGGACCTGGTAAATGTTTGATTCATCACGATAGCCTGAGTTTTTCAGGTTCCAGTCGGGATATTGAACGCCACCTGATTGCGCCCAGGGAGCGAATTTCAGATATGCGCTTGTGATCTGGTATGTTTCGTTGGTATAATCGTAACCTGTAGAAATCCTTAATACCCAGGGAAGGTTTGTTTTGGTTTTATAATATCTGCCGGATGGTGGATCGGAATTATCATCGGCTGTGTTGAAATATGCAGGGTTAACAAGGTTTGTGGGCGGATTGTCGGGCAAGTGGATTTCCTTTCCCCGGTCAAGATTGACGATCATAAAAGGATTGAAATTATCTATTCCAAGATCAGCTATAGTATAAGTATTAGGTTTGAAAATGATAGCAACGACAGAGGTGTCGGGTTTAATATAAGGCTGGCCCGGCATCGTGTTTACTCCGAATCCGCCCTGCTGTGGCATGATCTTAAATACATTATCATATACGATCACAGTGATCTTATCCTGGCCGGCCTCAGTACCATTGGCGTTGAGCATTATGAAATTCTCCCTGAGTTTGGTACCGGTAACTTCAACATCGGCGCCTGAAACTGCATTGCCACTCAACTGGAACCCGAACCCGTTCGACATCCCTGCTCCTATCGCCCTGATTACAAATGTCGCGTAAACTTCGGTCACCTTGTTGGTTGCACTAGTGACGGTTTTAAATCTGTAATCAAGAACGAGATCGTTGAAATCATAATCTCCCATTCCCGGCCAGAGGTCCTCGAACACAAGTGAACCAAATCCTGAGACAGGAGAATAATTATTGAAAGCTCTTGCCGGGTCTTTCGGATATGCATCATCCGCATCGGGAATTCCGTCTCCGTCCTGGTCGGGTAGATTGCCGGTATTATTAAAATTGGCCTGAATCTCAGTCGCATCCAAAGCCCTGCTGAAAAACTTTGCTTCATCCACCGATCCGGGGAAGAATTTCTGAAGGCCGTCGTCGGAGCCAACCGACAAGTCACGGCTGTTTACATACAATAAACCTGTAACGGCCTTACTGTTCCTAAGCTGTCCGTTAACATAAAATTTCAGCTGCTGTCCGTCGTAGGTCATTGCCAGGTGATACCATTGGTTCAGGATCGGCAGTCCGCCACCCCAGGCAAGTCCTTCGGTTGTATTGCCCACAAGCCTGATCTGGCAACCCCATCCGTCCCAGTTTCCCTGGCCCAACCCATGCCCGTCATAATCGCCCTTCTGGAAGATTTTTGCAGTCACATTTTGCCCTGTTTTAGCCCAGGCCATCATGGTCAGCCCGTAAACCGGGTTCAGGTTCAGTTTGCTGGGGACCTTTACAGCCCCGGTTGTGCCGTTAAATGTGAGGCAGCTTCCCTTTATTCCCGGAGCCCAGGTGGCACCGGTGATTGTGCCGTTATTACTCCCTTTACTGTCGTTTGCGACGGTTCCTGAATTTTCATCAAAATTCCAATACGATACCAGGTCGTTTCCACCTGTACCCGGATCAGGTGTTGAGCCGAAGATCTGAACAACTTCAGATTCGGTCAGAGCCCGGTCGTAAACCAGCATTTCGTCGATGGTCCCTTTGAACGGACTGATCGCTGATTCTTTCCCGATCCAGACATCCCCGGCAGAGGCCTGAAGGTTACCGGTATTGGGCGTTGAGGTCCTGAACAATCCGTCAAGATAGAGTTTCATAGTGGCACCATCATAGGTCATTGCAACATGATGCCAGTCAGTATCCAGAACACGGTTTGTGAAGCCTGAGTTCACCGATTTCCATACCGGAGTATAGAGGGCAAATCCCGGACGGCCCTGGGCGTCAATGCTGATGATGTATTTTACATTCTGGTAAATAAATATACCATTATCGCCTACGGCGTTAAGTTTGAACCAGAAAGAGAAACTGATGCTGTTTCCAACAGGGTTGAACCCTGCTTTTGAAACCAATACATGATCATCGATACCATTAAACTGAAGTGCACTTCCGCGAATACCGCTGACCCAGCTTGCTCCGCTGATTACGCCATTATGGCCTGCTGCGGCATCTATGGCGGTTGTTCCCGTATTTTCATCAAAATGCCAGGCCGCGATGAGGCCCTGCAAGGGGATATCTTTTGTACTATATGCGTTACTGGTTTGTTGTGTCCCCGATAAATTGACCGTGACTACATCAGAAAGAACCGAAACAGGAATCCCGTTGACCTTGACTTGTTTTATAAACGCAGGGATGTTGATTTTCTCCTGTACGAAAGGGCTAAGCCCGTTGAAAAAACCGCGGTAATACTGAACGTCGCCTGCCTCTGAAGTGATGTTTATAACCGTTGATTTATCGCTGTATATCTGAAAAGTTACAACATGGGAGTTTTCCCAACTGAAACCCGGGGAGACTTTAAGATCCTTCATATGTACCGTTGTTGTCCCGTTGCCGGTATCATTCTTTTTGCATGCGGATATCATTATGATGATCCCAAGCATGAACAGTAAGCAGGATTTTTTAGACATAACGGCCTATTTTCATCAAAGGTAACATCAGATTCAGGGTTTTCCAAGCACTAATGCGTAAGTGAGCTTAATAATCCTGTATCTGTGGATTATTATGACTACATTTAATATCTTAATTCTCAACTCATCTTATGAGAAAAGCTAATAACAAATCCGAAGCTGAAGATTTACGCCGGAAGGCAGAATCTCTGATGAAAAAGAAAGCACCAAAAACAGATTCGGACACCTCCGAAATTAAAATGCTGAAAGTCATTCACGAGCTGGAGGTCCACCAGATAGAGCTGGAACTACAGAATGAAGAACTCGTTGAGGCAAAGAAACAGGCAGATGCTGCAGTGGATAAATATACTGACTTATACGATTTTGCACCATCCGGTTATTTTACACTTTCAGATGAAGGTTTAATTTTGGAGCTGAACATCTGCGCATCGCAAATGCTCGGTAAAGAACGGGTAAAATTAATAAATCGTCCGTTTGACTTTTTTATTTCCAGTGATACCAGGCCCATTTTCAATTTTTTTCTTGAGAATTTACTGAAGTGTGAAGCTAAAACAGAATGTGAGATAACGATTCTGCCAAATGCAGGTTCACCAAGAAATGTTCATCTTTCAGGCATTTTTTCCATGGAAAAATCTCAATACCACCTGACCGCTATTGATATCACCCAGAGGAAAGAAACGGAACGTGAACTTAAACTGAGCGAAACCAAGTTCAGAACCTTGTTTGAATCGGCAAACGATGCCATTTTCATTATGAATGACAATGTGTTCTTGGGCTGTAACACAAAGACGGAAATTGTATTTGGATGTGGGCAAGACAATATCCTTGGCCACTCTCCTGCTGAGTTTTCGCCCCACATGCAACCCGATGGACGTCTATCCACAGAAAAATCCGCAGAAAAAATTCAGGCTGCATTATCAGGAACACCTCAATTTTTTTATTGGAAGCATCAGCGTTATGACGGAACTCCAATAGATACGGAAGTTAGTCTGAATAAGATTGAAATTAATGGGGAAGAATGTCTCCAGGCCATCGTCAGGGATATTTCAAACCGTATACAGGCTGAAACAGCCCTAAGAGAAGAACGCTGGCGGCTTGCAAATATCGTTGAGGCAACCCGGGCCGGCACCTGGGAATGGAATGTACAAACCGGTGCGGTTGTTTTCAATGAACAGTATGCTCAGATCCTTGGGTATACACTCGCTGAACTCTCGCCAACCAGCATTAAAACATGGGAAACATTAGCCCATCCTTCTGATAAAATACATTCCAATGAACTGCTCGAACAGCATTTCAATGGGGAACTACCCTATTTTGACTGCGAATGCAGGATGAAACATAAAGATGGTCATTGGGTTTGGATTCATGATCGCGGACGTGTAATTACCCGCACCGCCGAAGGCAAACCGCTGATGATGTTTGGCACTCACACTGACATAAGCGACCGCAAAAAAGCTGAAAAAGAGCTGAAAGACAGTGAAAGTCATGCCCATGCGCTCATTGACGCCATAACTGATTTGATGTTCAGGCTTAGCAGCCAGGGCATTTTTCTTGATTATAAAGCTGCAAAAGAAGAGCTTGCTTATCAGGAACAATCAATAATCGATAAAAATAATCGTGACGTTTTGCCCTCTGAATTTGCCGATATGGTTAATGAAAAAGTAGGACAAACCCTCCTTACCGGACAAATACAGATTTTTGAATATCAACTGTCATTGCCATCGAAAGGAATTTGTGATTTTGAGGCCAGGATGGTTCCAAGCGGACCTGATGAAGTGATTACCATCGTTCGCGATGTTACAGAACGAAAAAAAGCAGAAGCAGAAATAGTTCTTAAAAACGAACAACTGATACAGGCAAATGTTGAAAAAGACAAATTCTTTTCTATCATAGCCCACGACCTGCGCAGTCCATTCAATGCTTTCCTTGGATTTACACAATTGCTGGTTGAGGAACTGGATAGCTTTACATTAAAAGAAATTCAAAATATTGCTATGCGGATGAGAAACTCCGCAATCAATCTTTTTGCTTTACTTGAAAACCTTTTAGAATGGTCGCGCCTGCGCAGAGGTGTTACTACTTTTAAACCTGAAACATTTCTGTTGAATTCCTTCGGGGAGGAAAGTATAAAGTCGGTTTTAGAGCCGGCTGGCAAAAAGGGAATTGAGATCAGATGTGCAATCCCTGAAAATACAGAAGTTTATGCTGATCGGTATATGCTTGGATCAACCATACGCAACCTGGTATCCAATGCCATAAAATTCACCCATCAGGGAGGCATTATCACCATTACAGCAAAGTCTGATAGCGATTACACCGTTGAAATATCAATCAACGACACGGGTATCGGAATGAATAAAAACATGATCGAAAATCTTTTCCTCTTTGATGAGCACTCCAACCGCAAAGGCACCGAAGGAGAACCCAGCACCGGCCTGGGTTTGATCATCTGCAAGGAGTTTATCGAAAAGCATGGTGGAAAACTATGGGTCGAGAGTGAAGAGACGAAGGGAAGCACCTTTTCATTCACACTTCCGGGCGGGAATGATACAACGCCTGGCTGGACAAAGCTGTTAGATTGACCACACAAAGCCGACATAACTTGACCATCTTAAGTGAATTAACATCAGACTAATACGCTGACGAGTCTCGAACTGCACAAGATCGTCAAAGGTTCCGGGTTGTCCAATCCGGCAGGCATTTTTTAATATTTAATAGTATCTTTTTTCATTTACCTATATTTTGGTAATTTTACTTAAGCAATAAATCATTCTAATTCAACCTAAGATTGGACTGCCATTAGATATTTAACCACAAAACTTAAATTCTTGAACGTAATTTTACTAAATATGAAAAAAAGAATATGTTTACTGGTCTTCTTATTATACATTCTGAATGGATTCTCTCAAGACGGGATGGATCAATATCTTTTATTAGATGCTCAGAATGCAAACAAAGCAGCAAGCCGCAGAGAAGAAACAAGGGCAAGGATCCAACAGACCAAAGAAGCAGCAGATCGTAAAGAAGAAACAAGGGCAAGGATCCAACAGACCAAGGAAATCTATCGTTCGTCCAGAGACTATCCTACGTCTATTTCAAATGGCTGGCATAAGGTTATAATTTCCGACAACTATACTTTATGCGATGAAAGCAAGGTTTATGTGAACAGTAACCAAATTGATAAACTTTTTATAAGCAATACTTTTGAACGGAGAGTCAGTTTTACTGGACCTATTAGAGATGCAAAAGCTGTCGTCAAAGTAATAGAATCTGATGGAAAAGAGAGCAATTATTTGGATGTTTATTTCCTCGAAGATATTATCAATCCAAATGCTGTTTCTTCACCGCCTCAGAAACCCGGGCAAGTTTGCTTCTATTCAACTTTAAAATGGGGTGGAAACGTGACAATTTGTTTTCAGGAGGGAGGGAACAAAGATCTTAACAGTTATTTCACAAGTCAGCCTTCTTGCGGGCAAATTGGAACTGCCACCTTCATGTGTAAAGCTGGAGAATATAGATACAGTGGCTTTAATAGTAATAGAAAATGGGACGGGACGGTTAGGGTTTATGAAGATCGTTGTGTATTCATTTGTCTGGGAAAATAATTATTGAAAATCCGGCTATGAAGACTTTATCAAAGAGGTTTTCTACCTTCTCATACCGATTGATGACTCCATTGAAATTTTTAGGAGGAAACCATTTTTTCAGCTATGGAGTAATTATGGCTGGCGAATGGTGGTCAGTTTAGACCGGTGCAGACTGGTGTCTTAGCGTGGTTTTTCAATTGAGAACCAGTATTACAGTATCGCTTACAATGGATTTATATAGCAGATAATTTGCCTGATATTCTAATTTCAAGTTTCAGGGACCAGAGGGAGAATCTTGGGTTTCATAAGAAAACTGTTTAACAGAAAGACAGGCTGGGGAGGGAGCGGGCCGCATGTCTGTTACGTTTTGAATATAAAGCGAAGAAGGTTCCACCTATGTTTCACTTAAAAATAAAAATCCGTCATAATGTGCTATATTACAACGAATTATAAATTAAATTGTGACCCCGAAAGGATTCGAACCTTCAACCAACAGAACCGGAATCTGCCATTCTATCCAATTGAACTACGGGGCCGGATTACCAGTGCAAAGATAGGAAAAAGATGCAAGATGCAGGATGCAGGATGCAAGATGCAGGATGCAGGATGCAAGATGCAAGATGCAGGATGCAGGGGTTACTCGAATTTTGACCGGATCGCTTCGATCTCCCGGGCCAGGACAGTTTTCAGTTCTTCAGTCTTTTTGTGGGCGGAAGTGATCTGCTCATCAAGCTTCCTGCCTGAATCAGTCAGTTTCTGAGCGATTTCATTGATCCGCAAAGTCGCCAGAGCCTGCATTTCCTCGAGCTTCTTTACGAATTCAATGCTGCCGGCATGATAATCTTTTCTTAAGAAGGTAAGACCGTCTTTGATCTGATGTTCAAGATTATTCGATCGCTCACTTAAAAGGTTCTGAAGATTCATATCAACCTGGGAAATGTTATCGTTCATTAGTGAAAGCCTGTCTCCGGTTTCTTTCTTAAGAGCCAGGGCCCCGGTTGCTGTTTGCTCAAGCAGTGCCCGAAGCTCGGCAATCCTCTGCTCCCTTTCATCTCTTTGAGCATTCATCTTTGTATAGATCTCTTCAAGGATTTTGAGATGGGATTTTCGATGGGTCTGAAAGCGGATGACTGCCAGAACAATCAGCACAAGTGTAAGAAGGATCATACCGATACACCTCAGGAAGAGTGAATGCTCGATTTCTGCAATGTCTTCGTCAATTTTATACAGCCTCCCAGAATTCTTCAGGATACTGTCCTGACCTGCCCTGAACATGGATTCTTGTTTCACCAGGTTTAAATGTTCTGCCGCCTCGGCTTCATTGATCTGGTTCAGTGTCTTTTGCATGCTGCCAATCTGCTGCCTGAGCATGGCGTTGCTTTTTTCGAGAGCTGTGACCTTTTTCTGGACCTGGCTAAGATCCTGCGCTTCCTTTGCGGTCTGGGCTAAAAGGAATATGGGAAATAACAGCGCGATAATTCCCGAAAGAATGGTTTTCATTTTTCATATATTTTACTGATTCTCAAAGATATAAAAAAACACCCTATATGTCAAGGGTTTGGGAAAATAATTACGAGTTACGACCTACGAATTACGAGTTACGAGTTACGAATTATCAACAACCAATCACCAACAACCAACAACCAAATGCTTTGTTTTGCCAATTTTTTATAACTTTGATTTCCGGGTGCGGATGAAAAGCTGTACCTGTTAAACAGAAAACCATTAAAACGAAGTATATGTCAGAAAAAATTTTAGATAACGTAAAGCCAGGTGTTGCCACAGGCGATGACCTTCAGGAGATTTTCCGCATTGCAAAAGCCAACAAATTTGCAATCCCGGCGGTAAATGTCGTTGGTACCGATTCAGTGAATGCCGTGCTCGAAGCAGCAAAGACAGTGAATTCGCCTGTCATCATTCAGTTTTCGAACGGGGGCGGCATCTTTTTTGCCGGCAAGGCACTGAAAAATGAACATGAAGCTGTGGCCATCCGCGGAAGCATCTCGGGAGCCCAGCATATTCATACTGTTGCCGACATGTATGGCATACCTGTGATCATACATACCGACCATGCTGCAAAAAAACTCCTGCCCTGGATCGACGGACTTCTGGATGCCGGTGAAAAGCATTATGAGCAATATGGCAAACCCCTCTTCAGTTCGCATATGCTTGATCTGTCAGAAGAACCACTGCATGATAACATCGAAATCTGCAAACGCTACCTTGAAAGGATGAGCAGGATGGGCATGACCCTCGAAATTGAGCTTGGAGTAACCGGGGGAGAAGAAGACGGTGTGGACAATACGGGGATCGACAGTTCGAGACTTTACACCCAGCCTGAACACGTGGCTTACGCCTATGAGCAGCTTAAAAGCATCAGCAACAACTTCACCATCGCCGCCTCCTTCGGTAACGTTCACGGCGTTTATAAGCCAGGGAATGTTAAACTCGAACCTGTGATCCTTCATAATTCCCAGGTATACATCCAGGAAAAGTTCAACACCGGCCCCAATCCGGTGAACTTTGTCTTTCACGGAGGTTCAGGCTCTGAACCCGAGAAGATCGCCGAAGCCATAGGGTACGGGGTTGTGAAGATGAACATCGACACCGACACACAATGGGCATTCTGGGAAGGAGTGCTGAAGTTCTACAAAAAGAATGAAGGCTACCTCCAGGGCCAGATCGGGAATCCTGATGGCGAAGACAAGCCCAATAAAAAATTCTATGACCCCAGGGTTTGGCTGCGCAGCGCACAAACGTCGATGGTAGAACGTCTGAAAGTTGCATTCCACGATCTGAACTGCATTGACAGATGTTAGTGAAATGACGAATTACGAGTTACGAATGACGAATGTCTCCTTAATTCGTAACTCGTCATTCGTCATTCGTAATTCCTAAAATCCCATTCCAGTATAAACTTCTTTGGAATGTATGCTGAGAACCGGTATTGGTGACTGGTTCACAATTTGCTGTGCATAGGGGCCCAGCCAGAGTGTTGATGCTGAGGATTCCTGCTCGGTCATGATAGATATCAGGTTTGCATCGACTTTTTTACCATAATTCAGAATGGATGTCGCAATATTCTCCGTTTCCTCAGCGACGGTATTGAATACAACACCTTCCTGCGTAAAAAACCGTTCAACTTGTTTAGTATACAGATCAACATTCTGTCGCACTGCCTTACTCTTTGTGGAATAGAGCTTTAACATGAAAACCTCAGCCGAATGAGCTTTTGCTATCATTGCAGTAAACGAAGCTTTCTGCCGGGTCTCCTGGGTACTGTCTATTGACAGAATGATTTTAGTCAACGGCCGTTGAATGTTAATGCCTCCTCTTATAGTGATTACCGGGCAGTTGCAGGCCGACACAATGCGGTTCGCATTGCTTCCGATCCAGAACTTTTCAAAGCCGGATGCACCATGTGTCCCTGAAACCACCATTAGAGCCTTGCCTGCTTTAGCCTCGGCAGGGATCTCGGTATACACCTTACCAGTGCGGATTTTATAGTTTATCTTATTACCCGGCAGCTGAGGCTGGTACTTCTCAATAAGGTTCGAAAATTCCTTCTCTACAGTCTTTGAGGAATCCAGTGTGGTTTCACCGAATTTATCGGTTTGTGAGGCGGCCTTCTGAACCCATACAAGGTCCATATCGCATTTGACATGTTGAGCTATCGACAACGCATGCAGGAATGCGTTGATGGAACAATCTGAAAAATCAATGGCAACAACGATCTTGCTCATAAACTCAGGGTTTAAGGTTCTACTTGAGGTAAATTGATTAAATCGGCTATGATAAAGGCATTCTGATATTCTGCTGAGATCTGGTTGAGGTACCTTATCGCATCAAGCTTGCTGCGGAAGTCACCAATTTTAACTTTGTAATTGGGTGATTTGAACACAAGATAAGCTTTGGCCTCAGGATGTTTGGAGGTAAATTCGTCCATGGCAGCCTGCGCCTTGGCCTTGGAGTTGTTCCCTGAATCAGAAAAGATCTGGATGCGGTATCCCTCCTGGCTGCTTGCAGCCTCATTCAGTTTGATCTGCTTTTGCACCAGCTCGTCGACCATCTTATCCTGGTAAACAGTCACTGTACCGCTATCCTTCCTCACCTCCTGGGCAAATGTACTCAGCCATCCGCAGGTCAACAACAGCAATAATAATAAGAATAAGCGCTCTTTCATTCTATTTAAGACAAAAGTGTTCCTGCGGATGAATACTCAGGATCGGAATTGACGACTGGTTAATCATTTGCTGGGCCTGGGCACCTAAAAGGATATTAACAGGGGTTTCCTGCTCGGTCATGATGGCAATGAGGTCGGCTTTTACATTCACTGAATACTGTAGCAGGGCCTTGGTGATATCATTCGACACCATGCTGTCCTGTATGTAATTTACCTCATTGGCCTGCAGATAGTTGACGGTGATCTGAACATACTTTTCAGCTATTCTCTGTATTGAATTCAAGTGGCTCGAATGGGTTGCCACAACATGTACTTCAGATTTGAAAAGCCTTGCAAGCCTGTTGACAAACGGGAGTTTCTGAATAGTCTCCGAAGAGCCGTCAATTGGAACGACGATCCTTTCTATCCCCTTTTTGATCTCGAAATCATGCCTTACAGTAACCACCGGGCAGGATGCATAGGTCACGATACGGAATGCGTTGCTTCCGATCCAGAACTCTTCAAACCCGCTAACACCATGAGTTCCGGTGATCACAATGAGAGCCCCGAGGCTTTTTGCCAACGTATCAACTTCATGAAACACCTTGCCTTTACGTAGCTTGAATTCCAGTTTCAGGCCCTTGGTCATCTTCTTTTCATACTGCCTGATGATCTCTTCGAAACGTTTCTTGGCTTCATTCCTGTTCTGGGAAGAAGTATCAGGGTAGAGTGATTCGTTGGAGCTGAATTTATCAACCCAAACAAGGATGATGTCGCACTTTAGTTTGTTTGCAAGTGGTATTGCATACTCAATGGCGTGAATTGAGGAGTTGGAGAAGTCGACAGCCACAACGATAGGTTGCATAGTAGCGTGATTAGGGATTAATAGGGTAAAAGTAATAAAAATATTCATGAATTGAAACCCATGATTTTATTTACTTTTGTGTGGATGAATGAAAACCTTGACGCCAGCGGAATTAATTTAAGCTCTGTAGAGAAGGAGATCGAATCGGTCTTGCGGCCGTCGGGATTTTTTGAATTTTCGGGGCAGGACGCTATTGTGGAGAACCTTAAGGTCTTTGTTCAGGCGGCAAAGCAGAGAAACGAATCACTGGATCATGTGCTTTTGCATGGCCCGCCGGGTCTTGGCAAGACCACCCTGGCCTATATTATTGCAAACGAGCTTGGGGTTAATATTAAAGTCACATCCGGGCCGGTAATTGACAAACCCGGTGACCTTGCAGGATTGCTTACCAATCTTGAACCTCATGATGTGTTGTTTATTGACGAGATACACAGGCTTTCACATGTGGTTGAGGAGTACCTGTATTCGGCCATGGAAGATTTCAGGATCGATATCCTGATAGAAACCGGACCGAATGCTCGTTCTGTGCAGATCAAACTCAACCCGTTCACACTTATCGGAGCCACAACCCGCTCGGGGCTTCTGTCGGCTCCCATGCGTTCACGATTCGGGATTCATTCCCGTTTGTCATATTATCATTCGGATACCCTGAACAAGATCATTCGTCGTTCGGCTGAGATCCTTAAAATGCCTATCGAAGAAACCGCTTCTGTTGAAATAGCCAGGCGAAGCAGGGGAACGCCCCGCATTGCAAACCTCCTTTTGCGCAGGGTGCGCGACTTCGCCCAGATCAAGGGCGACGGTAAAATCGATCTCGCGATCAGCCAGTATGCTTTGAAAGCTTTGAATGTTGACAAGCACGGACTGGATGAGATGGACAACAAGATACTCTCGACCATCATCGAAAAATTCAGGGGAGGGCCTGTTGGCCTTACTACCATTGCCACGGCTGTTTCTGAAGATGCAGGAACCATCGAAGAGGTGTACGAACCTTTCCTGATCCAGGAAGGCTATATCATGAGAACTCCCAGGGGGCGTGAAGCGACAGAACTCGCGTACAAGCATATCGGTAAGATCAAGGGGCCGGCAGCGGGAACGCTATTTTGAATAGCGAATGTCGAATATCGAATGTCGAATGAGGAATGATGAAGGAGGAAATCCGTAAACGGGCAATTGAGTTGGGATTTGATGCCTGCGGATTTGCGGCGGCGGATCCACTCGATGATCGAAAGGATTTTTACAACGGATTTCTCAGGGAACAGCGACAAGCCAATATGGCCTATCTGGAACGCTATGCATCGCAGAGGTTGAATCCCGAACTCCTACTTGAGGGAGTTAAAACAGTTATCTCGGTCCTGGTGAATTATTATCCGCCCTCAAAACTTACCGAAGAAGACAATTTCATCATATCGAAGTATGCTTACGGGAAACGTTATCCGCCCTTTATAAAAGCAAAAATGGAGCCACTGGCGGCATTCATTGACTCTTTGAACCCTGAAGGAATAAAATCAAAGATCTTCGTGGATTCGGGGCCTGTGCTGGAAAAAGCCTGGTCACACTTATGCGGGATAGGCTGGCAGGGGAAAAACACCCTCCTTATTAATCCGCGTATGGGCTCTTACTTTTTCCTGGGGATCATCATGACCACTCTTGAGCTCGAACCTGATAAACCTGAGAAGGATCATTGCGGGAATTGCACGAAATGCATGGATGCCTGTCCTACCGGGGCTCTCGACAGGCCTTACGAGCTCGATATCAGCAGGTGCATCTCCTATTGTACCATTGTTAAAAATGCCGAAATGACCGAAGCTGTAAGGTCAAATCTCGGCGGAAGGATCTACGGATGCGACATCTGCCAGGATGTTTGTCCGTTCAACCGCTTTGCCCGGCCAACCAGAGAGTCACATTTCCACCCTTCCGCAGAACTTATGGCCATGCGTCGGAACGACTGGCTAAACCTGACTGAACAGAAATTCAATGAACTGTTTGCCGGGGGTTCAATTGCCGAAAAAGGATATGAAAGGCTGATGAGGAATATTCACTTCGCCTCGGAAAAGTGACCTCCGCCCTGCTCAGATATACAGAAGGCTCTTTGTAATGCCCGAGTCTGAAAACACAATTTTTACTACGAAGATTTCCGATCCCACTGAAGGGATATCTATCACATATGAATTGCTTCCCGAATAAAATTCAGCTATCGGCTTGAATTCGGGAGTCTGCAATATGATCTTTTCAATAGTCTGCTTTGAATTTATTACCAGCTGATCCGGCTTCCGTATTTCAGTCAGAATGATCCGCTGCTCAGGGCTGGTATTTTCTGAATCAATTGTAAACTCTATGCTCTTCAGCTTTTTATAGTTTACCATATGTATGATGTATTCTTTTCTGGAAAATCAGGGGCAATGATATGTATTTTTTTCAAGAAATCTATAATGATTTATTGAACGCTTGGTTTTAGAAATTAACGCGGGATTGGTGATTGGTGAATGGTGAATGGTGATTGGTGATTGGTTCTTAGTGATTGGAGGATTTTTTCATGTGAGTGCCTTAGAAAATCTGCGGATAATCTCTCTGATCAAAGCCGCGATGACTGGCATTGCAGCTGATTTTCGTCAGCACGAACAGGAAAAAGCCTCCAATACCGGCATTTCAGCTGATTTTCGTCAGCGCGAACAGGAAAAATCCTCCAACAACCAACCCCTAACCCCCAACCCCTGACCCCCACTGATAGCTGTCGACTTCCAGTCCGGCAAGGGTAAGGACCCGGTCAACCACGGTCATCACAGCATCGTTTATAGTAGCAGGTTTTGAGTAGAATGAAGGGGAAGCCGGGCAGATCACGGCACCCGCTTCGGCCAGCAGTTTCATATTGTTCAGGTGGATGAGGCTGAGCGGGGCTTCACGGGTCACCAGCACAAGCCTGCGTTTTTCCTTCAGGATGACATCCGCGGCCCGGGTCATGAGGTCATTTGAAACTCCGGATGAAATACGGCCGAGGGTTCCCATGCTGCACGGACAGATGATCATCGCGGTGTATCCAGCGGAACCCGAGGCCATGGGAGCAAAAAAATCATTCGGCTTATGGATTGTAAACGGGAGGGAGGCCACGTCGATAGGTCCGAGCTCATATTCCCATACCGCCCTGGCATTGTCGGAGAAAACTACAGCAACATCCTTAAGCTGGCTGCTGAGGCCAACAAGTTTCTCAAGCAGCAGTTTGCCGTAGATCGAGCCCGAAGCCCCCGTA
Organism: Bacteroidota bacterium; assembly: GCA_037134895.1. Classification (GTDB taxonomy): domain Bacteria; phylum Bacteroidota; class Bacteroidia; order Bacteroidales; family FEN-979; genus CAIRDP01. The sequence goes on from JBAXLI010000019.1 coordinate 51,643, forward strand.
ATGCCGACGATAAGTTTAGTATTCAAATTTTTTAAAATCCCATGAAAGGGTCAAAGATAAGACATTATTATACTGTCCCGTTTCGAAAAGGATGTGCCTGTATGAAGCAGGATTAGGATCTGCAGGTTGGCGGATAGAGAGCAGTGAATAATTGAATCGGAAACCGGCTTTCAGGTTGGGTGTGATATAACATGCTATACCCAAAATTCCCGACAAGGTAACCGGCCGGAAAGGCACCGTACTTGGAGACGGCTGTCCACCCGATTCTTCCAGTGATCCCAGAAGGACATCCACTGCCGGGCCTATCTCTGCCTGTATCCTTTTGGCAAACGTATATTGGTATAAAAAGGGTATCTCAAGGTAATGGATCCTCATCAGGAAGGAGTAATCACCCGCCCCGCTGTCGGGATTGGATGCCCTGCGGCTGCCCTTTTGAAAATATTCCATTTCCAGCTGAAAGGATGAATGTTTTGAGACTCTCAGGCTTACAAAAGCTCCGGCCTGGTAGCCTGCTTTATGATATCCTTCATAGTTATCTCCATCCACCTGGCTCACATTGCCACCGGCAAGGATCCCCCCGTTGAATTTCTGGGAAAAACCCATCAGTGGCAACAAAAAAACAAAACAGATCAGGATCTTTTTCATTATGGTTCAGATACCACCGATGTAACGTGAATTTCCTAATTTTGTTGGATCAACTTTATTCCTTTATGGAAAACAAAGATACTATTATTCTTCTGGTGGATGACGAACCCGATATCCTAGAGTTCCTGGGGTATAATCTGGAAAAGGAGGGTTTCAGGATATTAAAGGCATCCAGCGGACAGAAAGCCCTGGAAGTTGCTGCGGAAGAAAAGCCTCATCTTATCATCCTCGATATCATGATGCCCGGCCTCGACGGCATCGAGACCTGCAACCAGCTCCGCAAAATCCCGGGAATGCAAAACGCTCTCATTGTTTTCCTCACTGCCAGGGGCGAAGACTATTCCCAGATCGCCGGATTCGACGCTGGAGCCGACGACTATGTTACCAAACCCATCAAGCCGAAAGTCCTTGTAAGCCGCATCCAGGCCCTGCTGCGCAGGTTCAGGCAGATCCCCGAACTCTCGGGCAGGCTTGGCACAAAAGAATTCATTATCGACCTCGAACAATACAAGATCATTAAAAATGATGAAGAGATTGTCCTGGCCAGGAAAGAATTTGAAATACTTCAGTTGCTGGTTTCCCGTCCAAACAAAGTGTTCACCCGCGAAGAGATCTTTAACCAGGTCTGGGGTGAAAATGTGATCGTTGGCGATCGTACAATCGACGTCCATATCCGCAGGATACGGGAAAAATTAGACACCGACCATATCCGGACCATCAAAGGCGTCGGGTATAAATATGAAGAGGAATGAAGTTCAACGACCCCCGTGCAATTGCTCTTCTGAATGCTTCGGCCGTAACCTCCGGGTATTTCATCCTGTTCTTTTCCGCATCCTGCATCCTGCATCCTGAATCGCTTGCCGGATTTGCATTGTATTTCATGCTTTTTATGACCGGCGGACTGCTTTTTGCCGGGACCTATTTCTTTTTCCGTTATACACTTGATAAATTTATTTACTCAAGGATACGCCTGATCTATAAATCGATTTACAACGTTAAAGTCGGCAAGAGCGAAAGGCCCCGCCCAGGTTCAAACAAGAACATTCTTGATAACGTTGAAAAGGAAGTAGCCCATTGGGGTGAAGAAAAACAGAAAGAAATCGAACGACTGAAACAGCTCGAGGAATACCGGAAAGATTTCATCGGGAATGTTTCACATGAGCTTAAGACTCCCTTGTTCAACGTGCAGGGGTATGTTTCGACTTTGCTTGAGGGCGGATTGGAGGATCCCAGGATCAATAAGGAATACTTAAGACGTACGGAGGTCAGCGTTGAGAGGCTGATTAAAATCGTTGAGGACCTGAGCGAAATCGCCCAACTGGAATCAGGGCGGATCATGTTAAATAAAGTGAGGTTCGATATCGTTGCTGTGACGAAGGAGGCGGTCGAAATGTCGGAGCCCCAGGCAGCTGAAAAAGGTATTGACATTGTCATAAACCAGCCCGGCAAACCCCTTTGGGTTTATGCCGACAGGGACAAGATCCGCCAGGTACTTACAAACATCATCGACAATTCGTTCCGGTATGGTATCCCGAGAGGGGGACGAACCAAGATCAGTTTCTTCGACATGGACGAAAACATCCTGGTCGAAGTCACCGACAACGGCATCGGCATTGACCAGGATGACCTGCCCAGGGTGTTTGAACGTTTCTTCAGGACCTCGAGGGGACGCGAAATCACCAACCGGGGCAAGGGCCTGGGCCTGGCCATCGTTAAACATATCATCGAAGCCCACCAGCAGACGATCAATGTACGCAGCAAGGTTGGCCTTGGAACTACATTCGGGTTTACCTTGCGCAAAGCGTGACACGTAGCACGTGACATGTGCTTCCCGGCACCCTTGCCATTGCTGCTACGGTCTCACTCACATGTCACACGTGTTTCGCGGCACCCTTGCCTGTGCTGCTACGGTCTAAATGAGCTCACCATTTAACTATCCTTAATTATAACCCAAATCTCTGTTCGCTCACTTAGCCCTGAGGCAGCCCCGGCAAGGTGCCGCGAAGTCACCCAGTTACCCTGCCATCCTGCATCCTGCATCCTGCATCCCGCATCCCACATCCCGCATCTCGCATCCCACATCCCGCATCCTGCATCCCGCATCCCACATCCTGCATCCCGCATCTCGCATCCCGCATCCTGCATCCCGCATCCCGCATCCTGCATCCCGCATCCTGTATCCTGCATCCCGCATCCCGCATCCCGCATCCTGCAAACCCAAACCTGCAATCGGGAAAACGATGAATCCGGTACAACCGATTATGGCTTAATTTTGTCATCACATCATCCGCAAACACAAAAAAACATGAATCCACGACATGTCATCATCCTGCTGGCAATGGGTTTTACCATGGCCTTGCATGCACAGGATCAGAACGTACTGATCGGAGGTCCTGCAGTATTTACTAATGAACCATCGGTTTGCGTAAATCCCCAGAACCCTGATCAGATTGTGATCGGTGCGGTGCCGGATAATTATTATATATCGGAGGATGGTGGACAGAGCTGGCAACAGGGAGTTCTCACCTCGACTTACGGGGTCAACTGCGACCCGGTGATCCTGGCCGATAACGACGGGAACTTCTATTACTTCCATCTCGTTCCCGATCTCAGCAGGGTGGTATGCCAGAAAATGACAGGCTTCATGCAGCCATGGTCCAATGGTTCGTACACTGCCGTCTATAATACATATGATATAGACAAGGAATGGGCTGCTTATGACCCTGTGACAAATAATATCTATGCAAGCTGGACCCGGTTCAACACCTGGGGCAGTTCCAATCCGTCCGATTCAACCGATATCTTTTTAGCTAAATCTACCGATGGCGGACTGAGCTGGGGTGAGCAGAAGCTGATAAGCAATATTGGGGGCAATGCTACCGGCGGATTTGGCAGCGTTCACGGCTCCTACCCCACTACAGGTCCGAATGGGGAGGTGTACGTGGTATGGTGGAGCCCGGCCGGACTGATGTTCGACCGTTCGACCGACCAGGGTGAAACATGGCTGAATACCGATATCAACATCACAGGTTTCCCGGTTCAATGGATCACCTCGATCGCAGGTATACAGACCGGGGTAAGCTTCCCCGTTATAGCCTGCGACAGGAGCAACGGCCCAAACCGGGGGACTATCTATGTAACCTGGACCGATAAGCGAAGCGGCGCGAACAACGCTGATATATGGCTGGCTAAGTCGACCGACAATGGTTCAACATGGTCGGCCCCTATAAAAGTTAATGATGATAACCAGGCCAGGCACCAGTTCTTTAATTACATCACTATCGACCAGGTTACCGGGAAAATTTATATCGTGTTTTACGACCGCCGCAATTATACCGATACAAGAACCGATGTTTACCTGGCTATCTCCGGTGACGGAGGCACGACTTTCCAGAATTACAAAATCAGTGACAGCCCGTTCATCCCTTATTCAACACTGTTTTTCGGACATTATATCGGGATCAGTGCTCATAACAACAAGGTTTTCGCAACCTGGATGCGTATGGATGACGGGGAACTGAGTTTGTGGGGGGCCAGTATTGACCCGGGAACTGTGGGGATTGAAAAAGGCCAGGCCATGCCTCAATCATTATCGCAGAACACTCCCAACCCTTTCAGGGAGTCAACTTTCTTCTCGTTTAAACTGGAGACTGCGTCGGAAGTCAGTTTAAAAGTGTCGGATTTCTATGGAAATACCGTTGCAACCCTCATTGACCGTCAAACCATGAATGCAGGAAAACACAGTATCAGCTTCTCTGCCGAAAAATACAATCTGCCCTCAGGAGTGTATCATTACACCCTTCATACCCAAAAAGGGATCATCTGCCGCAAAATGATCTATGCAAGGTAGGCCACGTGAATCGTGAGCCGTCAGTCGTTCACTTCGCGGCACCATTGCCTGTGCTGCTACGGTCTAAGTGTGCTCACCTATTCACTTCCCTTAATCATAGCCCAAATCTCTGTTCACACACTTAGCCCTGAGGCAGCCCCGGCAAGGTGCGGCGAAGTTACTCAGTTACCCAGTAACACTGTAACAAAGTGACAAAGTGACAAAGTAACAAAGTAACAAAGTGACAAAGTAACACAGTAACAAAGTGACCCAGCTTTCCAAGCATTGGCCCGATCTATCTCTTCACATATCGTCCTTATCAGGTCTTTCACCGATTTGTTTTTTCTTTGACACAGTCAGGGTGTAGTTTTGACAGATTCAATGTAATTATTACGGATCATTAAACCACCTGCATATGCAACAAGGCTTTACTTTAGGCTCTTTACTGGCATCAATGGTATTTCTGTTTTGCGGACTATCAAATGCACAGAATCTTCTTAGCGGGCCTCAGAAAATTGCAATTGACGCGAAACGCAACCGCCTGCTGGTTTCTAATTTCAACAACGGGGCCCTTGTAGAGATCGACAGCGCCGGCAATCAAAGGTATTTTGTCCAGGGAGCTGGTTTTGTTGACGGGCTCGAAGTAATTGGAGATACGGTTTACGGGATAGGCAATAACCGTAAAGTTATCGCCTATAACCTGTTAACAAAGCAGCGGGTCATGAACCTGAGCATTCCCGGCAACCCTGACAATTATTTGTCGAGCATTACCTATGACTCCGCCGGTCATCTGTTCATCTCCTGTCCTTTGCAGAACACCATATACAGGCTCAGGATAAGCGACAGCACATCCTGGGTTTTCGCCGGCGGCAATGGGCTTAATTACCCCAACGGCATCCTGCTTGAAAAGGGAAAAAACAGGATCGTGATCATCGACGATTCTCCCGGAAGTTCAATGATACAGGCTGTTTCACTTTCCGATTCGACCGTTAGTTTCATTGATTCGGTCAGTATGGACCGCCCCGACGGGATCACCCGCGATAAATACGGCAATCATTATATTGGCGGGTATTATCTGCCCGGTGTGTATAAAACGGATGCTGATTTCAGTTACAGCCCTGTGCTTTTATTTTCGGGGAACAGCATTGTTTACCCCACTTATGACCCCCGCGACAATTCTTTACTGGTAACCCATTATAACCTGAACACCTGGGAGAGGATTCCCCTTGGAAGCAGTGGTACAGGCATGAACCTTACACCCGATGAATTTCTCTTTTACCCTGTATCACCCAATCCGTTTAAAGATGAACTGGCTTTAAATTTCACGCTTGATAAACCAGGCATTGTAACGCTTGAAGCCTTTGATCCCTGCGGAAGGCTGCTTGCAACTCTTGTAAACGGGGAAAAACCAAAGGGAAACTACTCAGTTACCTGGAACAAATCTGAAGCAAAAGGGAAAAAGCTTGAATCCGGAGTCTATTTCTTCAGATTATCAGTAAACTCAACGGTGCAAACCAGAAAAGCAATCCTGAGCAGATAGCATCGAAAACAATAGCAATAATGGAACGAACAGATTTATCGAGGCGGCAGTTCTTCAAATACCTGGCACTGACAGGGGCCGCTCTTTCGCTGAACAGCATCAGGAACGTAGCAGCACAGACCACTCTTAAACCTGATCCCACTCCGCCCGATTTCGATTACCAGTACAGGACATTTTCGGTGGAACATCTCAGGGAGGTAAAGGAATGGTTTGAGAAGCTGCAGAAAGAGAAAAGATTGAGCATTAATAAAACCTTCCAAAGCTATATTGCCGGATTCTGCTTTGATCCCAGGGCTGTGATGGTTGGTGCAAAATCATTCATCGTTTTTTCGGTACCCCAGCATCTTCAATCTATCATCTTCAACCACGAAGACCAGAGGTACAGGGTTATGATCCCAACCGGGTATACCATGACAGGGCTGAATGGTCCCATGTTAAGGGCTCGTATACGTAAGGATATCATCAGGGACGACTCGAAAAAGCTCAAAGGGAGGGTTCGCCTTCCGCTAAAATCCCTCTCGGCACGATCAGGCCTGGCTGAATACGGACGCAACAATATTGCTTTTGTTAACGGGTACGGCAGTTACCATGCACTTTACGGGCTGTTTACCGATAAAGTTCTGGATGATCAATGGGGACCGATGAAAATGCACAGGATGTGCCGGGGCTGTATGGTCTGCCGCAGGGAATGTCCAACTAAATGCATCCCCGATTCAGGATTTGTAATCAACGTCGGCCGATGCATAACCCTGTACAACGAATTACCGGACTCTATCCCCGCATGGATCAACCCCAACGCGCATAACACCCTGGTAGGCTGCCTCAAATGCCAGTTCGGCTGCCCCATCAACGAGGAAGTCAGTAAAACCATACATACCATTGCCGAGATGACGGCAGAGGAAACCGATTTCATCCTGAAACAGGGAACCGATAAGGAATACCTTAAAAAAATCGTCGAAAAGCTCAGGGCTTTCCCATCCGCCGAAGACCTGGCATATTTCTCGAGGAACCTCAGGCTGGTTCTTGCCGCTATAAAACCCATGCAGTCCTGACCCTTGCAAAACGACCGATTATGAAGACGAAAACCGCAAAAACCCTTCAAAACCTCAGGATATTTTCCCAATGGGTGTTTACCCTTCTCTTCCTCTGCCTGTTCCTGCTGCCATTTCTATCAAGCTCCGCCAAAGGCCCGGCAACTCAATATTTTTTCTATTCAGACCCTTTGCTTTTTATTAACGGGCTGATCCTGACAAAAACCATCAGCATTCTTTTCCTGCTTTCAATCATTCCACTGGTACTTACACTTTTTCTTGGCAAGTTTTTCTGCGGATGGATTTGCCCGATGGGAGCAATGCAGCAGATGGTCTCATGGATTGCGGGAAGTTCCAAAGCCTGGAAGGAAGGCCCCGACAAACATCTGCTCAGGTTCAAATACCTGGTCCTGGCTTTTATTATCGTTACTGCAATCCTGGGAAGCAGCTTTGCGACCTGGGCCGACCCGTTTTCCCTGCTTACACGAAGCCTTGCAGCTTTTCTTCCGAAAAACCTGGAGGGTCGCCTCGCGGTTCTCCCCCTGCTGCCCGCTGCGGTATTCATCCTGATACTGATGATGAACATATACAGGAGCAGGTTCTTTTGCAATGTGATCTGCCCGCTGGGTGCTCTTTACGGACTGGTTTCACGTTTCGGGATATTCAGGATCAGGACAGGCACAGCCTGCAATGAATGCCACAGTTGCTCCTCCCATTGTCCGTATGGAGGAGATGCCGGCAAATACTTTATGAAATCCGAATGCATCAGCTGTTTCAACTGCGCTGCAGACTGTCCGTCTGAAACAGTTGAGATCAGTATCGGCAAAAAAGGGAAAAAGCCATCCGCAAACATTGATCCCGGAAGAAGAAGCTTTTTTGGAACAGTAGCCCTGGGTGTTGCAGCCGCATACCTTCCAAAGATCAGCTATTCCTCCGGAAAAGGATTGAAAGTATCTTTTCTCAGGCCACCGGGATCTTTGAAGGAGAAGAGTTTTCTTGACCGCTGCCAGAGGTGCGGACAATGTATACAGGCATGCCCGACGGGCTTTATCAGGCCGGCGGTTTCCGAAGCAGGGATAGCAGGCGTATGGACCCCGGTTGTAAATGCAAAATACGGGGATTGCGAATTCACATGCAATGCATGTACGCAGGTATGCCCTTCCGGAGCGATACAGAAGATCAGCCTTGAAAAGAAACAGGTATTCAAGATCGGCACTGCTATTGTTGACAAGGATATTTGTTATACCCATGCCGATGGATTCAACTGCTCGGTATGCCGCGATGCCTGTCCGCTCCCCCAAAAGGCCATCCTTTTCAGGGAAACCGAAACCTGGAATTACCAGGGCCGTAAGGTCAGGGTAAAGCAGATCTATGTTGATCCCGATATTTGTACCGGATGCGGGATCTGCGAAAACGTTTGCGTACGTCCCGATGAACCGGGAATTTTCATCACGGCGGGGGATGAATACAGGTCATTGATCAATTAAAATTATAAGACATCACTGAAACTGAATCTAAAGAATTCACATGCTGCGGAGCAGCTCACCAAACTTAAAAGCTATGAAGATCCATAAAAGCCTTTTTTTCTGTGTGGCATTTTGTATGATTTCCTTCTTGTCATTATCACAGACGACACTTCCCGGTTTTACCATCGGATCGCCTGTAACGACCGGTGAAAGGATGACCATAAAATCAAGGATTTTCGGACAGGACAGGACGATTTTTCTTTCGCTTCCGGCGGGTTATGCCCAGAGCCCGGCAAGGTATCCGGTGATCTATTTTACTGATGCTTCGGTTGGGAGGTTGAACCTGATCAAAGGGATCACCGGGTTTCTCACAACCTCCAACCTTATGCCCGAAGTCATCCTTGTGGGGATAAGCCATAACCGGAGGGATTGGGAACTCACTCCCAATGGGAGCCGGGTGCAGGAAGCCGAAAGTAAGCGTTTCGAGTCGCCGGTTGATTTCGGGGGAGCTGATTCCCTGTTGATGTTCATCCGTGAGGAACTGATCCCGGTGATCGAATCCCAATACCGGACTCTCACTTCAAGGATCTATATAGGCCATTCGTTTGGCGGGTTGTTTGGTTTTTATGCAATGCTGAAGCAGCCTGGCCTGTTCAACGCATTTATCGACGTTGACCCTTCACTATGGTTTAATAAAAAGTCGTTAGTGGATTCCCTGGGGAATATGTTAAAAAGAAATCCCGGCTTTCAGTCCTCGGTTTTTATTAGCTTTACGGGAATTGAAACGCCTTCTTCAATAGAAAAACTGAAAAAAGTATTTACAAAACCCGCTGATTATAAAATGAAGCTTGAGCTTTTGGATCTCTGCAGGACTGAAACTCATCAGTCGGCCGTTCTTCCTACAATTTCGAAAGGACTGGTATGGATATTCCAACCTTTGCAGTTACCAAAGAATGAATTCGGGGAGATCGATTATGCGAATATGTCGATACAGCAGATCAGGGATCATTTCACATCACCCATTTTAGGTGCGGTATACCCGGTAACAGAGGCGATGATAAATTCCCTGGCATATGGAAAACTTCGTGCCGGAAAGAACTCTGAGGCGATTGAAATATTCCGGTATAATATATCACAGAATCCCGAAAGCGCCAATCCTTTCGACAGCCTGGGGGAAGCACTTGAACTTACGGGTCAGATGAAAGAGGCCCTGGCAGCATATGAAAAAGCGGTTGAGAACGGGAGAAAAAACAACGATGCAAACCTGAATCTTTACCAGGCCAACAGGGACAGGGTTAAAAATGCAGTGAATAACCTGAAATAATCCGTGATGTTCAGAAACTACCTGAAAGTAGCATTCCGTAACCTCATCCGCCATAAAGGATATTCTTT
>JBAXLI010000020.1:0-60102 GCA_037134895.1 Bacteroidota bacterium
ACAGCCAAATCTTGTTAATAACCCTTATTTTTTTAATCACTGATTAGTTACCAAAAACCTAATTATTTGAAGAGCCAGCCTAATCGCAGGTTGCCGTAAATGCCATTGATGTAAAGGCATCCGGCGGATATGGTGAGTTGATCTTTGATTACGAGCTGGGCGCCGGCTTCGAGGCCGGGGAATGTTTGGAAGGAGTTGATGGAGATGCCGACATATGGGCCTATGCGGAATAGGGGTTGTTTTGGGATGGGTTTGGTAATGCAGGTATCGACCTGCCGGGTGATGGTGATGATATCTTTGGGCCAGGTGAAATCGGAGAATGTAATGGATTGGAGGTCGCCTTTGGCTTGCCAGTGGAACCGGAGACCAAGTTGGCTGAATACTGAATCGTACCAACATTCTCGGTAGGGGATCAGGATTGTATCATGAATGACTGTTTTAACTGAAATGGGTTTTATAACGATCTGGCTGAGCTGGTGAACGGTATCGTGGATTGTATCTATTTTAATGGGGGCATTTTTATACGCTGAGATTATTGTGGCCTGATCACGAATTATCTTGTTCCTGGATTCGTCGTGTAAAACCCGCTCCAATATTACACCACAGATAAGCAGAAAGGCCAGAATAATAGATATCCAGACAAGAGGGCGGTTTATTACTCCGGTATTATTGGTTGAATCCACTTGAATTGCCTCGATTAGAAGTATTTCAGTTCGTTGTGAATATGTAACCAGGCTTCGGACTTTCTTCTCTTGGTAAGGCCTGATGAGTCTTGCTTTTCACCGGGTTCGTCGATCTGGCCATCAAGATCATCGTCGATGCCTGGGGAACCTGCGCATTTTGTGTACATCAGAAATGCATATTCAATAGAGGTATTAGTATCACGCGCATTGACATACCTGAGCAGGGAGGATTTCCGGAGGGCGTTGCAGCCAACATTATAGGCGAAGGATACCAGCGCATCGAATTGATATTGCATAAGGCGGATTGTAAGCATTTCGCTGAGCTGGTTTTCGATTTTCCGGAGATCGTGCATCAGGTAATCCCTAGCTTGCTTATAGGAGATCCTGTCGCCTTCTTTGACGGGGGTTCCGTCGGGATAGTTGGTGGTACCGATCCCGATGGTCCAGACGCCTGCGGGGCAGCGATATGCCTGTGAGCGGAGACCTTCGTAATGCTCGATGAGGGCCAAACCTTTTTCGGAGGTGGTCATTTCTCGGTCTTTAAGGGGAAGCCCTGGCTATTGGTCAGGAAATTCTTGATCAGATAGGCAATGCCTGCTGCCAGGCCGGTCAAGAGGATGGGCTGGAAGAATGCCCAGGTAAAGGTTAATGTACCGGCCTGGAGCGCCTGGTAAACTGCCGTGAGGATTGCGCCGATGACGGCAACGAGGAGACCTTTTATGAGGTCCATCCAGTTCAGGGTTAAGAAACTTGAGTTCATGGTTTAACAATTTACGATGTACGATGTACGAATTACGAAAGCTTTATTTGGGATTCCGGAGATAGATTTGGATCTCGTCGATCTTTTTGAGGATTTCACGGGTATCGGATTTGATATCAGAGCGCAGTGTTTCAATTTCGCGACTGTTATCAGACTTATGAAAAACCAAATCCTGTTTGAGGTTGGTGAGTTCAACGTTAATCTCGGCCAGGCGGATTTCCATGTGAACCCAAACGGAAACAATGGCCACAAGAAACGTTAGCAGGCTGATTGCCTGGGGTAGTGGGAGACCGAATATTTTCCATTCTTTCATAACATAGGCATTTGGCACTGGGCACTGGGCACTAGGCAAAAGGATTAGGAGCCATAGAAGGCTACTTCGACCATTTCAACATAGGCTACCCAGCGAATTACTGTTTCGGCTGCACCGGTGACTGTGATTTTAAGAGCGCCATTGGAGGTATCGGCCGTAACGGCAGCATCCCAGGCTGAAACACTTTCGGCAATCACGGTTTTTGTTACGGCCCCGATGAGAGCAGCAGAGGCTGAGGTTGCATCCTTTTTAATGAGGCCTTTGAACTCATAGGCTGCTCCCTTTGTGTTATCATCGGTGGCAGCAACTACCATGATCCTGAAAGCATTCATCTTGTTATTCATCAGGACGATATAATCTTCTTCACCAACCACAAGATCCAAAGGCCCATCGTCTTCGGTAGAAGCCCGGGCAATGATGTTGGTATACTGGGCTTCGCCAATTTCGCCGGGATTACTGAACCCGCAGGAAGCCTTGGCATGCTGATAGATATTGTAGGTTTTCGCATTGCAACCTTCGGCATGGGAATAATCGGCTGCACATTCATTTAAAGTGCCTTCGGCATGCCCGCCGACGCCTGAAACAATATTGCCATCTCCTTCGGCAAATGCCGTTTCGGCAGAAATCACATGACTGGAGCCATAGGCTGTGGACTTATTGCCACTCACCTGATGCTGATCACCAAAGGCCGAGCTGTGATCAGCGGTAATTTCGTTATGCTCTCCTGCAACCAGACAGAATTGCCCGCTGACCTCATTATGAGATCCGGCTGCGGCCATAGAATTTGCACCAGACACCTGATTATGCTGTCCGCCAGCAATGAAGGAACCGGCCCCACTGGCAACCCTGCTAACCGATTCACGGACAAACTGAAAATCGGTAGCATTGGCACCACGCGCATTGCCAGCCAGAGCCCCAGCAGATAAGGTACCCTGAACAGCTTTAGAACATGTAGAAAGGTCCTGATCACCAGTATTACTACCGGAAACCGCTGCTAATGCTATGGCGTTGGCGTGCACATGATCATTAGCATTGGAATGCTTCTTTAGGATTGCATCATCATAATCGGCCTGGAGGCCCAGAATGGCCTTAATGGCCGGGCCGGTGCTTGCCAGGAAGTTGAGAATGCCCAGGCTGTCGAGCCAGGTTCGGATAATGCCTGACCTTGGACGATCAGGAGCAGACTCCTGCTTTGTAAAATCACGATAGTTTGTACTGCCGCGATTCTGCTGACCCATGAGAAAATATTTTGAACTGCCCATATGAAGTGATTTACGATTTACGAAGCCCGAATTACGATTTCATTTACGATTTACGAATTACGAATTAGGTCATGATGACATACATTTTATCGAGGCTGCCGGTTTTGGCTTCGCCTACGTCCATGGAGAACTGAATCCAGGTAGTGAGGAGATCGGACACGTTAAGAGTCATTGAGGTGAAATCCTTATCGAGGGTGATGGTAATTGGTGCATCATCCTCGTTGACACAGGCATCAAAATTGAACCCGTCGAGGCTCTGATTCATTGACATTACAATATCATCATCAAGACTGCTATAGACGAACTGAATGGTGAGTTTTGTAGCGCCATTAGGAATCTGGATATAAGGAGTGCTGGCATTCCCGGCTGAAACGGGAAGCGAACATTGAATCATTCTGCGGGCGATAGACATGGCTTTTTGATTTACGAATTACGAAGGACGATTTACGATTTTCGGGTATTCAATTATGATGTGACTCTGAAGCCTGAGACTCTTTTGGAGGCGGGGGCTGTGTATAATGGATAATTCTGGGCGATGACGTATTCCTGCAGGAGTGTTTGTTTGGAACGGGCAATGGAAAGTACTTCCTGCATGGTGTCGCGGCGATGGTCCCTTGGGAGCAATACTGCGGTGGAGATTTCAACCAGGGCGGGTGACAATGCCGGATCGGCGCCGGGGGTGTACTGGGCTGTTTCGAGCAGCTGCTGGTTGAGCATGGCATATTTGACAAAGAAAGCGAGGCAAGGCTTTATATACGATGTAATCAGAGTCGAGTAATCACCTGGGTTTGTAACGACATCGTCATAAAGCGCTGCTGTCAATATGGGTTTTACATACCTGAGCTCGGCGGTTTGGATGACTTCGGATTTGATCATCGTGGGATCGAGCTCGGTGACATAGGCGAGGGTAATTACTTCCGATGAGGTGATTAAGGACATTTTTTATGAATATCGAATGTTGAACATTGAATGTTGAATGTCGAAGTATTTAAATTTCATACGTTTAGGGTGTCGGAGGAGGGATAGATGTTTTTTAATTGGAGTACCAGGAGTTTTTGGACGGGGTCGGTTTTGTCGTAGTCGAGGCCGGTATCGCGGCGGATTTCCCATACATATTTCATAGGGTTGATACGGCTGATGGATGGGGTGTTGATGAATTCGAAGTCTTTGAACTCCAGGTTGCATTCTGAGAGAGAGGTTTCAAGGGATTGTATAAAGACTTCCTGGATGGGATGGATGACGGTGGAAATGGCGATGTCGTACTCGTTGAGGATGCGGCCGGAGTCGAAACCAGCTTTTTCGTCGGAGTAGGGAGTTAGGGTGCGGAACCAGTTGTGAATGGTGATAAGGGAGATTTCGGACTGCTTGTGCAGACTGGTCCAATTGTCTTCCTTATCACGGTTGAAAGAAATGAACTTTGCTTCCTGGGAACTGATGCCGGGCCCCAGGTCAGAAAGGTACTGAATGATGATTTCGTTGGCCTTGGAACTGAGAGCGCCTTTATACTGCTGAAACATGGCATCCAGTTCATCGGCCGCTTCATCGGAGTTCACTCCCGGGATCACCAAGAGGCCGGGAGTGGCAAAAGAAGATTCAAGGCGGGTCTGATTCCAAATATTGGTAAGGCCCGAGATGATGACATTACGGATGCCGGCAAAATAGGACGGAATACCGTAGTAAAAGAATTCAGGCTCGTAATCTTTGATCTGCACAACAGAATGCAGCAATCCGTCGGAACCCTTTGAAAATTCAGGAAAAAGCGCAATGGTTTGCAGATCCTTGTCATCCTTGCCCTTAAACAAATCCCAACAGGGATGGATCAGAACCTGCTTGCCATCGACATGCAAGCGTACCCGGGAAGCATCCTGATGGTAGACAAAGACAAAGGACCTTTTTGAATTGGAAACCAGCTCATAATAACAGTTTCCGAAGGTGAGGAAATCAAAACAGAGCTTCTTCAAGGTGTACAAAAAGGGTTCCCGGATATTATTGGATAGGTTGATAAAACCTGAGGTTGCCGGATCGGAAGACTGGATGCCCTGGCCAATGATGTAGTTGGTTTTTGAATTCAGGATTGCCCGGTGAACAGGAACCTCCCTAGCCAGTTTGATCAACTGGCGGGGGAGGGCGTTATCATCCCCAAATGGTATGTAATCCTGATAATTGGTCCGCGAAGCAATATAATCGGTATCAAACAAATCAAGGACAGGAGCGTAATTGAACTCGAAAAACCGAGGATAGGCATTAGACATCAGGCATTAGGCATTAGTAAGTGAATTAATCTCCGAAGCCGGCAAGCATAAGGAGTTCGGAATGCAGATAAGCCGTCTGGGCTTTGTACTGGACCCGGTAACGGCGCATCTGCAGATCGGGGTTATACCAGGATTCAATATCTTGGGGATCCATCAGTCCGTCGGTAGCGAAGATGAGGTTCTGCTGGGTTGTAAATAAAGCACGATGCGGCTGAATCCCATTCTGGTAGGTAGCAATCCAGGTATCCCAGTCGGGACGGATGAGAACCGGATAGCCTTCGTAGGAAGGAACATTTACTCCATTCAGCATCATGGTGAGCGGAAGATCACCGGTTTTATTCTTGATCGTATGGACGAGGTTCCTCCACATGGAACGGGTGACCATGAACACCAGAGGGAATTCAAACATTTCGGGACGGGCCGTGTCGATCATTTCTTCGAGCGTAGCATCAGCTTCACCGGAAGCCAGAGCGCCAGCCTTAACGGCAGCAACCGTTCCGGAAGCTGCAAAAGAACCCCCGCTATTGGCAACTGCAGTAAATGTGAAAGACTGTCCTTTGTACCTGCTGACCACCTTGATTTGGGCGCCGGAAGGATTGGTCACAATGACGCCGTTAATCCCGGCACGGGCCTCAATGGTGGCTTTATGAGTAGTAAGCCAGGCAGCCACAGTAGCCGAAGCGCTGGAAGCATAAGCCTGGGTATATTCCACGCCATTGATGGTAACGGTAATCAAGGTATCCGTTGCACCATAGGTATAAGTGAGAATTTTCTCTGCTTTTACAGCCGAGGTAGCCGAATCAATGACTACATGCTGGGCTGAAGGAATGGTTCCGGCATAGAGATTGGCCAGGAAATGCGAAAGAAAACCGGTATAGCCCGAGAAATTGGTATCGACCGTGCCGGTCGGAATACCGGAAGACAAGGTTTCCTGGACCGGATTGCCGAAAAACATCTGGCGGATCAGGTCCTGCTGACCGGCCTGGGCGATGATCGGCAACATGATCTTATTCCAGATATCGGGCTCCTTCATCCGCTCGATATCATCCTCCTTATAACCGGTGGCCAGCAACTGCTCTACGATGGATCCCCAGAAAGCCCGGGCATTCTGCTCAAACTCCATGGCCATGGGAGCCACGGTAATAGACTGTGTTGAAAGCGCAAAGGTCCCAGTGGGGGTGAAACCGGGTGAGGCTTTGGGCTTGGTAATAAAGGAAGGACGGGAGATCTTGTTCAGGAGCTCGGTGCCCTTGACGTCGGTACGGACTGTGATGGCGCCCCGGATGTCTTCGCCCATGAAGAACGGGCTGACGAAAAATTCACGGATGGATTGCTTTGTGAAAGCGGGGCTGATGGCGTGGGAGAAGATGTTTGACATGGGGATTAGGATTGAAAAGATGAATATCGAATATTGAATAACGAATGTTGAATGTCGAATGAAAGATGATGCAGGATGCGGGATGAGTTGTTACTTTTTGAGTTTGTCTTTGAGGTGGATGGGCATTTCCTTGAGGAGCTGCTTGCCGAAGGTTTCTTCGGAAGGTCCGACTTTGAGCTGGGGATCAGCGCCTTCGACTGTGGTGGGCCGGGCTTTGAGCTGGTCCTGAAGAGTGGTTATCTGCTCCTGAAGCGCTGAGAGTTGTTTCTGGTGATCAGCCTCCAGGGTCGAAATCTGTTTCTGATAGTCGGCTTCGAGCTGTTCAACGGTCTGGTTATAATCCTTGAGAGCATCGGCATTGGCTCCATCCGGAGCCGGGTTCAGGAGGTTTTTAAGCCTTTGGAAAAGTTCTTTTTTCATGGTGTTGTTGTTTGAAAAATATTTAAGCATGAATTCAATGATAGTGTCGGGCTTTTTGGCAATGAGCCAGGCAATTGCAGGATTTTCATCCAGGAAGCGGGTCGCCTGATAAGAGAAGGAATCCACTGCAAAAAGAGAATTCGTGGCTGCAGGATCATCTACCAGGTCGGTGGCCAGAAGGTCCTCAATACGGGTGGCAGGATATTCATCATCGGTGATCACCGGTTCGCCCGGGATAAAGGCAATCGATGCCCCGAACATATCCGGGTTGTTTTTGGCCATCTTCAGGATATACGCATGAAGGTTCCCGGAAGGAGATTCCTTGCAGACCTCATCCAGATGCAGATCACCATAGACCTTATCACCATAGACCTTGAAATTTTTAAACCGACCGATATAGGTACCAAACGAAGAGCTGCACATATTGGGATGACCAAAGCGAGCCTTAACTCCATTCTCCTTCTCATTTCCAAGTTTTTCAATCTGGGCCAGAGTGGTTGCATCGATCTGCTCGAAATAAGATTTCACCTTCCCCACCTGGGCGACGATGACCTTATGAAGAGTACCAGTAGCTTCATCAACACTTGCTGCAGAAAAGGCGATTGGAGGAGTGGAAAAGGACTTCATATTGGCAGGAAAAATTGATAGCCACAAACATACAACAGACTTAAAGTAATTGTTTAGTACATGTTGGCAAAAAGTTGCATGATAGCTTGTTATAATATTAATTGATTAGTATTTTTGTAAGAAATGGCTATATGAATCCTGAGGCTGAAAAAGTAATTGTTGACCTGAGAGAGCGTTGCGGAATTGAAGTGGAACAACTTGTAATAAAAGGGTTACTCCCTGTAAGCCAGGCTAAAAAATGGCTGGTGAAGGAACTCTATTTTACCTATGCCAGGGAAGGGAAAACCCTGGAAAAAGGAGGGATGACTTATACTCAAATCAAGAATGAGCTGAGTGACCAGTACGGGGTGTCGATAAGTACGATTGAGAAGCTGGTTTACAGGAAATCATGAGCTTTAGACAAATGACGAAAACTGCATATAATATTCTGAAATATACAGAAATACGACAGCATGGAATCGAAAACAAACACCCGGCATAAATTCAAACCCGGCGAAGGCGGAAGACCAAAGGGATCGCCTAACAAGATCACGGCAGAGCAAAAGGAACGCATTGAGTGGGTGCTTGAATTGCTGGACGAGACCCTCGAAGACAGCATCAGGAAACTGAAACCAAAAGACCAGGTTGATCTGTGGATGAACCTGCAAGAATATATCAGGCCGAAGCTCCAGCGGGTGAACGTTGATCTGGGACCGGCTGAGGATAAGCTTACCAAGATCACTTTTGAAGTCATCCAAAGCTCCATGCTTACCGACGGAACCGTTAAACCCTTATCCCTTGGAAAAGACCATCAAGGTATCGACCGTATTCCGGAAAAATTATGAAGCCCGGACCAAGATCGTCGTGAACCAGGGCGGCAGCCGGTCAGGGAAGACCTTTTCAATCCTGCAGCTGCTTATCCTGGTGAAAGCCTTTGAGGGAACCGACATGGTATTTTCGATCGTACGACGAAGCATGCCGGCTTTGAAAGCCTCCGCCATGCGGGATTTCTTTGAGATCCTAAGGATGACTGACCTCTACGATGATCGCAACCACAATAAGACCGAAAACACCTACCAGCTGAACGGGAATCTGTTTGAATTCATGAGCCTGGATCAGCCCCAGAAGAAACGAGGCGCCAAGCGGGCTTACCTGTTCATCAACGAGGCCAATGAACTCAGCCTGGAAGACTGGGTGCAGCTTTCCCTGCGAACCGAGAAGCAAATCTTCCTGGACTTCAATCCGTCGATGGACGAACACTGGATCTATGATATCGTAATTCCCCGGAAAGACTGCACCTTCATCCATTCAACCTACCTGGACAACATCCTGTTTCTGCCTCCGGAACAGGTAAAGGAAATCGAGAACCTGAAACAAGTTGATGAGAATTACTGGAGGATTTATGGCCTAGGCGAGATCGGGCAGATCACCGGCCTGATCTTCACCAACTGGAGGACCATTGATTCCTGGCCGGAATCCTGCAAGTGGATCAGCTACGGGATGGATTTCGGCTTCAGCAATGATCCGACCAGCCTGGTCAAGGTGGGATTGAGCGGCGGCGAACTGTTTATAGACGAGCTTATTTATTCCCGGGGCCTTACCAATACCGACATCTGCAAATGGATGAACCAGCTCGGTATCACCAAGGCCGATGAGATCATTGCCGACAACCAGCCTAAATGCATTTATGAAATCCGGCAGGAAGGATACAACATCAAACCGACATTCAAGGGTCCGGATTCAATCCTGGCCGGGATTGACATCCTGAAACGGTATCCCATGCGGATCACCAAACGATCGGTGAACCTGATTCGTGAGCTGAAAAACTACAAATGGAAGGAAGATGCATCAGGGAAACCTTTGAATGTTCCGGTGGACCGGTTCAATCATGCCCTTGATGGAATCCGATATGCCTGCATGGGCAGGCTGTTCATGGGGAACCGGCTGATCAAGACGTCCAGACACCTCAGGTGATCCGGAATCAGGATTCCAACCGGATTTTCATCAGGTTAGAATAGAATGCATCATTAAATCAAAATCGTAGGCAACAAACAGCGGAAAAATTTTTCGCTTGCAAGGCTGCCGGTCATTTTTTCACCATAAAAACAGACCAGTACTTCAAAAAAATGACGGCACCCGAAGGGCCCCGGCCTTGCGAGTAGAAAAATTTTGAAGATAGCTTTGACGGAGATTATGATTTGATTACCCTGGGATTGCGAACCCGCCACGTTATGAAGCCCGAGGGACGAGGGCGAATAAGGTGGCAAAGCTGCCTGGCCAGCCGAAAGATGTTAGTTTACCAAGCGGCGTTTTTCACACGGCTTGGTTTGGGGATTGGCCGGTGGACCTGGTCACTTCATGAACGCGAAGTATGAGCGTGAAATGAGGTGACCTGATTGTTTGCGAACTGAAAAATGTTAATACACCAACCGGCGTTGTTTTCAACGCGGGTTGGTGCGGGAGTTGGATGGGGTACCTGCCGGAATGCCGGAGAATGATTGCTACGAAGAGATCTCGTCCGGCCCGTCGAAGCCAGAGGCAGGGCATTTGCCGGGTTTTGATCCCTGGGAGGATGTCAATTCAGGTGCGTTAAGCAATACCGGTATTTACCGAAAAATCCAGAAGGGACTGAGATGGTTGCACGGCAGCTTTTTTGCTGCGGTGCAAGCTCGAAAGGCCCTGCGGTAGGGGAGTGGCGGGCTTGAATGGAAGCGAAGTGGAGCGTCCGGCGCGAAGCGCCGGGTGTGAAACGGAGCGGACATAGAAGCCCGGAACGACCGGCTGGTGTTGGCAGGTATTGCTTAATGCACTTTTACCGAGGCAAAAATGCGCTGCCGATATTCTTGTGCATCGAACTCAATTTTACTCGTATTACCGGCCGGATGAACACCCTCCAAAACTTCTCGTTCAACTAACGGGGATACTTAACATAATGTGGTTATAGGACTGACGCAGGGAGAATCCAATGCCGCCAAATGGCCAGGCAAACGCTGTGGGCAGGGATTCTTTAAAACAGAGGGGGTGGGCTTCAGCCCATGGCGATTGCTGTATATTTGGCGGTGTTGATTAAAGCCGGGATTAGCAAGCAGCGGCAGTACTATAACATCATGTTATGTTAATGTAGACCCGGACTCGTTGTACTGAGGGTAGGAGGATGCTGTTTCCTGGGCGGGCTGGCGTTCTATGCAGGCCTGGCAAATGGCCGCGTTGGATTAAACCGTTTAAACTTGCGAGAAATGCTTCATTTGACATCTTTGCCAGAACAGATCTTGCAAATAGACAATTAATACACCGGGTGCGAGGAACGAAGCACCGGGTGTATACAATATTGAGATCCCGGAGCAACGGCTAAGCCTGAACGAATGAGCGGTGAAGCCGTGAGGAGCTTGCGACGAAACGGAGCGGAACCGCCGAATGAGTGAATGGATTAGCGGTTGCGAAGGTTTGTGAATATGATACCCAAATTGGATAACTACAAACCGATTCAATGGATTATTCTTGGTTGATGAAAATTACCATACTGAACCAAATCCTGGTGGTTGTGGCCCGCTTCTTTCAGTACTTACTTTGATAAACTCTTCACCCATTATATTCCCAAACTCATATTTAACAAGATATTTACCCTTAGGAGTTCCTTTAAGCTTCTCCAAAATTGTATTTTGAATAACGTCTGGGGGTGGATATTCAACAAAGGTTATTATCTCCTTCTTTATCTTAATAATGGTTATTCCTTTTGTATAATCAACCTTAATATTCGGAAAAGTTGCAGTCGTCATTACTTCATAATCTTGAATTTTAAAGGCTGGAAGATTTGCTGAAATAGAATTGAATAAACTGCATGAATTATCATTCCCAGTGACTAATGTGATAACTTTCTTTTCTCTCACATCATGAGAGCCAGCTTGAATATACGATCCATAATCAACACTTTTACGACTATGATCTTCCAGCGTATATTCAGCCTTATAAACATTATTGGAAATATATAATTTGGGGTTATTACCGGTTTTCATTTCATCAAAAGAAGGTACTTTGAAAGAACTGGAATTATCTGAATTTTGAAAATATTCTAGAATCTTACTTTTAATATTTCTCAACACCTCATTGTAAGCTGAACTATCATATACTTTAAGATCATAAACCTTTGATTTTATTTCTTTCTCTTTTTCTTGTTCTTTTTGAAATTCAAGTTGTTTTTGCTGCTCTGCTTCTTCCTGACTTCTTATCCTTGACTGAATTGAATTTTTGACAGATGCAGGTAATTTACTCATATCTGTTTTACGCCATTCGATAGTCGCAAGCCCGTTTTCTGCTAAGTAAACCTTTGAATAATGATTGAAATCATCATCATAAAAATAAGATCCAATTTTTTTATTTCCAGAGATTGACTGTAAATGTGACTGAAGATCAGTTAATGAGATATTACCATATTGAGTTAATATATATGATAGATAACCATTTTCCATGATATAATGTTTACAAAAATCGGCAATCACCCTAAAATCAATTAGATACTGATTCTCATAACAAAGTATAACATCTGAAATCTTACCATTAAAATATTTCACATCCCAGTATGACGTAGAAGATGCCCTATTGCCGTAGCTATCAAATCTATTATGATTTTTTACAGTATACTCAACTAAGTATTTTATTTGTTCAGCAGGTTGACCAATTTCAATTGTCTGAGAATTTATTGAGCCGATGTCCAGCAAAAAAATCAATATTAATAAGAGGGTTCTCATTCTTATGAAGATTAATCCCAAACTTATTATATAAGCCGTTTAATCAATTCACAATTACATTAAAAGTTTCGGACCAGGATCCACCAGAATTATCAGTCATATTAAGTATAAATGGGATCTGATTTCCTGCAACAGCTATGCTTGATACCTTAAATTCAATCGCATATGCATTATAGTTAGGTGCAGACATATAATTTTGTCCATCTGTTATTGTCGCAAAACCAGTTGAAGAAGCATTAATATAATCATTGCTTTCACTACCTTCGGTTAATTTAACATATTTACCTGAAGGTAAAGTAGTCACCTGTGCTAGGCTACTTGAAGTTGTAATTGTGGCTCTGACACCGGAAAGATTTGCTCCTCCTGTATTTTTAACAGTTATTTGGAGAAATATCCTATCACCATGTTTAACTGTCTTCTCTTCCGAATATGTAATTGCTCCAGAATCATATTTACATATGACTTCATATGAAGAGAAGATCAATTTTTTATCATTTGGATTTGGTGAACCATTATTATCCAACGGATTATCTCTAGGAAGGTCAGGAATAATCTTATCACAAGCGCTAAAAATAACCATCAGAAAAGAAAAAATAAATATTTGTGCTTTCATGTTAAAATTTGAATTTAAAATTTATCGCTATATTTTGATTCAAATCTACTGACGGATAGACAGATAAATTAATTTTATTTTTGAATGATTTCGTTTCCTTTGTATTCTTGGCTCCCTTAGCGGCGACCCAAATAATATCTGTAAGCCATATAATACCTCCGGCACCAATAATAAGCCATGCCGCTTTATTTTGATTATTAGCTAAATTGTAATAATGATCCATGTCGCTCTGCTGCGTGGCATCATGGTATTTTCCATAATTCTTATTTGATGAATATTTCAGATAAACACCAGTACCGACAATTGCAAGGGTTCCAACTGTCGTTACCCATGGAGAGACTTTCTTACCAAGAAAAGTACCGTGCCCTCCGTTTACAAAATGATCTCCAAGTCCAGGAATCAGAACAGATAACAATGCAAATCCTGCACCTCCAAAACCCTTATATTCAATTACCTTTAAAGATTCTTGAAGTTTCTGATCAAATGAAACCATAGAGTACTCAACTTTATAACTTCCATCGGGATAACCTTTTATCATCATCTCAGAAGAAATAAATGATTTCGTTTTTTCAAAACTATCATTATCACCTTCCTTCAATACTAAATTGCCTTTTGAATATTTTAGAGAAAAAACTCTTTTATATTTTGAATAATCAATGTTGATATTACATTTGGCATTGACAGTATATCCATCTTTATATGCTGGTTGAAATTGGATTTTTTCAATTGCAAATCTCAAACTATCCTCAAAACCTTTATTTTCAGAAACAATGGGATTCAAGATTCTAGTCACTACTTTATTTGTGTCAACCTGATAATTTATATCAGTTTTAAATGTTATATCTCGACTATCATTCTCGGCAAGTTTAAGCACCTGATTATCAATATCACTTTTTAACTGATTAAACTTTACGGCTTCAATCTCTGCATATGCAAAGACAGTTGTTTTTCTTAAATCCAGAAAATTTCTTAAACGCTCTTCCTCCTCCCTTTTTTTATTCTCCGCATAAATTCTTTGTTGTTCCTTAAGTGATTTTTGAACAAAAGAATATTCCGAAAAGTTATCGACAAGCGTACCACCATATCCGAAAGATTCATCTGTTAATTTTCCATACATGAATTCTTCTGTTTTTACAAGACCAAGATTATAAGCATAATAAAATTTTTCAGACAAGGCTTCTGCCCATTTTAAATCAGGTGAATTTGTTTTGGAAGTTTTAGTAACAATTAAACAATTATCATAGTTTGCATATTCTGTTTTTAATTTACCTACACTACAGGAATAATAATCAGTAACATCTTTATCATGTTTGTCTTGCCATGATGAACCAGCTTTTTTTAGAACTATTATATTTAATTCCTTTTTGCCAAAATCACCCAAGCCCTCAACGTAATCATATATTAAAGTAACACTATTACTGGATATATTATAGAATTGATGAACATGTAAAATCGGAGATTGAAGGACATTATATCTATAAGATTCGCTGGAGATATACTTTTTATAATTGCCTGTATTATCTAGGAAATATTGTATTGTATTCTTTTTCTGAAATGAACCATTTGCATTTGTCCACGTCTTTGTTTCATATTGAAATTCTTTTAAAAAATATTCGCTATTAGGAATAAAATACTTTTCCAATTGAGCAAAAGAGACTGAAGAATTTAAGGTAAAGATACCGGCTAAGAAAATAAGGCGTCTAAAAATATTCATTGCATTTATTTTGGTTGATAAACAAGGTATTGCATCTAAATATTTACTTGTGAACATTATTACAATTCGAAGAGGTAATGTAAAAATAGGATATAATTCCTAATGAAACCTAATAAAAACATAAAAAAAATAGTAAACCAGTATTAACTTAAGACAAGTCATGGACACCCATTCTTCCCAAGAGGTAGGGAAGTTCAAGACAACGATTAAATGAAATTAGCACCATACCATTTATAAAACTGATCAAATGTATGAACGATAAGATAGATGCCCTCAGCTTTTTCGACTTCTGCCTGATATTTTGCCTGGGCGGGACTCTGGCGGTCTTTACCCCACTTGATTTCGATTTTGACGGATTTGCCTTGGATGGTGGCGGAGATGTCGGCGGAGCCTTTGGTCATGGCGGAGGGGATGTATTTGACTGATCCGATCGTTTTGCGGTGGCCGAGGATGTCGGTATAGGTTTTTCGGGTGTCAATAGTACGACCGGTTACTGATATTCGTTCGGCCTGGCCGCCGGATAGGCGGATGAATTTGATGACGGCTTTGGTAAGTTCGTTGGCTGAGTTGGCTCTGATGGGTTTACAATAAAGAAGCTCGGGTGGGATATCGGGATACTTGTTCCTGAGGTATGCCCGGTTCATTTCGTTGAGGATCTGGATGGGGGTTGGCATGGTTTCTCATATTTTCACAAAGCTGAATTTCTTTGTGACAAGTTTAAGTTATTGATATTTATTTGCTTATAGGGTTTCTCACAATCTCACGGATTTTTGGAGGAAACTTATTATGATTTTTTCTTTGTCTTGTTCAGGGTATTCTCTATAGATTACTATTACTATTTATTTTTTGTGAGAAAGTAAAATAATATATTAGTAGACAGATATTTAAGTCCTCACAAAAAGTCTCACATAGTTTTCTTTTATCCTGTTGATACGTGAGGATGTGAGGTTGTTAAAATGGCAATTCATCGGCGGGGCTTTTGAGGTTTTCGGTATTCAACATGGTTTTCTTTATGAGGTATGGCCTACCTGTTTTGGGAGGATCGTTGACAAATGGATTGAAATAGATGGATTCCAGGATAGGGATGAGGTTAAACTCATTCTTGAGAACGCTTCTGATATAGGGTAAGTCGATCCTGGGATCGCTGGCAAAGAATTTGCTTTTAATGGATTTGACGTCGGCATAGAATTCATCCTGGGCGCGGAGTTCATTCATGAACATATCCTCAAACAACATGACCATGGCTTTATACAGGCTGGATTTTGATTCTTTTTTAACATCGAGCAGGGAAGTGTTTGACAATTCGGCCGGGGTGAATCCGGAACGGTCACGAGAGAAGTCAACAGGTGGCAGTGTGGTCAGATAATGAAGGAATGCCGGGATTTCCTTTACCATATCGGTCTCAATGTTGTGGTTGGTGATGGATGGGATAGTGACTTTGCGAATGAAAAACCGGATTTCTTCTTCGTCGATACGGGCAAACTTGTCTTCATTATTGGAGGTCAGGATGATCTTTCCGAAGAATGGCATGCGGTATTGGCTGACGAATTTCTGGTTTACAGAGATGAACTTTTGTGTTGCCATGGATTTGACTTTCTCAACGGTGATGGCTTTTTCAATGAGGGTTTCTTCAACGGCAATGATGTTGCTGCTTGCATAAGTTGAATTGAAACCATTGATCAAATCGTCGGGGGAGATGGTTGCCATGTTATCGCCAAAGATCATGTTAAGCCAATTCACAAAGGTGGTCTTGCCTGTTTGGCGTTCACGGCTGACCATGACCAGGATGGGCATGAGGCGATCGGGATGGAGATACAGGATCTGCAGATACCGGAGTCCGAGCTCATATTGTTCACCGAAAATATGGCGGATCAGGATTTCGGTCCAATCCCAGGTTCCGGGCGAGGGATTATGAGGAAAGGGGCGGTAAAGGTTATAACAATTATTCACAATGGGAGAGAAATTCAGGTTATCGGGAAGGATCGTAAAATCGTCGAAGCGGGCTATCCTGTCAAGAATTGCCTTGCCATGATCCAGCTTGATTGCATCAATCTTCCATGGCTTAAGTTCGGTGCGGCTGATCCCAAAGCGGTCAGTCTTCTTGATTTTTTTGAAATAGTCGACCCCGATCCTGATATATGGAACCTCTTCATCAAAATACTTTTGCTGGATCCAGGAAATGGCTGAACTATATGAATCGTTAAACCTTAAGCGGACAAGGATCTGAAAAGGTGTATAGTAACAATCATTGAGGAAAGGCGCAGCGGATGAGCTGAATACATACAAGGCATTATACTTCTTGCCCCAGGTGGCGGAATGTTCATTGCCTGGTTTGCCCGGACGTTTCCAGAATTCAATGCCCTCGGTTTCGTCAGTCTTCAGCTTTACCCAGCCTTTGTCCTCCAGGAGCTTTTTTGCGTAGGCAGCACAGTTCCAGTTGAAATAGCTGACTGGGTCGGTGGTGTCGAAGTGTTGGGCGTGAGGAAGGACGGAAGGAAGATCGTGAGGAAGGACGTGAAGAAGATCGTGAGGGAGGGCGTGAGTAAAAGTCTTTGCAAGGGTTATCAGGTAGTTGCGTTCGTCGTGGGTGATTGTTGGGATGGAATTGATTGATCCGCTGTGGATGGTGTAGTTTGGGGAGGGATAGACTACGGTGTATCCTCCTTCGCCACGGGTTTCGATCATGGATTCTCCGGAGGGCCAGTTCGCCAGTTTTTGGTTTCCTTCAAAGATTTCGGATTCATAACGATAAAGAATATGATAGCCTCCGCGGGGAGATCGTTCGATGGGAAGATTATACCTGGACAGAATATGCGCTACTCCTTCGTCGGTAATGAACCTATTATAAATTTCTTCAATATCGTTACCATGCGAATCGAAATCAATAACCTCCAGTCCGCATGAGACAGAGCCGGAGATGAGGGCTAGTCCCCATGCTTGTAAAAACAGTTGATCGCAATCCTCAAGATCAGGCAGGGCCTTTTGATACCTTTCCCATTTGATGGTTGCCCGCTTGTCGCTGTTCACCGGGATCACTGATAATCCGGCGAGCAAATACTCTTCAGCGATTTCCCGAATGGTTGAGGCTGGAGAATCTCTGATCATATACAAAAATTTAAAGTGGTTGAAGAATCATGATCATACGAAAGGAATCAGAATGGAAGATCATCTTCTGGGGCTTCAAGCGGGCCGGTATCGGATGGTTGCGGAGATGAATGGACTGACTTCATTGCGGGAGTCATGAGGTGATCGTTAAGCTGAGACTCAGTCGGTTTTTGATAATCCTGGATTTGTTTTTCCTCGATATACCCTGCGATCCTGATCTTTCCGGAATCGGTGAACCGGGCCCAGGCGGATAGCCGGATATCCATCCCTCTGAACTTCGCTTCACCGAAAAAATCGGGGGAGTTTTCTTTTTTCTTGAATTCAGGATCTACTTTAATGAGGCTGAAGGTGCCTTCTTTTGTTTCGAATTTGTCGGACATAGGGTTAAGGTTTGAAGGGTTGAAGGAATGAAGGATAAAAGGTTTAAGGGTTTTAGAACGGGTGTTTGGACAGGTATACTTCGAGGCCTTTGTCGGCGATCCATACTGAAGAATTGGGCGCGATGGGTTGTACTGATTTTTTAAATTGTTGTGCATTGGAATTGACGCAGCTCAGATGCAGAAGGACGATATTCCGGACCTGCCGCAAATCGTTTGCCTGGAGGAATCCCAGGCAAGTATCAAGGCTCATATGCCGGCCCACGGCCCGGTCGCTGGTGAGGATGGCATCCTCATAATTGGCCTCGATGAGGATATGATTGAGGTTATTGAACTTGTTGGAGATATATGCTGCATCCGTTACGAACAGAATGGAACCGAAAAACGGATGGTTGATCAGGAAGCCCAACGTAGGAATACCATGAGGAACCGGGAAGGGGATGACTTTGAACTCACCAATCCGGATTATGGTATTGGCCTGGATTGGATGGACCCGGTGGCCTGAGATGCTAGCGGCCTCAATGGTTTCGGCTGAGGTATAGATATCGATGCCAGCCTTCATATAATCATCGGCGTATTTGCAATGATCACCATGGGAATGGGTGATGAGACAGGCGGCGACCTTCCGCAGATCATAATTCAGGGCTTTTTTGACATCATT
Organism: Bacteroidota bacterium; assembly: GCA_037134895.1. Classification (GTDB taxonomy): domain Bacteria; phylum Bacteroidota; class Bacteroidia; order Bacteroidales; family FEN-979; genus CAIRDP01. The sequence continues at coordinate 18,890 of JBAXLI010000020.1, forward strand.
TAAGCGGATACCGGCCTCGATGATGAGTATCTCGAAAAAGGATTCGAGAAGATAGCAGTTGCCTGCAGATTCACTGCCGAGGACTTTGAGTGTCATCAGAAACCGGGTTCTTTGGGTGAAACTTCCTTTTTCCACTCACGCTTGGATTCAGGTTTGGGCGAAGTGGCTGTCGAAGGTGGATCAAGAGTCTCAATGATGGCCTCGACGGGTTCATCTTCGGGAATTTCGATCAAATCACCCTGATTGGCCCCGGCTTCGATCTCGGCTTTTACCCTGCCAATCCGACCGTCTTCACCTGGTTCCATGAGCACGGAATCATCACTGGCCGCGATCAACAGTTTACAAGCCCGGTTAATGACTGTTTTCTTGGCCATTTCGCCAGGAAAGTTCTTGTGGGCCGGACTCTGTCCTTTGGTGGGACCCTGTTCCCATGATTTCTGAATCTGGGCCATGGTCATGATCTCGGTATTCACAGATCCGTCGTCAAAGGTTACCACGGCATAAGCACCGATGATCTTTGCATCGTCGAGGTTTTCCATGCGCTGGGCATGAGAAGTGATCTGCTTCATACCGGTGGTTGTGTCAATGGCATATTCAAACACATCGCCCTTGTAGATGACACCGGCGTAAATGTTCTTCATGGCGCTGTACCTGCGGGCCAGGGCAATACTTCCGGCGTATTCGCGCTGCAGGGTCAGTTTGTTACCGTAGACAATGAAGCTGCACTGGCGTTTGGCCGGGTTGAGTCCCTGAACTACCATGTTGAATAAAGAATTCGCGATGGAATCGGGAGTTGATGACTGAAGGACCGGGAGGTTGGCCTTGTCCTTCATGTCCTGAAGGATTAGCCAGGCGGAGCGAAGTGCATTTTCGGCACTGAAATCGGGAGGCAGGGCGATGCCACCGATTTCTTTGAGACTGTTGACCTTGGTGAGGACCTTTTCGACCAGAGGCGGTTCGAATTTTTTGATTGAGTTTTCTGTTGGCATAAGGATGGGGTTTTTGAATATCGAATATTGAACATTGAATAATGAATGTCGAAGTGTATTTATTTTATTATCAGAGTTTTATCATTACTTACTATGAGGTTTATGAGTTGGGATTCGGTGTGTGGAATTTCATTCGTGGATTCGCGGTTGTCGATCCAGATGGGGGCGGATATTTTATAGTGTTTGCTGAGGGTGTTGATAATGTCGATGCCAGCCTGGATCTTGCCGGCGCTGTTGACATCGGCATAGGGAACTCCGCCGACCATGCAATCACAACATTCCTCAATGCCACCATTGATGAGGGTATTGAACATCCTGAACTTAACCAGGCTGAATTTGCCGTTTACCCGGGATTCAACGAGATCCATGCGGGAGCGGGTGTAGGCATCCATGGCGAATTCCTGCTTTTCGAGATCGCTGATCTGGGCGGCCAGGGATTTTTCGGAAGACATCAGTTCATGGATTCTGGTTTTACCCCGTTTGATCACATCCTCATGGCCCAGGATTACCTGAAGGCCATAGATTTCGGACTGCAGAGCTGACTTTTGCTGTTTGAGAGATTCAATATCAAGCTTTGGAGATTCGAGGATCTGCAATTCAAGTTTTGCTATCTGCTGACGGATTTCGACGAGCTGAGGGATGGAATCAGGATCAGGGTCCCGGGGAGCTGGCAGAGTTTCGGATTCGGAGAGTTGCTGGGAAAGTGATTCAAGTGATGCTGAAAGTTTATGGATTTCGGCATTGGTAGTTTCGACATCTGCCGTGATTTCGCCAAATGTTACAGAAAGCCGGCGGCCCCGGGATGTGATATCCGCCAGCCGTTTTGAATTATTTTCAGTGAAGGCCTGAATCATTTGGGCCGACTTTTCGGCAATGCTTTCTGGATCCAGTTCCCGTTTGCAGAGGGGACAAACAAATTCATCCTCCTTAAAAACCAATTCTGCCATACTGACCGCGGTCCATTCGGCCCTGAGTTCATTGATCTCAGATTCAATGGACGATTTGGATTGAAGCAAAATATCGAGAGCATGCTGCTCATCTTTCAACTGGCGGGACAGAACTGAATGCTTTTGCTTCAGATCGTTGAGCTTCAGCATTTGTTCATTCCGGACTTTCTGCAGCCTGGATTTCTCTTCGAACTGCATTGAATTCAGGGTTTCACGGAGTTTGAACACCTGGTTCTGGATGCACTGGATCTCTTCTGCCTTCTGCTTGTAAGCCGTGACCTGGTCGGTGATCGTATTCTCTACATCGAGCAAGGCAGCCTGCTTTTGGGAGATATCGGCCTTGACGGCTTCGAAATCGACCGGTTCAGGCAATCCCTTTGTGACTTCATCGATGCGGGTAGAAATCGTCTTTAACTCATCGCTGAGCTTTTTTTTGCGAACTGCAATCTCCTTACGGAAATCGGCCAGGCCCTTGCCGGAATTGAGAATAGCGTTGATATCCCTGACTTGGTCCTTTTCCATCATGCCCAGTACTTCCTTGTTACTGATCTCACCGGCAATCAGGATCAGAACCTGGCGGCGATCCTGCCACTTAAGTGTGTTGAAATACAAAGTGGACGTGAGCAGCTTGAACAAGCCTTCGTTGATTAGGCAATCAATCTTTGATTTGTACTCGCCAGCCTGCAGGGGGACTCCGTTCCACCAGAACAGGGTTTCGTGGCCTGTAAGCTCCGATTGCTCAGCGCCCCGGCGACGAGTCCACTTTTCCTGGTAGATCCGTTTAAGGGTCATAGAAATGCCATCCGCAGACAATATCCCTTCGACCATATGGTCCAGCATAGGAATTGCTTTGCCGGTTTCATCCAGGGTTTTAATGTTGAAGTCCTTTGCATCGTGAGAATCTTTGCCGAACAGCAGCCAGGTAAAGGCATCGAAGACGGTGGATTTGCCGGTACCATTATCGCCATGGATGTTGGTAACGGAGCCAAACTCAATGGTAAGGTCTTTTATGCCTTTGAAATTGGTGAAGGTGAGTTGATGGAGGTGGATGTTCATGGGGAGGGGGTGGTATTAGGCACTGGGTACTGGATAATGAGTACTGGGCTTAGTAATTATCGGACGAGGCTGTTAATTGCATTGATTTTGATTTCGTCGGTGGTTGAGCGACGGGAGGATTTGATCCAGGCGAGGAGTTCCACCTTTGAGAAATACAAGCGGCCCCGGCGTTTCATGCAGGGAATGGCCCGCTGGTGGACATATCCGTAAACAGTGGGCACGGTTACAGAAAGTAGAGTTGCTGCCGCTTCGATAGTAAGCAATTCATCACGGACCGGATCATCGGCAGGAACTGCTGCTTCCTTGAGCGCTTTACGGACTTGGTTAAAGACCAGGGTTTCAAGCTCGGTAAGGGAAAGGGGGGAAAGAATAAAGTCGTGCATTGCTGATTTGATTTAAAAACCAGCAGCAAATAAAATACAAAAAAAAGCGAAAAGTTCAAATTGCCTTTGCCTGATTTGCCGATCAGCAAACGAGGCAAACCAGGCAATCGATATCAAGTGCATCGATAAGAAAGGCTAGAAAAGGGATGATGGAAACTATGATGGTCTTTTTCAGTTCGTTGAACAGATAGGAAAATTCCTTGGGGGAAGGATTAACATGCGTGATGGTTGAAGAACTGATATTCTCGGTTTTGAAAGTATTCGTGCAGATGGACTGGATTTCGGAGATGGTAAATTTAGCTTTCTTGCAAAAGCCATAAATAGCAAGCCATTTCACCAGACTTACCACGATCAACTTCCATCCGGGCCGGTAATCGTGCCAGGTACCACTGCCTGTGCAAAATCCTTTATCCTGAAGCTTGGCCATGACCTGCTGATAGTCCGATACGTTATTGAAGGCTTCAAGAAGAGTGTTAAAGGCAGGATTCTTTTTCCTGCTTGAATAGGAGGTTAAGGATTTGGGATTGAGAAATCCGATGGCAGGAGCTGTTGCAGGGAACGTAAGGTTATGCATCATTTTCACAAGGTAACCTTCGACAATCCGCCTTAATTCAGGACTGAAATTCTGAGGGTTCTCATGAAATCTTTGAAAGGTTGATGAAAGCCAGGTTAAGGAATCGCCACCCCGATGAATGTATGCATCGAGAAGGTTCTGTAAGATCGCAATAATGATTTCCTCATTGACAAAGATCTGATTAAGGCCGGTGTATAAAGAAGAAAGATCAATGGTATCAAGCTGTTCAACATGATCGGGTGTCAATTCAAGATCGGGATAGTTTTTCAACAGCTCCTTTACCGGCAGTTTCTTATCCTGGACCGATATGGTATGATCAAGATTCAGCAGTAACCCATACCTGGGTACATATTCGGCGACCTTCATAACAAGATTGGATTTGTTTATTCCGGCCAAGGTGACCAACCCCATGAAAAGGGGAAACAAACAAAATTATAATGAAAGATCGAGGACTATCTGTTGATAAAAATTATTCTTCTTTATGTTTTCAACAATATAGCACCCTAAAAAATAATCATTACCATGCTGGGAATAACCACCTTGGTTAGGTTATTAACATATGAAAGCATGTTAATCGCCGGAAGACTGATGGAAGGTTTTAACGGATATTCTTAAATATCGGTTTCGGGCAGTAACATATTGGCCCATTTCTTCTTTTCTTCGTCCTCGAAATTGGCAAGGTAATTCTGGGTAGTCTGCTTATTCCGATGGCCCAGGGATTCACTGATGAACTCGACAGAGGCTCCTGATCGTTTTAATACCGTGGCAAAGCTATGCCGGGCCGTGTAGGTGGTTGCCCTGGCAATCTTAAGCTCGCTGCAGATATTCGTCATGTTTTTATTGATGGTTTGCACCGCCTGCTGGATGGCCCGGTACTCATCATCAGGCGTCATGTCTTTAGTGAGGATGGGAAATATATACTGATCACTGGTACCCGGCTTATTGCCATGCAGATCGATGATGCGGCCGATTTGTTTGGTAATCATGATGTCGATGGTTGTTTCCTCATCGACCGATTCGGCCGTTTTTGCCCTGATCAGGGTGATCTTTTCCCCCTTGATATTCGCGTATTTCAGGCGGGCCATGTCTTTTATGTTGATGCCGTTGCAGAGATAACTGAACAGCCAGTAATCACGGCTCATTTGCTCAATGGTTCCTTTGGCGGCAGGGTAGGAGGCGATCTTCGCAACATCGGCCTGGGTTAAGGCCTTTTTGGTGTTCTTGCCTTTGGGGATGGAATACAGTCCTTGCTTTGACTTTCCAAAGGGATAAAGCACGCCTACCGGCTTAACCAGGTTGAAGACCGTGCGGACATTCCTCAGGTATATTCCAACTGTAGTCCGTCCATTCACTTTCGTGCGGGATTTGGTCTTGCCGGATTTCGTTTTCCATTCAATCACTTTGGGGGTGAGCATCCAACCTTCATAATCTTTCAGAAACTTTACTGTGACACTCTCGAAAGGGAATTTTTCTTTGGCTGTAAACTCCTTAAGAGACCTCAGAGTGCATTCATAGGCAACAGCCGTACTTATACGTCCTTCCTTCCTGATATTCCCAGCTGCGACTTCCAATGCCGAAAACAGATCGTCTTTATCCTTGGGCTTGGAAAAATATTCAGTTTCAAAACCTTCAAACGTGAAAGGCTTAAGATTTTTAATTACATCATCGCCCTTTGTTTTGAATCCGGAAAAGATTGTGTTAATGATCTTGTTTTTAACGCCATTAGGTTTTATACTCATGGCATTGTCAAAATCTTTCTTTGACAGTTGGATTGATTTCCCTGCCAAACCAGCCATTTCAGGTTCATCCCTTTGAGGATATTTCATAACTGCCTGCCAGGATTTGCGTTGATAGATTACCCGAAGATAGACCGGGTAACGTCCGTCTTTTGTTGCTTTTTTCCCGAGAACTAATAAAACGGTTGGATTTTGGATTGCTTTCATAACAGGAATATTTTTCAAGCATTTTTCAAGCAAATATACGAAAAATCACAAAAGTTGCTTTGTAATATTATTAACAACATTGATATAATAGCATGTTATACAGGCTAATACAATATTTTAATAAATTCTACAGAAAATAAAAAAGTTGTAATTTTAGGACTACGGATCAGAAGGTTACAGGTTTGAATCCTGTCGGGGTCACAAGAGAATCAGCCACTTACAAATGAAAATGTTAGTGGCTTTTTTTTATTGGTACCAACAAAGCTACCAACATGGAAAGGAAAAAAATCGTAATGAAATTTTCCTGAAAATCAGCTCTGATCGTTTTCTCCACCCTAACCTGGTGGTTTGATATCTCCATCCTGGAAGAAAGACCGGCCAAAGAAGCATGCTTACTGGTGCGAGAATATCCAAAGTGAACCTTCAAAGAATGCGATAGGGGCTACCCTCTGGTGGATTGTCCCTTTTGCGGGATCGGGGTGGAGTGCAGGAAATTCATAATACTCCACATTCGTTAGTCCCAATTCACTAAAGCGGTTACGGGCCGACTGGTAATTTGAAAAAGGCACACAGTCGTCGTTTACACAATGCCAGAGGTACATCTGTGATTTTGGGGTCCAGCCGGTGTAAGAGTTATTCGCCGAAAAGATATTGAACGCAAGGCTGCCCTGGTTTCTCAGAGTATCTATAAAAGCAAGGGTGAAGATATCTTTCAGCACTTTATTGGCAGGCATATAGGAATTTACCACACTGTCGCTGTAAAACCCTGTGGAGTATTTAGGAAGGTTTGTAAGGTAGGGTTCTTTCAGCACTACATTATATGAAAAGGAATTCGGATAGATTGCATTATACCCTGCAATGGTCATGGGAAGGAAGTATGGCTGGGGAAAAGCGCTGTCGGCAAGCATGACCGGCAGCATAGCCCCGGTGAGGTCGTAAGGACCTTCCATGCAAACCACCCCTTTAAGTGTTACATTTCTTGCCTCGAGTTCACGCTGGGCCGCCATGGTCACAAATCCCCCTTCGGAATAACCCATCAGAAACACCTGTCCGTTCCAGGTCACGTACTGACTGGCAGTACTCCCAAGTGAAGCGATAGCCCCCTGGACCATATCGGCAGTAGCCGCGGCAAGCCTGTCCCTCACGCAGAAGGGATGCATCTCACCTACATCCTGCCCCATCCCCTGGTAATCGGGCATGATAATGATCCAGCCGTAAACAGAGGCCATGATATTTGCAAGCAGGGCCTCGGGGTAGCTTTTATATTCCTCCCAGCTTGCATTCTTCCAGCCCGAAGGAGCAAGTTTTTTCATGATCTGGGTAGCATGGTTGAACGATAAAATTGGGGCGTTGATCTTCCCTGAAATTTTATAAGGATACACAAGAAGTCCGCTCAGTGAGATCTTCCTCCCCTGGTTGTCAGTCGAACTATAAGTCACCACCTCATTAGCGATGAGATAGGGTGCTCCGGTCACCCCATGCTTGTTCACCTCGGTAAGGAAATCATGGTAATCGAATTCTTCATAATCGGGGAAAAGAGCCAGCTTGTTGCTGATGTCCTGCATAGTATATGTGTTATGGTCTACAGTCTGCAGTCCGTTGGTACTGAGAGGGGTGATCTCCCCTGTTGATTTGGAACAGGAGTTTGTGAGCAGAATTCCTGCACCCATGAGAAGTGCAAACAGAATCGGTTTCATTATGCGACTGGTTTTTAGTTGTTTCCCTGTAAATTGATTCATATGACCTCCTTTTTACTTACCCGGAAAATTTCATGTCGCAGGCTGCAGAAACCGGGCCCGGGTCTTGCCCGGGGTTAATACTTGAAAATACCTGCAACATCTCCATGACACATAAGACTCAAATATAATCAAAAAGGTTGTAAGGTTTATAGGATATTCCTTTAATATAAATTTTGGTGAATTGAATTATCGTTATCGAAATGTTCAATTTCCTCAATAAAATTAACTACTTTCAGGTAATCTGCCGACAAAGGGGCAGTTATTCTGCCCAGCCGGGCTTTTTGAAAATCCTGAAGAGCCAGAATGGCAGCATCCAGATCAAGGTACCCACTATCATCATAATAAAATATCCCCAAAACGAAATGTTGGTGACCCCTTCGGGACGGTTCAGCGCCATTATTCCTGCGAATACCGTGGAAATGAATCCAAGCCCTGCCACAATCCAGACCCCTGGTTTACCTCCCATGATCTTAAAAGGACGGGGCGTGTCGGGTTGCTTGTATCGTAATTTGATGACGGCAGCAAAAATAGGCAGGTAATAAATGCATAAGAGCGTCGTAGTGTAGGATGAGAAAACCCAGTAAGCCTCGTTGATTCCCGGGATCACAGCCATGGCGATGGCCAGGAATGTGATTATTATTCCCTGCACAAGCAATGTGCCAGTGGGAGAGCCATGCTTGTTTTCTTTGCGGAAGAATCTTGGCAGTGTACCCGATTTAGAGATCGGCACCATGCTTAACAATGGCCCAAGCATCCAGGCACTCATCAGTGAAATGCCTCCGACAGCCAGGAGAATAGCCATGATGGGAACAGCCCAGCTCATCCCGAAAGCCGAGAACATTGTCTCGGTTACCTGGATCACGCCTCCGCTGAGTGAAATATCCTTGAGGGGGATTACGATCGCAATAGGTAAAGTACCAAGGACGCTGAGTACAAAGATGATAAACGCAGCAAGAAACATGGCCCTTGGATATGATTTCTGGGGATTTGAAACCTGGCTGGCATAATAGCCCGACATTTCGATCCCGGCAAATGTAAGGATGATGGCCGACGAATACACAAGTGCACCCACATCAAGCTTAGGGATAAGACCCGACCAGGTAAAAGGGGGCAACTGGCTTGGCCTCCCTGTAAAAATCCAGGCCATGCCCAGGATTATCAGAACCAGGGAGGGTATAATTGCACCCAGCAGGGTACCCATCGAACTCAATTTAGCAGCAATCACCGGCCCGAGAAAATTGAACAGGGTCAGGCCCCACCAAACGGCCAGCATCACGATAGCCAGGAATACCTGGTTCGGCATTCCGAGGATATGGGCATGTGGGTCGGGACTGAAAATATACGCTACCGAAACTGCAATGAAAGAAAGTACGGTAGGATACCAGGGTATGTTCTCAACTACAACAGCCCAGATTGACATGAACCCGGTTTTTGTATTGAACGCCTTCTCGATCCAGGAATAAATTCCCCCTTCACTGGGCCAGGCTGATGCCAGCTCAGCCGATACAAGAGCCAGGGGCAGCAGGAAAAGAAAAGAGCCTACAAAATACCAGGTGATCAGTTGCCAGCCTTCAGCCGCCATGCTGGGATAATTCCTGACCGAAAGTACGGCAGCGACGCTGATCATCGACAGCATCAGCATGCCGATGGACTTCTTTTTTGTTGTTCCCTGCAAATCACTCATATGTCTTCAATTTACTCTTTTATACCGTATAATTTGTATACACCATTCTCATTTTCAATGCCATGGATATCATGTTCAAAACCAGGAAACCGATTATCGAAATCCTGAAGTGTTTTTAAATATGCTAAAACCGGCTCATCAAGGGATCCTGCACGTTCACCTCCCATCAGTAATGGAATTCCCGGTGGATAGGGTACGATTCCCCCGGCCATTATTCGTCCCTGGGCCTGCTCGAGAGTAAGTCTTTCGACATTGTTTTTCACAAGGTGGCTGTATGCTTCCGCAGGAGTCATAACAGGTTCGGGTAATTCCGAAAATGCTTCATCCAGAAGCTGAAGCTGTCTCGATGCTCTCTTGAACTCATGCATCTCACTTGCAAGTTGGGGAAGTGATTTTCCCTCATAGACTGATGGGTACTTTTGAATGAGGTCAGGAAAAACATCTTCAAGCATGGCATTTTCATCAAATAATGTTTTGAAGCTGAAAAACCTGGTGGTCAGGGTTCCCCATTTCCCTTTTGTTATGCCCATAGAGAAGAGGAATAAAATACTGTAATCTCCTGATTTTTCATTGATGATCCCTTCACAATCAAGGTATTTGACCAGCAAGGCAGCAGGGATTCCCCAGGGCGACAGTGAACCATTGCGTTCAACACCCGGTGTGAGCACTGTTACTTTTATCGGATCCAGCATGGCGTATCCTTCATCAATATCTCCGAACCCATGCCAGCTCTCTCCCGGATGGAGAACCCAGCAGGAGGGCTCCTTTACGAGCATTTCAATTGGTGCATCAGCAAAATTGACACGCTTGCCGGTTGCAGGATTGGCAACTTCATCGGGCTGCCACATCTCGAACCACCAGTCTTTGGTGTTGTCACTGATGATCTTCCTCCGGATCCTGGCCATTGTGGCACGAAAGGTCACGGCTTCATTTATACTTTCATCGGTAAGTGCCTTACCCATCGGCCCGTCCATCATTTTAGCCGAGACATCGCAGGAAGCTATTATAGCATAGGAGGGCGAAGTGGAGGTATGCATCATGAATGATTCATTGAAACGGTTGTGCTCAACCGGATCACGACCGTCCCTCACATGAACCATTGAAGCCTGGGAAATAGCTGCGAGCAGTTTATGCGTCGACTGGGATACGAAAACCGATGGGGCATCCGGATCCCTGGGACCCTCTCTCATTCCAAACCTGTCCCTGTAAATAGGGTTGAATCTGGCATATGCATACCATGCTTCATCAAAATGCAGCCTTGGAACTGCTTTTCCAAGCATTCTTTCAACCTCGGCTGCATTATAACAAACTCCGTCATACGTTGAATTCGTTACTACCGCATATACTGGCATCAATGATTTGTCGGGGACAATAGGGCATTCAAGGATTTTTGAACGAATTGTCTCAAAATTCATCTGGTCCTTGCGGATCGGCCCGATGATGCCAAGGTGATTTCTCACCGGGATCATCCACACAGGCCGGGCTCCCGTGAGTATGGTCGAGTGCTCAAGTGACTTATGGCAGTTCCTGTCAATGAGAACAACATCACCTTCCACTGCACAGGCCATGAAAATTATTTTATTGGCAGTGGAAGTCCCGTTGGTGACGTAATAAGTACGGTCGGCTCCGAATACTTTTGCAGCAAATCGCTCACCAGCTCCAATAGCTCCCGAGTGATCAAGAAGCGACCCCAGTTCCCCTACCGAAATAGAGAGGTCGGAACGGAACAATTGCTCACCAAAGAAATTATAAAAGATCCGGCCGGCGGGAGATTTAAGAAATGCTGTCCCCCCCGTATGTCCCGGTGTATGCCATGAATATTCAAAATCATCTGCAAAATTTACAAGGGCTTCAAAAAATGGCGGCAGCAGGCGGTTGCGGTAGCGGCGGGCGGCCGCTTCAACCCTTCCCGCAATGAAATCACGGGTATCCTCAAGAATCCAGAAATTTTCTGAGATGATCCTTTCTATCTCAAGCGGGATGGTCATCAGCGCATCAGGCCTTATCGATAAGAAAATCGGGATCTCATGATTCCTGTTCCTGATGTTTTGGATCAGTTTCTGTGCCTGGTCCCGGTTCTCGATGACCGCAGGATCCCAGTCAACGATCATGGCATCCAGCTCAGGCAACCTGATAATCCCGGATAATGCTGATTCAAATGATTTCCATTCTACAACATTGATCTCGATCTGATTCATCATTTTGATAAGCTCCTGCATGGCATTGCCGCAAGGTGTGTCCTTCGATAATTCATCATCCACGATGGCGATGTTTAGTTTTTCGTACAAATACATGAAACCTCCTTTAATAAAACCTGATTATTTGTTCCGAGTAAAGTTAGACAAACTACCTTTGCGTTGTATAAAATAAAAATGAAGCTCAGAATAAAGGAATGGATACGAAGATATTTCTGGGCCGAGGTGGTCAGCACTCTGTTTACATACCTCTTTGGATGGAGCGCATCCTGCATTTCAAAGAACCCTGTGGTTATTGCATATGCCGGGACTGTCGGAGCCGCAGCGGGTTTTTACGGCTATATCTTTATCCGTGATATTTATGCCGGTTATGTAAAACATGAACCTGTTACCCTGCGTGCAAAATCCCTACTTGTTATCAGATGTCTGAGAAATATGGGATTTGAATTCGGCCTTGCAGAACTAATCGATTTCTTTATCGTCAGGCCATTCTTCCTCTTATACGGGCCAGTTGTCCTTAAAAATTATTTCTGGGGAATCCTCGCAGGCAAAACAGCAGCTGATGTTATCTTTTTTTCCATCTCAATTCTCATGTTCGAGATCCGCAAAAAACATTTTCACTGGTTCTGAATCATCCGCCCTTATTAATAATCGTTCGAAATTATTTCTTTTTCCTCTCCTTCTTTATTGCTTTCTGCTCCTTGTTGTTGATCCCCACGGTGGATTTCAGCCCGGTGAAAACGCTTTTCCATAGGTAATTGAAAATACTTTTTTCCTGGTCGCGATGCCAGAGTATGATACCTTCCTTGAACTTCCCGTTTGCCCTTGGATTATCAGAGGAAACATAAGTGTTTGCTGCCCATCCAAGAACCGACGATTTGATCGAAGACCAATCGGTTGTGTCTTTTTTTATGAGTTTTATCTCAAGGCTGGAATAATAGAATTTAAGTAAACCCGTTGATTTTTCTTTATTGAACTCAATTGTCGGAATCTCCATTTTAATAAGTTTACCGCTTGTAATCGATATTCCTGCCAATGGTGTGACCACCTGGTTGAACTCTCTGAGGTCCATCGGACCAACCGTTGCTGACAGCGTGAACCGGCTGTTTTTATCGGGGACTTTAAACGCAAAAGACGCCTTGATTTTCCCTTTGCCCATCAGCATTGCAGCCCCGTCGAGATGCATGGTATAGGATTGCTGAAGCATCAGGGAATCGTTGGTTAAAGGATAAAGTTTCCCACTGAGATCATTAAAAAAAACGGTTCCCGGTCCCGCTTTTTTCCGCTCCGAGTAAATCACCTTACTCTTGTCGACACTAACAGTATCGATGAAAAATTTAACCGGAATCTTAGGAATCATATCCTGCGGAAGAGGGGGTTTGAGCCCCGGCTTCCTGGGATAGGACTGGTCCCTGAAATCCTCCAGCTGTAGCCCGTTGACGGCCAGCCTTTTTACAAGAATCTTCCCATTTAGTATTGCAGTATCGAGTTTTAATCCTGATAGAGTAATTGAATCTATAGTAATCGTCATCTGGTCTGTTTGGAAACCGGCCGATTTTGCATACTCCTTACGTCCAAGTAAAGGCTTCAGGCTGAACTTTTTAAGCTTTATCTGAGATTTGCCTGTCGAAACACTGAGTTCTCCAAGTGAGATACTATTCATTCCGTTTGAGGTGTTCATGCTGTAACCGGCTATAATCAGCCTGATATCATCGGCATTGAAAAGCCTGTTGTCTGACAGCCCCGATTGATCAGTATGAATATTATCGACCTCGAAAGTGATGGACGGGAAATACGTTTCCTTCAGAGAATCCCCCTTGTGATCTCTGATTTTAAGGCTCCCTTTCGAAAGACGGATTTCATCAAGGTTCAGGCTTTGGATGGCTGGAGGCAGGTTGATCTGCAACTTCAGTTTCTGTTTGGCTTTGGGTTCTTCCTTTTTCTTATTTATTTTAAACAGGTCTATCTCAATGGCCGGGTCGGCAATGATCACCTGGCCGATTTCAATTTTCTTCTTTCTGACCATCGAAATAAAGTCGACACCCCGAACCTGGATCTTTGAAATTCTTACAGTAAACAAGACAGAACCCGCTGAATCTTCTTCCAACAAATGGCGGTACCTCGCTGTGTCGGGAGTGAGAGTCACTCCCTTGATACTAATCCATCCCGGGATCAAAGTAATATCAAGATCTTTGATATCCATACGATATAAGCCCTTGGTTTGTTTTGCAAGCGTTTCGGTCAGATACTGTTTCAACGCTTTGCTTCCTCCTATATAGGCATAAAGGAATGCGGAGATCAAAGCAAGAAGTATGATCCCTACAATAATCAGCAGGCTGATTTTAATTCGTTTCGAGGTCTTTGTCATCGGAACAGGTTTTTCGACTAAGTTAAGGCAACGGGTTTAAATTCCAGCCATATCATACAACAAATATAATTATTTCAGTAGTGACACGAACATGATTAATCTTACTTGAAACTTGAAAAATTAACTCCCAACACCAAGTGCATGCTGAATGCGGCTGTTGTGTTATGATATGTCAGAGGGGAAACGTATTCCTGCATCGCAGCATCGGTAAAATACCTGCCGGTAAAGGAATTGAAGCTCAGCTCAACCCCAAGCGACATTCCCAGGTCTACCTTGGGTGAAATGTAATATTTACAACCCAGTTCGAGTCCGGCATAGCCGCCTGCTTTTATATTATCAACCTTAAAATAGCGTGCATTTTCAGTTATGGTACCATAAGGGATATCCCCAATGAACATGCCGGTTACTGAGGTGGTAAGGGGGAAACTCAATCCTCCGTCAACCGAAAGAAAGGGAGTGAAACGTTTCTTAAGAAATGTGAATGTGAAATTTAAAAAGACGGGAATATAAGAAACCTCGAAGTAACTGGTTTCATACTTGTTTGGGTGTGTCCAGTCAAAAAGGTTGAAATAGACCCATTTCAGTTTGGTACAATAGCCTGAAATCCCTGACCCCAGGCCAAGAGACAATCTCTGGTTAAAATAATATGCGGCAATGAGTTTGCCGTTAAACACCGAACTGGAATTATTGAATGAAATTCCAGGCTTGAATTGAATGCTTACCGATTGTTTGAAAGGAATATAATAATTGCTGATTTTCTGCGGGTGAAGCGACAACAGCTTTCTATGGCTTACTGAATCGGTTAATGTCGAATCTTTCATCAATTTAAATACCCTGACCGAACAGGAATCAACAATGATTTTCTTTTCAAGTTCCCAGGATTTAGTCCTGAACGTCAGGATATGCTCCCCGGGTTTGGTCCTTACTATCTCAACCTTGTTATTGAGATGCATAACTCCTGCGGTATCTCTGTCATAGAAGAGAGTTAAAGGTATTTCGGTGGTAATGCTCAGGTTTGCAACAGGCGGGATCCTGGGCCTTGTCTTCGGATGAGCAACCTGCTGGCTCAATGGCAGCCTTTTTTCTGTATGTTTTTTAAGAGTGTCTTCTGCGGATGATGATTTGGGGCTGTCTATCTCAGATGGACTGGATTCACTTATTCCCGGTGACAAATTCCGGGCGCCTGCATATCCATAACTCATCATAGTGAGCGCTGAAATGGCGATCAACGATGCCAGGTTTGGTAAATTGATCAAATACTTTGTAAAGGTTTTCATACTGTTGGATTTAATCAGGTTGGTTCATGCTTTCAATTCACGCTGTAAATTTAGGTTCGCGTTGGCTGTGACTAAAACTAAGTTTGGCAGAAGAGGGGAGGTGAGTTGCAGACAGCAGTTGTAACTGCTCGTTATTTTTACTCGCTCATTGATTTTTACTGATTAATGCAAATGGTAAGCCCATGGCTTGCAGAATCTGCAGAATATTTTTCCCGGATTGCTCAATTCTGATAATATTATCAGAACTTCAGACTTCCTCTATTGAATATCTTTATTATCTTTACTAACAAACTTTCTCCTGCATATGAAAAGAGTTCTTCTGCCCTTATTCCAGCTTGGTTTCTTACTTGGACTGGTGTTTATTTTCCATGCCTGCTCCCATAAAAGCGATGATCCCCTGCCGTCTTCATCTCCGTTTGGTTACTGGATCCGCACATTTACTGGAAGCGAGACCTACCATGCGCAGTTAAATATCAGCGTTGACGGTACAATGGCGTGGATTATGCTTGACACCCTTTCGACACATACAAATTCCTACGCAAAGGTCGCGGTAAACGGAGATCAGATCCGGTTTTACGATGACCCGGATTTGCCAGGGGACGGAATTTACAAATGGAGCGCCTTTAACGGGGTTCTAACTTTAACTGTAATCAGCGACAATTATCCGGCCAGGGTTCGTGGTATATCAGGTTCATGGCAGGGGAAAGAGCCTGCCGCAATGCAGATGGTTGAGGGTGCATGGCAAAAAAATATGGTGGTTAATGGTATAAGTTACCGGGTAAAAATGAACCTTACATTTAATGGTGGCCTTAACTGGACCATGACAGATTCAATCCCCGGCCACAGCAATTCATACGTGAGCTTTACTGCAACAGGAAGCACAATGGTAATTTTTAAAGATAAAGATTGTACTGGAAACGGCTACTATTCCTACGTTGTGAATAAAGACGCTCTTGTAATCAGGCTGATTAAGGATGCCTGTGAGCCGAGATCACCTTCATTTGCCGGCGACTGGTTCCGGTGAGAGCATACCAGTCTTCATACAGTTGCACTATGAAAATGATTCGGTTATTGTGTACTGAGATTAAAAAACTCTTGTACATTTGTAATCCTGACTTGACAATAGCATAACCAAAACAGGGTTCCCGATGAAGTCTCAGGATCTGAAATTCTTTCGCTGGGTGAGGCCTGACTTTATGGTTGTTACTCTTTTGCTTTTTATAACAGTCTTTCTGGTCGGTCTTGTTTCGTTCAATCTGAGCTTTTTCAACCCGATTGAAAAAGCCCTGACCGATTTCAACTTCAGCGACCTTCTTTATTCAAAGCTTAGCTCCAGGCAGGAGCTTCTCGATACCAATATTGTTCTCGTAAATATTAGCCACCTCGACCGTAAACAAATTGCCACACAGATCAGGAGGGTGAAAAGTTTTAAACCAAAGATTATCGGGTTTGATGGTTTCTTCTCGGCTTTGCGTGACTCTGCCATAGATTCTGAACTGGAGGGCAGCCTTAAACTTGATCACAATCTTGCAATGGCCTGCTATCTCACAGGTACAAACGCTGCTGATGGGACATATGACAGTCTTGAAACTTCTTTTCGGTTTTTTAACAGTGGCTTACGGGCCTATGTCAACCTGGGAGGCGGCAATCCGGAAACTTCCACTATACGAACATTCAGTCCGTTCCAGGTTTTCAGGGGAGATACAATATATGCAATGGCAGCTGAGATGATAAGAAAATATGATCCGCCGACTTTTAAACGGCTAATAAAACGAAATAATGAGAGGGAGGTGATCAATTACATAGGGAACAGGAATGCCTTTATATGCGTTGATGCAACTGAAGCTCTCGATTCGACATCAGACCTGGGAATGCTCACAAACAAGATTGTTTTTATGGGTTATATCGGCCCGTCATTTAATGCCCCTCCTGATCTTGAAGACATCTATTATACACCTTTGAATCCTGAACTTGCAGGCCGGTCAAGACCTGATATGTACGGGGTTGTGGTCCATGCCAACATTGCCAGCATGATCCTTTCAGAAAATTATATCAATGTCATGCCGGTTTGGTTGCTGATACTTCTGTCTTTTATTTTCTGCTATTTCTACGTTTTGTTTTTCACCTGGTTCGACGATCGCTATCCTAATCTTTTCGACATACTGTTTCCTCTGATTCTGCTTGCTATCAATGTACTTCTCGTTTATACTTTTTTTATTCTTTACAAAAGCTGTGATTACAGTATCAATTCGTCATTTTTCCTGGTGCCTGTTCTGCTCTATAAGACATTTCTTACCTGGTATAAACGGGCAATCATAATTCTTAACAAGCGTATTAATGTTCACCCTTTGTTTCTGCCTCCAAAACATGATCTATGAATAAGTATCTGTTATTCCTGGCTTTTGCATCATTCCCATTCTTTGTTAATGCACAATGTGATGATTTTATCGTCTATCAGACGAAAGGTAAGGTACTTCTTATACAGGGGACTTCATCAGTGCCTGCAAAGAAAAATGCAAAGATCACAACCGAAACGAAACTGTCGGTTTCAGCCGATGCAGTTGTAATCCTTTTAAGCGGTAAAAACAAGGCTCTCAGGATCAATACGCAGGGTACTCTCTCGTTTGCCGACCTGAATGCCATTTGCATGAAGAACCAATCCTCACTTACCAAGGAGTACTTCAATTATGTCGCACAGTCAGCTGTTGCAAAAGGAGAAGCCCCAACGGCAATGGTCGTCAAGGGAGCCGTTTACCGAAGCAGGAATCAGTTTGGAAAACCACTTATGATTTATCCGGCAGATTCATCTATTGTCACAGGAGGAAAGGTAAGCTTTACCTGGCACCGCTATAAGGCAGGCAGTCAAAAATACCTGATCATTTTTGAAAACGGGGTAAAGAAAGTTTATTCTAAACAGACGGCTGATACTAGTATAACTCTCGAATCGTCAATGTTTAAGCATAATGCCCTTTATTTCTGGCTTGTGACTTCCAGTCAGACACCATCAGACAAAGAACCGAGGTTTTCATTTGTTCACACCGACTCTGACTGGCAAAAGAAGTTTCTTGATGAATGGAGTTCCGACATGAAAGAATTTGAGAAAGAATTTGATAAGGGGCAAACAAAGTATAATCAGGAAAAAAAGCAAAAAGACAGCTTGAAGTAATTTTTATTGAAAATCGCAAAATACCGCTATTTCATAATGGCCATATTGTCGCTGTCAACTTCCATATAAATAAAATTACCAAGGGTTTTCAGGTAATCCTGTATCCTTTTGACACCCGAGTGTTTTGATTCCATCATGATCAGAAAATGCGGATGGTCCCTGATGAACATCTTTGCACCTTCAAGAACATCAATTTCCATTCCTTCAGCATCAATCTTAATAAGGAGTTTATCCTCACTGTTGTATTTTATTGATGAAAGAACAGAATCCAGTGTCCTGATTTCTGCTTTCACTTTTATTCCGGTTTCACCCTTGCTCTCAACATAAGTATGAATAGATTCAAGATGAGAAGCACCTGTGTTCATCGATTCAAAAATAAAATTTTCGGTCGAATTCTTTGCCCCTAGCCCAATATTATGAGGAGTGATTTTATTATCCATCCCATTAACCATTATATTCAGGACAATTGACTTATAATTTTCCTTGATCGGTTCAAACGCATGGCAAACCAGCCCTTTATTGGCCATCAGGAAGCTATAGGTTCCCACATTGGCACCGATGTCGAGAAAGAGATTATAGCCTTCCATATTCTCAAGGAAAAATCTTTTTACATTCCATTCGTATGCATAATTAAGAAACTGGAAATCAAGAGTTCCTTTACGGGTTACGAAAGTGCCGAGGCTGCTGTTGTATACCCGCACAGGCGGATTCACTTGCTTCGTAAGAACAAAGATGATCGATGTCCAGAGAAAATAGAATTCACCAAATTTAAGATAATCAGAAACATACCTCAGAAAAGTACTTATCTTGTGCATGCCTGCAGGGATTGATGGCATAAAGATACAAATTATTATATACATCCGGCTTTTGAATGGAAGGGTAAGATGGTTGCCTGATATCGTTGTGCCCCGCTTGTTAATTAATGTGTATAAAGTTTTTATAAAATGGGGATTGTGGGTAATATTTTTATATACCTTTGTACCCGGTTAAATAAATAACAACAGGTGAACGTCAGCCACAGGAATATAAAAATACTCTCAGTTCTGTTTCACAGTCTGGCTATTTCCATTATTGTCTTTGGCTCAATCATCAACTTTCACCAGTATAAGATCTGGGGGAAACCATTGATCCCACAGTTCGTCGGCATCAAGCGCGATGGCGACAAAGCCACTAAAATTCTTTCAGCAGGGAATTTAGGACTTAAAACCGTTTTAATACAGAAATATTCGCATCAGTCACCTGCAATCCTGCCTGTCGAGATCATACGTCACAGCAGCGGTTCAGGCAGCATGATCACTTTTGACCTTTGTTATAAGGTCCCTGAAATTCAGCACCTGACGTCTTCCGGCCTCAGGGCTCCTCCTCTTTCTTAATTATAATCTGGTCTTTATCAGCCAAACCTGGGATATTCATGCCCGTTTGTCTGAATAATTCCATGGACAATTCCTGCCAACAGGGATAATCCCATCCGCAGATTAAATTCAAATTGTTTTACTGTTTTCAATAAACATATAATATTTATATAATGAAAAAGTTAAGTTGCTCAGTTCTCCTGCTATTCACTTTCCTTTTTGTCACTTCAATTAATAATTTAAGCACAGCCCAGGAATCTGCTGTTTCAGACTCTGTAACCATGGGAGCAAATTATGCCAATGAAATTTATTACAGCATTGAAAGCGGATTCGTGCTTTCTTCTCCACGCAGCACCTGGGATATAGCATTCCGCACCAAAAAATTCAGTTCAAGTATTTTAACCAACGACGGAAAAAGTGTGATCCTGTATACGTATCCCAAATCCGATACCAATGGATGGGCAAGTGTTGACACCTCGGGTTTTAATACATGGCGACCCATGTACAATGATCCCAACGACTGGGAAAACGGCGCATTTTCACGAAACGCCAAAGGATATCCCGATTATGGCTGGGCCATATACAACGATGTAACCCATGACCTGGTTGGTGATTCGTTATTTGTCATTCAGCTTAGGGATGGCAGCCTTCGCAAACTCTGGATCAAGGACAAGAGATCAACGCTTGACATTTATCATTTCCGTCTAGCCAACATTGACGGAACTAATGATCATACCGATACCCTTGATCTTTCCAATGACCTTGCGACAGATTTTATCGGATTTTCACTGGAAACCAATCAGAGGGTTGATTTTCAGCCTACACTGGCAAGCTGGGATATACTTTTTACAAGGTATATGTCGATTCAGCCCGATAGCACTCCTTACCTTGTGACAGGTGTATTGAGTAATTCAAACCTGAAAACAAAAAAATGCCATCCGGTTCCGCTTTCATATACCAACTGGCAGGCGAATGCCTGGGATTCGTTAAGATCTTCGATAGGGTACGATTGGAAGTCTTACAACACCGCAACTTCATCATATACCGTCGTTGATTCCCTTGTTTACTTTACACAAAAGCCAAACAAGAATGTACATAAACTTTATTTCACCGGTTATGCCGGTATCGGCAGTGGCAAAATATTTTTCACTAAGGAAAAACTTTTTTCCGCCGGGATTAATAATGACCTTGCTTCATCTGGGTTGAACATTACAGTTTACCCCAACCCGGTGAAGGAGACTTTGCATATTTCTGTTACCGGCAAAACCGGTGACGAAATCCATTTCGTTCTTTCAGATCTGTCGGGCAGACAACTTGGTGCAGATCACCCGGGCAGGCTTGCCGAGGGTCTCAATCAGTTTTCGTTTAATGTTACCGGGTTAACCCCTGGTGTGTATTTCGTGACTGCTTCAACTGCAGCAACGAAAGCAGTTACGAAAGTGATCATTACGCGTTAACATGAAAAGAGGCCCTTTTCGCCTGCTTTCCGGGTTAATAATCAGTCTTCTGGCCATAGCATCAGCTAATGGCCAGAAGGCTTTTATTAAAGTCATTGATAAAAAGAATTCCGAACCTGTTGCTTACGCCCACGTATGCTTTGAAGGACTCAAAACAGGTAAACCCCTCTATACTCTTACATCCATCGACGGCCTGGTTGCCAACGAGGTTCACGAACCTTCCAGGGTAGTCATCAGCTTTATGGGTTATTCGACCTATAAAGACACAATACGGCCCGGACAGTCTTTGGAAATCCACCTGGAACCCTCCATCCTTAATATGAACGAGGTAGTAGTCACAGCGCAATACACTCCCGAGAAAGCTGATAAGTCGATCTACAGGGTCGAAGTGATCAACGCAAGGCAAATCGAGCAGAAAGCAGCCACGAACATGGCCGACCTGCTTAAAGACCAGTCAAGCATGCAGGTTAGCCAGGACGGCGTGCTTGGAACCAGCCTGAGGATACAGGGACTTTCAGGACAAAATGTAAAGTTCCTGCAGGATGGCGTGCCTATGATAGGCAGGATGAACGGGAATTTCGACCTGAACCAGATCAACCTGAACAATGTTGACCATGTTGAACTGATCGAAGGCCCCATGTCGGTGATCTACGGCAGTAATGCCCTCGCCGGTGTAATCAATATTATAACCAGAGAGAATAAAACATCCCTGCTTAATACAACCGCAAATACATACTATGAAAGTGTGGGTGTGTTTAACTTCGACGCTTCGGTTTCGGCCTGCCTTAAACGTCACGGACTGATGGTCGACGGGGGAAGGAATTTCTCACCAGCATATTCTTCTGTAGATACAAGCCGTTCCAAAACCTTCAAACCCAGGCGACAATATTTTTTCGATGGTTACTACACATATAATACGGGCATTTTCAAACTGAAACTGGGAGGGGATTATTTTAATGAACTTCTTGAGGATAAGGGAGCCCTGCAGCCAGTCTATTATATCAATGCCCTGGATAATTATTTCACCACCATCAGGTATTCGGCCAGGGCCGAAGGCTCTATCAAACTTCCCCGCAGTAAATATATCAGTATTCTTGCCTCTTATTCTGCATACCAGAGGATGAAACAATCGTACGATATGGAACTCACAACGGGTGAAAAAATTCCGATCACGAATTCTGATGGAAGCGATACCACGACAATAACATCATGGATTGGCCGTGCAACCTTTGCCACCAATAACCTGGAACATAAACTGAATTATCAGACAGGTATTGATGTTGACCTTGAAACAGGAACAGGTAAACGCATATCAGGGAATACACAACAGATCGGGGATTATGCAGCTTTTTTCAGTCTCAAGTATGACCCGGTTAAAACTCTTTCGATACAGCCGGGATTGCGTTTCATTTATAACACAAAATACAAGGCTCCCGTTGTTTATGCTCTTAGCGCAAAATGGAACATGGCAAGCGAATGGAGCACGAGGTTCTCCTATGCCAGGGGGTTCCGTTCACCAGACCTGAAAGAACTTTATCTTAATTTCCAGGATGTAAATCATGATGTTATCGGCAATCCTGATCTTAAAGCCGAGCAATCCAACAATTTCAACATCGGGATCAACTGGAACCCTGAAACTAAAATGACAGCCTGGAATTTTGATGTTATTGGATTTTACAACATGATTAACAATGTAATCCTTCTTGCACCCACAGGAATTTCCCCAAACCAGTATACTTATGTGAACCTCAGTAAATACAAGACTACTGGAGGGAATGCAAGTGTTGGCTTTAGTCTTTATCCTGCGCTAAAACTTCAGCTTTCTGTTTCGGAAACCGGGGTTACAGGAAGCCTGGATGAAGAATCCAAACCAGGCCCTTTGCAGTGGCTCACCGAAATAAGTTTTAACGGGAGCTACACTCTGGCCAAACCAATGCTGACGTTTGCAGTTTTCTACAAATATACCGGCCGGGCGCCACAGGTCGTGTTCAACGACAAAAGTCTTGACTGGGGATATGTTGATCCCTATAACATCATGGATATTACGGCAACCAAAGGCTTCTGGCAAAACCGCATAAGGATTTCCACCGGGATCAAGAACCTGTTCAATGTAACTACAGTTCCTGCAAGCGGGATGGTTGGGACACATGGCTCCGGAGGAGACGGGATGAACATTGGCTGGGGAAGGACACTATTTTTAAGATTCAGTTTCAACTTTAACAAGTATAAATGAAAAGATTTCTTGTTTTGTGGACCTCCATACTGCTTGCCCTGACACTGAATTCATGTTTTAAAAAGGATTCCACAGTTCCATATCCCGACAGGGGAGATGTAAGGGTTGATACTATCGCCATGACCCCGACTTATTTATACCAGCTCTATTTCCGTCTGGATTCTGCTGTGGTTGTCAGTTCGAATGAAAGAACCATAAGCGACCTCGGATTTGAATGCCGACAGGGAGGGTATCATATCATCCTTAATACTGCTGATTTTATGCGGATTGCAGATATGGGTGTCCGAACATTCGCACAAGCAGTCGATACGTCCGGGGCCAAATGGAAATTCGACAAATCAGACGGAGATCCTGATTCCATTGCAACCGGGCAATGGTTCAGCATTGTGAACGGAGATACCGTTTCAAATGGCCATATCTGGGCTCTTGACATGGGAAAGGATATAGCTGGCCTGCACCTGGGTTTGCGGCAGGTAATTTTTGACAGCCTTAAGCATAATACATATTATTTCCGCTACACAACATTACAGGGTGGAGCGATCACTTCAGCTGTTGTGCCAAAAGATCAATCTGTGGATTACTTGTTTTACGGGATCAGGGCAGGGGGGATTATTGAGCAGCTGGAACCACCGAAAACCGGATATGACCTACTGTTCACTCAATATACCACACTACTTTTCACCGACCTGAAAGAAGCCTACCCGTACCTTGTCACCGGCGTGCTTACCAACCAGAACAATGTTAAGGTTGCCGTTGACACCATTCATCCTTTTTCATCCATTGACCTGTCTGTCGCAAGAAGTTCTATTTACAGTACTTCCCAGGATGCAATCGGATATAACTGGAAGGTGTATAATTCAAAAGCAGATAGTTATACGGTAAGAACAAACCTCGCCTATATCATCCAGGATACCAGGGGATACTACTACAAAATGCGTTTTGTAAGCTTCTACAGTGCCGGCCGCAAAGGATACCCCATCATAGAAACCCAGAAACTGTAATTGGCTGTTGGTTGTTGGTTATTAGTGATTGGTTGTTCGTTTCACTTGTCACGTATCACGATTTCCGGCGGTATTCTCTCTCCAGGACCTTTCGTGTTATAACCCAGTGATGCATCGGAAGGAACAGCTCACATTTCGTATCGAGCAGCAATTTCCAGCTTCTTAGAAGTGCAACAGGGTCGTCGGCCCAGGGAGGAAACGCTCTGCCGGGGAATACCGAAACGCAGGTGTCGCCTGTGATGGCAATCTGATCATCGATAATTAGGCTGCATGAACCTATGCTGTGGCCTGGAGTGTGGATCAGCCTTGCATTGATGCCAAAGGTTGATAAATCCAGCACATCATCCGCCAGTAAATCCGGTTTAACACCTTCTACCTTAAACCAATGCTCAACCCTTGGAGCGCCAAGATTGTACAGGAATTTCGTAAGCATCATGTTCCCGTGAGGTAGCGGACTCAGTCCGGCCTCAAGACAGGAAGCCTCTGAACGGTGCACGATCACAGGCATTCCAAACATTCTTTTGAGGATCGCTGCGCTGCCTGTGTGGTCGAAATGAGTATGCGTGAAAACCAGTGCATCGAGATGTTTCAGCCCAAGTTTTTCAATCTGCTTCATCAGCATCCCCCTCATTGCAGCAGGACCGGTATCGACAAGGATATCATGGTCATTGAATGAGACAAGGTATACGTTTGACGAGCCCCAGTTAAGGCGCTCAACCTGTGTTCCGTATCGGGTTTGCCAATAGCGCATGGATGAATATTTTATGAATAAAGTGTTAGTGGATTAACCTGGCCAGGTCATCACCGATTCCAATCCTGTAACCCTGCGAAAGATAGAGTATTTCTCCATTCTTACTGATCAGGCATACTATTGGAAGGATTGATCCCAGGTTCTGTGATGAAGCTGAAGATACCAGTTTCAGAAGTTCATTCCCGGGAACGGTACAACTTACACCCGAAGGCATTTCCCTGAAAGGTCCTGCAAGGAAGTCTTGTTTTTCTTTTTCATTTCTGAAAAGAAGAAAAATCCTGCATGATGTTTTCTGAAAATCCTTCTTTTTTTCCCTGAGGTCGGCGAAGAAATGCTTTGTAGGCTCTTTGTCAGGTTCAACCCAGGCCAGGATGAGATCTTCCTTTCCTGCCAGGCCTGGCATTGAAAGAGACGACAGGACCTTTGCCTGCTCAACCCTGCCGAGGATTGCGGGAGCTGGCTCTTTTCTGAAGCTGATCATCTGCTTTGCCTCCTTACCCTTTTCAAGGTTGAAGAAGGATAGGCTGGCCAATACAGTCCCGTCTTTTAAACGGTTCCCGGTCACCATCATGTAATTGCCTGCCGACAGATCAAGAGTGCAGGGAAAATTTGCGACCTGGGGATCACCTTCATAATCGAGAGAGTTATAAAAGCCGTCTTCGAATTTCTCAATTGTGAAATGAACATAATATTCAGGTTTCCTGTTGTTTTCCGGGTCGGAAAGCAGGGTGAGCTTAACCCGTTCAGGGGAGACCGGCTTTATCGGATCAAAAAGCGCATCATGCCACTTTGAATTATGATAAAACTGCGGAAGACGTGTACCGGGTTCAAGGCGGGCTGGAATTCCAAGGCTCCTGCATATCGCAACGAAGAATATATCCCTGGAATGAGGATCAGCCACCTTCAGTTCATAAACGCCAACGGGTGTTAATGGAGCCCTGCCGTAATTTGCTTTTGTGTCGATCAGAACATTGGCTGAGACCCAGTCAACAATGCTTGCTGGTTGGGCAAATCCCTTATCCCTGAAACTTTTATCAAATTTTGACTGCAGAAAACCTTTGTATGGCCTTAGCATTTCATTGTCAACCCTGGGGTTCAGAAGGTATCTGCGGAAGAATTCAAGGTCATTGCCTGAATTTCCCCGGTAAACCGAATTGCTTATGTTATCCATTAAAACATCAAAGGAGATGTCCCTGAGATCTTTAGTTGATACAGCCCAAAGCAAGGGGAACACCCAGGATTTCTTCTCTGCCTTAATAGATCCAGCAAAATCGATGATAGTCCTGTAGTTTCCGCGGCTTTCCCTGAGGAAAAGCCAGAGTGTGTCGGAATTTAATTTCAACGTCGATGCAAGCCGGCAGGACTTGGCGCTGTCGATAAATGTGTTCTCATATGCACCCCTGATCTTGTCTTCCAGGGCAAGCATCCGTGAATTTGATTCTTTTACTGAATCGGGAACAGCGTTTGCAGCCGGTCTTTCAGGAGGAGGGATAAAATCTTCCTGCATCGTATATTCCCCGCCTGTTTTCATTGTGAGGTCAAGAACCAGGGTGTCGGTTGTTTTAACGCTGATCTTACGAAATGAGAATTTTCCCGCTTCTGAAGCCCTGATCATAAGATCCCCGAAACCTGTGAGGAAACTGCAAAGCCCTTTCTGATCGGTATGTGTACTGAGCAAGGGATAGAATTCAGCATAATTGTATAGCTGGAATTCAACCCGGGCACTGTCGGCGGGATGACCCGATGAATCCCTCACCATCACGAAAATTCGCCTGGTATCTGCATAATTCGGTAATATATTGATCTTCGTATACCTCTCATCTTTCAGTAAAACATCCTCCGGCCCTTCATAATCACCAAAAACATTGGTGTTCACAAGCATCGCCCGCTTTGCCGGGGCAGTAAACCATGCTGCATCAAGAACGGCTTCAGGCTCGCAGGCACCAATATAATGCCATTTGCCATCCACCCACACTTCTACCCATGCATGATTGTCGTCTGAATGCGCCCAGCGTGGGGTATAGCACTGCCTTGCCGGAATGCAAACCGACCTGAGTGCTGCAACAGTAAAGGTTGATTCTTCCCCGCAACGCCCGTATGCAGTTTTGACGGTCGCCAGGGGAGAGGAGGTTCTTCCATCGGTGCCGCGGTAGGTGACCCTTTCATGACACCAGTGGTTGACTTCCAGCACAGCATCCTTCATGTTTTTTTTCTTTATCCTGTCTTTGAGTTCAGAAAAGAAAACCATTCGGGAACTGTCGAGATTCTCATTGTTAACTCTTACAGGAAGCACAAAATGCCTGAAAATCTCAACAGGGATCAATTTCCCCCATTCAAACGTATCCCTTGCTGCAAATGAAGCCCTGATGTTCTCAAGGAAAAAATCACCGTTGTAATCGGCAATATCACTGAGAGGTGAATATGCAAGAATGAACTTCAGTGCTTCGGCCTCTCTCAGGGGCATCTTCTGGTCGGTAATCTTAAATACCTGCTCCCACCTGTTCTTTCCAAGTTGTTTCTGCTTCTCAAATTGAACTTCAACTTTTTCACGATATGTTTTGTCCCTGAGGAAATGCTCACCCCTCTCACAGGATTGCAGGATCAGAATGATCATGCAACATACCGGCACTATCAGTTTCTTCATAATTCTATGCTTTAAATATTTTTTATACAACAATTTCGACGGTCTTTTGTGCTGATTCATGAACAAAGCCCGACATTGTCTGACATTAATCACATGCCACGTTCCCGGTCCTGCCACATCAGGGTGATCGCGATCCATGTTATGAAGAACATGCAGAACATGGGAACAATAAACCCCATAGCAATCGATATGGAATCAGTAACCGCCCACATGAGTGAACTGAAGAATTCTCCAGGCGGGATTGTCGCTATCATCAAACCGGCAAGAACCCTTGCACTTAACTGAACCCTGTCAAACATAATTGCTAAAAGAACGGGGAAAATGCCGGCCATCCCAAGGCCTGTAATAACTGTCGCAGCCAGTGATAAGGATAACTGTCCCATATATATAGCCGCAATGCCTGAAATGCAAAGCAAGCTGCTGAGCATAAAAACCATACCTGGTTTGATTCCGGATGGGAGAAAAACCCAGGCCAGGCGTCCTGCAAGGAAGGAAAGAAAAAACAAACCAATACCCGGAACTCCGGTCTGCAGTATCCTGAGTCCGAAGGTTTCAGAAAAATAAAATGGAAAGATATCTTTCAAACAAAATTCAGCCCCTGAATAAAGCAAAAGTCCACCGGCAAGCAGGATAAGAAGTTTGTCTGAAATGACTGCCCTGAGACTGAATCCAGTTGGCTGTTCCGGAACGTTTGCCATGGGTGTCGCCAAGGGTATAATGAGCAGCATGGCGATTGCAGTACAGATAAACACTAAGGGCAGGTATATACTCAATGTGCTGTTAGCCTGAAATACTGAGGGAAACATGAAGGGAACACACATTCCTGCTGCAAGGCCTGCGCTTTTCAGCAGGTACAGCCAGGCGATCCTTTTGAAAATATATTTGCTTTCAGTCCCGGGAATTATATGCTGAAGTGAAGCAACCTGCACAAAAAGGCTTCCCGAAAATAAAAATAAGGCACTGAAAAGGATTCCGTTCACCGACTTTCCAAAAAAAAGAAGGATCAGCAAACCTGGAACAATCGTCAGCAGCCCTCCGGCTATTTTCCCTGAGAAAGTTTTAACCTGCCCCGACAACCCGAAAGCAACAGAAAGAAACGAAAGCAGCAGCAGACCCAGGAAAGTCAGAATCCTCACCAGATATGCATCGGCGAAGACCATGCTGATCTGCCAGTTAAGCCTTGGGAACAGGGTTTCGACCATTCCGATGCTGAAAAAAGACAGGTATATTGCCGGGTAATGTCTTTGTGCTGTTTGTGAAGCAATCTTCATTTTTTTATTCGATACGGATGCTAATTTCTTCTGAACGAAACTCTAGTACCTTGCTTTGTATAGTATTACCCGACCTCTTTATAGGCATTTCCTGGCCGTGTACAATAAAACCTTTTAAACTAGGGAACGAATGCAGGATTACCCTGATCTTAGTGAATTTCGAAGTATATACACCTTCTGACTTTCCAATGGTAAGGCTCTTACTCGATGGATCAAAGCGAATCAACCGCCTGCAAAAGGATCCCTTCTCATAATCATAGGTCAGTCCGTCATCCTCATAATACAAATATGAACTTGAAGCCTGACCGTAATAAATATGAAGGTCAAGTGTATCTGATGGTTTTTCAGAAGTACTCTGTACAACCGACTGCATCGGGATCATACCTGATGCTTTGACAAAAACAGGAAGATCTTCCAGCGGGGCATCTACCATCACTTCCTGTTGCCCCTGGTAGAAGTCTCCTGATGACAGCCTGTACCATCCGCCTTCAGGCAAGTAGACCTTTGCATGGTTCTGTGTGCAGGAAACCGGGGCAACGAGAATGTTATCGCCAAAGAGATATTCCTCCTGGTACTTCCACCAGTATATTTTCTTGTCATAGGTATAGTTGATGGCAAGGCTTCTGGCCACAGGAAGTCCGGTCTGGGTGGAAGCATAAAAAGCTGAATAAATGTAAGGAAGCAGCCGGTAGCGCTGAGAAATCAGCTTTACCGAGGAGGATTCCACATCCTCGCCCAGGGCCCATGGTTCTTTCCTGTTTGTCCCTTTAGCTGCATGGTTCCTGAAAAACGGGGTATAAACCCCCAGTGACATCCATCTCACAAACAATTCCTTCGTTGGTGATTCCATAAAGCCTCCCATATCAGGGCCTACAAAAGCCAGGCCCGACAGCCCCATGCTGTTGACCATCCTGGC
This sequence comes from Bacteroidota bacterium, assembly GCA_037134895.1. Lineage (GTDB taxonomy): Bacteria > Bacteroidota > Bacteroidia > Bacteroidales > FEN-979 > CAIRDP01. The sequence continues at coordinate 48,836 of JBAXLI010000020.1, forward strand.
CGAAAGTAGCATATGCTCGTCACTTGCAACATTATCACCCGTCCACACCGCCGAATACCTCTGTATCCCTGCGTACGCGGCACGGGTAAGGATAAAAGGCCTTCTGCCGTTAAGGAGCTTCTTTGTCCCTTCATAAGTGGCCTTCGACATATTGAGCCCATAAACATTATGGGCCTGTTTCATGCTGCTTCCTTTGCCTTCAAAGCTAAACTGCACAATATCAGGTATGTTCTGCCCCCAGGCCGAAGGTTCATTCATGTCATTCCAGAATCCTTCAACACCGGGATCAGACAGCCTTTTGAAAGAATTTCCCCACCATTGTCTGACCACATCTTTTGTAAAATCCGGGAAATGGCACCTGCCGGGCCATACGCTTCCTATATACCGCTGCCCGTCGGGATATTTGACAAAATAATCATTCTTCACCCCCTCATCATAGGCAAAATATCCGGGTTCTACTTTAATCCCAGGGTCAACAATGGTGGCAACATGAAAGCCCAGGCCATTCAACTCTGTTATAAGAGCTCCCGGATTTGAAAACCCCTTTGGATTCCAGGTAAAGATCTTATAGGCATCCATATAATCGATATCCAGGTAGATCATATCACAGGGGATCTTTTTCATCCTGAACGACTTTGCAATATCAAGGATCTCCTTATCAGGATAATACCCCCAGCGGCTTTGCTGAAACCCGAGGCTCCAGATAGGGGGTAGCCACGAACGGCCGGTGAGCCAGGTGTAATCGCCAAGAATCCCTGCAACCGTCGATGCACCGAAAAAGTAATAATTCAGCTCACCCTCTGCAACAGAGAACCTTGAAAAAAGATTGTCGGTGGAAGCCGCAAAATCAAATTTCGTCCTAGAAGAATTGTCCAGGAATATCCCGTAAACCAGGCTGTCGTGAATTCCCATGAAAAACGGGATGCTCACGTACAAGGGATCAGCGTTGGAAGCATAGGCTGGCACATCTGAATTCCACATCTCGTATTTGCTGTCGCGGCGGTCGAGATTGCCAGTTTTTTCGCCCAGTCCGATAAATTTCTCTCCATTAAAGAGTTTGCGGTAACAACTGATCTCTTCACCCTGCCAGCCTGTACCGAAAGGAGCATATTCCTCAGAAAGCTGTTTGTTTTCATGATTCTTTACCTGTATGCGGATTGGATTTTTCGTGATCTCAATACTGAGTGAGTCGGTGCTGAGTGTTAACTTCTCACCAGATTCCTGCATCCTGAATGACCCGGCCTGTGGTTTTCCGATGACTGCATAAGAAAAATCACCTTCGGCAAGCTGTTTGTTGGCGCTTATCCTGATGATGGTAGGGGAGTAGTATCTCAACCTGACAACAGCATTTTCTGATTTTATGGTAACATCGCTCCCCGATTGTTTTACCGATTTGAAATTCCCCATAAAAAATGTCTGAGCCTGAATCCCCGTCAGGGAAAACAAGACAAGCTGACTCCATACCAGAAGACAGCGTAAGTTCCTGCTGCGTTTGTTCATGATCTTATAAGTTACCGGCTATGGCCGGATGGTTATACTCCTTCGTGTTCAGTCCTGCGGATGATCTCGTTCTGAAGATCTTCTCCCAGGTCGTTGAAATAGTCGCTGTACCCGGCCACTCTTACAATGAGGTTCCTGTGCTTTTCAGGATGCTTCTGGGCATCCCTGAGAGTTGCTGCATTCACGACATTGAACTGGATATGGTGCCCGTCCATCCTGAAATAGGACCTGATAAGGCTGCCTAGTTTCCCAATCGCTTCATCCCCCTCAAAAAATGATGGTGAGAACTTCTGGTTCAGAAGGGTTCCTCCTGTAAGCAGGTGGTCAATTTTGGCAGCTGATTTAAGCACTGCTGTCGGGCCTTTATGGTCGGCTCCCTGGAAAGGGGAAATGCCTTCCGACAAGGGCTCCCCGGCTTTGCGGCCATCGGGCAGAGCGCCAATCACGCTTCCGAAATACACATGTGAAGTCGTAGGCAGCATGTTGATCCTGTGTTTTCCGCCGACCGATGTCGGCCTTCCGTCGACTGATTCGAAAAACAGGCGAAAGACAAGCCGGGATTGCTCATCCGCATAATCATCATCATTGCCGTATTTGGGTGTTTTGTAAACAAGTTCCTTTCTGAACTCCTCGAAATCATTGAAATCGGCCGAAAGGGCTTTCAGCAGGCCCTGCATGGTAATTGTTTTCTTCTCGAAAACATGGTACCTGATGGATGTGAGCGAGTCGGTAATGCTGCCAAGCCCCACACCCTGAATGTATGTAGTATTGTATCTGGCACCACCGGCATTGTAATCAAGTCCGTTTGTGATGCAGTCATCGATGAACAGGCTGAGAAAAGGCACAGGCATATGATCGGCAAAAACCCTGTGAATGATGTTATTGCCTTTCATCTTGATTGAAGTCAGATAATCGAGATGAAGGCGGAAAGCATTGACAAGCTCCGCAAATGAAGTAAAATCCGTCGCTTTGCCTGCTGCTATGCTGACCTGGGTTTGAGTACGGGCGTCAAAGCCGTTGTTAAGGGTAAGCTCAAGCACTTTTGCAAGGTTGAAATACCCAGAAAGGATGTAGGCTTCAGTACCGAAGGCACCGGCTTCAACACAGCCGCTTGCTCCCCCGTTCCTTGCATCGGCCAGAGATTTTCCCTGCCTTACAAGTTCCTGTATGATGGCATCGGTATTGAAGAATGAAGGCTGCCCGAAGCCGGTTTTTGTGATCTGCAAGGTACGGTGGATGAATTTGTCGGGGTTTTTCTTGCTTACCTGGACCATTGAACTGGGCTGTAAAAGCCTCATTTCCTCGATCACATCAAGAAGTATAAACGTAAGTTCATTCACGGCATCTGAGCCGTCCTGTTTGACACCTCCGAGGTTAATCAGGCAGAAATCAGTATATGTGTTGCTTTCAAGAGCCGTAATTCCAACTTTCGGAGGAGCGGGATGATTGTTGAATTTAATCCAGAAACATTGAAGAAGCTCAATCGCCTTCTCCTTTGAAAGGCTGCCATCTTCAATTCCTTTATGGTAGAACGGAAGTAAATGCTGGTCAAGACGGCCAGGGTTGAATGAATCCCATGGATTGAGTTCAGTGATCACTCCCAGGTGGACAAACCAATAGTATTGAAGCGCCTCATGGAAGGTACGGGGAGCGTTTGCGGGGACATGGTGGCAGATCCCAACCATCTCAAGAAGCTCTGCTTTCCTTTTTGGATCGGTTTCCTTTGCTGCCAGGGATTCAAGTTCTCCTGCATGCCTTGCTGCAAACCTGACAAGCGCATTCGCACAGACAGCCATGCCTTTGAGCTCTTCCCGCTTTTCAAAAGCCTTTGGATCATTTATAAAATCAAGGTTGTCGATCTCATCTTTGATCTGGATCAGCAGATCATTCATGCCCATTTTATATATCTTGCCTCCCAGCACTGTATGCCCGGGCGCCCGCTGCTCCTGGAATTCGGTAAATACACCTGCTCTATAGGCATTATGCCATTCAGTCGGAAGGGCGTTCATGATCCGATCGCGGTTGCTGCGGCCAGTCCAGAATGGTATGATCCTGTCGCTGTACACCCTGCGGACTGCCGCATCGACCCTGAAAGATACTTTTTTTCTTGAATCCAGTACGTCCAGGTCCTCCAGGCTGTGAAGGCATATCTCAGGATAAGTCGGACAAGCCTTGGGGGCAGGCCCCCGCTCGCCAACGATCAATTCACCTTCATTGAGGCAGATCGACTTATGTGTGTGCACATGGTCAAAAACCATTGCCCTCATCACAGGGACAGAAACCTCTCTGTCGATACCCGTTTCGTAAAAACCGGTAACAAGCAACCCACGCTCGGCACTGATGCAGTTTACTGCATTCAGGCTCTGCTCCCTCAATCTGTTGATTCTGTCAGTCATAACTGTTTTTCACCATTTCACCATTTCACCATTTCTATTATCCCCCGATCTTAACTTTAAATCCCAGGCTCCCGAGTTCCAGCTTTCTTCCTGCCAGTGCTTCTTTTGGCATATTTGCTGTATTTTCCATGAAATTCCTGATCCCCATCCTTTTATATTTGCTTTCTGCAGACCTGTGGAACGGAAGAAGGTGTATCTCGCTTATCCGGTTCCTGATAGGTTCAAGGTACAATGCCATGGTCCTGAAATTCTCATCTGAATCGCTGATCCCCTGGATGACCGGAATCCGGATGATGATCTCTTTTCCAAGCGCAGCAAGCCTTTTCAGATTTTCAAGGATCAGCTTATTCGAAACCCCTGTGTGCTTAATATGGAGACTCTCATCCATCAGCTTCAGATCATAAAGATACAAATCTACATATTTAGCCGATTTCTCAAGGTTTTCCCATTCGGTATATCCGCAGGTATCCAGTGCTGTATTCAGGCCATTCTGTTTTATTTCTTTAAGAAGGACCGTCAGAAACTCTTGCTGTAAGGTAGGTTCTCCGCCTGATATCGTGATTCCGCCCCCTGATTCATCATAAAAAATCTTATCCTGCATGGCTTCCGTCATGATCTCATCCACAGTCATCCATTTACCTGAAACTTCTTCCTCGGTAAAAATTTTATTCTCAAGTTTCAGTTTTCTTAATGTTGTTTCGGGCAAAGGGTTCCGGCTTTCAGGATTATGACACCAGTGGCAGGAGAGTGGACAGCCTTTTAAAAACACCGTGGTTCGGATTCCCGGACCGTCGTGCACCGTGAACCTTCTGATTTCAAATACAAGTCCTTTAACCATGGTATCGAAAATTACCGTTAAACTCCGCGCTTCAATTACTTCCCGATTGTATCCTGCTCTGTGTAAAACCTGATCATCGTTGTGATCGCCCTCCTGCACGCAGGGCAGAATCCGGCAGCTTCATTTGATTTCATCCTGCAATCCATAGCCGGACTGTATATGCCTTTGCCCATGTATCCTCCACCTTCAAACATTCCTGCCACATCTTTGTATTGAGAAGTCCTTGGCGTAGGCAGAGGCATACCGGCAGGTATCAGGTCCTTCCATTTCGACTGAAAATTCACATTGGTGGTAATATTTGGCTCCCAGGGCTCAACTTTCGTATTATAAAAATCAGAATATGTCACTTCGGCGTTGTAGTATTCGTCGGCAAGCCCGGCAAATGAATGACCGAATTCATGTATTGCCACCTGCTTTGAATACTGGTTGTTTGCTGTCCCTTCGGCATAATGGTTGAAAAATCCTCCGCCTCCGTAGCGTTTTGAATTGACTATGACAAAAATCGCATCATATGGGACATTTGAAGCGATGTCGCAAATTGATTTGGTATCGGAACTGGTGAGGTAACGGTCCATGTCGAAGGTGTAAAACTGGCTGTGGATATTGGTATTCACATAAATCTCCTTGCCTGGGATGGAAACCCCTGACTCATCCGAGGGTGACATTACTGCATAGAAATTGAATTTTGAACTGTCCCGGGAATACGGATCTACACTCATGAAATAATCAGCCATCGATTTTGAATCATTGAGAAATTGAGGCAATTCCTCCTCTGTATAACCTTCGGCCAGGAACGCGATATCAACATGATTGGAAGGATCTCCTGAATACCTTATCCTTTCAACTTTATACCGGTGAATGCTGTCGTTCCTGATAAAGTAATCATCGGGCCTGATGTACATCCCGAAGATACTGGAAAATTCCCCTGTTTCATAGGCTCGTTTTTCTATCACAAAATTCACTGTTTTCCTTGGGAATGGCGTAGTGGCGACCATTGGGAAGGCCCGGTTCAGCTGCTTTGCTTCGGGAGTGCCTTTCCATTCCTGGAACAGGCTGCAGAAGCCCCTGGCAAATATCAGGTTCCCTGTTGCTGAATCATACAGGCAATAACGATATGAACCGTAGTTTTTCATTGCAAGAAGGTTTTTATGAGGCCCGCCATAATAGGGTTCCGCTCTCATCTCCCTGAAGTAAACATTCTCCTGCTTGCTGTTCCCGGCAAGGAAATAATCGACACGCAGGGTTTTGTTGAGAAAAAGTTCATTGAACCCGGCAGCCGAAGGTGATGACGGGTTTTCTCCCTGGGCCGACAGCAGGCAGGGAAAGAGCATGAGAGATAACAGAATAATGTTTTTCATATTAAGTATTTCGCTTTTCGCCATTTCGCTATTTCGCTATTTATGTTGTATTTCCTTTCACCTGCACTACAGCCGTTCCTATTAGCATGAGCACACAACCTGCCGTCATCCTCATAGTCATGGTTTCGCCCAGCAGCAACATTCCTCCGATCACCGCGAAAACTGCCTCAAGCCCCAGAATTATGCTCACGTAGGCGGGATGTGCTGTTTTCTGCGCCATGATCTGAAGAGTATAGGCGACACCCACTGAAAGGATCCCTCCATAACAGATGGGAGCCCAGGCCTGCAATATACCGGCAATTTCCACCACTTCAATTGAAAATGCTACAAGGAGGTTCAGCACTACTGTTACCATAAACTGTATCACTGCAAGCAGGATTGAATCCATCTGAGGGGAAAGCCAGCCTATAATAAGGACATGGAAGGAAAATACAAAAGAGCAAATCAGGACCAGCATATCACCGGGGGCCATGGAAAAACCCCTGGTGATGCTCATGAAATAAAGTCCTGTGATTGAAAGTACGACACCTGCCCAGAGGAAGCGGTTGCTCTTCTGGCCGAAGAACAGGCCGACCAGCGGCACAAAAACCACATACAACTCAGTCAGGAACCCGGCTTTGCCCGCAGTCGTTTTCTGCAGCCCCAGTTGTTGAAGGGCCACCCCTGAAAACAACAGCAGACCGGTGAACAGGCTTCCAATCAGGATTTTCCTTCGCTGCACCGGATCACTGACAAAAATCATTTTGTCACCTTTCCTCAATTTGTTATACAGGAGCGGAAGAAGAACAAAGATTCCAAGGGAAAACCTCACCCCATTATAGGTAAAAGGCCCGACGTAATCCATTCCCATACGCTGGGCAACGAACGCGAAACCCCAGATCGCCGCCGCAAGCAACAGGAGAAGATCACCTTTCACCTTTGCTGCCTTCATTTAATCACGATTTCATCAACAAAGATCCAGGCTTTTTTACCTGCACCGGGATGCCAGTCCGGACAATTTCCCCGATTCACCGCGAGTACCTTGATATATCTTGCGGGCTTCCCATTCAGCTTACTAGAAAAATCGTTTTTTACAATGCCATCGGCCCTTTCATTAACCGTGTTTTTTATCAACGGCAACTCACTGAATGTTTTGCCATCTGAAGAAATTGAAAATCTAACAGCCAGGGGCATAAAAATCCATGCACCCTGGTCCTGGTAACATCCCAGTGAAACTTCCTGTAATTTCTTCACCGAACCCAGGTCTACAAGAGCTTTAACGTCATTGCCTTCATAACCCTGCCAGGCGCCTGTCTTGAAATTATCACCTCCCCTGATGCAGTCAATCAGGGCAAGATCACCACCTGCTGAATATTGTCCGGCAAATTTGCTTGACAATATGATGCTCCTGTCCTTGGGAAGCCTGATGAAGTTAGCATCCATGATGAAACTTTTTTCAAGCCCCTGTCTCTTCGCAAAAGCTTTCAGTGCGGTTTCCTTATTAATATAAAACGGCTTTGTATATACCTGACTGTTTTCTGAAGGAGTTTTACCATCGAGGGTAAAATAAATTATTGAGCCAGGCAGGGGACAGGAAAGGCTCACTAATGTCGAATCAAGGAACGTTCTTTTAGCATTTTCCACAGCCGGAATCGGTGTTATCAGCGAATCGGAGACCATCGAGACAGGGAAACCCCCAGCTGCCGTTCCCCAGGCTTTATCAGGGGTTGACGACATCGTAAATGAAAGAAGTCCTCCCTGCATAATATCCGCATGACTCAGAAAACATTTATTGTAGCTCTTCCCGTTAAGGGTGGCAGAGCTGATGAAATAGTTGTCGCGGCTGCTGTTCTTTGCCTCTATAATAAAGGTTTTTCCATTTTCAAGTTGAATGCTTACCTTCGGAAATACGGGCGAACCGATTGCATAAATTCCTGAAGCAGGAACAACGGGGTAAAAACCTAAAGCGCTGAAAACATACCAGGCGCTCATCTGTCCGCAGTCTTCATTGCCGCATAACCCATCGGGATCATTCCTGTAAAGTTCGCTGCATATCCGGTGTATAAGTTCCTGGGTTTTCCATGGAGTTCCTGCATAATCATATAGGTATGCCATGTGATGACTGGGTTCGTTTCCATGGGCATACTGCCCGATCATCCCTGAAATATCTGCCTGCTCTCGTCCTGAGGTCTTTGAAGATGCGCTGAACATCGAATCCAGCCGGGCCTTAAATGTTTCCCTGCCTCCCATTAGTGCCATCAGTCCGTTAAGATCCTGGGGAACATAAAAACTGTATTGCCAGGCATTTGCTTCGGTATAATTGAAATTTACTTCTGCAGGATCAAAGGGAGAGAACCAGGAAGAATTGTTTTTTGCCCGCATAAACCCTGTTGAAGCATCAAATACGTTTTTATAGTATTGCGCCCTGCGGATGAAAGTTCCGTAATCACTGTCATTACCCAGAGCCTTAGCCATTTGTGCAATACACCAGTCATCAAAGGCATATTCAAGGGTTTTTGACACCGATTCTCCTTCCTTATCCGAAGGTATGTATCCCATTGTCTTATAGTATTTCAACCCGAGTTCATCCATTCCGGCACTATGCTTCATTGCAGCTAATGCCAATGCTGCATCGAATCCCCTGATGCCTTTCAGATATGCATCTGAGATAACAGGTACAGCATGGTAACCGATCATACATCCTGTTTCGTTTGCCGACAATTCCCAAACAGGAAGTTTTCCACCTTCAGCGAACTGCCTTAGAAATGTATTTATAAAGTCATTGCTGCGTTTCTGGTCAATGATAGTAAGCAAGGGATGTTCGGCCCTGTAGGTGTCCCATAAAGAAAAAACCGTATAGTAATCAAAATCCTTTGCCTGATGCGGCTTCTGGTCCCTGCCAAGGTATTGCCCATCGACATCCATATATAGATTGGGGCTTAACATAGCATGGTAAAGTGCAGTATAAAAAACCGTTTTCTGATCCTTGCTTCCGCCTTCAACCTTGATTTTTCCTAGTTCCCGGTTCCAGGTATTCATTGCCTGTTTTGACACCTGGTCAAAATCCCAGCCGGGGTTTTCGCAATCAAGGTTTTTTCTCGCCCCATCGGTACTCACGGCCGAAATTCCGATTTTGATCAGCAGAGGTTCATTGCCCTGTAATCCGAAGCGGAACAGGCCTTTTACGTCGTTTCCCTTTGCCTCCGAAGCATTGTCCGGCATCTTGCCCCCGCTCCTGAGGTGGTATGTTGTAATCGGCTTTGAAAACCTGATGACGAAGTATAATACCTGCCTTGCAGCCCAGGCCTGGGAAATCCTCATTCCTTCCAACTCATCTTTTCCGGTAACTTTAAGCCTGGATTCAAGAACAATATCCCTGTGCTTCAGGTCAATTACAATGCCTGCATCCCTGGCATCACTGAAGGTGTACCGGTGCATCCCTGTCCTTAGTGTAGTGGTAAGTTCAGCCCTTGCACCGGGCTTTTTAAGGTCAACCCTGTAATATCCCGGTACGGCTTTTTCACTTGCCTTATCGAAACCTGATCGAAAACCGTAATTGTCGGGTTCAACCTCCCCTTTAACCGGCATGATCAGGACATCTCCGTAATCGGAACACCCGGTTCCGCTGAGATGGGTGTGACTGAATCCGAAAATCACCGAATCGCTGTTATGATAGCCTGAGCAGCCGTCCCATCCTTCAAGCCTTGTGTCCGGACTGAGCTGTATCATCCCGAAAGGCAGGCTGGCTCCGGGATAGGTATGTCCATGGCCACCTGTGCCAAGGAAAGGGTTCACATATTCTGAAGGTGAACCTGCATGGTTGGCGCAGGTATAGAGAAATAATGACAGGATCAGAATCCCGGGAATTGAGAGTTTCCTCATACAAGTTTCAATATGTATCCTGAAGTGAGCGAATGCTGATCTTATCGAGAAGATCCTTTCCAGTGTATTTGGTCACAAAAAAGATTTCGACAGGCTCCCCGGGGATGATATCCACGAAGTTTTCGATGAATTTACCGCTTACCATTGTTGAAAGGAACACGCTTTTTGCCAGTTTATCAGATGTGAGGGTGATCTTGAATCCTACCGGGATTTCCTTGATCTCCTTCACAATATTGGGTTTTTCAAGAGCCAGGTCCTTGAGTGGAACAAAGTAAAAGGTGTTGCTGAACCGTTCCTCGATCTTTGCTGACGTGATGAACGTTGCCTTCATGACAATGTTTTTCGGGTCAAGTCCTTTTAAGAAAGCAGCAGAATCGGCATCAAAAAAATATTTTGAGTTCAGGTATGGTACCGATATCTCATTCAGTGTATCCCTGAGCACCTTTCCATTAAGGTCTGTTACTTTTACATTCAGATGCCCTGTCATCGCATAATAGCGGTCAGTAACTACGTAAACCCTTAGTCTGCCGTTTTCCATGACAGGGGAGACCAGAACATCCCGGTATTCATTCCTCAGGTAATAATGCAGCGCCTTGGGTGTACCAAAATAATCCCTTGCCGACCAGGACACCACAGGCCAGCAGTCATTATACTGCCAGAACAAAGTTCCCATGCAGTACGGCATAGCCCGGCGGTGCGATTCTATTGCAGTTTTGATCCCTTCGGCCTGGAGTATCTGGCTTACATAGGCATATGATTCGAAATCTTTGGGGCGCTTGAACTCCCTCATCATATATTCATCTATAATTTCATAGCCTGTGGGATGTTTCTGATGAGCTTTCATAACGGCCGAGCCTAACTGAAGGTCTTCAGGCCTGGTAAACCTCCTGAGAGTACTCATATCGGGGAAGGCCTGGAAACCGTATTCCGACATGAACCTGCCTACATTGGTTTTATAACTTGAGAATGGATGCTTTCCCCACCATACACCCCAGTAATGTAAATCACCGGCCCGCCTGCTTTCGGGTTTGCCCCACCCGAACATTGGGGAAGTGGGTATGTATGTCCGGAGTGTGTCGAATTTCCTGACATTGTTCATCAGCAACCCGTTGAAGAGGTTCTTATACCCCTGGTATACAGAGGCAGAGTCGGCCGCAGTGTAATTGTATTGTTTCTGCCAGCCCCAGTTCTTCCATCCCTCGTCGATCTCGTTATTACCGCACCATAAGGCAATACAGGGGTGCCGGCGTAATCTAACAATGTTCTGTATCGACTCAGCATTCACGTTCTGCATGAAATCCATGTCCCTTGGAT
>JBAXLI010000021.1:0-57819 GCA_037134895.1 Bacteroidota bacterium
CTGGCAAGCTTGTTTCCTCGGAGATATCTTTTGCATGCTGGCCCCGGCTCATTCTACAGATCAGTTCTTTTTCAGTATCTGTTAATCCCAGATACTCTTTCCTTCCATAGATTTCATTTATCCCAACTATTTCATTCAATAATTACCTTTTCCCCTGCAACAGTTTGTTTGTTGTAAACAAGCCTGAAAAAGTACATGCCTTTGGGCCAGCTTGAAACGTCAATTTCAAGTCTGGTCTGATCTTTTGAGATGTTTTTTTGATATATTCTAACAGACGACATATTATAAACTTCCAGACTTGTTTCTTTCCATTGTTGGTGAACGGTTGTAACAAAAAATGATTGTGTTTTTGACCTTTCAACAAGTTGAAGGGGTAATAAGACATGCAATTGTTTTGTTGCCGGGTTAGGGAAAACCTGAAGTTGTGATTTTTCGGGATGCAAGTCAGGGTCTTCAATAGAAACAATAACATCGCAATCAGGATCTACAGTATCGGAAACAATTGGATGCGGACAAAGACTATCGTAAGTGAATTGATGGGTATAAATTGTATCGTATTGCATATCAGAATTAACTTTGAATGCATATATCTGGAAAACACCATTTGTTGCATTACTTCCAATGCTTATAAATTTATCATCAACTGTCTTTGCAGTACTGGAAATTGTATTGGTCAAATTCATGAATGTTTTCTGAGCTACAATATTTCCTAAAGTATCTATTTTAAATATTCCAGTAGGTCCAATGAACCCAGTCGTCGTCCAGCTTGCAGCCAAAACAAGTTTTGTCGAATTTAACCATGTGATTGTAGTTGCTAGGCCGCCACGAGTGTTAGCAACCAGATCTTTATGATACAATTCTGTACCATTAGAGCTTGTTTTAATCATACTTGGAGCATCACCATAAGTGGGAATCGTATGTCTTGATGCAGAGAAAATATTTCCTGAGAAATTTTCAACAGAATTAAAAGCATCACCATAAAAAGTATTTTGAACACCATAAGGTAGTTCCCATATTACATCCCCTAAAGAATCTGTTTTTATAAAATAAGGATGTATCCAACCACCGCCATTTGGTAAGGAATCAGTATGATAACAAAATCCAGTTATCAAGTAATTGTTTGTCCCTGTAATAAGAACATCCATGCCATCTTCATTAAATATAAGGGTGTCGACAGGCTTGTAATCTTGAAGCCAAAGCATATTACCAATACTATCAAATCTAATTAAAGAGATTCTTGATGAAATATTGGCACTATGATATCTACTTAGAAAAATATACCCTTTATCGGGTAATTGCCTAATTCTTTGACCAAAATCCGAATGATTTGGTGTACTTATAACTTTACACCATTGAATTTCCATACAGGAATTCATTCTCATTATAAATGGATCATTCTTGTAATCAAGTTTACCTGTTGTTCCTGAAATAATATAGCCATTCGTTCTGGCTTTTTCGATGTTCATTGGAATTTCCAAATAATTTCCATTGCCTAACTTTTTATTCCAAATAACATAGCCATTAATATCTGTTTTAATTATCCATCCATATTTATAATTTTTAGCATCACCAAGAATAATAAATCCCCTGTCATTGTCTTCAATTACCCACCTGGCTCCGGCATCCCAGGCCCCTCCGCCATACTTACGAATCCATTCCTGCCCGAAAGAATAATTTAGACTCCACAAACAGACAACTATAGTAAACCATATTGATTTTTTTAACATAATGAATTTCAATGAGCAATTGTAAATTTTACTGATTCCAAACTTGAAAGTGTAAAGTTTATCCCAGTATTCTATAATAGTTTTGTTATGAGTTAGTGATTTTGTTTAAATCAGGACAAAGCAGTTGAATAGGTTCATCATTTTACTCATTCTTATCCCCTTTCAACAACTTGCGGGTTTCGACCTCCTGCAATACCTTCATTTGTTGGATGGCAATCTGGTTGAGCTTTGCCAGCCGTTCACTTTGCAGCATATTTTCATTAATGAATAAGGCATTCAGATTTTCCATGTTCGAGAGGCAAATGAGTTCATTAATGGTGGCATAGTCGCGTATATTTCCTTTGAGTTTGGAGTTGGCATTGCGCCATTGTTTGGCAGTAATGCCAAACATGGCCATATTTAGTACATCGGCCTCGTTGGCATAGACATGGTTAATTTGCTCTTTGGTAAGTCGGGCTGGAATGAGGTTTTGTTTAATGGCATCGGTGTGTATGTGGTAGTTTATCTTTGCCAGCTCGCGTTTGGCAGTCCAACCAAGTTGTTTTTGTTCTTCTTCTTTGAGACGCTGGAATTCACGAACTAAATAAATTTTAAATTCAGGGCTGATCCACATTCCAAATTCAAAGGCAATATCTTTATGAGCATAGGTGCCACCATATCGACCGGTTTTAGCTTGAAGACTAATAGCATTTGTTTTTTCAACGAATTCTTTAATGCTGATTTTAAATCTGTTTAAACCTGCCTGATTTCTAATTATGGCGAATTCGCCATAATTAAAATTGGGATTATACAATTTCTCCCAAATTCCGAGATATTCAAGTGTGTTCCTGTTTCTAAGCCAATCAGAAATAAAAAACTCACCATCTTTTACCTTCAACATATCTGTCAATGAAATGTAGTCAGTTGCATTGATTTGAATAATGGTTATTTCTACTTCTTTAATTATCAGTTTTGCCATAAAAATCAGCGGTTTATGTTCAGCAGTTCGAATCTTCAGAATTCCGCATCCTTATCGGAATTTCTTACTGTAAATATAATTTATATTGACATTTATTCCTTAACCCGCAATTTTTTTAATGAAAACTCATTTCATGCCTGCAGTTTTACCGATCATTAAAGGGATTTCATCTAATTGTTTTTCCGTATTTTGTATTCTGGCTTATTTTTGGCGGATGTCGGGGAAAACAGGTATCGGAAAGATTTTGGATGGTGGATCACAGATATCTGATTACGGATGGCAGATGTCTGATGATGGATGTCAGATGTCTGATTACGGATGTCAGATATCTGTCATCAGTCATCAGTCATCAGTCTTCTTGCATCCTGCATTCTTCATCCTTCTCATCATCCTTCTAATGTCCTCCCACGTTTCACAAGGCCAAACTGACTCCGCCTTCCTGTCCCGCAAAACCATACAGGCTATCCGCATAAGCAAACCGCCAAAAATCGATGGAAAGCTGGATGAGCCTTTCTGGAAAACGCTTCCGAAAGCCGGAGACTTCGTGGAATATACGCCAAGGAACAAAACTCATCCGCCCTATAAAACAGAAGTCATGTTCGCCTATGATGACGATGCCTTGTATGCGGCGGGTATCATGTATGATCCTTATCCCGACAGTATTTTCAAGGAGCTTGGGAGGAGGGATATGCTGGAAAGGCTTGCAAACGACTACCTGTCGTTCGATATTCTGCCATATAACGACGAAATGAATATGTACGAGTTCAAGGTGAACCCGGCGGGGGTGCAGAACGACTGCAAGTATTCTATGGTAGGGGTTGACCTGAGCTGGGACGCTGTTTGGGAAAGCGCTACAAGCATCAACGATTCCTGCTGGATACTCGAGATAAAGTTTCCTTTCTCGGCTTTGCGTTTCCCTAAAATTGAGAACCAGGTGTGGGGCATCAATATGTGGAGGAATTTTTACCGCAGGCAGGAATATTCAACCTGGTCGTGGGTCGATAACAATGACCAGAGTATTTTCAAGTATTACGGAAAGCTGGTTGGGATGAATAATATCAAACCCCCGGTAAGGCTTTCGTTTGTACCCTACATTTCCTCGTATGTGCTCAAAGATCCGACGACCAACGGCTGGTCTTACCAGTTCAGAGGGGGCATGGACCTGAGATACGGCATCAACGAAAGTTATACTCTCGACATGATGCTGATCCCCGATTTCGGACAGGTTCAGAGTGACGACATCATCCTGAATCTTACTCCGTTTGAGGTGAGGTATGATGAGCGACGGCAGTTCTTCACCGAAGGCACCGAAATGTTCAGCAAATGCGATATTTTTTATACGAGAAGAGTAGGCGGACCACCAAAGTACGGGAACGTTCCATATGACTCGGCAAAGCCATCCGAAGTCATCACCAAAAATCCGGAGGAAACACGCATCATCAACGCCACCAAAATATCCGGCCGCAACCAGAAAGGATTAGGCATAGGCTTTTTCAACGGGATGACGACCAACACCTGGGCTGTGCTGGAGGATACAGTCAAATGGACCAGCCGCAAACTGATGACCCAGCCGTTCACGAATTACAATGTTCTGGTGTTTGACCAGAACCTTAAAAACCACTCATATGTAACCCTGGTGAATACGAATTACTGGATTCCCGACAAGAGTTATTCGGCGAATGTGAGCGGATTCGAATCCAGTATCAGCAATAAGAGCAATACTTTTTCGGTGTTCGGAAGGCTAAATGTGAGCCAGCTTTACCAGGTGAATACCGAACCGGTGTTCGGGCATATGTATGTCGTCTCCTTTTCGAAACCCAGCGGTAAATTCCAGTGGGATGTTACCAGGCAGGAGACGGGCGATCAGTATGATCCGAACGATATGGGATTTCTTTTATACAATAACGATGTGGTGAACCGTCTGAACCTGTATTATCTTGTGCTGAAACCGTTTTGGAAATTCATTAATAACAGGACTACTTTTTCGTTGAGCCAGTCGAGCCTCTACAAGCCCGATAAATTCAAGACTTTTCAGATCAGCCTCTGGAACCAGGCCACGTTTATAAATTACTGGAACCTCTACCTGCAGGGGAGTATCAGTCCGCTTGGATTCAACGACTATTACGAACCCCGCGTCTGGGGCTGGGTTTACAAGACGCCACTGAGTTATACAGGGATTGCAAGGTTCGGGACCGACAGCCGCAAAATGTTCAGGTATGCCGAGTATATTACAATCACCAACAGCCCGGGGAACAAGAATTTCTTTTACAGTTTTGAATACATCCCGCGGCTGAGGCTGAGCGACAGGTTTACCATCAGCATGGACCTGTACACCGAGAAGAATATGAATAACTGCGGATGGGTGGAGACGGAGGTCGATTCGATGAACAATACCGTGATCTATTTCGGGAGAAGAGATATCACCACCTGGAACAATGTGATCGCGGCGAGTTATATTTTCAACACAAAGATGTCGCTTTCGCTCAGGGTGCGTCATTACTGGTCCGAAGCCAGGTATCTCCAGTATTACACCCTGAACCGGGAGGGGAACCTCGAAAACAGCAGTTACAACAAGAACAACAACATCGACTTCAATGCCTTTTCGGTTGATCTGCAGTACATCTGGTATTTCGCTCCCGGGAGCGAGATCAGCGTGGTATGGAAGAACCAGATCCTGAGCCAGGGCACCGAGATCCAGGGGGGATATTTCAGCAACCTGGGGAACACTCTGGGTAGTCCGCAGGCCAACAGCTTTTCGATACGGGTGCTGTATTACCTCGATTATGCTTATCTGCGGAAGTGGTTCGGGAAGAAAAAACCAGCCTGATTTCAATAAATGCTACCTGTTCAACTCATAAATTCCTTCTGCATTCTTTCGCACAACCCAGCCTGGCTTCAGCCGTATGTTCCAGCCGTCGCCGCTTACAACCGTATCGGAAACCGACAGAGGAGGTGTGATATTCATTGATTTCCAGTCGTTGAACATCAGGGCCCCCTTTGTCACAGTAAGCGTTCCAAAATAATCAGAAACATTGCAGTTTGGATAAACGGTTCCGGTATCATCGAGGTTGACCAGGTTGCCTGGATTAAACCCGATATTCATTTCCTTGAACCGTATATTGAACACGTTTTTCCCGAGGAACTTTTCCCTGTATTCCTGAACTCTCTTATCATTGGCATCTTGTCTCAGGGTCTCTTCTTTTAGTATTCCTGTATACCCGTATTCTTCCCTGAAATCTTTTTCATTCATGGCGGATAAGGTTTGGGGGCTGATCCCGCATAATTTCATCCCAAGGGCAAAGAAATCGGCTGAATCGATGAGTTTGCGGTTCCAGCCGGGGTTTAAGCGGTCGAATAATTCTCCGTAACCCGGACCGGTATAATACGCCGATGAACGCAATAAGGATGGAGTATTCGCAAATAAAACCATGAGATCTTTGAAATATCCAGACTGAAGTTCTGCATTCTGATGATAAGCCATATGATACCCGGTATACTGAGCCAGCCCCTCACTCGTTTCAAGCATTATTTCTGACTTACCCGGATCAGGATATTCAATGAAACGCCTGTACCTGAAATACAGTGCATGTTTCAGCGCCTTCAGCATTTCATCGTCATGGCTTAAAACCGCCTTGTACAAGGCATTCACTTCAAGCCTGAACCATATTCTCCCGTCTTTTTTATCAAGGCAGCTGACCATGGGATTACCCATTTTAAATCCAAGGTATTTCTGAATGCGGTGGAAGGATTCATGAACCATAAGATCAATACGTTTATTGTAATCTTCAGGCAAAGGCCACATCACCATCGTCCAGTTTTCACCATCAAAATTCAACGTTGAGTTTGCCGATGAAGTTCCTGCCGGAAGGATTCCGAAGAAGAGATCACCCTGTGGTCTGAGGCGGTTGTGAGCTGACTGGCAATTCGAGAGAAACTCTCTTGAAGGCGGGTCGATACAAAATATCGGTCCGTCAAGTGAAAGTCCCCAGAACTGTCCATGGTCCTTCATCACTACATCCTGAAGTTCCCTGAAATACCGGCTGACCAGGGCAGAATCGGGAGTACCCGCAAGTACCGGAGACAGTTTCAGCAGAATGAATAAAACTAAGGTGTACCAGGCGATCGTTTTCATATAGTATCAGAATTTGTGCAGCAAAGGTAGGCCCGCCAATGGGAAGCTATTGTTAATGCAGTGTTAATGATGGGTTAATGTGCAGGGGAGCCGGCGTTTAGTTGTATTTTTGCTTCAGAACCTATGAACAGGAAAGCTAAATACTCTATCATACTGATGATTTCAGGCACTCTTATGTTCCTCATTACTGAGTGTTTTATGATATACAAGGCATACCAGGTTGAAAAGATCAGGTTCACCTATGCCCGGCAGTCGATGGTAGCGACTGCCTTTTACAGGGGAATGATCGATGTGAAAGTGATGGAGACACTGGCGCAGCAGCTGATACGGTCGGCTGACTCCTCGGGGAATATTGACCAATACCTCAAAGACAATTCCGAAAAAATTCTGCTTTCCCTGGATTCGGCAACTTCCACTTACAGAAAAACCGATTCACTGTTTACCAGCGCCATGCAAGAGGCAGGGTTTACATTCAACCATAAACTGTCGGTGGTGGTTTCTTCCTTCATACTGTTTCACAGGGGCAGGGAATTTGTGATCTGCGATGCGGCTTCGAAACATAGCTTTCATCCTATCAGCGGAAAGCCGGATTCAGGCGACATACAAAAACCCATTATCAGTTTTTTCTTTAAGGGGAACGGGTATAATATAACAGTGAGCGCATATCTCAATATCGAATATGGGCTCGCCGATATTATAAGCAAACTCAGATGGCAGCTTGCGGGATCCCTGCTTATGATCTTGCTTTTTATATGGATCGTTTGGTTTACGATCTCCATCATCCGCCGTCAGATACAACTTGACGAACTCAAAAACGACTTTATCAACAACATCTCGCATGAAGTTAAAACCCCTTTGACCACTATGATGGTTGCCGCAGGCGCGCTGAAAGGCAAAACACAGGCTGGCTCAGAAAACCTGTTGCAGATCCTGGAGAAGCAGGGTGAACGTCTGGATGCCTTGTTTTCAAATATCATCAACCTTTCGGTGCTTCGCGAAGGCAGCCTGAATCCTGATTTCCAGAAAGCAGATACCCATGAAGTCATAAGGGAATTAATAGCAGAAGCAAGCCTTAGCCATCCTGAAGTAATATTTTCGGTGGCGTTTAATTCGGTACAACCAGTCATTCTTGCCGATACCTTTTATCTGCGGACAGCCATTTCAAATATCCTTGATAATTCGATAAAATATGGATCGCCACCAGTGGTGATAAGTATCACTACTGAGCATCCTGGAAACCATCAGATCATAAGGATCAGCGATAACGGTCCGGGAATCCCGGAGAAGTATCAAAAGCGGATCTTCGGAAAATTTTTCCGTGTTCCTTCAGGAAACATACATGCTGTGAAAGGAAGCGGGCTGGGTTTATATTATGTCAAGCTGATCATGACAAAACACCGGGGGAAAGTAGTCCTTGTAAGCAAGCCCGGCGAGGGGACGACGGTTACACTTATATTCCCTGCATTATGAACCGCCAGCCTTACATATTACTGGCCGAAGACGATGCGGACCTGGGAACCGTCATGCAGCAATACCTTGTCATGAACGGGTTTAAGGTATCCCTTGCGAGGGACGGGGCAGAAGCTTTACAGCAGTTCAGGAAAGGAAATTTCGACATCTGCATTCTGGATGTGATGATGCCGGGGATGGACGGGTTTACACTTTCGAAAAAGATCAGGATGGAAAATCCTGTGATGCCCTTCATTTTCCTGACTGCAAAAGCAATGAAGGAAGATCGCATTGCCGGACTGAAGCTCGGGGCCGATGATTATATCACCAAGCCATTTGACCCTGAAGAGCTGGTGCTGAGGATCAGTAATATTTTAACACGGGCAGGAAAGGGAATCTCCATGGTATTTGAGATCGGTGATTTCACCCTGGATTTCAACACCTACAATCTCAGAAATAC
Organism: Bacteroidota bacterium; assembly: GCA_037134895.1. Classification (GTDB taxonomy): domain Bacteria; phylum Bacteroidota; class Bacteroidia; order Bacteroidales; family FEN-979; genus CAIRDP01. The sequence continues at coordinate 8,727 of JBAXLI010000021.1, forward strand.
TGAAACGGCAAGCATCCTGACCGCGAAGGAAGCGATGTTGCTTAAATACCTTATTGAAAACAGAAACAGGGTGGTGAGCAGGAAAGAGATACTGCTTGCGATATGGGGAGAGAATGATTATTTCCTCGGGCGAAGCCTGGATGTATTTATCAGCCGGCTGCGGAAGTTGCTTTCAACCGACCGGCGAATAAAGATCGAAGCCCTTAGGGGGATTGGATTTTCACTTACTTACAATCCCTGATGACCTTTTGAACGTTTTTCCCGGGTCCAGGAAGATCACCCTGATCCTGGTCAGAAGAAATAATACACTCCAAGCAAAAGCCTGAGGTTGCCTACTTCGTAAGGAGAGCTTACATAACCTTTTTCGTTGGTTGTGCCGTAAGCAGCGACTGTATATTCAAGTTCGCCGGCCAGCCTGAGTCTTTGGGCATTGAAGACCAGCCTGGGGGAGATCCTGTAGGCATAATCGATGTTGGCTCCGCGAACATAATAAGGCCCTTTGATCTCTTCACCCGCACCAAGGTTTTTTCCGTAACCGAGAAATAATCCCGGCTGCCAGCGAATGGCATTGGTATGAAATTCAGCCCAGGCTGCGAAAGAGCGAACGTTTGCATAATTCACAAATCCGCGGGCGGGGTCGGTTACCGATTTCACTACATAACCACCAAGCATGGTGTAAGCGTTATTGTTCCCGCCGTATTCCCCACCGATCTTGAATGTCAGCTTTTTCAGTTTCAGCTTGGCATATGCGTTATAAGCCATGGCTGTGGATTTTGCATCGGTTTTATAGGTTGCCGTAACCGCATCATGATGGAATACCTTTCCGTCGATGACCGTATCATAAGCCGCGCTGAGGGTGATGGTTGAAGAAAGGCGGGGAGTGAGCATCTGCCAGTTGATCCCGAATCCGCAGAGGAATTCAATGCCCTTTGCAGCGTTTATGGTCACGAACTGGAACTGAAGATCCGATTCGGGAATGACTGAATTGCGGATGTACTTGGTGTTTGTGCCTTCCGGACCGTCGCTCATAAAGTCGACCTGGGAAAGGAAGGTGAGGGCTACGCTGAACTTTCCGATATGCTGGGTGAGTTTTACCTGCGGATTGCGTGAGAAGACTACGAAAGGCGCACCGGTATTGAATGAAACCGTAGCAGGTGAGCATTCGGGAACGAACATCGGGTGCCACCACTGTCCGACCATCAGTTCGGTGCGGGGCCAGTTAAGCTTGACCCAGGCGTGGCGAAGCCTGAAGGAGTTGATGTTCGGATTGATATTCCCAAAGAATTCAGCTTCAAAGTAGGCGGATGTTTTTGCTCCGATTGCATCAGGACCCCAGATCGATCCGCAGAGACGGGTCTGGATGCTGAGGATGTTGTACGCGGATTTCGCGTTTATATCGTTGCCGTCGGCATCGGGTTTTTTTGGTTCGGGATACAAGAGAAAATGTCCGTCGCGGAGTCCGACCGTTTGGCGGGTATCGAAAAAGATATCCGTTTTGACATAACCTGAAAATGCAATTCCAAACGCAGCTTTCTTTTCAGGGGCTTTCTGTTCAGCCTGTTTTTTAGGAGCTTTGGCTGTATCCTGCGGTGTGGAATTCGTTTGTGCAGATGATGAAAAAGCCAGCAAAAACAGCATAATGCTGCAAAGTACGAAGTGTTTCATAGATAAAATTTTGGTGTTGATAATCATAAAAAAAATCCTGAAATGGCAGTGAATCAGATCAGGATTCCTAACTTTGTTCTATTGTTAACAAATGAACAGCAAAATTATGAAAAAAACCATACTCGGACTTATGATGTTATGCCTCCTGGCTTCGGCATCGGCACAGCAACAACCAAAACCTTACAATGAGAACCAGGATGCGAGAGCTGATATCCGCAAAGCCGTTGAGCAGGCAAAGAAAGAAAACAAGCACGTGATGATGCAGTTCGGGGGCAACTGGTGCTCGTGGTGCATGAGGTTTCATGCACTTGTGACGGGTTATCCCAGGCTGGATTCCCTGATGAAGGCCAACTACGTTTATTTACTTGTGAATGTTCCCGGCTCCAAGGATAAGGACAAGCGTGATATGAGCCTGTTTGCCGAATACCAGTATCCAAACCGCTTTGGTTTCCCTGTTTTCGTGATCCTTGATCAGCAGGGCAAGCGCTTGAACACGGTCGACAGCGACGGATTCGAATACCGTGACCCAAAAGTCCCGGGATATGATACAGCTAAAGTCGAACGCTTCCTGAAGATGTGGAGTGTGAAAGCGCTCGATCCGCAGTCATATGTGAAAAAGAAATAAATCACATCCATTTTTATCTGATCAGAATATGGAGAGCAGGATTTACAAAGCTGTGTTTCCCGGGAAGTATATTCAGGGCGAGCATGCTATAGCGGAATTGCCGGGGATAATGGGCTTATTCGGAAAGAATGGAATGATATTGGCTTCACCCACCGTGAAGAAGAAAATACTTCCAGGATCAGGTATCAAGGCGACTGATAAACGGTTTCATATCGAGGAATTCAGGGGAGAATGTTGTGAAAAAGAATTGGAAAGGCTTTCGGGGATAATCAAGGCAAAGAAGATAGATGTACTTGTTGGGATGGGTGGAGGCAAGACCATCGATACTGCGAAGATCGCCTCTGACAGGTCCGGGATCCCTGTGATCATAGTTCCGACCATCGCATCGACAGATGCTCCCTGCAGCGGCTGTGCGGTGATTTATACTGACAAGGGCATATTTGAATCGGTTTATTACCAGAAGATGAATCCCCAGGTTGTGCTGGTTGATACAAGCGTTATCGCCAACGCCCCTGTACGTTTTCTCGTAGCCGGGATGGGCGATGCACTGGCAACCTGGTTCGAGGCCAGGTCATGCGACAGAAGCCTGTCAAAGAACGAATGCGGGGGATACAGTACCCTGAGCGGACTGAACCTTGCGAAACTCTGTTATGACACCCTGCTGAATTTCGGGAAAGCTGCAAAGATCGCGGGCGAAAACAACATCATCACTCCCGCATTCAACCATATCGTTGAAGCAAATATCCTGCTCAGTGGGATTGGATTCGAGAGTTCCGGTCTTGCAACAGCACATTCGGTGCATAACGGGCTCACAGCACTGGAAGGGACCCATTCATTTTACCATGGTGAAAAAGTAGCTTTCGGCGTACTGGCCGGATTGCATTTCACCGATGCCCTGCCTGGCGAAATGGAAACGGTGTATTCGTTCTGCGAAGAGATCGGTTTACCTACAACCTTCGCCGATATTGGGTTGAAAGGCGTCAGCAGGAAAAGCCTGATGCAGGCTGCAGAGAAAGCCTGCACCCCAGGCGAGGGCATTTACCATGAAGCCGGGGAGGTCTCTCCCAACCGTGTGCTCGCTGCAATGATAGCTGCCGATGCCATGGGAAAGGCGAGAAAAGCAAAAATTTAAACCATCATGTCAAGTCTGAAAAGCAGGATTATCAACTGCCTCCTGCGAAAGCGTCATTTACTGCAGGGAAGCAAGCGAGGCGATGGATGAGATTCTTGAATTTGTAAAAACGAAACTGAAATGAAAACAACGAAACAGTGGTATGAAGCCCTTTTCGAGAATTACGGAAATACCTATGAACAGGAAGTTTTCGTGAAGGGGACGATGGGAGAGTGCGACTTCATTGAGAAAGAAGTGAAGTCCGATACAGGATGCAGGATATTGGATGTAGGATGCGGGACCGGGCGGCATTCAATCGAGCTATGCAAAAGAGGTTACAGGGTGACGGGCATTGACCTTTCGGATTCCATGCTGGCTAAAGCGAAGGAGAAAGCAGCTGCAGAGAAAATCGATATTGTGTTCATGAAACAGGATGCGAGGAAGCTGGAGTTCATTCAGGAATTCGACCTTGCGATCATGTTGTGTGAGGGCGGATTTCCGCTGATGGAAACCGACGAGATGAATTTTGAAATCCTGAAAAGTGCAGCCCGGGCAATAAAGAACGGAGGCAAGTTCATTTTCACCACACTCAACGGTTTGTTCCCACTGTTCCATTCGGTGAAGGATTTTCTCGCAGCAGCGGCTGGGGAAGGCAATGCGACTTACGCTGAGAATAACTTCGATCTGATGACCTTCAGGGATCACAATAAAACAACTTTTACCGACGACAACGGACACAGCTTCGAATTGGAAAGCAACGAAAGATATTACGTACCATCGGAGATCAGCTGGCTGCTGAAATCCCTGGGGTTTAAACACATCGATATTTATGGGGCTAAACTTGGAGCCTTCAGCCGCGAAGATAAACTCACGACCGAGGATTTCGAGATGCTGGTGGTTGCTGAGAAGTAGACAGGTTGGCCACAGATTAAAATAGTATGAAAAGGATTGATATGGATTTTAGAATCAATATGATTTTAACGGTTTTCTTCTTGCATCCCAAATGCTAATGACGTATATGGCATCTGGATTGTTCTCATAGAAGATAAGATATTCCAAGATTATCAAAACCCTGACATTCTCGTGATTTGTTTGTTTTCCCAAGAAAGAATGGGTTGAAAGCAGAGAAATGTCTTTAAGAATCTTTTTAAAGAGCCTGGACGAATACTTAATATTTTCGTTTCTCTGATTATAGAAATCAAGTATCTCAAGCAGATCTTGCTTCGCTTTATCAGACCAGATTACTTTCTTTCTTTTAGCCATGCATTGATCTCCTTTTCAAGGTCCTCCTGGTTAGAATATTTCCCTTCCCTGATATATTTTCTGCCTGCTTCAATGTCTTTCTTCATTGGTTCGGAAACATGAAATACTGCATCGGACTGATTGGAATCAATAATGGTTTTAATGGCTTTAAGAAACTCCGAATCTTCGATCTCGGCTATTCTTTGAATAATGCTTTTTTTAAGCTCAATTGTAGTCATAATTATACCTTCTCTGTTCCTGCAAAGTTACCTCATTTGGTGCCTATATGCTATAATAGATGAAGTATTTTTTCCTGTTTTCCTGAATTCATACCATTCTATACCGGCATGGAAGCTCGCCTGACCTGAATTCATATTGACATTGTTGCAACCCACAATGGTTTGGTATGTCCCAAAATTCCTGTACTGGGGGGCATGCATGAACATTCCTGGAATAACCCCAAGTTTCTGGCTGCTTCCTTTCTGAGGAACCTCCCAGGTAACGCTATCCAACGCGTTGTTTGTTTTTTCCACGTCAATTTTGTCAACCACTCCGAAAGTCGAATTAGAGGGGTTGGCCCAGTCGGCATGCAAACCATAAAGCCAGATCTGCTGTTTAGCTCCTCCATCCGCAGTATCATTTAAAGCAATAAATAAACCCGGACTGCCTTCAGGTGCAAAGTCGCCATCATTATCTACAGGGTCCATACCCCAAAATCCCCAGTCAGCCGCAGGGATTGTGAAAGCGATCAACCTGGCCGGGTCACCGTCTAACATAGGCGTACGTTCGAAGGCAAAAACACCTGCGTTGCTGTTCAAGAGACCAATACTCTCGGCATAATAAGCATCCCTCCAGATCCCGAAGGTTGGTTCACCGTGGTTGTCACCAACCTGGAATGAATAGGTATGCCAGGTCCCTGAAGGGTCAGACGAGGACGATATAGCGATCATATACCAGTTCGTGAGGGGATACATGGCTTTTGTAGTCATTTCGGCGAGGAACCAACGGCCGGCCTGGTCGTCATAATACAAGGTAGCCGGTCCTTGCTGATTTGAAGGATCTGTCCCGGGTAGGTTTCCGAAGATCTGTATAATGGGAACCGGTCCCCAAACCTTTTGCCCGTTGCGTGTATAAACGGTAATCGATTTATACACGGTTTGCACATAAAAAGCTGAATTAACATCGCCATTAGCACATGGGGGCCAGTATTCAGAAGGAGCAAGGAATTGGCCGTCAAATGATCCCAGAACTTCCAATAGAGATAATGGATCTCCAGTTTTTTTAATGTCTGCGGATGAGATCTGCGGATATTCAGTCAGAGGTTTGCTTAAGCCTCCGTAAACACCCTGAACCACATTGGATGGATGCAGGAGTGTGTTTTGTGCGTTCAGCCCTTGTAGTTGGAATACCAATAAAGAGCCAAGGAAAAGAACAATGGCTTTCATATGTCTGGGATTGTATTGTAAAGATACATAGGAATTAATTAATTTTGATGTCCTATGCAGGCTAAAGTTTATAAATCGAAGATCAGTTTGGGAATTGTAATATTCCTGGTCATTGTATTGGGCGGGGTTTCAGCGCTGATGATAACAGGCCGGATCTGGGTGGGCCTCGCATTCAACCTGATTATCGCCGGGTTTGTCTTGTATGTGATGACTGGATTTTCTTACACTATTGATGGTGTGAATCTCATTATAAAAGGAGGGTTCAGGTGGAAGGCCAGCATTGAGATCAAAACTATTACGAAGATTGTTGAGACCAATAATCCCATAAACTCCCCGGCTGCATCCATCGACCGGCTTGCCATTTACTATAACAGCAGGAATGCCGTAATGATATCGCCGAAAGATAAAAAGTCCTTTGTCGAAGACCTGTTAAAAATCAATCCGGCGATCGAGGTGAAATGGAAAATACTCAAGAAATACTGAAACCATATGAGACGCACTGTATCAGTTATACTGTTGATTTTTATTGCATTTTCTGCATTCAGCCAGACATCTCCCGTTAAACCAACAGTTGATGAGAGAACCGAACTTTTAAGCATTGTTTTCAGACTTGCAGGATCCGACGAATATGTCAATAATGCGATTCCGGCTTATGTGAAGGATATTGATACCTGGTTTGCACCATCCAGGGAAGGAGAACTTATAAAATATGCGCAGAAACTTGGAAAAACCAGCGGGGTTTCATATGATGCGGTGATGTCGATGGCCGGCAATTTAGTGATCACCGACAGCATACGGTTAAAGGTACACCTGAAGGAAAACAGTCTTGATAAACGATGGGGAAAGCCGGAAGTTGAAAAATTTATCAAGCTTCTGAACAGGTTTTATGTTGAAACAAAATTTCACGAATTTTTCGAAAACCATAAGGCGTTATATTCTGTTGCGGAAAACAATTTCAGCAAGATATTAACCCAGGTTGATTTTACCTGGTTTCAGTCGTTCTATGGTGGAAAGCCGGCCGAGGGATTCAACCTGATCATTAGCCTGGTAAACGGGGGTGGCAATTACGGGGTAAAAGCTATGTATAATGACGGGAGAGAAGATATTTACGCAATAATGGGCAACTGGAAGACCGACAGCCTAGGGCAGCCCGTCTACACCAAAGACGTCATAGGGACTATTATCCATGAATATAACCATTCGTTCTGCAATCCATTGATTGACGCTTATTTTAAGCAGATGGAGGATGTGGCCGGAAAGTTTTATAAGGAAGAGAAAGACGTTCTTCAGCAACAGGCTTACGGAACAGCGAAAACCATGTGCTACGAGATCCTGGTCAGGGCCTGTGTGATTAAATATTACCAGACGGCAAAACTCAGTCCCGAAGCCGTGAACCGAATGATCATAGCGGAAAAGAGCAGGGGCTTCCTTTGGATAAATTACCTTGTGGATGAGCTGTCGGTGTATGAAGGCAAGCGGGACAAATACCCGCAACTGAAAGATTTCATGCCCGAAATTGTGAGTATGCAGAACAGGCTTACCCCTTCAAAATTAAAAGCAGAGTTTGACTTTCGTTGTGCAAGAATTGTTTCGTCGAATATCGCCGACAAATCAAAGAAAGTTGACCCGGGAATTACTGAGATCACCCTGAAGTTCGATGTGCCGATGAACACTACAGCAAAGGGTTTAAGGTACGGAAAAAAAGGAAAGGAATATTTCCCTGAAATCCCGAAAAATGCCCGCTCAAAATGGGACAAGGAAACTAAGACCGAATGGTCACTTCCTGTGACACTCAAGCCCGGGACCTGGTATTCGATTTCCTTCCCTGCCGAATTTTTCATGAGCGAGGAAGGGTACCCCCTGAAAGAGACCTATTACCTCGATTTTAAAACCAGGTAAGCGAACTGCCCCTTTCCTTTGTTTGCAGGAAAATCGTACCTTCACACCATTAACCAGTGTTCTTGTTTCCCTTGCAATGAAAAACCCTGTCTGAAATGAAAAAAGCCATCCTTTTATCATTTGTTTTCCTGGCGGCTGCTGCATCGGCTCAGATCACCTTCAACCCCGATGACCTCAACACCATCGCCAGGGGCGAACGTAAAGCCGGCAGATTTGAAATCAGCAGGGCAGCGGGTACTGCAATATCCGCATACAAGGTAACATATTATAATTGTTTCTGGATCATAGATCCGGCAGTTCGGGAGATCTCCGGTAGTGTGACAGTTTATTTCATTCCCCAGCAGGCTGGTTTTGATTCTCTTGTGCTTGACATGAACCAGGCCTTGAACGTCGATGCAGTGGGGTATCATAATAACCCATTCAATACCTGGTATCATACGGCGGATCAGCTTGTACTGAAATTCTTTTCAACCAGGCCGCAAAACGTTTTGGATTCCATTACTGTTTCTTACCATGGAGTCCCCCCAAGCGATGGGTTCGGTACTTTCGAAACCGGCATGCATAACGGAGCCCCTATACTCTGGACTTTGTCTGAACCTTACGGATCAAGCAACTGGTGGCCCTGTAAGAACGGGCTTACCAACAAGGCCGATTCCATCGATATTAAAGTTCGTGTGCCTGAAGGATATGTATGCGCCGCGAACGGTGTGCTTAAAGGTACGGTCCACCTTGGAGGAAACGTGTTTTATTACTGGAAGCACCGTTATCCGATTGCTGCATACCTTGTTGGGATTGCAGTTACTAACTATGTACTGTACGATCACCAGGTGCCTTACGGGGGTGATACTCTGAAGGTGGTCAATTATGTATATCCTGAAGATTCCGCAACTGCTGTTTTGGAGACCAGGCTCATAATCCCGATGATACAGCTGTTTGATTCTCTCTTCGGGATATATCCTTTCCAGAGGGAGAAATACGGGCATGCACAATTCGGCTGGGGAGGGGGAATGGAACACCAGACTATGACCTTCGTGACCAATTTCCAGTTCGAGCTTATTGCACATGAGCTGGCACACAGCTGGTTTGGCGATAAGGTGACATGCGGAAGCTGGACCGATATCTGGCTGAATGAGGGAGCTGCAACGTATCTCTCGGGCCTCTGTTATGAATTTCTCGAGCCTGACCTCTTTGTGAGGTTCAGGGAAGACAGGGTGAAGAAGATTACCAGGGAACCTGGAGGTTCGGTGTATTGTCAGGATACAACAAATGTCGACAGGATCTTCGACCCGCGATTATCCTATGCGAAAGGATGTATGATCCTGCACCAGTTGCGATGGATCATAGGGGATTCGTCTTTCTTTGCCGCAATGAACAACTACCTGGACGATTACAGCCTGGCGTATGGTTTTGCAAGGACTGAGAACCTGAAGTCCCATTTTGAGAGTTCATGCGGACAGGACCTCACATGGTATTTCGACGACTGGTTTACGGGAGAAGGTTATCCGCAGTACCATATCAACTGGTCGCAACCCAACGACACTGTGTTTTTTACTATTAACCAGACCCAATCTCTCCCATCAGCCCAATTTTTCAAACTCCCGCTTCAGCTGAAATTTAAAAATGCCTTAAAGGATACGATGATCAGGGTGAACAATACGTTTACAGGGGAATGGTTCAGGATGAAAATCCCGTTCAAAGTGGATTCCCTTGTGTTTGATCCCGAATACCAGGTTATTTCGGCCGGTAATACGATTACCGCTGTGGATGAACACCAGTTGATGTCGGGGATAGGAGTGAGTCCGAACCCTGCGAATGATCATATACATTTCAGTTTCGGACAGCTTCTGTCAGGAAGTGGTGGTTCTCTTGAGATTTACAATGCTTCAGGGCAGCTGGCGGATGAGCGATCCCTTTTTCCCGGCATTACTGAATTGGCGCTAAATACCAGCCGGTATTCCCCGGGCCTGTATTTCTATGTATGTTCTTCAGGCACACACAGGATCAAAGGGAAGTTCATGATTCTTCCCTGAAGCTTCACCTGGAATTACGCGTCCTAACCTCCTCAATTCCTCAGGCTTCTGCGGATGGTCTCGATCAGGTCCTGCTTTTTTATTGGCTTGGAGATAAATGCACAGCAACCCGCTTCGATAGCAAGCCTTTCCTCTTCAGGCTGGGTATAGGCAGTGAGTGCGATGATCCTCAGATCGGGGAACATAGACCTCGCCTTGCGTGTGGCCTCGTACCCGTTCATGACCGGCATCTTCAGATCCATCAGGATAAGATCGGGTTTTTGGTTTTCGAGAAGGGCTAATACCTCGGCGCCGTTCTTTGCATGCAGGAGGCGTTTCGTTTTCTTTGAAAGCAACACATGAAGCAGCTCGTAATTGTAATCCTCATCTTCAGCGACGAGGATCGTCAGGTCTTCCATTGAAAAATGTTTTTTATTTTCTTCCAGAACCCCTTGTAATAAAGGTTCCTGGTAGGGTACAATGATATAAAATACTGATCCTGATGCGGGGGATGATTCGACCCGTATTGTACCCCCCCATCACTTCGGCAAGTCCCCTGGCTATACTCAGCCCCAATCCGGCGCCCCTGGTTCCTTCGACGCTCACATTTTCAACCTGGTAAAAACGTTCGAAGATCTTCTCGTGTTCAGTTTCATGAATACCAATGCCTGTGTCACGCACAAAAAACTCTATCTCATTTGATCTTTTCACATACCCGAAACTGATTTTGCCATTCGCAGTGAACTTGATCGAATTTCCAATAAGTCCGGTAATGACCTGTCGTATTTTATCCTTGTCGGCGATAACATGGTTTGAACTCCCCATATCATCATGGCTGAAGAAAAACCCCAATCCCTTTCGCACCACCATCTCGTTCATTGAGAGATGAATATCTTCCATCATCTCATGGAGCGAGAATGCAGCCGGATTGAAAGGGATCCTGCCGCTGTCCATACGCGAGATCTCAAGCACATCATCGATAATGCTCAGGAGCTGCCTGGCATTTGATGTGATGATGCCGAAAAACCGGTCCCTCTCCGGCCCGTTTATATCCTCGTCGCGGATCAGTTCGGTGAACCCGAGAATGGCATTCATGGGAGTGCGCACTTCATGGGATATGTTGTTCAGAAAAGCAGTTTTTAAACGTGATGCCTCCTCGGCCGTTTCCATGGCTTTAACGATGTCCCTTTCTGCTTTTTTAAGTTTTTCAATATCCCTCACAATTGAGATAATATGCTGAATACCATTCAGGCGGATGACAGAGGCTGAGAGAAGGCCGGTATGAACGGTGCCGTCTTTGAACCTGAATCTCGCTTCAAAGTTTGAAACTGATCCATCCTTTTGAAGCAGTTCGATCATCCTGGCACGGTCCTCAAAATTTTCCCAGATATTGGTAGTAAAAGACGTTTTGCCTGTCACGTCTTCCCTGGTATATCCTGTAAGTCTTGTAAAACCATCATTCACTTCAACATATTCCCCTGTTTCCATATTATGAATATTGATGGAATCAGGACTGGTCTGGAAGGCAAGCCTGAACCTCTCCTCGCTTTCTTTGAGCGCCCGGTCAGTTTTCATCCTTTCGGTGATATCACGTGATACACCGTGGCCTCCCTTAAGGATCCCTTCAGCATCGATGATCGGACTGATAATTACTTCGGAATCTTTCAATGAACCGTCCTTGCAAAAATGCTGTAGTTCGATAGTGACAGAAAAATTGGGAGGAAGGTTCCCTCCCTTTATAAGCTGAAGACCGTATTGATAGACGTCGACAGCTTTTTTACGGGACTCGGGAGGGTAAATTTCTTCGGGTTTGAGGTTAAGAAATTCATCAGGGGTGAACCCTCTTTGCCTGAAGATAGAAGGACTTACATATGTGTATTCCATCTTTTCATTCATTATCCAGATCACATCGGAGGTATTATCTGCGATCTGCCGGTATTTTTCCTCACTGGCCTGTCTTGCCTTTTCATGGCCGGAGATGTCCTCGATAAGAACAAGTATCCGGTCTTTCTCAAGTTTCCGGGAATGTACTTCTGTTGTTATCAGTTCCCCGTCTTTTTTAAGAAGTTTTCTTTCCTTAAAGATTGTATTGCCTTCTTCGACCGTATCGTTTTCAGCAGTACCCAGGGCTATGTCTTCAGGATAGATCAGGCTGAAAAAAGTCAACTTTAGTAATTCATCGTGTGAATAGCCAAGAAGATTGCAGATAAAAGGATTTACATCGATGAAACTGCCTTTTGAGCTGAGTATTACAATCCCGAACCTGGCCTGGTCAAACAGCAGATGATAAAAGGACCTGTAGGTTGATTCTTTCATTCCCCTGATATTAGGTGATCATTATGCCATAAAGGTAATATTATCTTATTAAATTCAAATACAATGCTTAAGCAAAATTGTTCAGGTATTTTGTTGACTGGGAAACTGATAAAAAGTAATCAACTGAAAACAGGAACGACGGATCAGCCTTTATTAATGATTTTTCACCGTGAAATTCCTTCAGTCTGTCGATGAAAGTTTCCTTTACTTCATTAACAGTTTATTTTTATATCTTTTATAACAGGATTAAGTTAACCTTATATAGGACTCAATGACAAAGACACTTTTAATCTTCGGATTTCTTTTCTTCAGCTGTTTTTTGTTTGCGCAACGGGAATTTACAATGCAGGCCGTTGGATCGTACACAGTTAAGGATAAATCAAAACCCCTAAGAATTCCCTTTGAATTCAGCGACGGCGACATCCTTCTGAAACCAAGGATAAACGGAAGAATCTGCAGTATGTACCTCGACAATGGTTTTATATGGGATGAATTGTATTTTTTTGGAAGTCCGGTCATCGATTCACTGAATTTCAGATATGAAGCAGGAGAAGTTCAGGTTGGCGGGCAGGGCAGTGGTCAGCCAATTGTCAACAAGATGGCCAATGGGGTCAATGTGGAATTTGAAAATCTTACGTTTAATGATCAGCCGGCGATCATTTCACCTCCTGAACTGGGGATGCAGAAACTATTCAGGGCAGATGGACAAATCAGTGCTGTTTTCTTTAAGAATTTCATAACTGAAATAAATTTCGACAGTATGCAGATCACTCTGCATGAACCCTCAGTTTTTATTCCGGGAGAAAACTTTGAACCCATCCCAATGACATCAAGCGGTGATGGTTCTTTTTCTGTTCCTGTAATTATAGGATGTCAGGATAAAAAAATTAAAAGCAATCTCAGGCTTGACCTGGGAGGTTCATGCAATTTCACCTTATATTTTGATGGCAGTTCAGGTTTTAATTTCGATAATGATTCCCTGAAAACTCTTGGTTATGGGAGCCAGGGTGAAATAAAGGGCTATTCTGAACAAATACAGTTTTTTTCCATCGGGAAGTCAAAGATTCGTGGGCTGACCGGGGAATTTGTTAGAAGCAGTTCTTCAGATAAGAATATCTCAATCCTGGGACTTGAAGTCTTAAAACTATATAACATTATTTTCGACTACCATCACAATATTTTGTACATCAAACCAAATCATCTGTTTCATGAAAGGACTATAAAAGGGAAGTGATGAGAAATAAGCATATAATATCGTAACTATGAGAATATCTGTTCTCTTAACGCTGATGATTGCAACTTTGTTTTCCCTTCCAGTAAACGCTGAAAAGCACCGGCATGCCGGATCATCCGCAATTTTAAAGGAACAACATCCAGTTATCAGTGAAATTGTTTCAGCGATCAACAAAGGCAGCCTTGCAGCACAAATGCAGTGGATGGTTGATTTGGGAACAAGGTTCATGTATGCGGAGAACAGGCGGGAAGTGGCATCCAGGATTGCTTCCAGATTCAAGAGTTTTGGGTATACCGACGTTGTGCTTGATTCATTTAAAATGCTTGGTGAGAATATTGCCGATGATTCAGTATGGCAGTACAATGTGGTTGCGACATCAGCCGGGTCATCGGCCCCGGGTGAGATTTATATAATCAGCGCCCACCACGACAATTACAGGGTTCCTGACCCTCATATGCCGGTCCCCGGGGCTGATGATAATGCCAGCGGTTGTGCCCTGGTCCTTGAGATTGCAAGGGTATTGAAAGCCAAAGAATTTCAGCCGGCTTCAACAATCCGGTTCGTTACATATGCGGCAGAAGAACTTGTAGGTTATAAGGGGATTAGCGGTAGTATTTATTATGCCAATAAAATGAAGGCAGAAAATGAAGATCTGAGACTTGACATTAACAATGATATGATAGCATGGACGAAGGACAGTACCAGGACGATCTTCGGAAGTTATGTACCGGGCAGGATTTCAGGATGGGCAGGTGAACTGATGATTGTTTGTGCGGAATTTTATGCTTCATCACTGAATGTTGTTCACGGGGAATATCCCACATCGGATGCCGCGCGTTTTTCTGAGCTGGGATTTCCGGTAACCGGATTCCAGGAGTTTAACCTCAATCCAATGTATCATACTGTAAACGACAGCCTGAAGTTTTGCAATATGGGAGTATGCCTGGCAGTATCCCGGGCAAACTGCGCCATCCTCCTTAACGAACAGCTGACCCCGGTGCCCCAGCAGATTGATTTCAGTAGTGACGGAACTGGTATAAGTATTTCGTGGAAGCCCACTAAAAATTCAAACGTCAGGGGTTACAAGATCTACCGGAGCATTTTCCCCGACTCAGCTTTTTTACAAATCGGTATGGCCGGCCCTCTTGATTCAGCGTTCAGTGACACCACTGCAAAAGCAGGCATCCTCTACTACTATTATCCCTCTTCTTTTGACCAGTTTGGTTATGAAAGTATTTGTGCTAATATTATCAGGGCAGCGATTTTTCTGAAAGACAGGGGATTGCTTATTGTAAAAGATTCCAGGGGAGGATTTGCAAATCCGAAGGATTCGGCCGTCACCAACTTTTACAAATGGATATTCAGAAACCTGAACTACGATTATTCCGATGCTTCTGTGATGGACTCACTTGACATTCGGACACTTTCAAGGTATGAGAAGATCTTCTGGCTTTCCAATTCCTATGCAAGCACCATATCTTCATTCAGGAAACATTACGAGGATGTGACTTCTTACCTCAAAAACGGAGGAAGTTTGTTCCTTGCCTGCTTCCAGCCTACATATATGGTATCCGGGAATAAGTCGCTTGACAAGTTATTTCTTCCTGCTGATACAATATACAGCTGGTATAAGATTAGGAGGGTGATGCGAAAGCCTGTGGCCCATTTAAACGGAGCCTGGCCCTGTATCATTGAATATGATTCCATACGTATCGACCCTGGAAAATGTTATCCTGAACCTCCCGGACATATTGCAGATCTTGAATGTTTATATCCGGCTGCAGGTGCGAAAGTCATTTACAGGTTTAATTCAGCTTACGATACTACCTCGATTCTTGGCAGCATGAAAGGTAAACCTGTTGGAATAGAGTATATCGGAGAAGATCATAAAGTGATCGTGCTTTCAGTCCCCCTTTATTACATGGATTCCATTGATGCGAAGGATCTGGCCGAGCTGGTGAACAATAAACTCAGCTCCCATACAGGCATCGGAGAGAATCCGGATGCATTGTACAAATCCTTATTTGTCACAGCTTTTCCAAATCCAGTCAGGCATAAGGCCAGCCTGAGGTTTTACCTTCCTGAACAGGCAGGAGTTGAACTTTCGGTTTATGATATTATGGGAAATAAAATCCGCACAATTCCAGAGAGGATGATGGAAGCAGGTTATCAAACAATACCCATGGATCTTACAGGCCTGCAGGCAGGAGTATATATTTGCCGGATAATGGCAGATAATCAAACAGGGTATGTGTCGCTGATTAAACATTGATTCCGATATGAAAAAAATCATTTTGATCGCATTGGCCGGCTTGTTTTCAATAGTTATTCAGGAGACTTTTGCCCAAAACAAGTCACAAATACAAACCGCTGCGGATTCATTGAAGGCAAAGGCCCTGTTGCAGTTCAAAAAGGAAGATTATAATGCGGCAGTCGGAATGATGGAGGAAGCACTCAAGCTGAATCCGAAAGATCCTGAAATATACTATTACCTGGGGTATTTCAACCATTACAGGGCTTACGACAGCCGCCCGCTTACGGGGTATAACCCGGTATACTCTGAAAAGATTTTCGCTTATCTTGATAAAGCGATTGAATTAAGGCCCGATTATGGTAATGCCAGGTATTTTTACGGAGCTGAATGCAGTGCGAATGCATTTCTGGCTATGCAGAGAAAGTCCCCTTCGGATGTAAGTAGATATTATAAAAAAGCCTTTGATAAAGGAGCTTTTCCTCCATGGCTGCTTGAATTTGGGAGAAACTTCCTGAATTCCTGTGAGCAGGATGCAATTGTTTTTACAGGAGGGAACAATGATTTTGATGTTTGCATGTATTTAATGCTTCATGAAAATATGCGGAAAGATATTACCCTGATCCCGATCGGGAACATCGACAGGCCATGGTATGTGAAGTTATTAAAGAATGGACTTCCCGGAGTGATCAGGAAAGTAAACATAAGCCTGACTTACGACCAGATTGATGATATACATCCATTCAAATGGGATACTACCCTTGTTGAGATACCTGTCCCTGCAGGCGTTGCGTCCCTGTTTAAAGAAGCAGGGCTAAGGACTATGAAATGGCAGATAAATCCTGACCTTGTTTCCAACCGGGACAAGCAGGAGGATCAGGCGAAGAAACGAACTTTTTTAAGTCCGCAAAGAGGAATCCTGCTTACAATTATTGAATCATGCAAATGGGAACGCCCGGTATTCATTTCCAATGCAGCAAACTCTGAATTAAACGGGGGCCTCGAGCAGTTTCTGCAGAACAGGGGGCTTTTGTCAAAAGTACTATCTGTGCCGGTTGCAGGGACTCCCGATGAAGATGATATTACTCAACTTGAGAAGCTGATTTCTGCCCCGAATTTCAAGGATTTCAGATCGGTTTTGAACTCTGATATGCCAAGGATCTCAGGCATCTTGATGTTGTATCATATTTCATGTGTGAAGATGGCATACCGTTACGCCGCTGAGGGGGATAAATTGAAAGCCAGGGAAACAGAATCCTTTTACAAGATCTGGTTCGACATTGGATTTAACAAAGAGCAAACCATGAACTATTTCAGCATGATTCATAATCTTATATTATAGAGCTTATTGTTCATGAGTGTTGTTTAAAAACTTCAAAGTCCTCGGTAGTTGCACACCAGGCAAATCCTTACCTTTGCAGGTATATCCTTCTTGCCTGAATGAACGTACACAAACTAAACAACATTTTTAACCCCAGACGAATTGCACTTATCGGGGTTACCACCAATCCCAATTCGGTCAGCGGGAAAGTACTGATAAACCTGGTAAGCGGTGGATTTAGAGGGGTCGTTTACCCCGTGAATCCCGATCATGAAGCCGTGATGGGGATTCCCTGCTATCCTGATGTAAAGAATCTTCCCAGGCAGCCCGACATGGGAATCATATGTTCCCCTGCCGAAAAGGTCCTTATGGCAGTAAGGGAATGCGGAGAAGCGGGAATTCGCGGGATCATCATTATTTCTGCCGGTTTCAGAGAGATCGGAGAACCCGGACAAAAGCTTGAAGAAGATATACGAGCTGAGATCAGGAAATTCGAAGGCATGAGGGTGCTTGGGCCGAACTGCCTGGGGATTGTTGTTCCTTCGCTGAAGCTCAATGCAAGTTTTGCAGCTGAGATGCCCCGACAAGGAAATATTGCTTTCATCTCACAGTCGGGAGCTCTCTGTACTTCTGTCCTGGACTGGGCTATTGAAGGGAAAATAGGCTTTTCATATTTCGTTTCTATTGGCAACAGCCTGGATGTAGAGTTTGGTGATCTGATAGATTATTTCGGGGAGGATGAAAATACCCATTGCATCATACTGTATATCGAATCCATACAGAATCCTCGAAAGTTCATGACAGCAGCACGTGCCTTCGCACGAAAGAAGCCTATTATCGTTTACAAGGCAGGTAGGTTTCCCGAATCGGCCCAGGTTGCGGCATCGCATACCGGGGCGATGGCTTCGGAAGATGCCGTGTATGATGCCGCTTTCCAAAGAGTAGGCCTTGCAAGGGTATACGAAATTGGCGACATCTTCTCGGTTGCTGAACTCATCGGGAGAAACCGGTTTCCCCAGGGCCCAAGGCTTGGGATCATTACAAATGCTGGTGGTCCGGGCGTTATGGCGACCGATGCCCTCATCGCTTCGAACGGTGTTCTGGCAAAGCTCTCCGATGAGACCATGCAGAAGCTGAACGAAAACCTTCCCGAATACTGGTCTCATGCCAATCCCGTGGATGTACTTGGGGATGCACGTGCAAAAAGGATTTCCAAGGCCACCCAGATCGTACTTGAGGACCCGGGTGTGGATGCTATCCTGGTCATTCTTACGCCTCAGGCTATGACCAATACAGAGGCAACGGCCAGGGAGATCAGCCTCCTGGTTCCCGGGACCAGGAAACCTATACTGGCTGCCTGGCTTGGCGGACAAAGCATGCATAAAGCCGACGACATACTTGTTGAAGCAGGTATTGCATCTTACCGTACTCCGGAGCAGGCGATCAGGGCTTTCATGACCCTTGTTGCATATTCGAAGAACCTTAAGACACTTTACGAAACGCCAAGGGATGTTCCTGTTGAATTCAGCGTCGACAGGGAAAAAATGCGGCAGCAATTCAATGAATTAATTAAGGATAAAGGAGCTGTTTTATCTGAAGATGTTTCTAAGCTTGTTCTTGAAACATATGGCATTTCAACCACCCGGCCATTGCTTGCGCAGACTGCCGGGGAAGCTGTGAAAATTTCGGAAAAATCCGGTTACCCTGTCGTACTTAAAATACAGTCGCCCGACATCACCCACAAATCGGATGTAGGAGGGGTTCAATTGAATCTTGGCAATGAAAAACTTCTTAGGGCAGCCTTTGAAAGGATCATGGATTCGGTGAAACAGAAAATGCCCGCTGCGAAAGTAGATGGAATAACAGTTCAAAGGATGGTGGCCGAGAAGGATGCTGTTGAGCTCATCCTGGGAATTAAAAAGGACAATGTTTTCGGGACCATCCTCATGGTTGGGATGGGCGGGATCACGGCTGAGCTTTTTGCCGATAAAGCCCTTGGTTTCCCTCCCCTGAATGAAAGTCTGGCCAGGCAGATGCTGGAATCATTAAAGATATTCCCCCTGCTGAAAGGATACCGTGGAAGTAAGGCCAAAAACATCGACCAGCTGATACAAATCCTGATCAGGCTCTCTTACCTTGCAGCCGATTATCCCGAGATCACGGAGCTCGATATCAATCCCCTTCTTGTCACGACCGGTGATGTGGTTGCCCTCGACGCAAGGATCATGATCGACACTGCCATTGCAGGGAAGGAACAGGTACAATTTGCTCACCTTGCGCTACATCCGTATCCTGAAAAATATGTGCGTACGGTGAAGCTTAACGACGGTACAGATATCCTTCTTAGGCCCATCAAACCTGAAGACGAACCTCTCTGGCTGGAAATGATAGGAAATTGTTCCAAAGAGTCATTGTACAGCCGTTTCAGGTATTTCTTCCAATGGCAGTCGCATGAGGTGGCAACCCGGTTCTGCTACATCGATTATGACAGGGAGATCGCGATTGTAGCTGAAGTACAGGATGGCAGCAGGAGGAAGCTAATCGGTGTGGGCAGACTTATTGCCGATCCTGACCATGAGATAGTTGAGTATGCCATCCTTATAATCGATGCTTACCAGAAGAAAGAACTCGGGAACATCATCACCGATTTCTGTATGGAGATCGCAGGCAAGTGGAACCTGAAAAAAATAGTTGCACAAACGACTACCGACAACAAACGAATGATCTCTGTATTTAAAAAGCGGGGGTTTACCATTCATACCGACACCAGTGATTCCACTGTTGAAGTCGAGAAAGAATTATAATAAAGCTCCCATCTTTTCGTTTTAAAGGAAAAATATATCTATGAAGAAACAACTTGTTATACTCACAGCCTTCGTTTTAATCAGTATTCTTTTAAACCCTGTCTTCCTGTCAGCCCAGGAAAATGCAAAACCGCCGAAGTTTAAAGCTGAACAGCTGGTGGGGAAGTGGAAAGCTACCAGGGCTGAGGTCCTGAACGTACCTCCTGTGGCAGATGCAAAGCAGGCCCCTGCTCCTGTCGACACTTCAAAACGAGTATCCAATCAAGGAAGGCCTGTAAGAAGCACTGATGCAGTTGCGGAAAGAGAAAAGAGAAACCTTGAAAATTTTCTGTATTATGAAGCGAAGTCCTCTCTTGAAATATTTGCCAACAAGACCCTTGTGAAGAAATACAACGAGAAGATCATCAATGCAACCTGGAAACTTAAAAAGAACTCGCTCACAGCAAAGGACATAAAAACCAAAGAAAAATACAAGATAAAGATTTCCAAATGTGCCCCGGACTTGCTGATTGTGGAAGAAACTTCGAAAACAGGCAATGTGACGGTAAAGGTAATTTACGAAAAAGAAAAATAGACCCTGCCTTCTTAACAGGAATCCCCGGAAGCAACGGGGATTTTTTTTGCCCGTTTTTTTAGGATTAAATCAGTCTGAATTATATCTTTGTATCAAATACTTTTCATATGTTGAATTTTGATTTTACCGAAGAACAGCTGATGATACAGCAATCGGCCCGGGATTATGCCCAGAGGGAGCTGATCAAGGACGTTATTGAACGGGATACGAAAGCCATTTTCCCCACGGAGCATGTGAAAGCGCTTACCGAGCTGGGATTCATGGGAATGATGGCCGATCCCAAATACGACGGGGGAGGGATGGATACGGTCTCATACGTGCTTGCCCTGGAGGAAATTTCAAAGGTCGACTCCTCTGCAGCAGTCATCATTTCGGTGAACAATTCACTGGTTTGTTATGAGCTTGAGGAATTTGGGACCGAAGAGCAGAAGGAGAAATGGCTGAAGCCTCTGGCCAGCGGAAAGAAGCTGGGAGCTTTTTTGCTCTCAGAACCCGAGGCAGGTTCAGACGCAACTTCACAAAGGACATCAGCCATAGATATGGGAGATCATTATCTTGTGAACGGGGTTAAGAACTGGATCACAAACGGCAACTGCGCTTCTACTTACATTCTGATTGCCCAGACCCACAAGGAAAAAGGGCATAAAGGTATCAACGCACTGATCGTCGACCGTCATTCACCGGGGATTACCCTTGGCCCGCATGAAGACAAGATGGGGATGCGCAGCAGCGACACCCATTCGATCATGTTCAGTGATGTGAAAGTGCCAAAGGAAAACCTTCTCGGAGGCGACGGCATGGGATTTAAAATTGCGATGAAAACTCTTGAAGGCGGGCGAATCGGGATTGCAGCACAGGCCCTGGGTATTGCTCAGGGAGCGTATGAGCGGGCTGTAAAATATGCAAAAGAGCGCAAAGCCTTCGGCACCGAGATCATAAACCACCAGGCTATTGGATTTAAGCTCGCCGAAATGCATACACGTATCGAGGCTGCAAGGTATTTCACACTGAAGTCAGCCTGGCTTAAAGACCAGGGCCGTCCGTATGGAACAGCAAGCGCCATGGCCAAATACTGGGCTGCCGAAACCGCGATGTACGTTACCACCGAAGCAGTACAGATCCATGGAGGCTATGGCTACGTGAAAGAATATCATGTTGAAAGGCTCATGCGCGACGCCAAGTTAACCCAGATCTATGAAGGTACCAGCGAGATACAGCAGATCATCATCTCGAGAGCCATCATGAACGAATAACAACGTATCAATGAACATACCTGAACCGTATAAACCGAAAAACCATATCCGGATTGTTACGGCTGCCTCGCTCTTCGACGGGCATGATGCAGCCATAAATATCATGCGCCGCATCCTCCAGGCCAGCGGGGCCGAAGTCATCCATCTCGGGCATAACCGCTCAGTGCAGGAGATCGTCGATTGCGCCATACAGGAAGATGTACAGGCAATCGCCCTCACTTCCTACCAGGGCGGACATAATGAATACCTGAAGTATATGTACGACCTGCTTCATGAGCTCGGATGCGGACATATACTCATCTTTGCCGGCGGCGGCGGGACTATACATCCGCATGAGATCGACGACCTTCATGCATACGGCATCACCAGGATCTACTCTCCCGACGACGGCCGCAGTATGAGCCTGCAGGGTATGATCAACGACCTGCTCGAAAAATGTGACTTTCCCCTTGATTCGACTGATTATGTGACTGCGGATGAGATCCGTGGTCGTAACCTCAATGCGATTGCCCGACTGATAACGCTTGCGGAGAATGATCCGGAGAAATCAAGGCCGGTAATGGAAGAACTTTCAAAAAGCGAAATAGCGAAAAGCGAAAAGCGAAAAAGTGAAATAGCGAAAAGCGAAAAGCGAAATAGCGAAAGAACGAGTGAAAATTCATCCGACATCCCGCATCCTGCATCTCAACCCCCAACCCCTAATCCCCAATCCCCAATCCCTATTTTAGGCATCACGGGTACAGGCGGCTCCGGAAAATCTTCCTTAGTAGATGAGCTGGTTAGGCGCTACCTGTCTGATTTGCCGGGGAAGACGATTGCCATAGTTTCGGTAGATCCAACCAAACGAAAGACCGGCGGGGCGTTGCTTGGCGACAGGATCAGGATGAATGCCATCTCCGACCGGAGGGTCTTCATGAGATCACTTGCTACAAGGCAGTCGAACCTTTCACTTTCGAAATATGTAAAAGATGCAACACTGGTTCTACAGTCCGCAGGATATGACCTCATCATCATCGAGACTTCGGGCATAGGCCAGAGTGATACCGAGATCGTCGACCACAGCGACCTTTCAATGTATGTGATGACACCCGAATATGGCGCTGCAAGCCAGCTCGAAAAAATCGACATGCTTGACTTTGCCGATATCGTTGCGGTGAACAAGAGTGATAAAAGGGGTGCCCTCGACGCAATCAGGGATGTGAAGAAACAATACCAGAGAAACCATAAACTCTGGGACAAGGAAGTGGATGAAATGCCGGTATATGCTACCGTAGCCTCACAGTTTAATGATCCCGGGGTGAACCAGCTTTACAAAGCCCTGCTGAAAACTATCAGGGCGAAGACCGGTGTGGACTTCGGCAGCAGCTTCGAAGGGCATGACGAGATGAAGGAGAAGATCAATATCATCTCCCCGTCAAGGGTCAGGTACCTTGCCGAAATAGCTGAAGGCGTCAGGAATTACAACAAGTGGACGGTTGAGCAGGCTGAGATTGCACAAAAACTTTACGGTATCTCGCAAACCATTGAAGCCATCCGCAGTACACCCTTGAAAGAACGTGAAAAAAATCCGGAACTGCATTCCCACGATTGCAATATGATGCTTGAACTGGATCTTTTATTCGACGAACTCGTAAAGAAACTCGATACGGCGAATTACGAGATCATCAAAGGCTGGGGTGAAAAAGTAACATCCTACAGGGAAGAAAATTATATTTACAAAGTCAGGGGCAAGGAGATCAAGGTCAAAACCCATACCGAATCCTTGTCGCACCTGCAGATCCCGAAAATTGCACTCCCGAAATACCAAGCCTGGGGAGATGTTCTGAAATGGAACCTCAGGGAAAATGTTCCCGGTGAATTTCCATATGCCGCCGGGGTGTTTCCTTTCAAACGCACAGCCGAGGATCCTACACGCATGTTTGCAGGGGAAGGCGGGCCAGAACGTACAAACAAGAGATTTCATTATTTGTCGCATGGTTTGCCGTTCGTAAGGCTTTCGACGGCATACGACAGTGTGACCCTGTACGGCTTCGACCCGGATATCAGGCCCGATATTTACGGGAAGATAGGAAACTCAGGGGTTTCGATAGCCTGCCTCGACGACGCCAAGAAGCTGTACTCAGGCTTCGACCTGCTCGATCCCAACACCAGCGTGTCAATGACGATTAACGGTCCGGCCCCCGCAATGGTCGGCTATTTCATGAATGCCGCAATTGACCAGCAGTGTGAGAAGTATATCATCGCTCACAAAATGGAATCCCAGGTCGAAAAGAAGATCGCTGAGATATATAAAAAGAAACATGCAGTAAGGCCGAAGTACCAGGGAGATCTGCCATCAGGGAACAAAGGACTGGGACTGATGCTGCTGGGAGTTACAGGCGACCAGGTTCTGCCTGCAGAAGTATATGAGAAAATAAAAACTGAAACACTTACCCAGGTAAGAGGTACGGTGCAGGCCGACATCCTGAAGGAGGACCAGGCACAGAACACATGTATCTTTTCAACCGATTTCGCCCTGAAAATGATGGGCGACATCCAGCAGTATTTCATCGAAAACAACGTACGGAATTTTTATTCCGTTTCGATCTCGGGTTACCATATCGCCGAAGCCGGCGCCAATCCCATCACCCAGCTTGCGCTAACCCTTTCGAACGGGTTTACTTATGTTGAGTATTATGTAAGCCGCGGAATGGATGTGAACAAATTCGCACCCAACCTTTCGTTCTTTTTCTCGAACGGCATCGATCCCGAATATTCTGTGATTGGCCGTGTTGCCCGCCTGATCTGGGCCAAGGCAATGAAGTACCGGTACAAGGCCGATGCACGTTCGCAGATGCTGAAGTATCATATCCAGACCTCGGGGCGTTCACTGCATGCCCAGGAGATAGACTTCAACGACATCCGCACCACGCTGCAGGCCTTATACGCCATTTACGACAACTGCAATTCCCTTCATACCAATGCTTACGACGAGGCCATCACGACACCTACCGAAGAATCGGTGCGCAGGGCGATGGCTATACAGATGATCATCAACCATGAGCTCGGACTGGCAAAGAACCAGAACCCCACACAGGGGGCCTTTATCATAGAGGAACTTACTGACCTGGTTGAGGAAGCCGTGATGCTGGAGTTCGAAAGGATCTCCGAAAGAGGAGGAGTGCTTGGGGCAATGGAGACCATGTACCAGAGAAGCAAGATACAGGAAGAGTCTTTGTATTATGAAAACCTGAAGAACAGCGGAAAGCTTCCGATTATGGGAGTCAATACGTTCCTGAGCAGCAAAGGCAGTCCGACAGTCATACCCGGAGAAGTCATCCGCAGTACAGAAGAAGAAAAGCAGTACCAGATCGAAATGCTCAGGAATCTTCACCATACCTGGAGGGAAGAAGCCGAAAAAGCAATTCATCATTTGAAATACGCGGCAACGCAAAATATGAATATCTTTGAGAGCCTGATGGAAGCAAGCAGGTATTGCAGCATTGGCCAGATCACCCATGCGTTGTTTGAAGTGGGCGGACAGTACAGGAGAAACATGTAGCTAAAACTATTATTGATATGAAATTCAACATTTTAGTGGTTAACCCGAAGGATAAGGTTACCCAGATCGCAGTGTACCAGAATTACAAGCTTCTTTACATCAACAACCGGTATCACACCACCGATGAGCTTTCGGGCTTTGAATCGATCTATGATCAGCTCGACTTCCGCAAAGAGATCGTTTTAAAGGAGCTTCAGAACAATGAATTCGATCTCAGCGATGTGAAAGTCGTCATTTCCAGGGGCGGACTGGTCAGACCAGTGCAGTCGGGGGTTTATTTGGTAAACGATGCTCTGAAGCACGACCTGAGAAACAGTCCGGTCGGGATCGACATCATTAACCTCGGCGGATTGCTTGCCGATGCAGTTTCTGCTACCATTCCCGGATCGAAGGCGATGATCGCTGATCCCACCGTGGTTGACGAGATGGAAGATGTTGCCCGTATCACCGGGGCTCCCGGGATTGAAAGGAAATCGATTTACCATGCCCTGAACCAGAAAGCTGTTGCAAAGCTGTTTGCCGAGAGCCAGAACATGAAATACGAGGATCTGAACCTCATCGTGGCTCATATGGGTAATGGAACAACAATTGGCGCCCACCGCAAGGGAAGGGTGATCGATGTGAACCAGGGGTTCGAAGGTGACGGTCCGTTTTCAATGATCCGCAGCGGAAGTTTGCCTCTTGGCGACATAGTACATATGTGTCTTGTTGAAAAACGGTCTGCGGATGAGGTGTTTTGTTTGCTCACCCATTGCGGGGGCATCAGGGCGCACTTGGGTACCACCGACCTCAGTGCCATTGAATTCAGGATCAAAAGCGGGGATGAGAAAGCAAAGAAGATCATGGATGGCATGGCTTACCAGGTATCGAAGGTCATTGGTGAGATGTTTGTGGTGTTGAAAGGCGAGGTTGATGCAATCCTGCTTACAGGCGAGATCGCACATTCAGAAAGAGTCATTGACTTTATCCTTGACCATGTGAAGAAACTGGCCAAAGTGATTGTATATCCCGGCGACAACGAGATCCAGGCAATGGCTGCAAATGCCTTGCGGGTTGTTCAGGGAGAGATGGTAGTGAGTGAATACCAATAGGAAATTACGAAGCCCGATTTACGATTTACGATTTAATAGTATGTGAAATCGTAAATCATACTTCGTAATTCGTAAATGAAATCGTAAATCGGGCTTCGGGCCTCGTAAATTGTCATATGAAATTACATCCTATAGATACAGGAAATTTAAAGCTCGACGGCGGCGCCATGTTCGGGGTGGTTCCTAAGGTGATGTGGAGTGCAATGTATCCCTGTGATGAAAATAACCTTTGCAACTGGAGCATGCGCTGCCTGCTCGTTGAGACCGAAGGCCGCAGGATACTTATCGATTGCGGGATCGGGAACAAACAAAGTGAAAAGTTTTTCTCCAATTATCACCTGAACGGGGATGACAGCCTCGATAAATCACTTGCCGCTGCTGGTTTTACTGCGGATGACATCACGGATGTGATCCTGACTCATCTCCATTTTGACCATTGCGGGGGTGCTGTGAAATGGAATGATAATAAAACAGGATATCTCCCGACATTTAAAAACGCCATTTACTGGACCAGCCGTCAGCAATGGGAATGGGCTGTTAATCCAAATAACCGGGAAAAAGCCTCCTTCCTGAAAGAGAACATCCTCCCGATAAAAGAGCAGGCCAAACTAAACCTGGTTGAAAAGGAAACAGAGATTTACCCTGGCATCACACTTCGCTTATTTTTCGGGCATACCGAAGGACAGGTGATCCCGTTCATCAGGACAAGTGAAAAGACTGTGGTTTATATGGCCGATCTCCTGCCTGCCGCAGCCCATGTGCCTTTGCCTTATGTGATGGCCTATGACACACGTCCGCTGCTAACCCTGGATGAGAAGGAGGCCTTCATGAAAGAGGCTTCAGAAAACAGTTACATACTGTTCCTTGAGCATGATATCTATAATGAATGCTGTACCGTTCATGCTACTGAGAAAGGCGTGAGGGTTAAAGACAAGCTTAAGCTGGCAGCGGCATTAGCATAGATTATACTGCCGGAACTACCGTGGCCTGCCGGGCCCAACGACCTGCCAATGCTTGTGTTAATGCTTGTCAGACACTTAAAATTGGTATGTTATGAGTGATGATCAGAATTCTTTTGCCGGGCTTAAGGAGAAGCTTTCGGCCCTGGTTAAAAGGCAGGAATCCTTTCAAAACGAGATCGAGGAACTAAGGAAGGAAATAGAAGCCCTCGCTTCGGCTGAAACACTACCGCTTGTCGAAGCAAAAGCACCTGAAAATGCAGTTTTCACAAGCGAAAAATCGGACCTGGAAATGTCCTCCGGGCTTAAAGTTGATTCTGCGCCGGTTGTAGAAACTCCCGTAACCCGGGTTGAGGAGGCGTTCTCATCCAAGGAGGTGCCCGATCTCTGGAAAGAAGCAACCGGAAGTGCGTTTTCCAAAGGAGGGAAAAAGCTCAATGGGAGGTCAAACCTCGAAAAATTCATTGGCGAAAACCTCATCAGCAAGATAGGTATCGTGATCCTGATCATTGGTGTTGGAATAGGCGCCAAATACGCCATCGACCATGACCTGATCAGTCCGCTAACCAGGATCATCCTTGGATACATCGTTGGCCTGGGCCTTCTGGGATTTGCCATCCGCCTTAAAAAGCAATACACGAACTTCAGTGCAGTGCTGTTCAGCGGGTCAATGGCCATCATGTACTTCATCACCTTTGCAGCTTACAGTTTTTTTGAACTGTTCCCGGCTGTGGTTGCGTTTACTCTGATGGTGTTATTCACCCTGGTTGCGGTTGGCGCGGCAATCTGGTATGACCGACAGGTCATTGCGCATATTGGACTTGTAGGCGCCTATGCTGTACCATTTCTTTTAAGTGACGGATCAGGCAGGGTTGTGATTTTGTACACCTACATGGCGATCATCAATGCAGGTATCCTTGCCATCTCTCTCAGGAAATACTGGAAACCACTTTACTATTCATCGTTTCTGATCACCTGGATCATTGTTGTTTCATGGTTTGCAACACAATACAAGGATGCTGAGCATTTTGGGCTTTCATGGGTCTTTATCAGCATCTTTTTTGTGACGTTTTATATCATCTTTCTTGCATATAAGCTTCAGAAAAAAGAAAAGTTCAGGATTGACGATATTCTGCTGCTTCTTATCAATTCCTCAGTTTTCTATGGTCTGGGATATGCTTTGCTGCACGGGCATCTGGGAGGGGAAAAATTGCAGGGTCTTTTCACTCTCGGGAACGGACTGATCCATCTCCTGGTTTGCATATTGATTTACAAGGTCAGGGAACCCGATAAGAACATCTTTTATTTCACGGCTGGCTTGTTTGTGGCTTTTCTTACCATCTCAATCCCGGTTGAGCTGAATGGAAGCTGGATAAGCATGTTGTGGTCGGTTGAGGCGGCAGTGCTTTTCAGGATCGGAAGGAAAACGAATGCACCTGCATTTGAGATGCTTTCATATGCGTTGATGGTACTGGCGTTTTTCGGACTGATCGTGAACTGGCCGGAGGTATATCATACCTATGGAGAATGGCCGTCGGATGTAAAACTGATCCCATTGTTCAATGCCGGTTTTCTCACATCAATCATTTTTATAGTATCGTTCGGATATATCAACATCCTTAATTCGGGCAGGCAATTACAAGCATCCACTTCACCCTGGCCCGGACTAAACCGGGTGATGGATTTTATCATTCCAGGCATGCTCCTGATAGCTTTATATTTTATGTTTTACCTGGAAATTGAAACTTTCTGGAAGCAGTTCAGTGTTAACAGTATGGTGAAAGTTCCTGGTATCGACGATCCTGTCCTTAACGAAAATGTGGTTCAGTATAAAACGATTT
The DNA here is from genome assembly GCA_037134895.1 of Bacteroidota bacterium. Lineage (GTDB taxonomy): Bacteria > Bacteroidota > Bacteroidia > Bacteroidales > FEN-979 > CAIRDP01. Next base: position 37,908 of record JBAXLI010000021.1, read on the forward strand.
CATTGCTTGTTTACTCATTGTTGTTCCTTTCGGCGCTTTCGTTGGTCAACTTGTATCGCCTGAAAAAGAGCGTGCTCGCCCTGGTTAACCTCGGTTTCAGCATCGCTGCCGTAGGTTTGTTCCTGACTGTCGGACTGATCGCTTTTGGAACGCTTCGCGAATCCTACATCAGCCAGGAGCATGCAGATTATTTTTACAGGGGGTTCATGCTAGTTGGTTTGAGATATGTTTGCTTTGGCTTCCTTGCTTTGCAGCTATATTCGGTTTACAGGTATGTCAAGGCTGAGTTTGTAGGGACAGATCTGAAGATAGAGTTTGATGTATTTTTTCATATCATCCTGCTTACTGTGTTAAGCAATGAGCTTATCAACTGGATGGATCTTTCAGGGACCGAAGGCTCGTTTAAACTGGGCCTGAGCATACTGTTCGGGCTCTATTCGGTTTTCCTCATCATCCTTGGTATCTGGAAGAAAAAACTTCACCTCCGTATCAGCGCTATTGTTTTATTCTCCCTGACCCTTCTAAAGCTTTTCTTCTATGATCTTTCTTCACTGAGCACCATAGGAAAAACGATTGTTTTCATAGTCCTCGGGGTGTTGCTTCTTGTGATTTCTTTCCTTTACACGAAATATAGGAAAGTGTTGTTCGGGGATCATGAGGAAATTGAATAACGCATGTTAAGGTTTTAACCGGTCGCAAATTGCGACCAGTTCAGATCGCTCAAAATCATTTTCGAAAAACATATTCTTAATGTTCAGTGTTCAGCTATCATTATCAGTCGAACCCCTTACTGTTCATAACTGGGGAAAGTTTGAAGATCTGTTCGGGCCCAGGGGGGCTTGCGGGAACTGCTGGTGTATGTATTACCGGCTTTCAAAGCCTGAGTTTCTTGAAGGGAAATTTGAGGACGGCAATAAACAGGCTATAAAGGAGATCGTTGATGCAGGAAGGCCTGCGGGGATACTGGCTTTGTATGAAGACCAGGCCATAGCCTGGTGCGCATTTGCCCCCAGGGAGGATTTCATCAAGCTAAACCGGTCAAGGGTCCACAAGCCCATCGATGATAAACAAGTCTGGTCAATCCCCTGCATGTTCATCCACAAAGATTTCAGAAGGTACGGGGTCTCGGTTGAGCTGCTGAAAGGGGTTATTGACTATGCCAGGGAGCAAGGCATTAAGATCATCGAAGCGTATCCCACGATTCCCACAATCAAAAAGCTACCCGATTCCTTTGCCTGGATCGGATTATATAAATCCTTTGAAAGGGCAGGTTTTAAGATCGTCGACCGCACTTCGGTCAACCGGCCCATGGTGAGGTATTATACCTGAATTATTTCAGTTTTTTCCCGATCTCTTCGAGCATAACCTTGGTCATCTTTGCCAGGTCATATTCGTAAGTCAGTCCCCAGTCCTTCTTTGCAACATCATCATTGATGCACGCAGGCCATGAATCGGCGATAGCCTGGCGGAAATCGGGTTTGTAGGTGATCTCGAAATCGGGCATATGCTTTTTGATCTCAGCTGCGAGTGTCTTGGGGTCGAAGCAGATGCCAGCCACATTATAGCTCGAACGAAGCGATAATTTCGATGCATCGGCTTCCATGATATCGATGGTTGCCTTGATGGCATCGCTCATGAACATCATGGGAAGAGCTGAGTCGGGACCAAGGAAACATTCATATTTATGATTGCGGATGGCCTCGTAGAAGATCTCAACGGCGTAGTCTGTTGTGCCCCCTCCGGCTTCTGTCTTGTAACTGATCAGTCCGGGATAGCGCAGACTACGGGTATCCACACCATATTTATTATAGAAATATTCAATCCATCGTTCACCGGCCAGTTTGCTGATACCGTAAACCGTGTTCGGTTCCATGATGGTATACTGGGGTGTGTCATATCTTGGGGTCGTCGGACCGAAAACCGCGATGGAACTGGGCCAGAAGATTTTTTTAAGCTTCACTTCACGGGCGATCTCGAGCAGGTTGAACAGGCTGCGCATATTGATGTCCCATGATGGCATCGGGCGTTTTTCGGCATTACCCGAAAGGATGGCTGCAAGATGGTACACCTGGGTAATCTTTTCATGTTCAAGGATGAGCTGAAGTTTGGAGGCATCAAGTACATCGAGGATTTCGAACGGTCCGCTTTCCCTGATGTCGGCCGGGGCCGGACGGATATCGGTTGCGATCACATTGTTGTTGCCGTAGATTTTTCTGAGTTCAAGAGTGAGTTCCGAGCCAATCTGGCCTGAACATCCGATGACTAATATCTTTTCCATTTTTGCGAGTTATATTTACAAATTACGATGTACGTTCGGCGAAGCCGTAATAAGCACCATTAAAAATAAACAATATTGCGAATAACACCGATTTACGATGTACGAATGGTTCTTGGCTCTTGGTTCTTGGTTCTTGGCATTCACCAATCACCAATCACCAATCACCAATCAGCAATCACCAATCACCAGTGCAAAAGTATGAAGTTCTGTGAAAATATTAGCAAAGGATCAATGATAAAACGGGTTGGTTACCTGTAATATCCTTTGTTTCCATAATTCGTTGAAACCGGAATGAGGGTTGGTACAAAGCCAGACCCCGGTGCCATATTCTCTGGCATATTTGTTTTCGATCCTCCCTATAAGTTGGCAGTCGGCAAACAGATCATGAACATCCTGTGAAAGTTCATCGTTGATGTAGATCAGAGTTTTTATTTCTGTTTGCGGATTACGTGGTAACCAATAGAAAAAGCTTTCAGAAAAGCAGACGGGTTCGGGAAGATTGTATTTTTTCCCAAGTACCATCACCGCACCCGCTTGTCCATAATTATCTGCATAGATCATACAGGCTTTTTTATCACTGACCATGGCGTATGCGTTTGAAGTGATGCCTGCAAGTTCATCCCATCCGAGCATATCGGCGTAGTCCTGGGGAAGGCTGTGTATCTTTCCTGTTTCCCATCTCAGTTCCTGGTCAAAACCAGTCGCCTGTTTTGCCCCCTTAAAATAATCCGCCAGCTTAGGGGCATTATACACAGGTATACCCATTGGGAGGATGGGGATTGTAAGCAGAACGAGAGACGCAGGAAGCAGGATGCGGAATGCAATCCCTTTCAGGCGTGTTTCCCAGAACACACCACCTGCGGCGATCCAAAAGGGAAAGAGTCCGATGGTATAATAACTTTTTCCCCTCAGAAGAGCGATGATCAGAAAGGAAAGAAGGCTCGCCAGCATGAGCGGTCGGTACTCTTTTACTTTCCCTGAAATGCTGAAATACAGGATCCCGGGAATTGCCAGGAGGGCGGCCATTGTGGCAATAAAAATCTGGTCGCTGAAAAATGCGAACCTGTTTACATGAACCAGCTGGATGTCGTTCAGTGCGCGCATATGGATAAGGACAGGCAGGTTGTTTTTTAGCTGCCAGATAAGATTTGGCAGAAATATAATCAATGCCAGGAGGATGGCGATCCAGAAATATTTTCGGGTAAAGATATTACGGTAACCTGATAAGGCGAAAGCGATTATAACAGCCAGTAATTCAACAGCGATTAGGTATTTATTCAGCATGCCGAGCCCTGCTGCCAGGCCCAGGAACAGCAGCCATTTATCTGACCTGGTGTTGATCCACCGCAGGGCAAGATATAAAATCATTGTCCAGAAAAAGCAGTCGAAAAACACAGGCATATAGAGCATAAAAGTGCGAAGGTTGAAGGGAGTGACCACAAACGCTATGGAGGCAATAATCTGTGCATACTGCTTTCCTTTAAGTTCCTTCGCAATAGCTGCAACCAGCCACACCATGATTCCTCCGAAGAGGATGGGAAGTATCCTGCAAGCCAGCAATGAATAGCCCATGGTATTAATCATCAGCCAGGCCATAAACCCGATAAAAGGTGGTACCGAGGCATAACCTGCACTCAAATGCTGCCCGAGGGAAAAATACAGCAGTTCGTCCCGGTGGAAGCTAAGGATGTTGTAGAAAGTGAAATGCAGAAGGATATTAAACAGGGCAATCCCATATACCCATGGAGACATATGGTTTGCAGGACCTTTGTGAGAGTTCATCTCAACAGTTTTACAATCTGAGTGTAAATTTAATGGATTTGCATTCAAGTGCAAAATGACTCCGCCAAAAGTAATATTCCAGTGGTTTTAAAACTAGCTGAGGGCCTTCAATTTCGAATTATTCCTACCTTTGACAGGCGAATCGCAGTACTATGGAATCAAGCCTTTTTCTTTACAATACACTTTCCCGCAATAAGGAAAAATTCGAACCCTTGCAGCCTCCCTTTGTTGGGATTTATGTGTGCGGACCAACGGTTTATGGTGATCCGCACCTGGGGCATGCAAGGCCTGCAATCACATTTGATATAGTCTTCCGCTACCTGCAACACCTGGGTTACAAGGTCAGGTATGTAAGGAATATTACCGATGTGGGTCATCTCGAAAACGACCTTGATGAGGGTGAGGACAAGATTGCGAAGAAGGCCAGGCTTGAGCAGGTTGAGCCAATGGAAGTCGCCCAGTATTATGCAGACCGTTACTTCACATTCATGGATGCCCTGAATGTGAAAAGGCCCAGTATTGAACCAAGGGCTTCGGGCCATATGATCGAGCAGATTGAATTTATAAAGAAGATACTGGATGCTGGATACGGGTATGAGGTGAACGGATCTGTATACTTCGATATTCAGAAATACAGTAAAGACTATAATTACGGAAAACTATCCGGTCGGGTACTTGAGGATCTGATGAGCAATACCAGGGAATTGGAAGGTCAGGAGGAGAAAAGGAATTCCGCCGATTTTGCATTATGGAAGAAGGCACAGCCCGAGCACATAATGCGCTGGCCATCGCCCTGGAGCGAAGGCTTCCCCGGATGGCACCTCGAATGTTCAGCCATGGGGACAAGGTATCTTGGTGAATATTTCGATATCCACGGGGGAGGAATGGATCTTCTGTTCCCCCATCATGAGTCGGAAATTGCTCAGAACCAGGCGGCACTCGGACATGAGTCAGTGAAGTACTGGATGCACAACAACATGATCACAATCAACGGGCAGAAGATGGGTAAGTCGCTGGGGAATTTCATTACCCTCGACGAGTTCTTCACCGGCAAACACCCTTCTCTGGTGCAGTCCTACAGCCCGATGACCATAAGGTTTTTCATTCTGCAGGCACATTACCGTTCCACCCTTGATTTCTCGAATGAAGCCCTTCAGGCGGCAGAGAAAGGCCTGAAACGTTTGTTCGCGGCAATGGAGGTCCTGGAGAAGATGCAGGATGCGGGATGCGGGATGCAGGATGGGGGATCCAGGATGCAGGATGCAGGAAACAGGATGCAGGATGGAGAATGTCATCCGCAGTCAAAAGAGATTAAAAAGATCAGTGAGGCTTGCTTCGAGGCGATGAACGATGACTTCAATTCGCCTATCGTTATTGCGAATCTCTTTGAGGGGGTGAGGATCATCAACTCTCTGAACGATAAAAAGGAATTACTGCCTGCAGATGACCTTGCGGTTTTGAAAGAGACGTTCACCGTGTTTGTGAAGGATATACTCGGGTTGAGGAGCGAAATTGGAGGGGACAATTCGGAGCATCTGAAAGGACTGATGGAGCTTGTACTTCAGATCAGGCAGAGTTCCCGTGCAAATAAGGATTGGGCAACTTCCGATAAGATAAGGGATGTGCTCGCTGCCTTGAAAATCACTGTGAAAGACGGGAAAGATGGAAGCAGCTGGGAAATGGGGAGATGAATAATCGAATAATCGAATACTCGAGTTTCGAATGTCGAAATTGAAATTATTTAAGCGAAGCACACATAACAATATATAAGATGAAAACAATGAAAAACCTGATGCTGCTGGCGTTAGCCTTACTGTTAATCAGCAGCTGCACTTCTAAAAAACAGAAGATGAACGACGAACTGAAAAGTTTTATCAAAAAGCATGATTCCCTGTATATTCCTTTATATAAGGAATCAGCCCTGGCAAGCTGGAACGCTTCGATTTCGGGGAAGGAGGAAGATTACAAGAAATCTGAACAGGTACAGCTGCAGATGATGAAACTGGTCTCCGACAAGAAAGCTCTTGCAAAACTGAAAGAGATCAAGATCTCAGGACTGATCTCCGACTCCCTCCTGGCGCGTCAGCTTGACGTTCTTTACAGGACCTACATCATGGCTGAGGCTGATACTGCAAAGCTGAATGCGGCAGTGAGAATGCAGACCCAGATCGAGATGAAATATTCGAACTTCAGGACTGAAGTAAAAGGGAAAAAGATCTCCGACAACGACGTGGAAGATATCCTCAAAAAGTCAAAGAACTCAACAGAACAGAAAGAGGCGTGGATGGCCCAGAAGAAGATAGGACCACTTGTCGCCGGGGATCTGAAGAAACTGGTAAAGCTTCGTAATGAGATAGCGAAAGACCTGGGATTCAGGAATTTTCATTCAATGAGCCTGACGCTGAGCGATGAGGATCCGAAGGAAGTAAGCAAATTGTTTGAAGAACTTGACAGTCTTACTAAGGGTTCATATGCAGAGGTTAAGGGCGACATTGACAACTACCTGATGAAGTATTACGGCATGAAAAGCAAGGACGAACTTATGCCCTGGAATTACCAGAACCGTTTCTTCCAGGAAGCTCCGAAGATCTACGATGTCGACCTGGATAAGTATTATACAGGTAAAAATCTTGAAGTGCTTACTTCAACTTATTACAGCGGGATCGGACTACCCATTGATGAAATGCTGAAAAAGAGTGATCTTTACGAGAAGCCCGGGAAGAACCAGCATGCTTTCTGCAGCGATATGGACAAGGAAGGCGACGTAAGGGTGTTATGCAATATCAAGCCCAATTCGTACTGGATGGGAACGATGCTCCATGAGTTCGGTCATGCTGTATATGACAGGTACAAGGACTTCAGTCTGCCCTGGGATCTTCGTGATCCGGCCCAGACATTTACCACAGAAGCTATTGCCGAGCTTTTCGGACGTTTTTCATCCAATCCTCAGTGGTTAAAGGATAATGCGGGGATTAGTGAAGAAGAGAAGATGAAAATTGCCGACAATGCTTTTAAATCGCTAAGGCTGCAGCAGCTTGTTTTCAGCCGCTGGGCACAGCTGATGTACAATTTTGAAAAGGAAATGTATGCCAACCCTGACCAGGATCTTAATAAATTGTGGTGGGACCTGGCCGAAAAATACCAGATGCTGAAACGTCCTGAAGGTCGCAATGAGCCGGATTGGGCGACAAAAATCCACATCGCCACCTATCCGTGTTATTATCACAACTACCTGATGGGAGAGATCCTGGCTTCGCAGCTGTATTATTATATCGTGACCAATGTTATTAAGAGCGAGGATTTCCGCTTCCAGAGTTTCTCAAACAACAAGGGTGTTGGCGAATACCTGAAGGCAAAGATCTTCATGCCTGCAAATAAATATTACTGGAATGAAATGATCGAAAAAGCAACAGGCGAAAAGCTGACGGCAAAATATTATGCAAAGCAGTTTGTAAAATAATCCTTTCTGACTGGGAGTTTAAGCACAACGGGCGGCTCATCAGCCGCCCGTTGTGCTTAAAAAAAAGCCCCGAAAATTCATCCGGGGCTTTACTAACCATTCAACCATTTATTAATTAACGGTGATTTTACGCACTGCCTGGTTGCCGGCATTACGTAAAATCACAGTGTAGAGCCCTGCTGCAACCTTACCCAGGTCAACCGGGATAAGGCTGTTGCCACTGACCCTTAAAGAAATATCTCCGTAAACTTTTACACCCATGCTGTTAAAGACCTGGATGGTGTATGATGTTTCCTGTTCACTGCGGATGGCGATCGTGAATTGCCCGTTGTTGGGGACAGGGTAGATGTTCATATTGCCTGAGAGATGTTCATCAACACCCACACCCTGGATATAAATGTTGTTTGATGAATCGGATGAACACCCTGTCAGTGTCACAATGGTCCAGTACCATCCCGGCTCAGTTGCAGGAACAGTATAGGTTTGTGAAGTAGCTCCGGTTACAGCAGTTCCGTCATGATACCACTGGTTGCCTGATGCAGCGCTGGAGGTAAGCACATACCCGTTTGAAGTGATAGAAGGAGTTGGAGGAATTGCATTGACAGTTAAGTTGAGGCTTGAGCTTGCGCCATTGCCACAGGTGTTTGTGCCATACACGCTCACCGGTCCTGAAACGGCAGATGAACCGAAAGTAACGGTGATGGAATTGGTGTTTGCTCCGGAAGTCACAGTGACACCGGTAGGAACAGTCCAGGTATAAGCGGTTGCATTCAGCACAGGAGGAACGGTGTAAACTACACCAGCATCGCCTTTACAAACTGAGGCAGGGCCGGTGATTGTACCTGCACCGGCAGGAACCGGAGTGATGTTCACGCCAAGGCTGGAGGCTGAACCGTTTCCGCAGAGATTATTACCCGATACGGTGATCTGTCCGCTGACTGCATTGACTGCAAAGTCTACAGCGATAGAATTCGTATTGGCTCCTGAAACGATCGTTGCACCTGTCGGAACTGACCAGGCGTAAGCCAGGGCACCTGCAACCGGGGCAACGGAATAGGAGATTCCCTGGGCACCGGCGCAAACCGATCCCGGACCAGTGATTGCACCTGCTGCTGAGGGAACTCCATTAACAGTCACATTATAAACTGTTGGAGAGGGGACCTGGCAACCGTTGGCATTGGTAAAGATTACGCTTACAGTTTGTGGACCGGGGGTACTCCAGTATACTGTAATATAACTCGTTCCGGCACCTGCGAAAATGGAGCCTCCCGAAGATACTGTCCAGCTGTAATTGCTCATACCCGACTGCGCAGTGTAAGTATTGTAACCGCTGGTTGCGCAGATTGAATTGGGCCCTGAAATGGTCGGGACTGTAACCGGATTAACGGTAATCGGGAAAGAAGCTGTAGGTCCGGTTGCACAGTTATTGGCAGAAGTAACCGTGATGTTTCCTGAAACTGCAGTTACTGTGTAATTGACAGTGATACTGTTGGTTCCTGCGCCAGTCACTATTGAAGCCCCGGAAGGAACAGTCCAGATGTAGTTTGTTGCATTTGGATCAGCCGGGATACTGTACGCTACATTGTTTTGGTTCTGACAAACAACCAGGGAGCCTGTCAGCGGACCTGGCGTCAGCGGAAGAGGGCATCCGGTTGTAAAACTGAAATCGGCTCCATAATTTGGTCCCACGCTGTTCACTCCCTTGCAGCGGAAGTGGTAGGTTGATCCCCATACAAGTCCGCTGAGGTTGGCAAGTACCGGTGTGGCTCCATAGCCTGTAACAGGAGAAGGTGTTGCAGCGATAGTGTTGCCATAGGCAGTAGTGAGCCCCCATTCAAATGAAACTGTGGTGGAAGCGTTGTTGGCATTAACCGAGCCGTTGATCTGGGCCGAAGTGTTTCCTACATTGGAAGCAACTGTTGTAAGGACATCTGGTGTAGCAAGTGCGGTGGTGAAGGAAAAATCCGCACCATTCATGGTCCCTGCAATATTTACCCCTGAGGCACGGAAATGATAAGTCGTTCCCGGGATCAATCCGCTAAGGTTAAATACAACCGGCGTTGGAGTTGTGCCGGTTACGGTTGAGGGAGTCGCTGTAACTGTATTGCCATATGCTGGGGTCAATCCCCAGTTAAAGGTAACAGTAGTACTTGCGAAATTTGCAGTTACCATGCCATTAAGGACAGCGGTGTTACTGGTCACGGAAGTTGCGGCTGAGGTAATCACCGTCGGAGAGGTAATCAACTGGTTCGACATTGTGATCAACAGTGAATCCTTGACAGTATTGTCCTGCACTGCGACTGCTTTTGCCCAAACAGTTCCATTGGTTATTGCAGTAACAAGTCCTGTGGCGGAAATTGATGCAATTCCAGTACCGTTGACAATGCTCCAGGTTGCGCTCTGGTTTGCTGTAAGCGGAAACACCGTGTCAACAACCTGGAGGGTTCCTCCGCTGGTTGCAATCACAGCGGGGACATTCCCCTGGGTAGCAACTTTGATACCTAATAATCCGCCTATTGAGACCCCCTGGCCATATCCCCTGTATCCTGAGCCGCGGTTCTCTGTCCAGACTCCTGCGCATCTGTATGGACCAATTGGAGTAAAATTGTAACGCATCTTTGGTGTTCCTGCTGAAGCCGTGGTTGAACTGAGTTCAACTTTATTTCCAGGCCATACAAAATTTCCGCTGGCATCGAGACGTACTGCATACATCTTATAATCCACGTCGCTGTACCCTAAAAACATAGGTCCGTCGGTGATCATTGCAATGCGGTCAACATGCTGGTCCCTGGCAGTTGTGATAGGATAAACAACTTTTGCAGCATCGGTGAACAGCCTTGTACCTGTGGTTTTCAGGAACTTCTGAACATAAATTCCATATTGGGATTGGAGGGTGTTGCAGAAATTGCACACAGAATAGATGTAATTGGATCCTGGCTGCATATTGATATCGGTCGTCATCTGGTAGTTATCGGTAGATGCAGTAGCGGTATTGAAGTTCGAACCGTTCATTCCCCAGGGAATGGTCCCGCCCGGATTGATTCTCTGCAGAAACGAATTGAAACGGGAACCCGCTGAAACATAGTAACCAAAATAGGTGGTATCTGCATCTGAAAGAATTGAATAATATCTGGCCCCGCTTGAGGTCTGATTACTGATCTGCAGAGCTGTGTACAATGCTACACCTGCGTTATCAAATGTCTGGGCATACAATGAGGTTGAAATTCCGACGCCTTTTTTCTGGTATACCATCGTAAATTTTCCTGCGGAATTTGCTACAATCTGCCCCCTGGTTGTTTTTGATGTACCCACTTTAACCTGGATCGGAGTTGCCCAAACTGCTGCACCAGCCACAGAGACTTTCTGGAGATTCAGGGTGCCGCTTACACTTTCATCCCAGCATACCACGGTTTCACCTGTCGTTAAAACTGTAGGATTTGGTGCCAGGCCAGCGCCAAGGACCACACCGTCGGTGCTCCAGAGATGGTTACCCGCCTGGTCTATTTTGTACATACAGGCCTTCATGCTTCCGGTTCTCTGATCCTGCATGGCGATGATCAGATTGTTGGAGGCATCAAGACAAATATTGAAAACAAATGTGGCGCTTCCTGAAGGCTGGTTGCTGACAATTATACCGTCGGGCCCCAGGAGTTTGTACCCGTTGGCATCGACCAGCTGGGCTCTCATGGCATAATTCCCGGCAGTCTGGCTGTAAAATGCGATCCATGTTTTCCCATCTGTCGTTGGAGCTGCCAGCTGAACGTCATCGGTAAAACTGGACAGCAGAAGGTTTACAGAAGTGTTTGGATTCCATTGTGCATTGACTTTCAGGGAGTACATAGTCAATACGACAATAATGGCAAGTATGATTTTGCCAGGACCCAAAACAGAAGAGATTGAAAAAGTTTGCTTTGTTTTCATTTTAATTTTTTTAAATGGTTAGCTGAAAATGAAAAATTTATGGTTAAAAATATACCGTATTTTCCCTCCTGTCTAATAATATACCATATCTATACTACGGCAAACAAAGAAATGCAGGATAAAATACTACTGCATAATTCTAAAAAAGTCTGAAAATCAATAATTAATATTGCGAGAGGAAAGTGTGGATATTAACATCGGCAGAGAGATTTAATTTCTTTCTGAGTCTGTTTCTTGCCGATTCCACACTACGCAATTCCCTGAAAGTAATCGATGCGATTTCTTTTGTTGACAATCCAAGTTTAAGAAGTGCACAGATCTTTTTATCATTGGGGGATAAATCAGGGAATGCCGTTGTAAGATTCTTTTCAAATGACTGGTGGACTTCCTCAAAATACAACCTGAATTCTTCCCAGTCATGGCCGGCAGAGTACTGTTGCAGGTCGGAAACCATGGCTTTAATACGGTCTGCCCTTTCCTTATCCCTGGGATTCAGGCCAAGCAGGATCTGTTTTAACTCATCTGTTGTTTTTGAAACAAATTCATTATTGCGGGCGAGGTGAAGAGCGTAGGAAGTGAGCTGTCGGTTTTTATAATCAAGCTTAAGCTCCAAATCCTGTTCTTTATGCAGATGCATGTTTTTTTCCTGTTCATGCAGAAGATCGGCCTGTTTCAGGATCATCTGGTTTCTCTCCCGTTCACGCTTGTTGTTTCTGATCAGACTGAATACGAAATAAATAAAGATTAAAACCAGTGAAACAGCTCCAATGAGAAGAATCCGTTGACGCTGTATTGACAACTGCTGGAGGTTTACCTTTTGCTGAAGAATTTTATTGTCTTTCTCCTTGGTAATGACTTCATATACTGCCTGGATCTGTTCGATTTTAGTCAGGCTGTTTAATTTTTCAAGGGAATCATTAAGCGAAGTATATTTTGAGTAATAAGCATTAGCCGTATTAAATTCTTTGACTTTTTCGAAAAATTTTGCGGCAGCCCTGTAAGCCAGTAACTTCTGAGAGGGATTATTCAGTATCTCTGCAATATTCAGGGCTTTACTGATGTAGGCGGATGAGGAATCATACATTTTCATTCCCTGGAAAAGAGATGAGATGGAAAGGTAAGATCCTATAAGTGAAACCTGATAAGATTTCTTAACCTGGATATCTGCCGCCTGGTAATAATAGGTGAGGGCAACGGGAAAATTTCCCATATCCTGGTATAAATTTCCAATATTCGAATAAAGGAAAGAAAGGCTATAGAAGTCCTTCCCAATATTTAACTGGTTCAGGGCCATCAGTGCATATTCGATCGCCTTTGCTGAATTATGCCTCAGATTATATATTCCGGCAAGGTTATTGTAATTATTAAAAAGTTCAGGTTTGATGTTCAGTTCCTTGTTTATTTCAATGGCGTTGTTGTACAATTCCTCAGCCTTCTTTAGGTCATTACGGATATAATAGAGTTTGCCTATATTATTGTAAACTTTAGCCTTGCCGGCTTTATTTCCTGTTGAGTCGCAAATCCTGAGAGAAAGAAGGTACATTTCAAGGGCATCATTCCAGAGACCGGTTTCTTCATAAATTGCTCCGATTACATTATAAACTGCTGAGATCCTTTTCAGATCTGCTGCAGTTTTTGGTGTTTTGGATTCGAGATAATGTTTCTGGTCATTAAAGATATCGAGAGCTTTGGCATGGTTTCCCTGCTCAAGGAGAAACAACCCTATCTGTGTGGACAACATATAGGCTTTGCCGATATCGCCTGTGCCGAAGGGTGTGGCAAGCAATGAATCAATTTTGTGAATATCGACTGTGCTTTCTGGCAGATTCAGCCGTGCAGATTTATAATGTTTTTCTGCTTTATCAAGAAAGGAAAACGGACTCGCCGGCCATACTGTAAGTGTGAGGTTCAGTAAGACCGGAAGAAGTAATAATCGGGCGGCTATCCGGCCGCCCGATTTTAATCCTCGAAATTTCTCAGGATACAAGTTATTTATTTACAGAGATTTTCCGTTCTATATTCTTCTCTCCGCCAGTTAAGACCACGGTATATAATCCGCCTGCAACTGAACCAAGATCAACAGTAATGATCTTTTTGCCTTTCGCGCTGATGGTTTGTTTTTCATAGACACAAACTCCGAGGCTGTTATAGATATTTAGCCTGAACGATGACTCTTTTTCGGAGAAGAATTCGATATTGAAATGTCCATCGTTGGGAATAGGATAGATATTCATACTGCCGGGATTAAGTTCGCTCATTCCAACGCCTCCTAAAGTCAGGAAGGTAAGGTCGTCACCGAATGCCTGTCCGGCAAGGTTAGTCCCAATTGCCCTGAAATGATATGTGGTGTTTGATGTAAGTCCGGTAAGAATTGTTTCAACCGGAGTAACTGCCGACCCGGTGACTGTGGGAGGGGTAGCCGTCACTGTATTTCCATAGGCGGTGGTAAGGCCGAATTCGAAGAAAACATTAGTTGACAGAGTATTGGCATTGACGGTGCCGTTAAGTGTTGCTCCCGATGAACTTATACCTGTAGCGGCAAGGGTAACGACGGTCGGGGGAGCGGCAGTCTGACTGCTCATGGTTATCATTAAAGAATCAGAAACAGTGGTGTCCTGCACAGCCACAGCCACTGCATAGGCTGTTCCGTTTGAAATGGCAGTGACCAGTCCACTGGCATTGATTGTAGCCATACCGGTACCTGGTACAATGCTCCATGTCACGTTTTGATTTGCCGTTGATGGAAAGACCGTGGCGACCATCTGCAGCGTGCCTCCGTTGGTGGTGATTGTGGCAGGAACTCCGCCCTGAGTAGCAACTATGAGGCCAACAAGCCCCCCAACAGAAATGCCCTGGGCATATCCTTTATACCCGGCACCTCCCCTGTTTTCAGTCCATGAACCCGCGCAGCGGTTCGGTCCATCAGGAGTGAAGCAGTAACGCATTTTACCATTTCCTGCACCGGCGGTAGTAGAACTGAGTTCAACCCTGTTTCCCGGCCAGGCAAAATTACCATTGGCATCGAGTCTTGTAGCATAAATTTTATAATTGCTTACGTAGCTCATAAACATTGGGTTATCATCAACCAGTTCAAGGTTGCCGCACTGGGTATCCATATTGGTACTGATACCATACACGACTTTGCCTGCATCGGTCAGTTGTCGGCCGCCGCTTGACTTAAGGAATTTCTGAATGTACACCCCGTATTGAGACTGGTTGGGATTGCTGAAGGTACAAACCGACCATACATATTTTGATCCAGGTGCAAGCCTGATGCTTGTCTCACCCTGGTAATTGTCATTGGTCCCGGTGGCGGTGTTGAAATGTGATCCGTTCATCCCCCAGGGGATCGTTCCATCCGGGTTTATCCTTTGAAGGTATGAATTGAAACGCATGCCTGTTGAACTGTAGTAACCGAAATAGCTTGTGTCGGCTTCAGAGTCTATTGAATAATATCTTGCCCCGCTTGTTGTTTCGCCGCAGATCTGGAGGGGCGGATAAAGCGCTGTGCCTGACGGACTGAACATCTGTGAATAAAGAGTGGTTGAGATCCCGCCTGCCATTTTCTGGTAAACGACGGTGAATTTCCCTGCTGTATTCGTGATAATTTGTCCGCGGGTAGTCTTCGATGTGCCAACAGTGATGGAGATTGGGGTGGCCCATACAGGGGCTCCGGTGGCGGTGAGCTTCTGCAGTTTCAGCGTATTGCTGGTCGACTCGTTCCATGTGACAACGCATTCACCTGTAGTCAGGGTTGCTGGATAGGGGGCAAGTCCCTGACCGATGGTCACGCCATTTACGCCCCACATTTGTGCCCCGGTTTGTGAGATCTTATATAAAACAGCCGACATTCCCCCCAGGTTTTCATACTGGAAGCCGATGATCAGGTTATTTGAATTATCAACACAAACGTTGAATACATATGTTGCAGAGCCTGAAGTCTTGTTGCTTACAAGTATACCATCATTTCCAAGGAGCTTGTAGCCATTGGCATCTATAAGCTGGGCCCGCATATCATAGTTCCCTCCGTTTTCATGATAGAAAGCGATCCATGTCTTGCCATCCGTGGTCGGAACTGCCTGCATATCGGCCATAAGAAGATCTGCAATCAGTATGTTTACCGCCGTATTCGGGTTCCATTGGGCTGAAGTTGAAAGCGGAAGATAGCAGAGGAGCATCACAGCCCCCAAAAAGGTAACAATCCTGCCCATAAGAGGGCGGAATGTAATGTGAAAATTTGTTTTCATAGGATGATTTTATTTGACTATCACAAGATAGTAATTTTTCTTGCCTTTTTGAACAAGCAGGTATTTTTTTCTTAAAAGAAAGGATTCACCGAGAACAAGATCTTCACCTGCTTTTTGCTTGTTGATCTGAACCCCGCCTTCTTTGAGCATGCGGCGGGCTTCGCCGTTGGAGGAGAAAATTCCGGTTTTCTGGGAAAGGAAATCTATGATGCTGATGCCGGATGCAAGATCAGAAGATGCAATCTCACATTGCGGAACGCCTTCAAAAACCGACAAAAGCGTATCTTCCGATAATTTCTGTAAGGTCTCGCTGGTTCCTTTACCGAAAAGGATCTCGCTGGCTTCCACAGCTGCTTTGTAATCATCTTCGGAATGTACCCTCATCGTGATGTCTTTTGCAAGAGCCTTTTGAAGCACTCTCAGGTGAGGAGCCTGCTGGTGTTCTGAAACCAGGGAATCCACTTCGTCCTTTGTGAATAAGGTGAATTTTTTGATATACTGGGCTGCGTCTTCATCGGATGTGTTCAACCAGAACTGGTAGAATTTGTAGGGACTGGTCTTGCGCGGGTCGAGCCAGATATTGCCGCTCTCGGTCTTTCCGAATTTACCACCGTCGGCTTTGGTTATTAAAGGGCAGGTGAGTGCATATGCTTCACCTCCCAGCTTACGGCGGATGAGTTCCGTACCTGTAACAATATTGCCCCACTGGTCGGAACCTCCCATCTGCAGTCGTACATGTTTATTTTCATATAACCAGCAGAAGTCATATCCCTGAACCAGCTGGTAGCTGAATTCTGTAAAGGAAATACCCGAACCAGAGTTCATGCGGTTTTTAACCGAATCCTTGGCAACCATGTAATTAACGGTGATGTGCTTACCCACATCCCTGAGGAAATGAAGAAACGAAAAATCCTTCGTCCAGTCGTAATTATTGACCATCTCAGCCGAATTCAGTATCCCGCTGAAATCAAGAAATTTTTCAAGCTGCTGCTGTATGCAGGCCTGGTTATGCCTCAGCACATTCTCGTCGAGAAGGTTTCGTTCTTCGGACTTCCCCGACGGGTCTCCTATCATTCCTGTGGCTCCCCCAACCAGCGCAATGGGTTTATGCCCGGCTTTCTGAAAATGCACAAGCATCATGATCGATGCAAGATTGCCGATATGCAAGGAATCGGAGGTGGGATCATACCCGATATATGCAGAAGTCATGCCTTTGGAAAGCGCTTCTTCGGTACCCGGGGTCATGTCGTGGATCATCCCCCTCCACCTGAGCTCTTCAATAAAATTCATTATGATTTATTTTCAGGCAAAGGTAAGAGAAAAGGTAACAGGGTGACAGGGTGACAAGGTGACAAGGTAACAAGGTAACAAGGTAACAGGGTAGCAGGGTTATTTTATAAACAACCGGAAATAGAGCATAGGCAGAATCAATGCGGCAAGAAATACAGGGGCAAACCAGATGCCCACACCTCCACCGGAATGTAAGCTGACTTTAACCGTCGAAACCGAGATGTAAAAAAGTCCCCAGGTAATTACCATTTTATTATACCTCAGAAGACGAATCCTTTGAGTGAACTGGTTTTGAGTATATACTCTCCTTGAAAACCGCTGACCTCGCTGAATTCTGCGGTATCGTTCCCCGTATGGTAAAAGAAAATGAATCAGCAGGGTAATTCCAGGAATTATCCAGATGGTCATCCTGCTTCCCACATCTTGAGAAGAGCCGTATTGATCAAAATGCACAGGGATCGCCTGAGGCAACCGGGGGAAATAATACAGAACGTAAACAAACATTGAAACCAGTCCGATCACCGAAAAAGCTTCCAGAAGCCAGTCCTGGGGTGTCATCTCCGGCCAGGTAAAGGGCCTGTCGATGTTTAAATCATTTGACCTTTTGAATGAATTTAACCAGCTCATCTGTGAATGTTTTATCCAGTGGTAAATCCGGATTGGTGTAAATTTTTGTGACTTGCTCCATCTTGTCTTTTGTGTCAGCATCTTTAAGCACATGGTTCATCCTGCTGATCATCTTCAGTTCAGCTTTAGGAGCAGCTTTTGACAGCAACTCAGCATCCTGAACTGAAACCTGTATGTCCATTTCTCCCTGTAAGATCAGCACAGGAATTTTCAATTTGCTGATCTCTGTCTGCGGATTATATCTGAACCATGAGATAAGGTAGGGTTGTATGCCCGGGCGGAAGAAGGAGAAAAGCTCCGGGGGAATATTTCCGATGGTATCACCCTTCTTCAGCTTGTCAAGCATGGGAAAAACCTTGTCTTTCATCTCCAGCGGCAAATTGCTGAACTGCTCTTTCAGGATCTCATCGGCAGGCCGGCCTGATCCGGCAATGGAAACATACCCGTTTACCTTTAGATTCATGCAGGCGATCATACCTATCAGCGAGCCTTCGCTGTGGCCCGCAACGATAATCTTTGAAAAGCGCTTATCAGACCTGAGCATTCCAATCCAGCCATCCGCATCCGAAATATAATTTTCAAACCTGAGGTCGCTTTCTTTCTCTGCAGCTGCCTTGCTTCCTGCAATCCCCCGTTTATCGTAACGTACCGAAGCAATCCCGTTTTGCCTCAGGGCCTCAGCCATCATCTTATAACAGTTGCCCGAATTTTTCAGGGCTGGAGGGGAATTTCCGTCCCGGTCGGTCGGACCGGAACCGGCAATTATCAGGACAACCGGCACTGGCTTCGAATTCTCTGGAAGAGAAAGGGTGCCGAAGATATCCCCGCTTGATGTTTTTAAAATAATCTCCGATTCATGCGGATTGAATTTCGGCTTCGTTACTTCTGCTTTGTACGGATGAAGCGCAAGCGGCAATTTTGTCCCACCCTGTATCCAGGAGCCATTAATAGTATCCATTGTCTTGTTTGAAGTCCCCTGGTACTGAATCCCGAGGGATTTGGCATCCAGCACAATTGAACTTCCGAAAATAGTCACTTCGTCGATCTTCAGTCCGTAGGCACTCTGATCAGGACTGTCGAACGTTGCCGTTATCTTCCCATCAGTGTTCTTTATATGAAACATTATCGTCAGCTTTACTCCACTGACTTCCAGGTACCCGGACCAGTCTCCGGTAAAGACCTGGGAATTCACCCTTGCTGCGAATGCAAGGAGGATAAATAAAAGGATAATTTTTTTCATCTAGATTTCTTTTTTCACGTTGCCCCGGGGATGCCGTTTGGCCTCCTTCAGGGCTTTCTCAATAATCCACTCAAGTTGTCCGTTCACACTCCGGAACTCGTCGGCAGACCATTTCTCGAGCGCATTATAAACGTCGGGGTTCAGTCGTAATACAAATATTTTTTTCTCAGCCATCACCTATTGATGCAAGGTTCCTGTGTTGACTACAGGCGTGGTGTCCTTGTCGGAACACAACACGACCATCAGGTTGCTTACCATGGAAGCTTTCTTGTCTTCGTCAAATTCGATGATCTGTTTTTTGCTCAAGGCATTAAGAGCCAGTTCAACCATACTCACCGCACCTTCGACGATCTTGGTCCTCGCGGCGACAACCGCTGTTGCCTGCTGTCTGCGAAGCATCGCACCTGCTATTTCTGATGCGTAAGCAAGGTAAGAGATCCTTGCTTCCATAACTTTGATCCCTGCCATGGCAAGGCGTTCGGCAAGTTCTTTTTCAAGGGCTAGATGAACTTCTTCCCCACCGGCGCGAAGCGTGATCTCCTTCTGCTCATCATCAAAATTGTCGTATGCGTAATGCCCGGCAAGCTTTCGTGTGGCCGATTCACTCTGTATATCTACAAACCTGGAGTAATCGTCAACCTCAAAAGCAGCCTTGAATGTATCCTCAACTTTCCAAACCAGCACAATCCCGATCATGATGGGATTGCCGAGTTTGTCATTCACTTTCAGGGGCTCCCTGTTCATGTTGCGGGCTCTCAGAGTGAGCTTTTTCCTGACATAGAAAGGGTTCACAAAGAAGAAACCATTCCCCTTCACTGTTCCTTTGTATTCGCCGAACAGCACCATCACGAACGATTCGTTCGGGTTAACAACAATCAGGCCTTTGGCCATGAAAATTGCCAGGAGAAAACAACCACCTGCAAGGAAACCCATTGCAGGGTTATCTTGTGCATTAACAATGCTGAAAATTGCAGCAACAATAAGTACGATGATGATCAGCACACTGAGGTAGCCTGATACAATCGATTTCATTTCTTTTTCCATGATATCAAAATAATATTAAAATA
>JBAXLI010000022.1:0-57340 GCA_037134895.1 Bacteroidota bacterium
ACGAATGACGAATGACGAATGACGAATGACGAATGACGAATGACGAATGACGAATGACGAATGAAATCCTGCATCCTGCATCCTGCATCTTGTATCCTGCATCTTACATCGAACATTTAACGAACAATGAACAAAATTCTTGAGAAGGTTGAAATAACAGATGCCGGCTCCGAGGGGAACGCAGTTGGTAAGCATGGCGACATGGTCGTGTTTGTACCTTACGGTGTGCCGGGAGATGTTGTCGATATTGAAGTGTTCAAATCAAAGCGTTCATTCGCTGAAGGCAGGATAGTACATTTCCACAAATATTCTGAAAACAGGCTTGAGCCTTTCTGTTCGCATTTCGGAACCTGCGGGGGATGCCGCTGGCAGCATATGAAGTATGAGACACAGCTTCACTACAAGCAGAAACAGGTCGAAGACAGCCTTAAACGGATAGCTAAACTTGAAGATCCTCAGGTAAGCCCGATTCTTGGCTCTTTACTTACCAGGGGTTACAGGAATAAACTCGAATTCACCTTTTCGGCCAGCCGCTGGTTCACACATACCGATGAAACCGACAACTCCCCTGCCCTTGGATTTCACATACCCAGGCGTTGGGACAAGGTGCTGAACATCGATCATTGTTACCTGATGGAGGAACCTGTAAATGCCATCCGCCTTGAAACCAGGAAATATGCACTGGAGAATGGGCTGAGTTTTTACGAACCCAGGAATTATAAGGGATTTCTGCGGAATATGATACTGCGGACGACAACCCGCGGGGATCTTATGCTGGTGCTGGTGTTCAGGTATAACGATACGGATAAAATTTTCCCTATGCTTGATCATCTGCGGATGGCATTTCCCACGATCAGCTCTGTATATTATGTGGTCAATGAGAAAAAAAATGACGTGATCAGCGATCTGGAACAAATTCATTATGCCGGATCAGAATTCATTACTGAAGCGATTCCCCCATTCAGGGAAGGGTTTGGTGAAGTAAATTTCAGGATAGGTCCGGTCTCCTTCTTCCAGACCAACCCGGTACAGGCTGCAAGGCTGTTCAGCCTGGCCGCGGGATATCTTGATCCCAAAGGACATGAAACCGTGTATGACTTGTATACAGGCACAGGTTCAATTGCCAATTATATAGCGCCTTATGTCAGAAAAGTCATAGGTATTGAGTCAGTAGCTTCTGCTGTAAAGGATGCAAAAAGCAATACCCTTCTGAACGGGAACACCAACCTGAGCTTTTTTGCAGCTGAAACTGAAAAACTGCTTGATGAGGAATTCATCAGGGTGCACGGGCATCCCGATGCTGTGATCACCGACCCTCCAAGGAATGGCATGCACGAAAAAGTCATCCGCACTCTTCTCGGTGTAAAACCTGAAAAAATAGTTTATGTAAGCTGCAACCCTGCCACACAGGCCAGGGACATCATGATGCTGAAGGAATTATACACATTTGCCGGATGCACACCGGTCGATATGTTCCCGCATACCCAGCATGTCGAGAACGTAGCACTGCTTACCTTAACCTGAAAGCAAGCTCAGTAATATCTTCCTTCTGGGGATAATACAGGTGGCTGGCTTTCATATAAAAGACTTCCCGGGCCCTGAGTTGCTCTGTAATCCATTCTTCGAATTTATCAGGTTCCAGGTTTTTGAGCAGGGGACGTTTGCGTCGCACATGCATAAGGCGGCCAGCCAGTTCCCGGGATGTCATCCGCAGATACACAGAAATACCGTTCCCGAGAATGAATTGCATATTATCGAAAAAACAGGGCGTGCCACCTCCCGTCGAAATCACAACGTTATCAATCTCAGACGTCCCGAGAAGCAATTCGCTCTCGATCTTCCTGAAGTTGTCTTCACCGTATTTTTCAAAGAAATCATAAATACTCAGGTGGTAACGTTCCTCAAAAAGATCATCCAGATCGAGGAAATCAATTCCAAGCAGATCCGAAAGCTGCCTGCCAAGGGCACTCTTGCCCGACCCCATATAGCCTATCAGATAAATGCGCACGACCTTATAATTGAACCGGTGTAAATGTACGAAATCAAGCAAAATAATTACTACCTTTGCAATCCGTAAAAATAAGGAATATGAAGTTCAGAGGTTCTTTCCTGATCATGCTGCTGTTTATTGCCGCCATCGCCGTTTCATGCAAGTCTTCGGGCTCGCCTGACGACAAAATCTCGACCGACCTCGTTAACAACCCGAATTCGGCCAGTGGCGATAAAAATTCAGGCAACCTGCCCGCTTTTAAATTTGACGAAATTGATCATGATTTCGGCAAGGTCATCCAGGGGGAATCAGTTGCCTGTGAATTCAGGTTCACCAATACGGGCAAAACAGATCTTATCATTGTCGATGTAAGTACTTCCTGCGGATGCACAGTACCTTCATTTCCCAAAACCCCGATCAGGCCGGGCGATAAAGGCGTTATTAAAGTTTCGTTCAACAGCGCAGGGAAATCGGGATTCCAGGCTAAGAACGTCCTGGTGGTCGCCAACACCCAACCCAATACAACGCTTTTAAGGATCAAAGCCAATATCGTCGGCCCCAATGCAGAAAAGTAATCAATATCAATTAATTAAATAACCTTATGACTATTCTTAACATCCTTTTAATGGCCCCGCAGGCACAGGGCGCACAGCAGAACGGCTGGTGGTCGTTCGCACCTCTTCTGCTTATCATCGTAGTATTTTACTTTTTCTTCATCCGCCCCCAGATGAAACGAAGCAAGGATCAGAAAAAGTTCAGGGAGACTCTTGAAAAAGGGCAGAAAGTACTCACAATCGGAGGTATTCACGGTAAGATCGTAGAAATCCAGGAAACCACCGTTTCGATCGAGGTCGACAATAATGTGAAGCTTCGGGTCGAAAAATCGGCAATCGCAATCGATACCACCCAGACAATCGAAAATAAATAATTCATGGTAATTGAAAAGCGGATTTGTTGATCTGATAGGGAGAGCCAGGAAAAACAGGGGTGATAAACGCAGGCACCAGCTGTACATATTTGCAGTATGCCTGCTTCTTTCCGTGTTCATATGGTCGCTGGTCAGGTTATCCCGTGAGTACTTTTATACCATCAATTACCGCATCCATTACGCCCACCTGCCATCCAATCTAAAGATGACAGGTTATTCTGACAGTATCCTTACAGTAAGCATCAGAATCCAGGGTTTTGATTATTTTACCGAGGAATTCATCCATCCCAGGAATCCGAAATACACAGTCAGCCTTAGAAAGATCAGGATTTATCAGGAGAACGGCGAAATATCAGGTTACCTTCCAACAGCCGATATCGGAAAAGAGATCAAGGAACAGATGAATTTCCAGACGGAGGTTTATATGGTATTTCCCGATACCCTTTATTTTGACCTGGAGCGTTTGGTCCCGAAAAAGATCCAGCACATCTTGCCAAGAGCCGCAACAACAATAAGCGGGAAGCACGACAGCATTCATCTGAAAAAATTAAAATAACGGAGCCGATGCTGAAAGCTGGTCTTACCGGAAATATCGGAAGCGGGAAGTCTCTGGTGGCCTCGGTGTTTTCCGTTCTTGGAATCCCGGTTTTTAAAGCCGACGAAGAATCAAAAAACATTCTGAAACTGCCTGAGGTCATTGACATGGTAGCGGATACATTCGGACCCGAAGTACTGGAACATGGGATCATCAGCAACAAAGCCCTGGCCGCAATTGTTTTCGGGAATAAAGAAGCCCTGCTTAAGCTTAATCACCTGATGCATCCCCTGGTGATGGATGCATTTAAGTCCTGGATCAGGCTGTATCCCCTATCTCCCTACGTCATCATGGAAGCGGCTATACTGTTTGAAAGCGGATATGCCGGGGAGTTTGACAGGATAATCCATGTTTCCTGCGATGAAGCCATAGCTTTGGAGAGGGTAATGAAACGTGACGGCGTAACCGAGGAACAAGTGCGTGCCAGGATGATGCAACAGCTAAAAAACGATGACAAAGCCGGGTTGTCCGACTTTGTCATCATTAACGACGGCAGCCTGCACATAATTCCACAGGTCCTTGCCGTTCATAAAGCACTCTTACAGAGTTGCACGTAAGGCAACGATCACGTTCCTTCCGGGGCTGCTGATGCCCGATGCAAATTTCCTGTACTGCTCGTTCAGAATGTTTTCCACGCCTGCTTCAATGTTCAGGTAGCGGTTCACCTGGTAGCTTGCTTTTAGGTTGAGGGTGTACCACGAAGGTGTTCCCCACTGGGTTGCATACACCTCGTTGTCTTCGCCGCTGCTGCTGTATTGCGACATCCTTTTCCATCCGTTATAATTGACATAAAATGACCCCTTGAACTTTTTCAGCTCGAGGTTGAAAGCAGTCATACCGTAAACAGGAGGAATATGGTCAAGTGGAGTCTTGTCATCCAGGGTCCCGACAGTATACGTTAGGTTGCTGAGAATTGAGAACACCTTTGTGACCTGCGCAAGGAGGCTTGCCTGAACTCCGTAAATACGGGCTTTTCCTGTGTTCACATTGGCCAATACCTGGCACTTCGAACCGTCATAAACTATGGAGTCCTGCCCGTTATATTTGTATGGGCCTGTAACGATTGCATCGCTCAGCCAGGTATAAAACCCGGTGACTTCCAGCCTGACACTGTTAACAATGGTCTTGCCGATGCTTAAATCAATGTTGTAGGCATATTCGGGTTTAAGTGTGGGATTCGGTACAATGATCACACCATCTTTGCTGTTCGAGTCGTTGACCTTTGTAATGTCATCGATGTTTGGGGCCCTGAACCCTGAAGAACCTACCAATGAAAATCTCCACGCATGGGGCAGGTTAGCAACAAGTCCGAGATAACCGTTGAAAGCTCCGTTTTTCTGGCTGAAACTGCTGGCAAACGGGAATTTCATCAGGCTCATCATGCTGTCTGACCATGCTGCATTCAGAATGACATAGCTGTAGCGGATGCCCTGTGAAAAGTTCAGCACCCTGTTGATTTTCCAGATGTTCGAAAGATATGCTGCAACGGTGCTCAAATTGGCTTTATCATCGGGATAACGGGTTGCGACATTATAGGTGATGGCGCCAGTATTGATGTTCTCCTGGTGGGCTGTTGACTTTACGTTATTATAAGTAAACTCGAGGCCATACCTGAGGTCATCTTTTTTCCCCAGGGCCTTCAGGAAATCTGCATTCAGTGAAAACACGCCCACCTGCTCGTTGTTAAAAGTTTTTCCATTCTTTCCGAATTTACGGTTGATACGGTCTTCCCTGATGTTCTGGTAAGCCATCGTCACCGTGGCCCGATCAAAAATGACCCCGTTTTTCGCAATATCACCCTTTAATGAAACAAAAAGCCTCTGCTGGGGGCCATAGTACCAGTCGGCATATTTTAGCTTGCCCGTCGACCCGTCCATTTCACTCAGCCGGTCGTAACGGTTGATATTGCTGGAATTGGAATACTGGAAATTCAGGGTGTATTTCTGGTCCTTGTCGGGCTGGAAAACCAATTTCTCCATCAGGTTGTATTGTGAATATCCCGATCTTTTCTGTATCCAGGGTTTGCTGTTGACCATCATCGTGTCTTTGTTATTGATACGTTCAGCATAGTTAAGACACTTGCCCCAGTTTCCATAGGCAGGATTATACACTTTTCCTTCCCTCAGGTCATCAAAAGCGCTATATGAAAAACTTGTGAGGAAGCCGAATTTCTTCCATCCCAGGCTTATATTTACAGCCCCGGTTTTTTCCAGGTCGGCCGATGCAAATCTTGCAAGAGCGCTTCCCTTGACAAGGAGCTTATTCGATGTCGAAAGGACAGGATCGGATGTATTGAAATTGATCACACCACCAAGGGCGTCACTGCCGTAAATTACGGAGCCCGGACCGTAAAGGATTTCAGCAGAAGAAAGGATCTGGGGGTCTACAGTGATGGAATTCTGCAGATGCCCTGCACGGTAGATCGCATTATTCATCCTCACGCCGTCGACCACCAGCAACACCTTGTTTGCTTCAAAACCCCTGAGTATAGGACTTCCGCCGCCGAGCTGGCTCGTCTGAACGAAGACACCGCCGGTTTGCTCGAGCATCACAGCAGCAGTAGGAGGATTATTAAATTGTATGGTTTTGGCAGTGATGACTTCTATTTTATTGGGTACATCCGACCTTTTTTCTTCGGTCTTATTGGCCGAGACTACAAATTCATCAAGGCGAATGATATCCTCGGTCAGGTAAACAATGTTGCTTTTAGCCTGAATATCTGATTTTAAGATCTGAACCGGCTGAAATGCAACGTGGTTAAGGTACAGCAGTTCGTTCGACTGGAATGCCGAGATATCGGCTGTGCCTGTGGCATTTGTAACAACAAGGAGAGTTTTGCTTGCGTTTGTTACAGACGCACCCTCAACAGGCTGAAGGTCTGACCTGTCAAGGACCCTGATTGTCTGTCCCTGCAGGCTGAAAGCAAAAAAGAGCGATACAATTATAGCAATATAACGTGTATTCATATACGTAAATTTTAAATGAAATAAAATGGTGTATGGTAAACAGATAAGTGCCGGATGATCCGGGAAGAAGAATCAGGCTGTTTCAGGAGGACTTTCGGGGACTTTTACCACAGCTGTCAGAATATTCGCCAGGAACGGGCGGTAACAGAAGCTTATCGTAGTCATCACGTGGCTGGTGTCAATCGATGGAACAACTGCAATACTGCCAAAGACCGGAATCAAAAGGTGCTTTATATGATCTTTCATCATGGTTTGCAGGCCCCGGTTGATATTGTCTTCACGGCTGTCATGAATGCAGTAGTAAACAGTGGTGAGGCCAACTGATTTCCTGTAAAGAACATCATACATTTTACCCCTGAACTCGACTTCATTTTCTCCTATGATCTTAAGAAAACGGGGGATCCCGGTGACCACAATTTTTTCGACTGACAGGTTCCTGTTTGTAGAAATTTGCGTCGACATTTCAGATTTTACAAGGAAGCGGTTAAGCTCAAAAACCAGGTAAAATCCGGCAGTGTAAAACACCATAATGGATACCAGAAAATATGCAGCAAATTTTCGACCTGGTAAATTCATGCTGCAAAAATAGATATTTTCCCGATAAAGTGAAAAAACTATATATGTTGTCGTAACTTTGCGGCAGATGCACCATCGATGAAAACATTCAATATATCTGCCGTTTCCTACCTCAACACTTATCCGTTCGTGTATGGGATCAGGCAATCAGGATACCTCCGCGACTACCACCTTTTCCTTGACGTACCTTCGCTGTGTGCCGAACGCCTTAAAACCGGGGAAGCCGACGTTGCACTTGTTCCTGCAGGCGCCCTGCCCGATTTTCGAAACTACCAGATTATAACGGATTACTGCATCGGGGCTGTTAAGGAAGTGATTACCGTCTTGCTGCTCTCCCACAAGCCTCTTCATGAGATCAAAAAGATTCATCTCGATTTTGATTCCCGAACCTCAGCCCGCCTTGTGCAGGTACTTGCACATTCATACTGGAAGATCGAACCTGAATTTGAACGGCTTAAACCCGGGGAAGCCGAAGGGGCAGGCAATAGGGAAGCCATAGTGGCTATTGGTGATAAAACATTCAGTTTAAGGGATCAGTATCCTTATTCTTATGATCTCGCGGATGAGTGGATAAAGTTTACCTCGCTTCCCTTTGTTTTTGCCGTATGGGCCTGCACCAGGCCGCTCCCGGCAGAGATCCTCAACAGTCTGAACCTGGCTCTTCAGTTCGGAACAGGCAAAATTGAAGAAGCTCTGGACTATTTCAAATCAAAACTCCCGCCCGGGGCCGATTGCAGGAAGTACCTGACCGAAAACATTTCATACGACCTGGATAAACAGAAAAGAGAAGGGCTGAATTTGTTTCTTTCCTACCTGTAAGCGGGATTAAAGTGTTGATGCAGGATGCAGGATGCGGGATGCAAGATGCAAGATGCAGGATGCGGGATGCAGGATGCAGGATGCAGGATGCGGGATGAAGGATGCGGGATGCAAGATGCAAGATGCAGGATGCAGGATAGTTGTAATCCAACACCAATAACCAACAACCAATAACCAATAACGAAGAGCCAAGAACCAAGTACCAGAAACCAGGGCGAAGCCCGGTAGACTTACTTTTTCTTCGCCGGCAGGTTTCGCTGCTTGGCCATATCCTCCAGCCGTTTCTGGAATCCTGATTTTTTAACCGGTTTCTTCTTGTTCGCTTCGATCTGGGCGTGAAGTTTCTTCTCGTCCATAAAAGCGCGGATCAGGTAGATCTGGGCAAAGGTCAGCAGGTTTGCGAGAAGATAATAATAGCTAAGGCCCGAAGAATAATCATTGAACCAGAAAAGGAACATCACAGGCATCATATACATCATGGTCTTCATACCAGGCATCTGCTGCTGTGTGCTTCCCATCATCTGGTCGTTGATGCGGGTGTAGAGAACACTTGAGATAGTCATCAGCAGGGCAAACAGGCTAACATGGTTACCGTACCAGGGGATACTGAATCCTGCAGGGAAAGTCCAGATCGAATCATATGATGAAAGATCCGTAGCCCAAAGGAACGACTGTTGTCTCAATTCAATTGAAGAAGGGAAAAACCTGAACATTGCAATCAGGATAGGAAACTGCAAAAGCATGGGAATACAGCCGGCCATGGGATTGACTCCTGCCCTCTTGTACAGATCCATTGTCGCCTGCTGCTTTTTCATTGCATCATCCTTCTTCGGAAATTTCTTGCTCAGTTCATCGATATCGGGTTTCAGCACCCTCATCTTCGCTGATGATTTGTAGGTCTTATATGCAATGGGGAAGAGCACGATTTTTAAGAGAATTGTCAGGATGAGAATAATGATCCCGTAATTCCATCCGAGGTTCCCGAAAAAGGTAAACACCGGGATCACTGCATAAATATTGATCCATGCCATCAGGAAAAAACTCCACCCCAGAGGTATCTGCTTCTCCAGGTCCAGATGATAGGACCGCATGGTGTAAAATTTATCAGGGCCGAAATACATCGACATCCCGACCGATTTTGTTTCATTCACCGAGAACGGGATACCTGCCTCGGCAAACATTGATTTCAGGTACATCGTTGGACCATTATTCCCTTCGGTACGCAGCTTCGGCTCGGTCAGATACGTATCAGCGATGAGAATGCTGCTGAAGAACTGCTGTTTGAATGAGAACCATTTGATTTTTTCATTTTTCAGGTAACGTTCTTCATCCTTGGTCTCGGTAATATAATCAACCTTATCCTGATCATATTTATAATAAATGGTGGATGTCATCCGCTCCATTTTCTGACTTTTTTCCAGATTTTTCAGGCGGTCATTCCAGGTAAGAACCAGGAACTTGTTTCCTGCATCAATGGCTTGTTCCATTCCATTGAAATTAATCTGGTACCTGAGCATATAATCATTCCCCCTGATAGTGTATAGGAATTCTATATACCGGTTCTTATTAAACCCTGTATCCCCTGCTGAAGTATACACTCTCATCCCGAACTGAACCGAGTCCTTCCCGCTTACTTTCATTCCTGATTGTCCCTTCAGAGCCGGGTTGGGCCAGAAGGGTTCAAAGTACAGCCGGTTTGTATTAATTATACGGTTATTCGAGAAAAAGGAAATACCAAAATTTAGTGAGTCGGGACTCATAAGCACAAGGGGCTTTTTTTCCCAGGTGAGGTAATCTTTCAGCACGACCTGCCCGATTTTTCCTCCCCGGCTGATGAACTTCAGCTTAAACACATCATTCTCAATCGTATAAAAAGTATCATGCCCTACAGCTGCATTTGAAAAAACACCCAGCTCACCTTTCATCGTCATCCTTACAAGGGTGGCAGAATCGACAGTTTCACCGCGGGCTGCAAGCTTGTCTTTCTCTTTTGACACAGCGATAGCTTTTTCTCTTGCAACGGCAGATATCAGTGAGCGCTGTTTCTGCATATTCTGCATATACATTGAATCGGCCCTTCGTTTCTGGACAAGGAGCTGTTCCTTGGATGGGCTCATAAGGTATGTATATCCTACGAATATCGCGAAGATTAGTCCGAGCCCGATTATTGTGTTCTTATTATCCATGAAAATAATTTGATTAACCCCGCTTTACAATAAGGTGGTGTTTGGGGGTGCAAAGGTAAGAAATTGTCGTTATCTGGGTGTGAAATCCCTCGCCGCTCTGATAAACGCAACAAAAAGTGGATGAGGTTTAGCAACAGTGCTCTTATATTCAGGATGAAACTGCACTCCCAGGAACCAGGGATGAGTGGTAAGTTCCATGATCTCAACAAGGTTGTCTTTTTTATTGATGCCAACCGGCAAAAAGCCTGCCTTGATGTAAGTATCCAGGTAATCATTATTGAATTCATACCTGTGCCTGTGCCTTTCGGAGATGTTAACAGCTTTGTATATACTGAAGATCTTTGACGACTTGCTCAGCTTACAGGGATACGCCCCAAGCCTCATGGTACCTCCAAGGCCCATGATTTTCTTCTGTTCCTCCATCATATCGATGACGGGGTAAGGAGTCTTTTTATTGAACTCTGTTGAATGGGCTCCTTTCAAACCAAGTACATTCCTGGCAAATTCAATAACGGCGCATTGCATTCCAAGACAAATCCCGAAGAAAGGGATGTTATGGGTTCTTGCATAATTTATCGCTGTGATCTTGCCTTCGATCCCTCTCTCCCCGAAACCGGGTGCAACAAGGATACCGTTGAGACCTTCAAGTTTACCGGCAACGTTCTTATCATCAATGAATTCAGAATGAAGGGAGATCACATTGACCTTGCAGCCATTTGCAACGCCGGCATGAATAATAGCTTCGTTGATTGACTTATACGCGTCTTTCAGCTCAACGTACTTGCCAACCAGCCCGATATTGAAAGTGCATGTGGGATTCTTGAGAGTAAAGAGAAATTTCTCCCAGTCCCTAAGGTCGGGGATCCCATCGGTGGGCATGTTGGTCTTCCTTAGTATCTCCACATCGAGATTTTCCTGCCTCATCAGGATTGGCACATCGTAAATACTTTCTGCATCAATGCATTCTATTACTGAGGACGGATTGACATTACAGAAAAGCGCAATTTTATTCCTGAGGCTTTCGGGAAGGTGCTTTTCGGTACGGCAAACAATGATATCGGGCTGAACTCCCTGCTCCAGCATGGTTTTCACCGAATGCTGGGTGGGTTTCGACTTCAGTTCCCCGGCCGCTGCAAGATAAGGAACCAGCGTAAGATGAACCACCACGCTGTCTTTTCCAAGTTCCCATCTCATCTGACGCACAGTTTCAATGAATGGAAGGGATTCAATATCACCAACGGTCCCTCCGATCTCGGTGATTACAAAATCATAATGTTGTTTGCTCGCAAGTAGTTTTATCCTGGATTTGATCTCATCGGTGATATGAGGGATAACCTGCACGGTTTCACCCAGGAATTCCCCTTTTCGTTCCTTATTGATTACACTCTGGTAAACAACGCCGGTGGTCACATTGTTCGCCTGGGTGGTGGGAACGCTCGAGAATCTTTCATAATGCCCGAGGTCAAGGTCAGTCTCAGCACCATCTTCGGTCACATAGCACTCACCGTGTTCATAAGGGTTCAGTGTGCCCGGATCAATATTGATATAGGGATCAAGCTTTTGAATAGTTACCGAAAACCCTCTCGCAACCAGCAGTTTTGCAATAGAGCTCGAGATGATTCCCTTTCCAAGGGAAGAGGTTACACCGCCGGTTACAAAGATGTATTTTGTTGAAGACATGGCAGATTAAAGATGAGTTTACGGTTGACAAATTTAAAGGATTTATGCAAACGGGGGCAAATTAGTTTACCACTCCTTGCACTTTTTACGAACATACCCCGGCTGGTCAATCGTTCGCTTGATGGTTAAAATTTCCGAAGCTATTTCCTCTATAGGCTTATTGGTTACACGGATGATCGGCCATTCATAGGTACAGAAGAATTTCATCGCATAGTTCAGCTCCTTTTTCACCTGATTCAGAGAAACATAGTCACTTGAAAACCCACCGAAGTATTGCTGACGCACAGTGCGTAAACTGCAGAGATCATTGGGCTCGGTCATCAGCCCGAACACTTTGCCATGTTCAAACCTCCTGAGATTCTCAGGCAGGTCAGAGCCAAGCACAATCGGATAATTTGCGACGAACCATCCTTTGAAAGCAAGGTATATACTCAACGGGGTTTTGAAGGTCCTCGATACACCCACAAGAATGATCTCGGCTTTATCGTAATCATAGTCCCTGAGCCCGTCGTCATGTGTAAAAGCAAACTGCATTGCATCGATACGCTTGAAATACTCCTGGTTGAGATTAAAGAACAATCCGGGTTCCCCTTTTGGAGAATTTGCAAAATAATGTGAAAGCCTCGACAGCAGAGGCCCCATCAGGTCAATAGCATCCACATTGTGAATCCTGCTCAGCCTGTGCATGACTTCCCTGAGATTTTCCGCCACCAGGGTATGTACAATAAATCCCTTGGCTTCTGCAACGTCCATAATTATGTCCTCGATCTCAATTTCATTACGAATCCCTGCCTTCAGCACTACTTCAACGGCCGAATCGGGGAACTGCGTCAGGGCAGCCATCAGCGTTTGTTCGGCTGTACGCCCTGAACCGTCGGAAACTACATACACCTTGCTCATTGTTTGAAAAATATGTAAAGATTGTTCACACATTAAAACTAGGCTAATTTTCCGGGAAATCAAAATTTCCCTTTTTTTTCCTACTTTAGCTTATCGAAAAATAAGTAATTTTGAGGCCTTACACGAAATGTTTTATTAATAAATTCCACATACTATGTCAACAATTAAAATAGGTATCAATGGTTTTGGCAGGATTGGCCGTTTGACCTTCCGCGCCCTGCTGAAGAAAGAAAATGTCGAAGTTGTAGCTATTAACGATCTTACAGATTCCAAGACCCTGGCTCATCTTCTGAAATATGATTCCGTTCACGGCAAGTTCCCGGGCAGTATTGCCGTTGAAGGGGATTACCTTGTCATCAATGGTAAAAAGATCAGGGTTATCGCCGAAAGAGACCCGGCAAACCTTCCCTGGGGGACCCTGGGTATAACTACAATCCTTGAATGCACGGGTATCTTCCGTACCCGTGAAAAGATGGGGAAACATCTTGTCGCAGGTGCGAAGAAAGTGCTTTTGAGCGTTCCATCCGACAACAAGGAAGATGTTGATGCAACTATTGTACTTGGTGTCAACGATGACAAACTCACCCACGATATGCAGTTTATCTCTAATGCATCGTGTACAACAAACTGCCTGGCACCTGTGGCCAAAGTGTTAAATGATAATTTTGGAATTGTAAGAGGGCTGATGAACACCACCCATAGTTATACCAACGACCAGATCATTCTTGATGCCCCTCATAAGGACCTGCGTCGTGCCAGAGCTGCTGCTATGTCGATCATCCCGACCAAGACAGGCGCTGCAAAGGCCATCGGCCTGGTAATTCCCGAACTGGAAGGCAAACTTGATGGTTTTGCAGTCAGGGTCCCGACCCCCGATGGTTCACTGATTGACCTTACCTGTGAACTTTCGAAGAAAACAACGAAGGAAGAAATCAATGCTGCCATGAAAGCTGCTGCTGACGGCCCGATGAAAGGCATTCTTGAGTACACTGAAGAGCCCCTTGTAAGTGTGGACATCATCGGCAACACCCATTCTTCAATTTTCGATTCCCAGCTCACGAAAGTGATGGGAGGCAATTTCATAAAAATTATTTCGTGGTACGATAATGAGAATGGCTATTCCTGCCGGATGGCCGACCTCGTTGTAAAAATGGGCTGATATGAGTCATCTGTTCGCATCCGGGGAAAGGCAAGGCTATATCATGGTCGTCGAGGACTCGAAGAGCCAGGCGATGATGTTGAAACACCTGCTGAAAAAGCATGATTATAAAGTAAGGGATTTTCCTGACGGGATCTCAGCTTATAAGGCAGCCCTTGAAGATCCTCCGATCATGATCCTCAGCGATATCATGATGCCTGGTATGGACGGGTATGAACTCTGCGAAAAAGTCAAGAACACGAAAGAGCTGAAAGACATCCCGATCATCCTGCTTACCACCCTGCAGGATTCAATGGATATCATAAAAGGCCTGCAGGCGGGTTCAGATAACTTTATTACAAAGCCATTTGATCCGAAGTACCTTCTTTCGCGTATTAATTACCTCCTTGCCAACAGGGAGCTGAGATACCAGGGAACCAGTGACCTGGTCCTTGAAATTGTTTTCAACGGCCAGAAATATGCAATAAATTCTGAACGCAAGCAAATCCTTGACCTGTTATTGTCGGTTTACGAAAATGCCATTCAGCAGAATCATGAGCTTACAGAGACCCAGGCTGAACTGCGGAGGTCTAATGAACATCTGATCGCCATGAACCGGGACCTGGAGGCGTTTTCGTACACCATATCCCACGACCTCAGGACTCCACTGAACCATATCAGCATGAGCGCCCAGCTTCTCAGGAACCATTATCATGATTGTCTTGATGAGGCGGGAATATCCTATGTTGAAACCATTCATTCGACTACCAGGGCGATGGCCGAGATGATCAACGATATGCTGCAGTTTTCCCGCACGGGGACTATCAGTATTCATTCCCAGCCCATCGACCTCAGCGAAATGTGCGTAAAAGTAATGCAGTGGATTTTCCAGGATAATCCTGACCGGAGAATCGAAGTAAAAATTGATGAGCAATTGACGGTTAGCGGTGACCACAGCCTTCTGATGGTGGTTATGAAAAACCTGCTTGGGAACTCATGGAAATATACATCGGGGACCCCTGATCCTGTCATTCATGTGGGTAGTTTTGAGAAAGAAGGCAACACCGTATTCTTTGTGAAAGACAATGGAGTGGGCTTCGATCCTGCACGGGCTGCAAATCTTTTCACGCCTTTCGTCAGGCTTCATTCACAGGAGGAATTTCCCGGGACAGGTGTCGGACTTGCCACTGCCAAACGGATCATCGAAAGGCACGGAGGCCATATCTGGGCAGAAGGGGAACCTGGAAAGGGAGCTTCCTTCTTTTTTACCGTTGGCCAGACCCCCTGACTCGTAGAATCGACCAGGAAAACAGTCAAAGGCAGACTTGCTGTATTGGATATCAAAGGGTAACATTCCGTTGAATCCTGCGTACAAGTAGTTTTATGGCAGGAAAATGTCTTTTCTCAGGATAGCATTTTTACTCATTCTCCTTGCGAAGCCGGTTTTTTACACAACACGGCCGTCATTTCCTGTTGAATGTGATGAGGTGCTTACATATGGAGCAAACCATGGCCTTGCCTCAGTTGAAAAATACATAAATCCCTTATCCCTCCTGTACCTTGACACTTCTTATGCAGGATATATCAGTGATCTTGAATTCAGGTCAGGTTTTTTGACAAATCATCCTGACAGCCTTGGAAAATTCGTGCTTGAGATTCCAGAATATACTATTGCCATTGCTTCATCAACAAACAGCCAGCATGCAGCATCCAACCTCTTCCGTTATTACTGCAGCGTTCCCAGGGCAGGAGGAATCGATACAATCATCCGCATGTATCAACAGTTATACAAAATCCTGCCTGTTTTTATAGCAAAAAAACCATATGAGGCAATCCTGGAGAAACGACTGCTAAGTGATTTTAACTACTGGTACGCTTTAGCCCTAAAAAGAAAAGCTGTAAAATATTCTGATCCGTCAGTTGAATATGACCGGTTTTTAAATCTGAAACCTCTCAACAGTCCCACTGATGCCAGACTGGTTACACTAATGCTCGCACTCGCACTACAGCAGCTGCAGTCGGCGGCGGTAAATGATACTTTCATCAGGAAATTAAGGGAAATGCAATCCACATTAAATAACAAACGCTTTATACTTCCTGTTTTAGGTAATAGTGGTGATTTATACACCTCCCCTATTGAATCGCAAGCCTTTCTTACAAGTAAAAAATATCTCAACATTAAGGATTTCCTGGGTAACAGCGCAGAAGTCAGCTTACTTGTTTCAAGCTGGCTGAAAATACAAAACAAGGGAGATCGCATCGCTTTCATCCAGGGCCGCTGCCTGGTTAAAGGAAGAGACAAGGCTTACTTAGAAGTTTATTACGATTTCGGGATGCAGGCGCTAAGGCTGACGATGCGGGAAGACTCCATGATACAGGTTGAAAAGATCATGGAAGCGATTGATTGAATATTATAAAATCCTGCCTGCTATATTTCGACATGAACCCTTAAGCCAAAGGCATTTGCAGGCCCCCTGTCCTGGTTGTAAGCAGGATTCAGGATGAATTGGTAATCGGGGCAAATCCACAGGAGCTTCCCGAAGAACTGAAAGGAATAGTAAATCTCGGCAATGAATTCCGGGGCGTACCTTAGGTTTCCATCACCAATAATGAAACCCATGCCGCCGGCTTTAAGATAATTCGCATGTGGAGAGGAAATTCCATTCATAATAAGGGCCACCGACAGATTATCATCATCACGTTTCCATAAGTTACCATCAATATTCAGGCCGGCAGTAAGAGTCCTGTCAATCTCGGTGAACACCCAGGTTTCATTTTGCCCGTCGTTCCATCCGGCCCTCATAAAAGCTCCGAAGTTTCTTCCAAGGTTCTGCTCAAAATTGATGCCAAACCCGTATTTGGTGCGACCTTCAGCTCCGGTGAGGGTGATATCAGGAATAGTGTCCTGTGCTTTACCCAGTTGTACCGACTGATCGTAGTTTCCCATCGGGGCAAGGTTAAAGTATGCCATGGCCCTCAGTATCCCGGGATATTTGCCAAGCTTGTATTTCCTTTCAAATTCGACAGCCGTGCCAAAGGATTCTGAAACATTGAACTGCATCTGTTGTCCGTTAGCTTCCTTGGGCATGGTCACAAAAGCCGCACGTACAGCCCATTTCGGCCTGGCAAATTCAAGGGCGACACCATAATCATATCCTCTGACATTTGCCGGGTAGTCCCATGCCCCGTTTCCCATCAGTGCCCAGTTATAAAATTGTGTTCTCGGATCGTGGCTGTATGTGTTATTGTCGAAAAAATCCATCATGCTGAATTTTCCGGCGATAAGCGAAATGTATGAATCCGGTTCACGGCCCCCGATCTGGTTGAAACCGTCTTCGACATAATGAGAGTTTTTTGACAAGGCGAATACCTGCCTGAGGTAAAGCCGTCCAATGTAAACATGAACCGAAGGATCACTCACCCTGTAGACCTCCCCGTTTGGGAAGCCGGCAACACCCCTGGTTTGAGAAAACCCGCTTCCTCCTGAAGCTTCCGGATTAAAATAGACCTGGGCCCCTTTCCAAAGCCTCATCCCCAGAAACAATGTTGTTGATATTGAGACCGTAGATTCCTCGCATTTCTGAAGGCTGTTTTCTCCTGAATACGATGCTTTGAAGGCGGGATGATATTGGGGCAGGATGGTCAGCTGG
The DNA here is from genome assembly GCA_037134895.1 of Bacteroidota bacterium. Lineage (GTDB taxonomy): Bacteria > Bacteroidota > Bacteroidia > Bacteroidales > FEN-979 > CAIRDP01. The sequence goes on from JBAXLI010000022.1 coordinate 17,429, forward strand.
AAGTGATAACTCCAGAACTGATTTTTAAGGGTGTCCTGCCCCTCAGCAACAGCATTAAAGCCGCCAGAGAACATCATAAATAAAATTACCAACAGAGTATATCTTTGAAATAGTATCATTTACAATATATTTAGGAAGCTGTTCAAACATCAAATTTCGGCAATTCATTGAAAAAACCTAAGTTTGCGGCCTAAAAATTATTTCCTATGCTGAAGTACCTTATCGCCCGCCAGATGGTGAGACGAACCAAGAACAGGTTGTTTCCGGTTGAATATCTTGAACAAAAACATGTTGATCTCACTCAGCCTTACCCTAACGACAGCTCCTATTTCTACGGGGGCGACAAAGCTGGTAATGCGTTTATCGCAAGGATGGCTTTCAGAGGTCCAAAGCGCCAGCATGAGTGGTGGTTCGATTTTTTCATCAAGGGAAGGGGATTTTTCGGTTTAAAGACAGACCCGGGTCCCGACGGAACCGGTTTTCAGATGGGCAGCCTGAAATGGGAGAATACAAAGGTAGGCAAGGAATGGAAGATCACCTATGACGGTCCTGTTACCGATGAGAGCGGTAAATCTTATGCCTGCAAGACAGACCTTTTATTTATCGGGGAACATGAACTATATGATTTTGCCAGGAGTTCCGACCAGAGGATGATTGCGAAGGCAATTGCAGGGGAAAAATGGACGAAGGAATTCTTCTTCAATATGAAGGATACACATCAGACTCATTACGAGCAAACCGGTGTTTTTAAAGGTACTATTTCTCTGGACGACCAGGTATATCCCTTTGAGATGAGGGCATCACGCGATCATTCCTTTGGTTCAAGGACCTGGCTTACCTGGGACAGGCATTACTGGATCACTGGAATATCAGAAGCCGGTATGCACTGGACTGTTACCACAATCAAATGGGAATTTCTCGGAAGGCTTACTGCCGGGTTCATCACCCATCCCGACGGTCATACTGATGCTATCATTGAATGTACCGACCTTGAGACTATCTCACGCAACAAACTCCTGCCCGATCATGGGTTTATTGATATCATCTGCCGCAGCGGCGCAAAACACAAGGTTGAATTCCGGAGGAACGGCCATTTTCCATATATGATGGATGGCAAATACCAGATGCGTGAAGCTATAGGCACTTATAAATTTGATGGTGTTGACGGATTAGGTATGGTGGAATTCGGCTTCCATAAAGACAAGTATAATATCGACTGATGCAGACTTGCGGTAAGTGATACTAAAGCTTCACGAAATAGATTCCCATCCTGTAGGAGGCAAGGCTAAAGGCCTGCAAATACTGAAAGAGCTTGGTTATAAGGTACCCGATGCCGTCGTATTGCTGCATCCTGAACCGGAGGAACTCCGCGACGATGTCATTAAACAACATCTCGCCGCACTGGGGCCCGGGCCAAAGGCAGTAAGGTCTTCGGCCGTAAGTGAAGACGGTGTCGCCGCTTCCTTCGCAGGCCAGTTCGAATCATTCCTCAACCTGAAATCCTTTGATGAAATCAAATCGGCAATCATAAAATGTGTTGATGCCGCAAGCGCAGGACGTGTAAAATCATATGCCGGGAATTTGCTGTCAGAAGCTGACCTGAGGATATCGGTTGTTCTTCAGAACATGGTCGATGCAAAAGTCGCAGGGGTGGTATTTTCGGTTAACCCTGTAAACAATCGCCGCGATAAACTTCTGATAGATGCCATCCAGGGGCATGGAGAGGATCTTGTAAGCGGGAAAAAGGATGCCTGCCATTACGAACTCTTCCGCAGTGGTTCAAACATAGAAAAAGAAGCAGGAAAAAACGGCCACCTGCTTACTGCCTCGCTATTGACACAGATACTGCAGGGTGCTAAAAAAGCAGAAGACTTTTTCAAGACCCCGGTTGATATGGAATGGGCGGTCGACCAGCATGGAACCCTGCAGTGGCTGCAAGTAAGGCCAGTCACAGCGCTCTCTGATGTGCACTTCAACGAACTGGATACAGTCAAAGGAGGAAGCAGCGAAATATGGACACTGGGTAATATAGGCGAGATGATGCCAGGGGTTGCAACACCCCTGACGTATTCGGTGTGCGCCGAAGCAATCGATTACGGCATGGTTCTTCTGGCCGAACGGGCCGGGGCTTTCAGGATGAAAGACCGCAAAGGCCCGCGTTACATCCAGATGTTCTACAACCGCCTGTTCATCAATATGAGCCATATGATGGATTATCCCAAAAGGATATGGCTCAACACTCCCGATGATGTTCAATATGCCCTTAGCGGAAAGGTATTTCCCGGACTGACTGCCGAACCTGAAGTGGCATTGCCGGTAAGGGTGTTCAATTTCGCAAAACAGATTTTCAGTACAACGCGGGCGGCAAAATACCTTGAAAAGCTCAGGAAACTTGAAGCTGGCTTCCACATTGACACCAGCATGGAACCCGCTATTTTGCACAAAAAACTTGAAGAAGGCCGGCAACTTCTTGGGATCGGTTTTGGCCATCACCTGATGACATCAGCCCAGAGCGGAACCATGTACTCGGCTTTCATGCGTATCCTGACAGGCGACAAAAGAAGGCCCGAAGCGGCCGATCATCATTTTGCAACCATGCTGCTGCTTGACATACCGGAGATCGAGAGCGCCGATGCGGTGAAAACTCTTGAGCGGTTTGCCATGATGATCTGGTCACATAAAGAGTTCTGCCGGCAATTTATCTCATGCAGCGCAATTGAAGCGCTCGGCCTGCTGCAGAAAACTGCACCTGAAGAGATATCTGAAATGTTCAGGCTATTTCTTGAAAGGCATGGGCACCGCTGTGTCAGAGAATCAGAGCTCAGGGAAAAAACCTGGGGAGACCAGCCTGTCAAACTTATACAAATCCTTCAGACAAGGGTTAAAGCCGGGGAAGTAAAACATAAACTCCACAATGCAAAAGCAGAGATCTCAGCTGCCATGAGCAAACTCAGGCCGCTTACAAGACAGGTCCTGAAGTTAATGATCCCGACTGCAAGAAAAGCTGTGGCCAGGCGTGAGATCACCAAAGCATTATCGATCAAAATGGTCGACACGGTCAGGAAAGGATACCAGTCCCTTTCAATCAAACTTACAGCCGGAGGACTTCTCGATGACCCAGACCAGGTCTACTTTCTTACACATGAGGAGATCGGCCATCTTATTTCGGATCGTGACGAAGCCTGGAAAATAAAAGCCTCAAGAAGGCGGGAACTTTTACCTGAAGCCGACAAACTCATCTTTGAAGAGGTAAGTTTTGGAATACCCGAACCTCTCGAGGAAGAGCAGGTGTTTGAGCTTAAGGAAGGACAGCTTACAGGCATTCCGGTCAGCAGTGGCAATACTGAGGCAAGTGTCAGGATCATCCATTCACTGGATGATGCTGAAGAGCTCAGGGAAGGTGAGATCATGGTAGCGTCTTTTACCGATATCGGCTGGACTCCTTATTTCAGTATTATTTCCGGCCTGATCACCGAGATCGGAAGTCCGCTTTCACACGGAGCAGTCGTCGCCAGGGAATACGGTATACCTGCAGTAGTAGGCGCTAAAGGGGCAAAACAATTTCTGAAAACCGGTGACCGTGTAAGGCTCGACGGGGAAAAAGGATTGATAGAAAAAATCTGATCCCCTATGGTAGCCGTCCTCCCATCCCGCAGGACCTGAATTTGTTGTTTCCGAACTGGAACTCAAGGAAATACTGCCCTGAAATCAGGGTGTAAAAATCAACCGTATCGGTTCCGTATATTACATCTTTCGCATAATATACATTTTTTAGTACCGGACACTGGTATAAAATTCCGAAAACTCCGTTCGTTACTTTTCCATAGGAATCGGCCCTCCACCAGCTCACATAATGTGAGGTATCATTGAATGAGAATTTTCCGCCCGCAGTAACACGGTTATACGTTGCATCCGCATAGCCATAACTCCCTTTAATTGCATTCTGATCACCATCCTGAAGTTTAAGACCCATTAAAAACCCACGATTGTAACCAAAGTCAACTACAAGAACAGACCCGCTGTCACTCGCATAGGTAAATCCCGTAATTGAATCAACCGAGTTGAACTGAACCATGTTCAAGCGGTTGGGAAATATGTTATTAACACTCCATGCTCCTGAATCAGAAGGATTTGCAGGAGGGACGACACCTGCATATTCATCAGGCATCAATTTTGGCATCGAACCGGTATCGTTACAGTATCCCTGCCTGCTCCATCTGCCGTCAGACAGCAAAGTTAAAATACCCCATTCCCTGTTGAGCGTACTCCCGTTAACAGCTGAGTTCCCTACATGAAAATAAACGTAATTGCCGAATATCCTGGGATTGGAAGCCCCTGACTGCAGACTCGTTGCGAATGCAAGGTCATTATTCATCCTCGCAGTCGGAAAATTCCCCGTAAATATCTGTCCGGGAATTTCAACAGCGTAGTAAAATGAACCATTTGAATACACTTTGTACAAACCTTTAAGTTCATTGGTATATACTGTAATAGAACCGTTGCTGTATCGTTTGCTCGATTCATTATATACGGTATAGCTCATGACGCTTTCATTCACGGTAAAATTGAGCACATCTCCGACGCTTCCCGCTCCTGCGTAGCTGTAAGTTGTGTTGGTAACGGTATCGCCCTTATTACAGGCTGAAACTGCAATCAGAAAAACGAGGCAGATGAATATTGAATATCTTGAGATCATAGAAAAAGTTCTGTTAATAAAATAACGAGATAAAATTACGAAAATTTCGAATGATCCATTTTTACCGCGAAAATACATTCAGGCTTTAGTAAATCTTTATATGCCGGGGCAATACGTTTATCGGCCCTTTATATTGAATTCAGTTATTTTGCAGCCACCAACAGCCCTGGATAATAATTGTTAGACAAGTATCACTATTTTTATTAGGTTTGAATGAGATTTATCCCATATATGACGGGAACCAGGTTTTGGAAATATCCTTCGAGGTCGGATTTCAGTGAATATATTATCGCATTCCTCGTTATGGGGATTACCGCTGCAGTTTGTTTTCCGCTGACTGCACTGATAGGTACTGTAAGCATTGGCCTGATTCTGCTCATGGTTGTTGCCTTGCTTGCCCTTTTCCTGGGCCGCTGGCCGCTGATGTTCGCTGCCATCCTTAATGTGGCCTTATGGGATTACTTCTTCCAGGAACCCCTCTTTACCTTTGGCATCCATGATCTCGAAGACCTCTTTGCCAATATAGCCGACCTGCTCGTTGCCGTGGTTTATGTGATCCTTATCACACGTATAAGAAAAAGCGAAACCACCCTTCAGAACAGCCAGGAAAAACTAAGCATTCTTTATGATTTCCTGGAATCCATGAACGATGCAACTTCGATCCCCTCAGTTGTTGGGATCACAGGTGAAGTGCTGAAAAAACATGTTGGCGGAGAGCCGGTAATTTACCTCAGGGAGAGGCATGGCCGAAGTCTTGAAGCAACTCCCTTCGGAAACGCAGATATTCATAGCGCCCAAGGCTTCTCACTTGCAGCCAAACTCTTTCTCAATGCCAACCTTGGCAGGGATTCCGACTCTCAAACTTCTCCCGAAGGAATAACATATTTGGTTCTCAGGGAACCCAGGGAAACTATCGGGATCATCGGGATAAGGCTTCCGGCCGACGTACAATCGGATGAAGATAAAATGATACTGTTCAAATCATTTCTGACAATTCTCGCATCCACACTAGGCAGGGAGATAAGTATGGAATCAGCGATGGAGAAAGGATTTCTGGCTCATTCAGAGAAATTATTCCAGGCAGTTCTGAACAGTGTTTCCCATGAACTTCGCACTCCGATATCAATTATTTCTGCAGCTGTCGACAATCTCAACGACCCCCGCACAGCTTCGGAACCGGAAAAGCGCAGGCAGGTTTGTATTGAACTCGAATCAGCCTCAACCAGGCTGAACAACCTGGTTGAAAATATCCTTGACATGTCAAGAATTGAGTCGGGGATGCTGAGACTCAACATGCAGTACTGCGACCTTGCCGATCTTACAGGCCTGGTAGTAAAAGACATGAAATCAGAACTCTCTGGTTCGAGGCTGATTATCACAATGCCCGAAAACCTGCCAATGATTAAAGCCGACATCAGCCTTCTGAGGCAGGTGTTAGTAAATATACTCAGGAATGCGATCATGTATACACCCGCTGGAACAGCTATAGGGATTTCAGGTCTTAATGAGCCATCAAATAGGGTATCTTTGACAATTCATGACAACGGCCCCGGGGTCTCTGAGGAAAATCTTTCGCATTTGTTTGAGAAATTTTACCGGGTTCCCGGTTCAAAAAGCGGGGGAACAGGCCTGGGACTGGCAATAGCAAAAGCTTTCGTTGAAGCTCACGGAGGATTTATTAAAGCAGCTAATGAACCAGGCGGAGGATTAAGTATTACAATGATTTTTAAAGCCGAAGAGTGATATGGAAAAAAGCAGGATTAAATATAAAGTACTGATCATTGATGACGAGTCCCAGATACGCAGACTTCTCAGGATGACTTTGGAATCCAACGAATATAAGGTGTTTGAAGCTTCAACGGCAAAAGAGGGCATGCTCGGGGTGACCCTTAATCATCCAGACATTATCCTGCTCGACCTCGGGCTGCCTGATGAAAGTGGCTTAAGCCTGCTGAGGCGGTTACGCGAATGGTCGGGAGTCCCGGTAGTGGTACTTACTGTGCAGGACGATGAGGGTGTTATGATTGAAGCTCTTGATTCAGGGGCTGATGACTACGTGACCAAACCTTTTAATGCAGGTGAACTGCTTGCAAGGATCAGGGTTGCGATTCGACATTCTCTGAGGATGGATGAGTCACCTGTGTTCCGTTCCGGCGGACTTGAGGTTGACATAAACAGTAGAGTTACGAAGCTCAACAAGGAAGAAGTCAAACTTACTGCGACGGAATATTCTCTTCTGCTGATCTTTATCAGAAACGCAGGTAAAGTGCTGACACATTCTTACATCAGCCGGGAGATCTGGAGCGCACCCTATGCCGACAATGCACAAATCCTGAGGGTACATATCGCACAGCTTAGAAAAAAAATAGAGAACGAACCTGCTGTTCCTGAACTGCTGATAACTGAACCAGGCGTGGGTTACAGGCTCAAAATACTCCCTGTGACGGTGTGAGAATCTGCGGATAAATTACCACTGACCTTCGTCCCCGAAGTAAACATATTTTTTTGGAGTAAAATTCGACCGCATATTCCAAAAGTGGACACGACCGCTGGCGATGCGGAAAATGGTCAGCTGGGGACTATCATAGTCCAGTCCGAAACTCTTCAGGAAAGGCCGGTCCCTGATAACTTTTTTTTTCAATTCTTCATCGAAAACCAACTCTGCCTTACCACTTACCCTCATGGTTTCACCTATCATGCCTGATGATTTATAAAAGCAGACCTCAATATTCGGGTTTGACTGGATTTGCCGGTGCAATTCCTTTGTGGTTCCACTCTGAAAATAAAAACCTGTTTCGTCGGCAAACCAGAATCCCATGCACCGGACTCTAGGCAGTCCCTGTTCACAGGTTGCCAGGAAACAGACCGGGTTTTCGTTTGCAAACTTAAGACAGTCGGCCAGCTCCATATTATTCAAGATATTTTTCCTTAAGAAGTTCAGAATCTACCTGCAGCACGTCGTTCAGATAGGTCTCCATGCCTCCGAACGAAACCTCGATTTCGTCCATTGCGGCTTTAAGGTATTCATGCCTCACTTCCATCATAGGCCTGATGATCTCTCCCTGTTTTCCATCCTCCGACATTTTTTTCACAAGCCGGTCGGCTAAAGCCCTGAGCCGCAAATTACTTATAAAGTAATCCTCCTTTATACTCTCAGCATCCACACCAAGTGAATTCAGAAATAAAACTGCAGCAATCCCTGTACGGTCCTTGCCCGCAGCACAATGAAATACCAGGGGAAGATCTGCAGTACTTTCCAGTATCCTGAAAAATACGGCAAATTTATCGCTCTCGTTCCTGATCATCCTGCGGTAATCAATCACCAGGATCTGCTCCAGCCCATGCGCATCATTATTATCAAAACAATTCATCGCCTCTTCCCTCGCCTGATCAGGAATGATGATCCTCAGGGTTTCCTTCACTGTCGGGATATTAACACTTGGATAAGCTTCAACTTCCCGGTCAGACCTGAAATCAATGATAAGGGCCAGACCTGCCTTTTCGAGTTTCTGCACATCAGAAGTGCTCAATTTATTGAGCGCACCGCTGCGGTAAACCATATTCTTCCTGAACGTCTTTCCGCTTAACGTCTTTAATCCGCCGAGGGATCTGAAATTCGGCTGGTTCTCAAGAAAACATGAACCGTTGGTTCCTTCATTCATCGGGATGCATTAACTTTACAGAATAATTGGCTATTTTCAGTCCGCAAATTTATCCTTATTCCGCCTAACATGAGATCTATCACAAAAATTTTTGTTGCACCGGCCATTCTGCTGCTTTTGCTTAGCTTGTCAGCAGAGCCACGCCTTCGTAAACCGGTTGATCCTGTAGGTTTTGCAACCCGGTCCTGGCAAATGGATTCTATCGTCAAACGGATCACAAGGCTTCAGCAGCGAAAAATAACCGAGGCTTTTGACGCCAACGGAATCCGCAAATTCACTTCATGGAAACTCGCCATTTCTCCACATGACGATTATAGTTATGCCGGATGGGTATACCCCGCTGTGCTATCAAACGTGAAGGCCGGAACGGTTATCATCCTCGGCGTTGCACATAAGGCAAAGAAATTCGGGATCGAGGACAAGATGGTGTTTGACAACTATGAATACTGGCAGAGTCCATACGGCCCGGTTAAAGTTTCAGGCCTCAGGGAAGTGATCATGAACAAACTGCCTCGTTCAACTTATATGGTAAGCGATAGCCTGATGGATTCGGAACATTCGGTTGAGGCACTCATCCCCTTCCTGCAGTACTACAACAAAAATGTTGAAATAATCCCCATCCTTATCCCGCCTATGTCATATGCAACTATGAAAAGTCTTGCCGGGACCCTTGCTTCAGCCTTATATGGCCTGAGCGAATATAATTCGGCAGACCTCAGGATCGGCAGGGATTTTGCAATCGTAGTCTCAAGCGATGCGGTTCACTATGGTTGTGAAGGCTGGGGTGGAAGCAATTATGCCTTCTATGGATGCGATACGGCTGGTTATTACAAAGCAGTTGCCCATGATTTTGACATCATCAGATCTAGCCTGACAGGCTCTGTCACCGAAAATAAGGTTAAAACCTTTAATTCGTTCGTGTTGAGCGACACGAATTATCATGACTACAAGTGGACATGGTGCGGCAGGTATTCGGTCCCTTTCGGGCTGCTTACCCTGATGCAGCTCGAAATACAGCTCAGGTCTAAACCCTCTGAAGGAGTGCTTATAGGTTACTCAACATCTTATGCTGAGAAGCCAATCCCCGTCACCGATCTGAAAATGGGGGTCACAGCCGGCGCTTCGGTGAAACACTGGGTCGGCTTTGCAGGGGTCGGCTACCGTTAGTAGGGATTGGAGATTGGGGATTAGGGATTGGTTATTGGTTGTTGGTTATTGGTTGTTGGTTGTTGGTTATTGGTTGTTGGTTATTGGTTGTTGGTTGGTTGTTGGTTGTTGGTTATTGGTTATTGGCATCTTGTATCTTGTATCTTGTATCTTGTATCTTGTATCTTGTATCTTGTATCTTGTATCCTGCATCCTGCATCCCGCATCCTGCATCCCGCATCCCGCATCCTGCATCCTGCATCCTGCATCCCGCATCCTGCATCCTGCATCCAGTAACCCAGCCATTAAAATAGTACAAACAACAAATATTCAACATATGACAACAGCAAAATCAACATATCTGGGGAACCTCAGGACTGAGTGCACCCATATCAATTCAGGAACAACAATCGTTACAGACGCGCCGGTTGACAACCAGGGAAAAGGCGAGTTCTTCTCCCCCACCGACCTCGTAGCTACCGCACTTGGCAGCTGCATGATAACCATCATGGGGATTGCCACAAGGGCTCATGGTTTCAATATTGACGGAGCAAGCTGGGAAGTCACAAAAGTGATGGCCGACAATCCCCGCCGGATCGGCGAGATCATTGTTGAACTGAAGTTTCCCAATGGAAATTACAGCGATCAGCAGAAACGTCTCATCGAACACATCTCCAAAACTTGTCCTGTGGCTCTAAGCCTCCACCCTGATCTGAAACAAACTATACGGATCACTTATCTCTGAGAACCGGAGTTTAACCAAGATATGCTCTCAGAAGTCTCGTCCTGGAAGAATGTTTAAGTCTGCGGATGGCTTTTTCCTTGATCTGACGCACCCTTTCCCTGGTAAGATCGAACATCGACCCGATCTCTTCAAGTGTATAACTATGCGGATAGCCTATCCCGTAGAACATGTTCACGATCTCCCTTTCCTTTTCGGTCAGGGCCGAAAGCGAACGCTGTATTTCCTTTGAAAGGCTCTCCCTGATGAGACCATCGTCGGTATCGGGGGTATCTTCAGCGACAAAAACATCCAGAAGCCTGGTTTCTTCATCCTGGTCAATGGGTGCATCCATCGATACCATCCTCGTCGACAACCTGAGAGTATCAGCCACCTTATTCTCGGGCAACTCCATTTCCCTGGCCAGTTCATCAAGTGATGGCGGCCTTTCATATAATTGCTCAAGCTTTGAAGTGGCTTTGCTGATCTTTCCAATGGTGCCAACCTGGTTCAGTGGCAGCCTTACAATTCTCGATTGCTCAGCCAGGGCCTGAAGTATCGACTGCCTGATCCACCATACCGCATAGGAAATGAACTTAAACCCCCTGGTCTCGTCAAACCTTCGCGCAGCTTTGATCAGCCCTACGTTTCCCTCGTTAATCATATCGGGCAGGCTCAAGCCCTGGTTCTGGTACTGTTTGGCTACAGAAACCACAAACCTGAGGTTGGCTTTGCATAACTTCTCAAGCGCCCACTGGTCTCCCTGCTTTATACGCTGGGCCAGATTCACTTCTTCTTCCGCAGTAATCAGTTCTTCTTTACCAATGTCCTGCAGGTATTTATCTAAAGATGCCGTCTCACGATTCGTGATCGACATCGAAATTTTTAATTGTCTCATAATCCCTTTTCCGGAAAAATCCCCTCATATCCCCGCCCTTCGGGGGCGAAAACCGACCCCGGATTTTCACCGGGATTTTATTACTATACAGACCAGATAAATGGCCCGATGGTTGCTTTACCAGCTGAGCCCGTAGATTGCCCTCATACCGTCGGGATAGATCCCTTCAAGTTGCAGTCCGCGCTCCTTCGATGTGAGAACTTCTTTAAGGTCTTCGGCTGAACCCACCTGTTTGTGATTGATATTCAGCAGTATAAAACCAGGCTTTATTCCAACGGAGTTGAATTTTCCAGGTTCGACCCGGGTGATCTTGTACCCCGAAGTAAGCCTGAATCTCATTTTATCCTTCTCACTCAGTGGCTCGAAGGTTGCCCCGTAGATCAAAACTTTATTATTATTTAATGCAACCTGCACATTTTGATTTTCGCTGACCAGGATAACAGGTAGATCGAGCTGCTTGTTGTCCCTGAGAACAGAAACTGTGATCTTGTCACCCGGACTGAGCTGGGAAACAACTTCCATCAGTTCCGATTTACCGTTCACAGGTTTTCCCTGTACACTCAGGATAATATCACCACTCTTTATCCCGGCTTTTTCTGCGGAACCGCCGTTCACCACATCTTCTACATACACACCGCTAAGGCTGCTGAGTTTGTTGTCCTTGGCGAACTGGTCGTCGATCTCACGATAATATACCCCCAGGTAGGCCCTCTGTATCTTTCCGAATTTCGTGAAGTCTTCTACAACCTTTTTCACAATATTAACAGGTATGGCAAAGGAATAGCCCGTGTAATAGCCGGTCCCTGACGCAATAGCTGCATTAATTCCGATCAGCTCACCCCTGGTGTTTACAAGGGCGCCCCCGCTGTTGCCCGGGTTGATGGCTGCATCGGTCTGTATGAAGGATTCAACCGCACCTTTGGAACCGAGTATATTGATATCACGGGCTTTTGCGCTCACAATGCCGGCCGTTACAGTTGAGGTCAGGTTGAACGGGTTACCCACTGCAAGCACCCATTCGCCGATTTTCACATCATCACTGTTCCCATAGGCAAGAAACGGAAGATTATTTTCATCGATCCTGATCACGGCCAGGTCTGTACTCGGATCAGTGCCAACGACCGTTGCCTTATACTCACGTTTATCGTTCAGTGTCACAGTTACGTTCACCGCATCCTGCACCACATGGTTGTTTGTCACAATATATCCTTCGGGGGAAACGATTACTCCCGAGCCCATGGCCGAATAAGGTGAAATATATTCACGGGGAGCGTTATTGAAAAACTGGAAGAAATCATCATATACCAGGCTCTTTTTCTGAAATTCCGACTTGATATGGACTACAGCATGAACCGAAACCGAAGCCGCAGTCTCAAAGTCCGGCAGGTTCCCCGGAGCTCCCGGACCATACATTGCAACCTGCCGGGCAGGAATTCCCCCAGGCTTGGGATAATAAATTGTAGTCTTCTTTTCAAACACCCTGTAGAGTCCTAACGCAACGACTCCACCCATGACTGCTATCAAAAAAATTCCAACGTACTTTTTCATGGTTCTTTCAATTATTGGTTAAACTATTTTAATTATCTGTTACCCTGTTCCTCCGTTACTCCGTTACTCTGTTACTCTGTTACTCTGTTACCCTGTTACCCTGTTACCCTGTCACCCTGTCACTCTGTTACTCTTTTACCCTGTTACCCTGTTACCCAGTCCCCAGTCACCCAGCCACCCATTTAACGCCACACTCTTTACAATATTTTTTATAGCCCGTTAAAATCTGTTAATGAATCTGTTAAAGTATTGTTAACAATTTTTTCCTGCTGCATACTGTCACTTTTCATTCTTTGGCGGATTAAGCAGTATTGTGATCTTTTTGTCTGACAATTACTAATCATAGGATCAAATCTCTTCAGATTTCTGCTTAGTCTTAAAAGGAGCTCAGCGATTTGAAGTTAAAAGCATTTTTTGGTTTGAATTATACCACAAAAACCATGCAAAAAATAACAATCCTTGTATTTTTCCTTATTTTATTAAGTCTTAATAACCTTCATATTGATCCTTTTAAGCAGAGAGGTTACCTGCTGAGGACTCTTCATCACTCCCATTCGCCCGACATAAAGTCAGTACCCGGAAATACTGTCAGGGTCGTATTTTGGAATGTGGAAAACCTGTATGACACCTATGATGATACGACCAGGCTGGATAATGAGTTCACTCCATCAGGGATGATGCGCTGGAATTACACCAGGTTTCATACCAAACTCAACCATGTTGCAAAAACCCTGCTGGCGATAGGTGAATGGGAACCACCCGGCATCATAGGCCTGTGCGAGATCGAAAACCGGTATGTTATGAACAGGCTCATATATGAAAGTCCGCTAAAGCCCTTCGGTTACCGGATGGTTCACCATGAATCACCCGATCTGAGGGGTATTGATGTTGCACTTTTATACCGGCCTTCGGTTTTCAGAGTATTGTTTTCAAAACCTTATAAGATCAGTTTTCCGTTCGATACGGCAGCCCGGACGAGGGAAATACTGTTAATACAGGGTGTGGCCGGGAACACCGACACATTGGATTTATTAATAAACCACTGGCCATCGAGAAGGGGAGGTTACGCTGAATCCCAGCCAAGGCGTGACTTTGTGGCCGGAGTCTTGCGAAAGATACTTGATTCAATCCAGAGTGGATATCCGCAGTCAAAGATCCTTATCATGGGCGATTTCAACGATGAACCTTCATCAGCGAGCATCTGTGGCATACTGCATGCCCTTTCCCCGGATTCAATGCGAAGTTCCCTTGACCTTATCAACCTGATGTTTCCTTTCTGCGGAAGGCAGGGGTCGCACCGTTACAGGGGGAACTGGAGCATGCTCGACCAGTTCATGGCCAGTGGTTCACTGATAAGACCGCTGAGGGGAATAAGGGTGTTGACAGGTTCTGTAAATATCTACAGGGGTAATTTCCTTTTGAAGGAGGACGTGAAATATTTTGGCAGCAAGCCTTTTCGCACATTCAACGGGTACAGGTATGAAGGAGGGTTTTCAGACCATTTGCCGGTGGTTCTGGATTTGGAGTATTAACAGGATGCAAGATGCAGGATGCAGGATGCAGGATGCAGGATGCAGGATGCAGGATGCAGGATGCAGGATGCGGGATGCAGAATGCACCCTACCGCCACACCCCGGCAATCTTTTGGCTGCAGAAACTGCAACTTCCGTCTTTCAGGCGGTTCGAAATAACCGTAAAGCCGCGGCGTTCGACAACCATCTTTTTACATTTGGGGCAATAGGTATTCTCATAATCTGTACCAGGCACATTGCCGATATAAACATAATTTATACCGGCCTTCCTCGCTATGGCATAAGCTTGTTCGAGGGTCTGAAGAGGAGTATACGGGATGCTGGTAAGCTTGTAGAGTGGAAAAAACCGGCTGAAATGCAGGGGGGTATCTGAAAACCCATTAGCTACAAGCCATTCGCACATTTCTTTGATCATATCCATCTTATCGGTCCAGTTGGGAACGATAAGGTTGGTGATCTCAAGCCAGACACCTGCTTCCCTGATAATTTTCAGGGTCCTGAGAATTGGCTCCAGGCTTCCCCCGTTGAGCCTTGCATAAATTTCCTCGCTGAAAGACTTCAGGTTGATATTGGCAGCATCAATATATTTGACAAGTTCACGAAGAGGCTTTTCGTTAATATACCCGTTACTGATCAGGAGGTTTTTGATCCCCCTCGCCCTTGCAAGCTTTGAGGTATCATAGGTATATTCATAGAACGATAAGGGCTCAGAATACGTGTAGGCAATGGTTTTGCAACGATTGGCTGCGGCTTCCTCCACCACCTGTTCGGGAAATAATTCGATGTTTTTGGTGGTTTTCGGACTTACCTGTGAAATCTCCCAGTTCTGGCAGTTCAGGCAGGCCAGGGTACAACCGGCGGATGCGATTGAAAAGCTCTCTGCTGAAGGCAGGAAATGAAACAAGGGTTTCTTTTCAATTGGGTCGATATGTACACTGCAGGGATTGCCGTAAGCTATAGAATACAATTTTTCGCCATACGCGACATGGCTTTTGCACAAGCCTGACTGTCCATCTTTAAGAATGCACTGATTGGGACACAGCAAACATTTGACGCCTTTAGGCGTAGCAATATAATTCATCGCTTCTTTGCTGTATTTACCCGGTTCCCCCTCAGGGGAAGACAAACCTGGTTTCATATCTGTGAGATTTTTGGCGAGACTCCTGACTGGCACAAAGCCGGCAGCTGCAACACCCAGAGTGGTGAGGCTCAAACGGAGGAATTGCCGCTTGCTTAACCGCTGACGACCAATAGAATTCACCCTATAAAGTTATGAATTTTTTACGATTAAAAACCAGCAGGGCAGCGGCGGCTGAATTCAGCAAGGCCAGGATGCATCCTGCACTCATCATGCCGTAAAGCGGAAAAATAAAAAGCGGGATGATGAAGGCTCCAAGGGCGGAACCGAAGAGATCGGCTGAATAGTTTTTGGCGATGCTTCTCCCACTGCTGCCTTCACTCAGGCGAAAAGCCAGGGAGTATTGCATGCCTGTTAGCGATGAAACCAGGATTGTTATTGCTGCTACAACCATCTGAATAATCCTTTCAGGGATTCCTGTTTGAACGGCGGGAATAAGAACTGCAGGGATAAGGATGCACAAGGCTGCTATCATAAGCATTATGCTCAGGTAAACCCTGAATGTTCTCCCCGTAAACCACCGGGTTCCTGCAGCGCTGCCCAGGGCCAGGCCTATCATAAAGAGCATGATGATGAAGCCGGTGAGCCTGAACACATAACCACATGAGACCTGTAACGAAAGCAGGAGGAGCACCTGCATGGCACCGGCTGTAAAACCCGATGTGAACAAGCCTGTATTGACCGGGTTCAGGTTCATCACTACAAATGTCATCATCAGCAGAAATACCAGGGTAGCGATAACATAATGCCGGTTGAAAAAACTCATCCTGTATTTCATCTCGGCAAAAAACATCAGGGGCCTGAAATCCCTGTTGATTCCGGCGTCAGCCACTATATTTGCTCTCAAATATTCAGACCTTTCAATGATCTGTGCTGTGTTCAGATAATCTTTATTTACGTATGATGTGTTTATCCCTTTACGTTCAATCATCCTGGGAATGTCAAGACTGAGGATGGCATCTGAAGCAATAAAGAATGAGTTGTTGCCAGGCATGATCAATATGTGTCTGAACGACTCTTTTATGGTCTGGTAAAGGATGGAGTTGAGCCCCTCTCCTGCCTTGCTTATGTAATCGCTGGTAGTGGGCAGGGAGTATGACACAATGCCATCCGGCGACAGCCGGTCTTTCATTTCATTGATAAATTCAGTTGTGTACAAGCGATTCAGCTGCAGACTCGAGGGAGGTGGAAGCAAGACCAGGATCACATCATACTTCACCGGAGAGTTCCTCACGAAGACCCTGGCATCGCCTGAATGCAGGAAGACTCCTCTTTTTTCAAAGCTTCTGAGAGATCTTACACTCATTTGCAGCAGGGCAGGGTTCAGCTCAACATAGTCGATACGGCTGATATGGTATTTAAGGATCTCATCAATGGCCCCCGACAAGCCTCCCGAGACAAGCAGAACTGTTTTGGGCAAGGGATGCTGAATCATTGCATAATGAACGTTTTCCTCGTTTTTTATCAGGTCACCCGATGAAAACATTAATAGTCCGTTCTCATACACATTGATCTGTCCTGAATTTGCCGTTACCACCAGCTGTCCGTAAGGAGTTTCCTTTTGTTCGACAACATCCTGGCCGGGATACAGGGCTTTATTTGAAATCCCCCTCGTATCGATCATTGACAGCAGTGCCATAATTAACAAACTTATGGGAAGAATGATCCATGGGATAACCCTGCTCCCGGTGTGAAATGAAATATAAACCACTACCGTCAAAAACATTCCGGTAATCAGCAGCTGGCTGAAGCCCGATGAAAAAAACCAGAGAAAGATGAAATTGACCAGGGCGCCTGAAACAACGCTGCCCAGGGCTTCAATTGAAAACGCCCTGCCTGCTTTACCCAGCATGCTGCTCAGGGCTGAAAAAAGGAATCCGTTCAAAAGACAAAAGGGAAGTTCAACCAGGAACGAGCAATACATGACGTCGTTAATTCCAGCCAGGGCACCGGTGGGCAGAGCGACAGCCCTGTACAGGTTAAGTTTCAGGGTCATCATAACAGGCATGACGGAAAGCAGAAGCATAAGGAAGAGCAGGAAACCTGCCTTGTCATTCATCCTTTCAAAAAACCTGCCGAGCCACGCACCTGTTCCGGTAAGCAACATCCAAAGCGAGAGTGCGATGCCGAGAATAAGTTCGTTGCCATAAAATACGATGTAGCTTTCCCTGAGAAGGTAGATCTGGGTGGAAATAGAAATAAAACCAAGTGCGAAAAGCCCTGCACGTATTGCATTCCTGTTCATATTTCAGTACTTTTACCTTGATTTTGTGTAAAGTTAATAAACAATGGGCAGTTTTTTCCGATTCGTATTTCTTATGGGACTCACTTTTATGTTCAATCAAAGCAGCTCCTCGGGCGAGGGGCCGAAAACCGACCGTAATCCGGCTGCAGCAGGGAGGTTTTATCCGGCTAGCCCCGATACACTGAAAGCTCAGCTTGCCAGTCTTTTCAGGTATGCCAAACCCCGTGCGACCATAAACCTCCAGGCGGTTATTTCTCCTCATGCAGGATATGTATTCTCAGGTGGTGTTGCTGCCAGCGCTTTCAACCAGATAGATCCGGAGAAATCATACGACAATATCTTTATCATAGGTTCAAGCCACCAGGCTACATTTATGGGGGCTTCGATTTACAATAAGGGTGATTACCTTACACCGCTTGGGAAAGTAGCTGTAAACATTGAGCTTGCAAATGAACTTATAAAAGCCAACCCGGTCTTCAGCTTTGTGCGCGAGGCCGACCTCAGCGAGCACAGTCTCGAGGTTCAGGTCCCATTCTTGCAATTTCATATGAAGAAACCTTTCAGGATAGTACCCATAGTGATTGGCAGCCAAAGCAGGGAAAGCTGCAAAAAGATCGCTATGGCCCTTAAACCATATTTCAACGGGAAAAACCTGTTTGTAATCAGCACCGATTTCTCCCATTACCCAAAATATGAGGAGGCGGAAACCGCAGATAAAGCCACCTGCGATGTCATTTTAAAGAACAATCCTGCTGCACTTATGAATTTCCTTGATGCTTATGAAAAAAAGAACATCCCGAATCTGGCTACAAATCTCTGCGGATGGACCTCAGTGCTGGCGCTCCTTGACATGACCGAAGGAGACACGGACGTACAATACAGCCCTTTATATTACCAGAATTCGGGAGATTCAAAGTACGGTGATCATGCTCAATGCGTGGGCTACTGGGCGATAGCCGTAAGCCGCAAGGCGGTTACACCTGCAAAAGGGACATCAGAATTCAGTTTCAGTGAAGATGATAAGAAAACCCTGATGTCGATTGCAAGGAATACTATTGTTGTTTTCATTAACGAGCGAAAAATACCTGAGGTCGACGATAAAAACTTCAGTCCCAACCTGAAAATGCATGCCGGGGCTTTTGTTACTTTAAAAGAAAAAGGAGAGCTCAGGGGCTGTATCGGAAGGTTTACAGCCGATATTCCGTTATGGCAGGTAGTGCAGCAGATGGCTGTTGCTTCGGCGACCCAGGACAGTCGTTTCCTTCCGGTTACAGCCAGGGAGGTTCCAAAACTCGACATTGAAATATCAGTACTTTCTCCGATGAAACGTATCAGCTCCCCCGATCAGATCGTTCTTGGCAAACATGGCATTTATATCAAAAAAGGCTATGCTTCGGGAACTTTTCTTCCGCAGGTGGCGACAGAAACCGGGTGGAACAAGGAAGAATTCCTCGGACATTGTGCCCGCGACAAGGCAGGCCTGAGCTGGGACGGATGGAAGGATGCGGAAGTCTTTACCTATGAAGCATGTGTGATTGGGGATTAGGGATTAGGGATTGGGATTTTTCCTAGTGCCTAGTGCCTAATGCCTAGTGCCTAATCACCAACCACCAGTCGTCATCTTCCGCACAAATCAATATAAATGCACTTCGAACAAACATTCAGGTCGGTGGTCTGCGTGAAAGGAACCGAAGGATCATAAATTGCAGTCAGAATTTGTTTCAGGCTATTCTCAAATTCATTGATGTCTGAAGCTTCCAGCAGGGTCTTCAAAGGTTCTCCTTCAGCAGAGGGCACTGAAACAGCAATAAGCCCGTCTTTCGGATTTCTCAGAGACAAAATCCCAGCCTCGACCGGAAGTTTCGACCTCAGCCTCGGGAAATACAACCAGGCATATGCAAGCAGCTGAAACGCGTGATCTTTGGCAGAGTCCTGGTGGAATGCATCCCAGTTCTCAATTGAGGTGCGGCCGGGGTCGGTGGAGCCGGTCTTATAATCGATCACCCTAAGGCATTTCCCAGTATTTTCGATACGATCGGCCTTACCCTTCACCCTGACGTTTATTTCCTCTTCGCCAACTCTGATGCCGATCTGGCGTTCCATCCACAGTTCAAGGCCGATGATGCTGAGAACTTCACCTTTTTTCTTCATCTCTTCCATCAACCGCATTTCATGATCCAGGAACTTCTTCAGCATCATTTTACCTACATTCAGAAGAAGGAGGTTACGGCCGTAATTCACATCCCTGCCTTTGAACTCCTTTCCGCAGGCTTCGTCGATCGCCCGGCCTGCCCTGGTTCTGATTTCAGTGATTTCATCCCTGCCAATATCCTGTCCCTGAAACTCCTTGTATAAGCGGTGTAATGCCTCATGAATAATGTTTCCCAGTATCCTGCTGTCGATCTCTTCTTCAGTTTCATCGGGTTCCTGCAGCAAAGCCAGGTCGCTGAAATAAAATTTCAGGCTGCAGGTCCTGAAATTATTCAGGGTGGTAGGCGAAAACCCTTTCACGGCCTTTATCTTCAGGAGGTTTAACACCTTTTCGCCTTTTGGTATGATGATCTCTTGTACCAGGCCTGAAGGCTCCGGCATCATTACCAGTATTTCTTCTTTTATTACTGCGGATGGGTTAGCGTTTTTAAGCTCGCTTATCAGTTGCTGAAGGTAACGGCTCATCTCTCCACCCCCGAACTCACCCGGTTCAGAATTATAGAGAAGACTGATATTTACGGTTCTCTGAAGAAGGTGGTAAAACTGGTATGCGTACACAGCGTCTTTTTGCCTGTATGTCGGAAGCCCGAACTCAAGTTTCAGGTCGAGAGGGATGAACGACCCTGAACTGCGTCCCCTTGGAAGAAGTCCTTCGTTGCACGAAAGCATGATGATGTTGTCGAAGTCAAGCCCCCGGGTCTCATGTAACCCCATGATCTGCATCCCTTTCAGAGGTTCCCCGAAGAACGGCAGTGTCTCAGTTTCAAGCATGCGTGTAAACAGCAGGGATAAGGTTTTTACTGACTTTACGGTCCCGGGATGGCTCTGGATGAGCCGGTCGGCCTGGTTGTGAATTTTTGAAACTGCAAATATATACTCGATCTCAAGGCCTCCGGGATCAGAGATAAACCTGTCTCTCAACGATGAAAGGATCTCCCTCATATCAACCAGGGCCTCCGCAGGTGTTAGCCAGTTGCCGAAGAACGGCTTCAGAAAATCGGCATTGGCCGAGAACAGTCCGGTCCCCGGGTTCAGGATTTCTTCAGCAGAGATAAAAATCCTGTTGCCCTGTACAATAGATGCAAGCAGGCTGTCAAAAACAAACCGGTTCCCATGCATCAGCGAAGAAGCCATCCCCGAAATATAAGGATGCCTTAGCAGGGCCAACACATCCTTGTAATAAAAATGTTTTGCGCCGTTTTTACGGTTTGCCGTGAACTTATCTTTATTCATCTGCATCCTGAACAGCAGTCCGAACAAACTTGCAAGAGGAGTTTGTGAAAGCGGAAGCCCCATTGTAATGTTCATTTCACCCGCCTTATCCGGAAGAGAATACAAAAGAGGAATCAGCAGATTCTCATCTAGAACCACTATTGCAGTATGTTCATCGAATGCTGCAGAAGATCTGAGGATTTCTCCTGCGAAAGAGGCCTGGGCCGTATTATTCGGCATCCCTGTGATACTGATTTTCATTGGTAAAGCCGCAATACCTTTCGTGACCCACCTGAATTCCCTCCCTCCCCATTTTTTCCTGTTGTACCTCATGAATTCCCCGGCTTCCTGGGAATAATCGTTGAGATAATACTCGTCGGCATCCCAGAGAAATTCAGCTTGCCCCTTGCTGTGTAAAATATCCATTACCTTTTCCTCTGATGCCGAAATGGCATTGAACCCTGCAAAAACGATCTTTTTCCAGGGAAGTGTTTCACTGAATTGTTCAATCCCCAGGGCGGCCATCCTGAATATCAGCCCCGGCCAGGCCTGCCTGCTGGCAAGCAGCTGGTCAACAAGCCGGCTGTAGTAATGGTAAAGAGAGTTATAGAATTTAATGTATTGTTTTTCAAAATCGGTTAGCGGTCGGTTTTCCGGGTTCCATACGGTTATTGCCCTGGCATCTGTGAGGGCGGCAAACAACTGACGGGTATCGGCCAGGTAACGGTCGGCTTCGTCAAAATCGGCCAGCAATTGAGGAGCCCATTGAATAAAGTCTTCGAACGGCTGGGCTTTTTCCTTCTCTAAATCCTGGTGGATGCCATAAAGGCTGAAAACAAGGTTTTGTTTGTCGAAAGGTTTTAAACCTGATACGGTGGTCATGAAGTCCTCTGCAGAACAAATGGCCGGGGCCCAGATGGTCTTATTGATCAATCCTGCGATTGACTTCCTTAAGAATAAGCCCGCCCTGAGGTTGGGCAAAACGATACAAATATCCGAAATATCATCTCCGTAAGATGAAACAAGATAGGCAGCCGTTTGTTCAAGGAATGCAGCCATTAAACAGCGTCCTCTCTTTTCCCTGCATCAAACCAGAAACTGTCATTATCTGTAAAGGCACAAATCCTGTGATCTCTCGAAAGTCGCAGGTACATCGTGATCAGCGAGAATCGGCCTTCTTCGGTCAGCATGGGAATAACTGAAGGGTTAAGGATCTGTATCCCTGAAAATGCCAGGGGATGCATCTGCCTGAAGTTTTTCCGGCTGAGCTTCTTCTCCTTTGTGCTTACATTCGTCCAGCCAATGAGTTCCTGTTTCTCGCTGAACAAGAGATAGCGGGAAGTTTCCCTGTTCCTGACTGCCAGTGTGGCCAAAGGCTTATGTTTATTGTGGAATGCGAGCATGGCATCGAGATCTGTATTTGAAAGTACATCCACATTTCGGATAAGAAAAGGCCCTCCACCCTCAAAAAACCATGAGGCTTTCCTGAACCCTCCCCCGGTATCGAGAAGGAGATCACGTTCATCGGAGATCTCCACCTTACACCCGAAGTTCTTTTTCTTCTTTAGAAAACTGATGACCTGGTCGGGAAAATGATGCACATTTACGATCACTTCACTGATCCCGTAAAACTTCAGATGTTCGAAGGCATGCTCAAGCAGGGTCTTCCCGTTGATCTCAACCAGCGCTTTTGGAATCGTGTCGGTGATTGGCTTAAGCCGGGTTCCAAGTCCGGCCGCAAGGATCATTGCTTTCATGGGTTGGGGGTTGGGGGTTGGGGATTGGGGGCTGGGGGCTGGGGGTTGGAATTATCCCTAATCCCTAACCCCTAACCCCTAATCTCTAATCTCCTATAACCTCATGTTTTACTAATATATTCACGTTAAACTTTTCTCCAAGGTGCTTTGCCATCTGCTCGGCGCAGTATACCGACCTGTGCTGTCCGCCGGTACAGCCAAAGCTGACCATCAGACTGGTAAAACCCCTTTCAATATACTTTCTGACACTCTGGTTAACCAGGCTGAACACATGATTCAGGAAGACATCCACTTCGGCTTCCCTGCCCAGAAAATCGATCACGCTCTGGTCTTTGCCTGTTACTTCGCGGTATTCGGGATACCTCCCGGGGTTGGGAAGGGCCCTGCAGTCGAACACAAAGCCACCCCCGTTACCGCTCTCATCCGCAGGAATGCCATTCTTGAATGAGAAACTTGAAATTTTTACAATCAGTTGCGAGGATGTTTGCTTATGCCCCGAGAATGAAGGATTACCAGTGATCTCGGCAAGAGCCTTGAACAGCATCGGCATCACCACCGGTATCCTGTTCCTGTCGATCAGAATTCTGAGATTCCTTACAGCATAAGGAATGCTTTGAAGGAAAAGTGGTTTATTCTCATAATATCCCCTGAATCCATATGCCCCCATGGCCTGAAGTATCCTGATCAGCACAAACGCATCAAAATACCTGACAAATTTTTTCTCATCTAAAGAAAATGCTTTACCTGCAGCCTCAAGGTAATGTTCCATCAGATGCATCCTGAAATCTTCGGGCAGGTCGGCCTTGGCATCGTAAAGCAGGGAGGCAAGATCATACTGAAGTCCGCCCTTTCGGCCCCCCTGGTAATCAATAAACCATGGGGTATCGTTGAAGATCATAATGTTCCTCGACTGGAAATCGCGGTACATGAAATTTTCAAACGGGACCTCCAGCAAAAAATCGCATAAGGCATTAAAATCCTCCTCGAGTTTCTGTTCGTCAAATGAAATCCTGGCAAGCTTCAGAAAATAATACTTAAAATAGCTCAGATCCCACATCATGCTTTGCCTGTCGAAAGCCGGGCGGGGGTAGCAACTCTGAAATGGAATACTCCGGCCGGCCGTGACCTGGAATGAAGGCAGCAGACCGGCAACCTTCATATAAAACTCTGCAATACCGGGATCAACAACATTATCCTGGCTTCGTTTCTCGTTAAGTGCTGAAAACAATGTTGTATCGCCAAGGTCCTGTAACAGATACGCATCAGTTTCAGGGTTCACATAAAGCAGTTGAGGAACCGGAAGTCCGTGGACCGCAAAATGCCTTGTAAATTCAATAAAAGCCAGGTTTTCCCTGATATCGGCATTCAGGGCGGCAACCACATTTCCACCTGTTCCGTTCAGCCTGAAATACTGACGGTAGGATCCTGATCCGGCAATTTTTTCAATGGAAACGGCTTTACTTCCGCACCACTCACGGTAAAGCCCCGATACTTTTTCTTCTGTATTCACTTTCTCGGTTTATTTTAAATTCGAACTTCTTATCCTGCATCCTGCATCCTGTATCCTGCATCCTGTATCCTGCATCTGTCATGCGTTATCTGACCTCACCTCTTCCAGCCTGACCTCCGGCTCGAGATACAATAAATATTTTTTAACACTTTTAAAACCCATCGCTTCGAGGTATTCCGAGTATTTAAGCAGCTGTTGCCTGTATTTCTCCATTGGACGCCCGGTTTTATAATCAACTATCAGAGCCTCCCCTCCCTTGATAATTACGCGGTCGGGGCGAACTGCATGTCCTTCGGGTGTCAGTATCTCAGCCTCCATCCGCACATCCGCCTTCTCATCAAAAATAAAAGCCAGCGAGGGGTCATTAAGAATCGTGTTGATCTTACTACGGACGACTTCCTCCCTGGACCTTTCGAGCAAACCATTGTCAAGCATAGCATCAATCAGATCCCCCGCATCGACGCCAGGGCTGAGCTTTGCAAGAATCGTGTGCAGCACATTCCCGAAACGGCGGTTCCTGTCTGGATCATCGATATTCCATATTTCAGGAGCCCTCGAGCGTATCCTTATCTTTTTCCTCCAGTCGCTGAACCGGAGATCAGGCATAGGCATCACATCAAGGTTCCCGGCCGCACTGGCAACAGGTTCAGAAGCCTTGCCGAATTCATATTCCAGCTGGTCATCTTTGAACAAGCCTTTTTTCATCAGCCATGACTTCAGGAATGCAGGTATTGAAGTTGGTTCGCCGGTTTTCTTCGGAGGAGGGGGAGAAAGAACATAAAGTCTTTGCTCCGGCCGGGTCATCACCACGTAAAACACGTTGATGAGGTCGAGCAGGGATTTCTGCCTTTCCTCCAGGTATTTCGCGGCAAAATCAGTTTCTCCTGCTTCCTTGTCTGAAGGGATCAGTGCCGCAGGCAATCCCGGCACTTCATCCTTCCCGAGATCCGCCCAGAGGTACCGCCTGGTATTCTTCAAACGCTCACCTGCAAAAGGATAAATCACAACAGGAAACTGAAGCCCCTTAGCCTTATGTATGGTCATTACCTGAACGGCATTCAGCCCGGCCGGCATGACTACCGAAAGTTTATATGAATGTTCATCCCACCATTCCAGGAAATCGGGGGCAGAGGAGGATTTATCGGAACTGAACTTCAGCACAGTATTCAGAAAAAACTGAACATAGGGGTCCGAAGCTGAAGACTGGCAGAAACACCTGATGAGCCTGATGAAAAGGTCATATACAGGAAGCATTTTCAAGGTTTCCAGCCCGTCATCCCCTATCTTCTCAGCCAGGAAATCCTCGAACAACCTGGTTCTTCTTTCTGTATCACTGCTTAAGTTGAGCCAGTCGAGATAGAAAGCTTTGGCTTCAGGCTTCAACTCCGAGTAACGATTGAGTATCCCGGCCTGGATAACCGGGTTAACAGGTCCAAAGACATACCTGGCCAAAGCAGTAAGCATCTTTACATGCGGGGAATACTTCAGCAGAAGAGACTCTCCCGATACTACCGGGATCGATTTTTCGATCAGCATCCTTGCCAGTGCTGATGCCTGTGTGTTGACGCGGCATAAAATGGCTATGTCCCTGGGCCTGTACCCATCCCGAATGCAGCCGGTAACTATTTTCAGCACCTTCGACTCCATGTCAGTCCCGTCGGCCTCACTATCATCATCCCTGCCTGAACTGAATGTAATGCTGACATAACCATCGGGTTTTCCCGGGACTGATTCCTGCTCAAGGTCCTGGTATACTTTTTGCCGCTTTTCATCAAGCAATCCTGACAAAAAACCGAAAAGCTCATTATTGAGCTCAACAATCTCTCTTCCCGAGCGGAAATTCTTTTCGAGCCTGAGCTCCGTGAAGTTCCTTTCCAGTGACCTCTCCCTGTCCTTAAGCAGCAGACTCGTATCACTTCCTTTCAGCGCAGGCAGTGAAGTAAACTGCTCTACATCTCCCGACCTCCAGCGGTAAATAGCCTGTTTGCCATCACCGACCACAAGGTTGAACCATCCTGATGCAAGGGAATTCTCGATCAGGGGCACGAAGTTCTGCCATTGGAGCGCCGAAGTATCCTGAAATTCATCAATAAGGATATGCCGGTATTTCTCTCCTGTTCGCTCATAAATGAAGGGAACCGGCTCCCCGAGCACGATCTTCGCTATACGGCTGTTGAACTCCGAGATATGGATAATATTATTCTGCTTTTTAAATTCCTGAAGTATCTGGTCTATGCTGTTAAGCACGGCCAGGGGATACACTGATTTCCATAACAGCTTATGCAATTTGTAACGGGCATACGAAGTCTCAATGAGCTGCCCGATCTCCCGAAAGCTTTTGTTCAATGTATGCTTGATACGTTCGATTTTTTCCCTGTCTGCGGATGTGACTTTCCCACTTGTCCAGCTGTCTTTTTCAATTGCCTCAACCAGTCTTGGAGCAGGTATGATCCGGTCAAGCCTTCCTGATGATAACTGTTCAAAGTACCCCGAAACACCTGATTTCCCGAAAGCAAACGCCTTGTGGTCAAGACCTGCTTCTCCGATCACACTCCATGCCAGGGAGGCTTCAGTCTTCAGGTTTTTCTCGAACTCCTTAGTGCTTTTCCTGAGAAAATCAGCCACCTTCCTGAAATCAGCAATCGACAGGTTCCTGAGTTTGGGAAGCTGCTGCTGACTGTCCTCGTCGAGCAACAGTTTTGAAAATGCTACCAGGGATGAATCTATCGCCCAGCTTTTATCGTCCTCAATATTATTTTCAAGGAAATTCACCAGCAACCCTGTGATCTGCTCATCATCCCCCGCCTTGTCAAGTAAAAGGTCAACTGCCGTCTCAAGCAGTTCATCGGTATCGAGCTCAACCCTGAAGTTTATCGGAAGGCCGAAGTCATGAGCAAATGCCCGAATCACACGATGAGAAAAACTGTCGATGGTGCCGATTGCAAAATCAGAATACTGATGAAGTATTTTCTTCAGGACTTCCTCTGCATTATGGCTTATTTCAGAAGCGCTTAGCCCGGTTTCCTCAACAAGTGCAGGAAGCAGGGTAAGCGTGGCTTTTCCTTTTCCTGCCATGGGGCCTGAGAGCTCGTCAAGGCAACTGAGCACCCTCTGTTTCATCTCCCCTGCTGCCTTGTTGGTGAAGGTCACGGCCAGGATATTCCTGAAACTGTCGGTATCGGGAAGGATTATTTTAAGATACTCCTTCACAAGTGTGTATGTTTTTCCCGACCCGGCCGAGCTTCGGTAAACTGTAAAGGACATTATTTCTTTTTCGCTTTCTGGGCCTGCTTTTCAGCCCATTTTTTTCCGTGAAACAACTCTCCGAATGAATAAAAATCCTTCTGGTACTTCAACCCCACACCCTGTGTATAGGGTGAGTTATTGTTCAGGATGTTCACATTATTGGTCCGGTTAAAGGCATGCACCCTCCATCTCCTGTTCTTGGTAAGCACATACTCTATATTGATGTCGCCCACGATCTGGTTGGGCTGCTGGTAGGCTGATGATTTATAGGTATTCATCCCGAAAGTACCGTCGATGAGCAGCCTGTTGTCGAGCAGCTGGGTTGACATAGTAACATCCCAGGACTGTACGTCGCTTGATGTTCCCGGACGGTAGTTAACGCCCATGTTCACATTGTTCGAGATGCCTGAAAGCCAGGAATTGATCTGGTTTGTGACAAGGGATGCCGAAGTTGCACCAACATTAATGCCTGAACTTGTGCTTGCCACAACAGGTTTGAAGGCGTTCATGACAAGCAGGTAGATCATCTGCTGGTTCATTTCCGACACATTGGTTGTATCGATCGACCTGTAAACGACGACTTTGATATCCTCTTCAACGTTTGGCAGGTTCATGCTGAATTTAATATCAGGGTTCGACAGCTTTCCCCCCAGGTGAAACACAACTTCAACCGGGAAGCGCGCCTGCGCTTCTGTAGGATCTGAGGTCAGTCCTGCCAGGGTGGTCTTGGTTTTGTAAATAGCGCTTACACTGAGATTGGCATCAGCCGGGTCGCCCGACCAGGTGATCCGGCTACCCTCTGATATATTCATGGGCAGCCTGAGAAGGTTTTTGATGTGGAAAACAAAGGATCCCTTGGTGATCGAATAGGTGCCGATCATGTTGAATGGTTTGGAGGGGGACATACCCATCAGGATATTGCCGTTGCCCTGTGCCTTGAGACTCCCCAGCTGATCTGGAAGAAAAACTTCAACCAGGGCGTCAGGATTCGCTTTAATGGCAATGTCAAGGTTAAGATTCGATTCCTCTTTTTTAACATGTTCACCCGACTGCAGGGAGTCTTTTGGATTCACGAACCGTATAAAATCATTCTGTCCCACACCAGCTGTGAGATTTATAGGTATTGCCACCTGCGTAGGTTTCCCCGTTTGTGCTTTCACCGCGATGCTGATGTTGTCAAGCGGTCCGAACAGATGAACTGAGCCTGTAGCCCTGGCCTTACCGTAAAACACCGGATTCTGGGCAAAAGTGTTGTTGAAGGCCGAAAATTCATTGAAATCAACGTTCAGGTCAAGCCGCATATCCCTGAAATATTCATGAGAGATCCTTCCGTTCAGAATGCCCTTGTTCCCCAGGGAGTCGTAAATGGTAATCTTGTTAAAAACAAAGGCGTTGGAGTCAATATGCACCATATCCGCCAGTGAATAAAGAACATTCAGGTAAGTGATCTTGAATTCGGTCCGGCTGAGGTTCAGATCACCCGAAAGCCTTGGTTTGTCAAGAGTTCCCTTGATGGAAGCATGTCCCGACACCCAGCCGTTAAGCCCACTCATAAAACTCGACACGAACGGGCGAACCATTTTCAGATTCAGGTTCTTGAGGTCGAGGTTGAAATCAAGCCTCGGCTGATCTCCCGAATACAGGCTTCCTTTGAGGTCGAAGGGAATATTTTTGCCCACATTACCTGTATATTCTATCCTCGACCTGATATCGAAACGCTGATCAGCTTTGATATAGTTGATATTCAGCAACGCATCCCCAAGCAATTCCTTATTGAATTTAAACTTTTCAAGCCTGAGGTCTGAAATCACACTGATGTCTTTATAAACATTCATAAGCTTGACCTTTCCGCTAAGAATCCCTTCAAGGTCAACCGACTTTGAGCTCAAAAATTTATCAAGGGTTGAGATATCAACCTCGTTGAACGCAAGTGAAAGAGTATCCTGGGGTCTTCCCGAAACAATGCCGTCGGCTTTCAGGAACTGGTTCCCTGAACTGAAATTCAGGCTCCGAATCATGATCAGGTTTGTGTCGATGGTGATGTAATTATCCCGGTCGACAGTCCATTCACGGTTATTGGCTATCACACCCATATTAGTGATCCTGATTTCCGCCCTGGGGTCATTCAGAAAACTTACATATCCGTCAAGCCCGCTGAGCCTGCCGGCTTCAGTCCACGATAAAGCATAAAGAATGCTGTCGTGGCGAAGGTGGGAGATAATATTAAACGTATCAAGTTTCACCTCCACACTATCATTTTTTGAAGCTTTTTTGAAATATATGGCCCTGGCCCCGGTATTGAATGAAAGTTCATTTGCTGTGGTTTTCGCATCAATATACCATTCAGGGATATGCATCCCCGAAACGTCGAGAAAAGGTGCACGGGCTTTCACCGACAACAGTCCTTTGGGTTCGTCATAAGAGCCTTCAACAGATGCATTCTCGGAAACTTTCAGGAAAGGAAGGAAGATGTTTGTAAGCTGATCGGTATTCTTGAACCTGATATTGCATTTCAGCACCTGGTCGGAGGTTTCAAAGGCCTCCATTTTAGCTGAGTCTTTAAGGTAAAACGATGCAAGGTAATTTTTCACAAATGTGTACAGCGATGGCACTACACTGCTGAAATTAAAATGCCCGCTGAAATCAGCATCCACAAAATCCGACCTTAAATGATACGATTTGTCTCCTTTCGAATCTATATCATTGACAAGATTCATGTTTTTCATGTGCAGGGATTTGCTCCCTTCAACAAAGTTGGTATTCTCGAAACTCACAGAGCCATCGAGATTGTCAAGGCTGTTCCCTGTAAATTTTGCCTTGATGATGGTTGCAAAGATCTCAGTACTGTCACGCTTCAGAAAGCCAAGGTTGTATAGCTGGGCATGTTTGATCTCTGAGTTGAAATCGAATCCCGGAATGGAATCTGTGAAGTTCATCATGCCTGTGAACTGAAGCTTGAGGTTGGGATCGTCAATATCGAGGTAGCCGGTGAACCTCTTGTTGAAGAGCAACCCTCTTAAATCGAGCTTGTGGTAGTTGTAATTCAGCAGGCGGGTCGAATCAATATGTATATCAACTTCAACATCAGCATTGGCTTTCGTAAGCCCTTTTCCCTTAATCTCGCCTCTGAAGGTAGTAATGCCAACCGATTCCTTTTCATCCATCAGTTTTCCGATATCGAAGCCGGTGACGTCGATCTGCCCCTGGTACGAAAGCTTGCTTTCATCATGGGTTCGGCGGAGCACCAGGTCGGTCCTTACATTTCCGAGATTGGTCCGGAACAGGGCATTTGAAACGAAATCATTATAGTAGCCGGTGAAATTACCAGTAAAGCTTAAAACACCAATATTACCAAGGATCCCTGGGAGAACAATGCTGTCTGAAGCATCGGGGAGCAGGAAGGATTCTATATCTGCTTTGTTTGAAGTCATGGTTTTTACCGCCAGGTCAACAAACGTCTCTTCCACGTTAGGTAAACCGAACGCCCTGATATTTCCCCAGAAATAGGTGTTGGTCCCATAGGCCACCCTGAAATCCTTTGCCCTGAAATTGCTTACCGACCCGTCAATCTTCCCCTCAAACCTGAACCTGTCCTTCATCCGGCGGATATCAGGGGCAAAAAAACCAATATCCGACAGGTCTAGGTAGGTTGGTGCAATATTGGCTTTAATGGTGATCGCATTTAAAAAATCGTTGTACGCCGACCAGCTTGGGTATAGAAAAGCGAAACTCAGCGAAATATCGGAATTGTCGGTAAGGATCTTCAGGTTGTTGGCTTTAAGGAAACCAGGGCTTACGTGGAATTCACCTGTAAGCCGCTTAACGTGGAATCCGCTGCGCTCCAGGGCCGACAGGTTAAGGATATTTGCTCGTATCGTATCAGCATCGAATCTCAGGTCGGTAATATGAAGGTTGATATCCTTCACATCAATATTCGCATAATCCATCCCAACAGGCTGCCTCTCTGTATTCTCATCTTCAAAGTGAAACCGGGTTGAATTGAGAATGATATTCGACACAGAGAAGTCCCAGGGTTCTCCTTTTATAGTGTCGGGAGGCATCGTTGTTCCTGTTGATGCGAAATAATCAAGGATGAACTGAAGGTTCAGGGAGGAGTCGCCTTTGTGGGTAAGAAGCTGCACAATCCCATGGTCAATAAAGACCTTCCCGATATTTATCTTATGTTTTTTCAGGCGGATGAGGCCCGGGCGTACCGCAAGCTCATCGGCTTTGAACAGGTACTCACCCTGACGGTCTTTCAGGCTGATGTCATGGATTACCAGGCCATCCCAGGGATTAAGGCTGAAACTGCGGATGAGGACTTCGGTCTTCCATGCTTTGGAAAAGTACGATGCGGCGATCCTCACACCAAGTGTCTGTACCGCACTGCTGCTCAATACTGACCAGAGTGTGAACATCAGTGAAAAAATGACCACACAGGTATAGACAAGTATTTTGATCAGCGTTTTTATGGTACTTTTGCTTTAAATTTCACTTATAAGCCTGTATCGCTGAGCCGGGTTAGCCCGAAAAAAAAACCTGCATGACCGCTTATATCCTGGGTATTGAGTCTTCTTGTGATGACACTGCTGCTGCCGTGATCAGGGATGATGTTATCATCTCCAATGTCGCCGCGAACCAGGATATCCATGCCTCTTACGGAGGTGTGGTGCCTGAGCTCGCATCCCGCGCACATCAGCAGAACATCATACCCGTGATCCATGCTGCCCTGCAAAAAGCAAATATAAGTAAAAATAAGCTTTCGGCCGTTGCTTATACCCGGGGTCCCGGACTGCTTGGATCCCTTCTGGTAGGCGCATCGTTTTCCAAGGCATTTGCGATGGGACTGAACATTCCACTCATCGAAGCAGACCATCTGCAGGCTCATATCCTGGCACATTTTATCAGGAATGAAGGGCGCACAAACCCGGTGCCTTCATTTCCCTTCCTCTGCCTCACAGTCTCGGGGGGGCATACGCAGATCGTAAGGGTCGACGGGCATTTTGACATGCATATCATCGGACAAACTATAGACGACGCTGCAGGAGAAACGTTCGACAAGGCTGCAAAGATCATGGGCCTTCCATATCCCGGCGGGCCTTTTATCGATAAGCTTGCAGCCGGGGGTGACGCATCCCGCTTTTCCTTTTCAAAACCCAATATCCCCGGCCTTAACTTCAGCTTCAGCGGACTAAAGACATCAATACTATATTTCCTGAGGGATGAACTGAAAAACAATCCGCAGTTCATTGAACAAAACAAGGCCGACCTTTGCGCATCGATCCAGAAGACAATACTTGACATCCTCCTGGGCAGGCTTGAAAAAGCTTCAGTTGAAACAGGGATCAGCGAAATCGCCATTGCAGGAGGAGTTTCAGCTAATTCGGGGCTTCGTTCCCGGCTGAATGAACTGAGTGGCAAAAAAGGATGGAACGTCTTTATCCCTCCCCTGGCCTATACAACAGACAATGCCGCAATGATAGCCATTACCGGGTATTTCAAATATCTGAAAAAGGATTTTGCCAGCCTTTCCAACGCCCCATATGCCAGGAGCAATTTCTGATTATTTATCTGGAAGTATCTGGAAGCGCTCTTCCTCGGTTGCTTCCATCATGTTGCGCTGACGGTTATAATGATAGTAATACAAACTGTAATCGTTTGATGGCATATTGTATACCACCCACTGATTCATGAACAGATCAAACAGGTAATCGGCATGAACCCTCCCCAGGTACTTGGTCATATCATATACATCACTTAGCCCGAGTGTATCAATATGGTATTTATACCTTACCGAACTGGTCCAGGGGTCAACAATGAAACCACCATTAAAATTGTCGTACGCCGACTGTGAATCATACAACAGGGTTTTCCTGGGTTTATCGGCGTTTACCTTGCTTAACTCAAACCAAACACTGAAGTCCATTGCGTTGAGATTGAACTTTTTATAATACACAGTGTCGTTCACAGGCTCTTTATCTTCAAGCGGATAAGTGTATTCATCAAGCTGGATCTGGGCAATGGTAAGCATGTAAGCCTGGGTTTTGTCCTGCAGAAATGAATCTATCTGGTCAGGCAGGAAAACTTCGAAATTGGCCTTCCGCAGTTCTGCAATAAAGTGGTTGATATAGTTTTCAAGGACAACAGAATCGCTGATCCTCTGAATGAACAGGCTGTTGTAAAACAATGCAGAATCCTGCTGCTTTACAGTCATTTCAGAAAACCCTTCTATCTCTTCTCCTTTATGATTGTATTTATAAATCAGGTCAGGAGGAGTAACCATCAGCCTGATCTTCGGGCCATTTTTGACAAATGACTGTGCAATCTTTTGTTCGGGCAGGCAGGAAACAAGAAACAGGAGGCTGAACCCCAGTAAACAGATACGGCTTTTAGAAAGAATCATCATAATACAAAACTACTCAAAGCTACAAATATTATGCCGCAAAAAATTTATTGCGAATACATTTGAAGAAACCTGACCGCATCCTGATTTTTCATTTCAGCAGCCTGCAGCATGTCTTTCAGGGCAGCTTCATTACGTCCGTCCATCCATAAACTCAGTCCTCTTTGGAAATATGAATCAGACCGGCCGGGTCTTAACGAAATTGCAAATGTAAGGTCTTGAACAGACGCTTGGTATTGTTTGAGGTTACGAAATGCAATATTCCTGTTAATATATGCATCGTGAAAACGGGGATCCTGATGAATCACAAAATCTAGTTCCCTCACTGCCGTTTCGTTTTCGTTTATACTGATCCTGGCTGCTGCCCTGCTGTTCCAGGCCTGGAGGTACAGTGGAAAAATCATAATCGCCCGGTCAAGATTAGTGATGGCTGCCAGGTATTCCTGGCGGTTCACCTGCTCGGCTCCCAGGTTTGCCATGGCACGGGCGCTGCCGGGTGCTTTTAAAAGGCAGTCGGACCATAGACTGTATTCATCTTTCCAGATTTTGTTGCGTTCCCGGGTCATCACCCCGAAAACAGCACACTGAACTATAATCAGCAAACCGGCCAGGCTCAATAAAATTTTTCTGGTTTCAGAACCAGCCTCAGGAGCCTGCCTGAGCACAGCGACCTTACCAAAGCAGTAAAACAGCAGTAAAACCCATACCAGGATAAAGCCGAAGACGGAGGGATAAGCCCTGTGTTCGAATATAAAATTAGAGCGGGGCACCAGTACCTGGGGCGATATGGTGATAAAAAACCAGAAGATGCCGAATGTGAAGAGACGGTCTTTTTTATAAACCAGCAGAGCAAGGATGAGGATCAGCAGCAGCAAGGCAAGGCTAAGCAAACTCTGAAGGCCGGTAAGGCTGAGGGTCATCGGGTAGTTATAGTCAAGGGTTTGCTTTACCGGGAGCAGCATCAGCCTGAGGTATACAGGCAAAATATTCACCTGGGTCATAAAATAACTCCCCGGCGTAATAGTGTACGGATGTCCTTCACGGGGAGGAATAGGCGAAAAATACTTTCCCGAACCCAGGACCACGAGTACCAGGACCGAGAGAAGTATGAACATCAGCGAAATAATTACAACACCTGGTAAAAGTGAGGATGAAGTCCGCCTGAAAAAAAAGAAAAAATACACCATCAGCATCAGAACGGGCAGTATCCATGTAGTTTCCTTTGTAAAAAAGCCCAGGACGGCGGCCAGGGCCGAAAAAAGGAGATACAGGCAGGAAGAACGGGCAGGCCTGACCAGCAAGCCTTTGATGAATGCGGTCAGAGAAAGCAGGCTGAACATGAACGAAAGGCTCACAAGCCTTTGAACGATGTAAGTCACCGACTCGGTCATCAGCGGATGCACCATAAAAAGCAAAGCAGAGAAGAAGGCAATTGATCCTGCGGATGCTGCCAGCGGGTGATGGGTGAGCCTGGGTGTTTTAAATAATAGTTTGATCAACAACCAGACCAGGAAGCTGTTTGCAAGGTGTATTCCGAAATTGAAAAGGTGATATCCAAAGACATCAAACCGGCTGAAGTGGTAATTCAGGGCAAAGGTAAAAAATGCGACTGGCCTGAGCGGATTGAAGAGCATCCAGGCTTTCCAGTTGAAAAGGTCGGCAATTGCAGGATTGGAAACGATGTTCGGGAAGTCATCGAAATGGAAGGAACAATCAAATGAATTTGACCAGGCTGCAATCCCGGCTGCCAGGATTACTGCGGCACGGAGGAGGTCAGCACTCCCTGTTGAGGAACCTTTCACCGTATGCCTTTCCGTATTCAAAGCATTTTATAAGGGTCTCGTCATGCGGAGTGAATCGTATCATAAGGCCCTCATCGATCACATTCAGCTTCAGGCTGTTCAGGGCCGAGCTCATGATCTTAGCGCCTTCACCACTCCAGCCGTATGAACCAAAAACGGCAGCAAGCTTTCCCCGGTCACGTATCGGGTTGATAGCCGCAAACACCTGGTATACAGGCAGGAGAATATTCTGGCTGAAAGTCGGGCATCCGAGAACGATCCCTGAGCTCTGGGTCAGTTTTTGTTCAATGAGAGCAATATCCATGTTCTCCAGATCGCAGAGGTCAACATCGATATTCCCAACCGAACGCATGCCTTCGGCTATTTTTTCTGCGATCATCTCCGTATTATGATATGCCGAAACATACCCTATAAAGACTTTGTTTTTATGCGGATTTTCGAGGTATTCGCTGCTGTACTTCACCGAAAGCTCAACCCATTTTCTCCAGTCCTTCCTGAGGATCATTCCATGGCCCGGGGCTATCATACTGATATCCAGACACCTTATCCGTTCGATGGCCTGCAGCATGAAACGGCTGTATGGTTTCATGATCACATCAAAATAATACCTGAACGCATCACCGAAATCAGGTACCATGTCATCAAACAACAGTTCATTGCAATAATGTTCACCAAAAATGTCACAGGTAAAAAGGATCTTATCTTCAACCATGTAAGTCATTATCGAGTCGGGCCAGTGAAGGTTAGGCGCCCCGATGAACCTGAGAGTTTTATTTCCAAGATCGAGAGTATAGCCGTCTTTAATGACCAGGTTCGGGAATTCAAAACCGAGCAGGTCCCGGAGATACCTTATAGCATTGCCGCTGCCCACCACAACGGCCTTTGGAGCAATCTCCAGTAGTTTTGCGAGGCATCCAGAATGGTCGGGTTCGGTATGATCCATCACGATGTAATCAATATCGGCGGGATCGGTTAATTTTAACAGTTTCTCCCTGTAAATTTCCCAGAAGCTTTCCTTGACCGTTTCAATCACAACTTTTTTCCCTGCATTGATAAAATAGGAGTTGTAAGTGGTCCCGTATTTCGTTTCCATCACAACGTCGAAGGTCACGATGTCGTGGTCGAGCACGCCGATCCAGGAAACGTCTTCGCTAAGGGGTAGGATTTTATTGTCGGGCATGTTGGGGGTTGGGGGTTGGGGATTAGGGGTTAAGGATTGGGGGTTGGGGATTAGGGGTTAGAATAATTGCATTTGTTCGGCTTCGGGTTCATCCTTTGATTTCTTCTTTTTTGTTTTGGGCGGATGAGGTTTATCGGTCTCCTTCTCTGTTATTGTTGCCGGAGGAGGCACAGGGATCAGAGGTTCGGGATCAGCCATGGGTTTGTTTTCAGCTTCCTTAAGTGACTGCGGATTGCGTTTGGGTTTTGGTTCAGGTTTTTGTTTTGCGACTACCTTAGGCACGGCTTCCGGTTCACGGCTCACGACTTCCGGCTCAGGAATCACGGCTTCCGAATCACCACTCACGACTTCCGGTTCACGTATTACACTTCCCGGTTCGTCCTCCGTGACTTCCGGTTCCCCCGGAGGTGGCGGCAATGGTTCGATCCAGTCTAACTTTTTAACAGGATATGCAGTCAGTTTGCGGCCTTTTGCTTTTACGCCTTTAACCCCGATAAATTCATGAACTGTGATAATCTCCGATTCAGCTCCTTTTGTTTTAAGCTTCATATCGAAAAGTATCTCGATCCTGGGGAGCATGTCAAAAGTAAACAACACCATCTTATCGTCCGGCTCAACAAATTCAACCTTCTTCTCGGTCGGCTCAATCGTAAAACGTTTTATATAATACTGTTTGGTTCCTGCTTCCTGGTATATGACCGAATACACTTTTAAAGGATCGAATTTTTCGATCAGCATCATGTCTTCATCAAAATGAGTAGACAGGTCAAACGAAGTAAGTTTATAGGCTCCGCTCTGCATGACTGTGAGGATACGGTCGGCACCGGCGAAAGCCCCGAGCAGGATTCCCCTGCTTTCGGTATTGAGGCGCTGTACCGTGTCGTCGTACCAGATGTTCAGGGAACCCAGGGTCGACACTCCCTCCTGCCTGATCTCAATTTTTCTTACTGCGTATTTGGTAAGTGTATTCCCCATCGAGCTCCTGCCCTTGATGGCCAGGCTCGCGAAATCAAAATCAAAATTGGTTTTCTTAAGCTTGGGCTTGGGCTTCAGTTCGATCTTTATGACTTCAGCTTCACCGTTTGGATTTGCAGTGAAATACAATATTTTGGAACCTGCAGTCCCCTTGGTTGCAGCGTATTCCTTATCACGGGTAACGCCAAGCACACTGAAACGCTTGACCATGATCTTCCCGTT
This sequence comes from Bacteroidota bacterium, assembly GCA_037134895.1. Classification (GTDB taxonomy): domain Bacteria; phylum Bacteroidota; class Bacteroidia; order Bacteroidales; family FEN-979; genus CAIRDP01. The sequence continues at coordinate 55,533 of JBAXLI010000022.1, forward strand.
TTTCCCGTCACGATACACCAGGTTGTAAACTGTGCGGTTGTCATTCTTCTGAAAAACGTTGATGAAAACCACATTCGGACCCACAAACACCTTCTCGGCAACTTTTGTCACAATAAATGTCCCGTCATCCCTGAAGATGATCATGTCGTCGATGTCGGAGCAATCGCAAATGTATTCATCCTTGCGAAGGCCTGTTCCGGCAAAACCCTCCTCCCTGTTGACATAAAGTTTCTGGTTCGCTGCCGCCACTTTTGAAGCTTCGATGACCTCGAAATTGCGGATTTCGGTCTTACGGTCGCGGTTCTTTCCGTATTTTTTCCTGATCTGCCTGAAGTATTCAATAGCAAAATCAACCAGGTGATCAAGATGGTTCTGCACCTCTTCCATCTCAAGCCTGATCCCTTTCATCACCTCATCCGCCTTGTTCGAATTAAATTTCGAGATGCGTTCGATGGGGATCTTCCTGAGGCGTTTAACATCATCCTCATTCACCGGGCGTATGATCTGTTTGGCAAATGGCTTTAATCCTCTGCGGATGGCAGAGTCAATATCCTCATCGGTTTTGCATTTTTTGATCCCTTCGTAGACCTCATTTTCAATGAAGATCTTCTCGAGCGATGAATAATGCAGGTGCTCATTCAGTTCCTCGAGCCTGATGGTCAGTTCAAGCTTCAGGAGTGTCAGAGTCTGGGCTGTATTATGCTTCAGGATCTCAGTTACTCCCACAAACCTGGGTTTGCCGCGTTCAACAACGCAGGCATTGGGCGAAATGGAGACTTCGCATTCGGTGAAAGCGTAAAGGGCATCCATGGTGGTGTCGGGTGAAACTCCCGGTGCCAGGTGTATCAGCACTTCAACGTTCTCTGCCGTATTGTCGTCTATCTTGCGGATCTTGATCTTGCCTTTATCGTTGGCCGTGAGTATCGAGTCAATGATCGACCCTGTGGTCGTTCCGAAAGGGATCTCGGTGATCTTCAGGGTCTTTTTATCTTCCTGCACGATCCTTGCTCTTACTCTTAGCTTTCCTCCTCTCAATCCGTCGTTATACCTGGAGACATCGATCATACCCCCGGTTAAGAAATCAGGGTATATTTCGAATTCCTTTTGCTGGAGGATCTTGATGGAGGCATCAATAAGTTCATTGAAATTATGCGGAAGGATTTTCGAGGCCAGTCCGACCGCAATACCTTCAACCCCCATGGCAAGAAGCAGGGGAAATTTGGCCGGGAGAGCGACAGGTTCCTTATTTCTTCCGTCATAGGATGATTTCCAGGCTGTGGTTTTTGGGTTAAAGAGCACTTCAAGTGCAAATTTCGTTAGCCTGGCTTCAATGTATCTTGCGGCCGCCGCGCTGTCGCCGGTAAGGATGTTGCCCCAGTTCCCCTGGCAATCGATAAGCAGGTCTTTCTGTCCCATCTGAACCAGTGCATCTCCTATAGAAGCATCGCCATGCGGATGGTATTTCATGGTATGGCCGATTATATTGGCCACCTTGTTGTACCGGCCATCGTCGAGGTCCTTCATCGAATGAAGGATGCGCCTCTGAACCGGTTTCAGTCCGTCGTCGATCTCGGGGACGGCCCGTTCGAGAATGACATATGAAGCATAGTCGAGAAACCATCCCTGGTACATATCGTTGAGGTGCATGGCCTGGGAAAGGGAGCCCGATTCGAGTTCAGGGGGTTCGCCGCTGGTGTTTGTTCCGTTATGTTCCTGGTCGGATGGCATGGTGGGGATTAGGGGTTAGGGGTTGGGGGTTAGGGGTTAGGGGTTAGGGGTTAGGGGTTAGGGGTTAGGGGTTAGGGGTT
>JBAXLI010000023.1:0-55628 GCA_037134895.1 Bacteroidota bacterium
CACAGACTGAAACAGTTTGGCGTCAAGCAGATCGTTATCATGTCCCGCGCATAGCTTTCATTAATAAGGTGGATCGATTAGGTGCTGATTTTGACAGGGTGCTTGGACAAATTTATGAGCGTTTAGGGGCCAATGCTGCCGCTATCAATTTTCCTGATGCGCATGAAGATAAGTTCAAAGGCCTCATTGATGTTGTGACAATGAAGCATATTACCTATGAAGGCGCCAAAAAACGCTACCCTGTAATTACACCTGAAATCAGGGAACGGATTGATTTTGAGCTTGCCGTCATTAAAAAAATGGGCTATCCCGGCTATTTCCTCATCGTCCAGGATTTTTTAAATGCAGCGCGTGACATGGGGGTTTCCGTTGGTCCGGGCCGGGGTTCCGCAGCGGGCTCGGTTGTTGCTTTCTGCACCAGGATTACCGATGTTGACCCGTTGAAATACAACCTGCTTTTTGAGAGATTTCTCAATCCCGACCGTATTTCACTTCCGGATATCGATATTGATTTTGACGAGGACGGCAGGGACAGGGTACTGAAGTGGGTTGTAAATAAATACGGGCATGATAAAGTGGCCCAGGTAATTACCTTTGGAACCATGGCTGCAAAGGGTGCCATCAGGGATGTGGGCCGTGTGCACAGGTTACCGATCGACCAGGTAAACATACTCACCAAACTGATCCCCTCGAAACCCGGAATTACACTCCGGGCAGCATATGAGGAAGTCCCCGAACTGAAAGCGGCGAAGCTCTCATCGAACAAACTCATTGCCGACACACTGAAATATGCCGAGGAACTCGAAGGTTCCATTCGACAGACCGGCTTGCATGCATGCGGGATAATCATCGGCCGGGATGACCTTACTCTTCATATTCCTGTTGCCATCAGTAAGGAATCTGAACTGCTGGTCACCCAGTTTGACGGAGATTATATAGAGAAGGTGGGCATGCTCAAGATGGACTTCCTTGGTCTAAAGACCCTGGCTATCATTAAAGATGCAGTACACAATATAAAACTCTCAAAAGAAGAGGATCTTGATATTGAAAACATTCCCTTCGACGATCCCCTGACCTATGAACTTTTCAGCGTTGGCAAAACCACAGGCATCTTCCAGTTTGAGTCGGACGGCATGAAAAAATATCTCAGGGAGCTGAAGCCCAACCAGATCGAAGATCTCATCGCCATGAACGCCCTGTATCGTCCGGGTCCTATGGAATACATTCCCAGATTCATTAACCGAAAGCATGGCAGGGAAAAGATCGAGTATGACATTCCCGCCATGGAAAAGTTTCTGAAGGACACATACGGCATCACCGTCTACCAGGAGCAGGTGATGCTTCTTTCACAGGAGCTGGCGGGTTTCACCAAGGGTGAAGCCGACCTGCTGAGAAAAGCCATGGGTAAAAAGATCGAAGAGCTAATGAACAAGCTGAAGCCAAAGTTCTTCGAAGGCTGCAAGAAAAACGGGATCCGCGAGGATACGGTGACGAAGATATGGAAGGACTGGGAGGCGTTTGCGAATTACGCATTCAACAAGTCCCATTCGACCTGTTATGCCTATGTTGCTTTCAGGCAGGCCTACCTCAAAGCCCATTACCCTGCAGAGTTCATGGCGGCTGTCCTGAGCAGGAACCTGACCGATCTGAAAGAGATCACCTTGTTCCTTGATGAATGCAAGAGGATGGGTATTTCGGTGCTGGGCCCCGATGTGAACGAGAGTGAACACAAGTTCACCCCGAACCGGAGAGGGGAGATCCGTTTCGGCATGGCCGGTATTAAAAATGTTGGGGAGGCAGCCGTAATGGCCATCACGGAAGAAAGGAAAAAGAACGGGCCGTTTACCAGTATTTTTGATTTCACACGGCGGATATCATCTCACCATATAAACAAACGTTGTATGGAAGCTCTCGCCAGGGCCGGGGCTTTTGACTGTTTTGAAGGTACTCACCGGGCCCAGCTTTTCCATAAAGAGAATGGTGACGAAACGACATTCCTTGAAAGCGTTCTCAGGCATGCAACCGATTTTCACTCCAGGCAGGCAAGCTCCCAGCAGTCCCTCTTTGGCGAAGCCGAAGTTGTTGAAATGGTTGACCTGAAACTGCCCGATTGCCCGCCCTGGTCGAGAAGGGAACAGCTCCGCTATGAAAAGGAGATCACCGGGTTTTATATGAGCGGACATCCGCTCGACGAATTCAAGCTTGAGATCGGGCATTTCTGCAACGTTACAACCGAGCAGCTTAAATCAGACCTGCGCCCTTTTAAAGGGAAGGAAGTTTCCTTTGCCGGTACAGTGATTGCTGTTACCCATAAAGTGGGCAAGAACGGAAAGCCTTTCGGCTCCTTCGTGATCGAGGATTATACAGATTTCGTTTCGGTTTCCCTCTTTTCAGAAGACTACCTTAGGTTCAAACACCTGATGGAAGAAGGCCAGCATGTGTTCATAAAACTTAAGATCGAACCACGATACGACAACCCCGACCAGCTCAACCTCAGAGTACAGCATGTGTCGCTTCTTGCTGAAGTCCTGGAGAAGAATTCAAAAATGCTTATCCTTACCTTCCCTGTTTCTGAACTGAATGATGGCACAGTTGAACTGGTGTATCAGCTTGTGAAAAAGCATAAAGGGAAATGCCAGCTGAGAATACGGGTTTTCGACCCGGAAGAATCCATTAGCATCGATCTGCCATCGAAAAAATTCAGGGTCAATGCAAAGGAAATTGTCAATTCACTGATGGATTTCCCGGGGATCAGCTACCAACTGTCAGAATAAATGGAAATGATTTACTAATTTTGCATAAAACTAAGGCTTATGTTTGAAACTTTTACTGATGCGAATTTCGCCGAAAAGGTTGAGAAATCGGATAAACTTGTTGTTGTTGACCTTTCCGCCGAGTGGTGCGGACCATGCAGGATGGTAGGTCCTATCATTCACGAACTTGCTGCCGAATATGAGGGAAGAATTGTCGCAGGTGAACTTAATGTTGATGAAAATCCAGCCACAACTGCCAAATTCAGGATCCGTAACATACCCACTGTCCTTTTCATAAAGAATGGGGAAGTAGTTGACAAGCAGGTAGGTGCAGTCCCCAAGGCAAATTATAAAAACCTGGTAGAAAAATACATTTAGTTTGCCCGTTCTCGATCAATCCCAATTTGAGCAGTACTCCTCCCTGGAACTACTTGCCAGGCAGGTTGTTGAAGGTTTTATAACTGGTCTTCATAAAAGCCCGTTTCATGGTTTTTCTGTAGAGTTTGCCGAGCACAGGCTGTACAATTCGGGTGAATCAATCCGTAACATAGACTGGAAACTTTACGGGCGAAGTGACCGTTTATATGTAAAGAGGTTTGAAGAAGAGACGAACCTTCGCTGCCAGGTATTTATTGACAACTCATCTTCGATGTATTATCCGGTTATCAGCAAACCTGATATCAACTCTCCCAATAAAATCACGTTTTCGGTTTACCTCACGGCGGCCCTGCTTTACCTGCTCAGAAGGCAAAGAGATGCTGCAGGATTAAGCATTTTCTCTGATTCCGTGGAACTTCAGACCCAGTGCAAATCGAGTTCTGTTCACTATAAGTTCCTTTACCAGGAACTCGAGAAACTTCTGCATCCCATACCATCCGAAATAAAACGAAAAACCGCACTGGCAAAGGTGATTCATGAGCTCGCCGAACGCATCCACCGCCGGTCGCTGGTGCTGATCTTCAGCGATATGTTTGAGAATTCCGACGAAACCGAAGAACTTTTCTCAGCGCTTCAGCATCTCAGGCATTGCCGGCATGAGGTCATTTTGTTTCACGTTGTGGATAAGAAGAAAGAGATAGGATTTGAATTTGAGAACCGTCCGTATAAATTTATCGATATGGAATCGGGTCAGGAACTGAAGCTGTTTCCCGAAGAAGTGAAGAAACAATACCTCGCCAGCATTGAGATGTTCAGAAAGGACCTGGTCCTGAGATGCGGACAATACAATATTGACTTTGTTGAGACTGATATCAATCAATCATTCCACCAGGTTCTTCTGCCATACCTGGTTAAAAGAAGCAGGTTGTATTAGGGAGCCGCTTCCCTGTTTTTTTCCTACCTTTGCGCCCAATTTGCAAATAACTCAGCATGGAAATTGCTTCAAAATACGACCCGTCCAGTGTCGAAGAAAAATGGTATAGTTTCTGGATGGACAAGAAACTGTTCAGGTCTGTTCCCGATCACAGGGAACCCTATTGTATAGTGATCCCTCCGCCAAATGTGACAGGTGTTCTGCATATGGGACATATGCTTAACAATACGATTCAGGATATACTTGTGCGCAGGGCCAGGATGCTTGGGAAAAATGCCTGTTGGGTGCCAGGTACTGATCACGCTTCCATAGCCACTGAAGCCAAGGTAGTGGCAAAACTGAAAGAGCAGGGGATCGACAAAGCCAGCCTCAGCCGTGAGGAATTTCTGCGTCATGCATGGGAATGGAAGGAGAAACACGGAGGTATCATCCTTGAGCAGTTAAAGAAACTGGGGGCCTCATGTGACTGGGATCGCACATGTTTTACAATGGATGAACCGAGGTACGAGTCTGTCACCAAAGTGTTCATCGACCTTTATACCAAAGGGCTGATTTACCGCGGAGCACGTATGATCAACTGGGACCCGAAAGCTCTTACAGCTGTTTCGGATGAGGAAGTCATTTATAAGGAAGTCAAATCGAAGTTATATTTTGTAAGATACAGAGTCGAAGGCAACGATGATGAATGGATCACCATAGCCACAACACGCCCTGAGACTATCCTTGGAGATACGGCAATCTGTGTTCATCCTGAAGATGAGCGTTACCGTCATCTGAAAGGGAAGCGCATTCTTGTACCCCTTATCGGAAGGCCTGTACCAATGATTTTTGACGAGTATGTCGACAGGGAGTTTGGTACCGGGGCGCTTAAAGTTACTCCGGCCCACGATATTAACGATTATAATCTCGGGCTTAAGTATAAGCTTGAAGTGGTTGATACTTTTAATGCCGACGGCACCCTGAGTGAGGCTGCGCAGTTGTATGTAGGAGAGAACCGGTTTAAAGTAAGGTCAAAGATCGTAAAAGACCTTGAAGCTGCAGGCCATATCGTTAAAATCGAGGATTACACAAACAAGATCGGCTATTCTGAGAGGACCGATGAAGTTATAGAACCAAGAATCTCGGTTCAGTGGTTCATGAATATGAAAGAGATGGCTGCTTCGGCACTGGAAGTAGTTGAAAATGATACGGTGAAATTTCATCCTCCCAAGTACAAGAATATGTACAGGCACTGGATGGAGAATGTAAATGACTGGTGTATCTCAAGGCAGCTGCTCTGGGGACACCGGATACCTGCATGGTATCTTCCCGATGGCAGCTTTGTGGTAGCAAAGACGCGGGAAGAAGCTTTTGAAATCGTGAGATCCGGGATGCAGGATGCAGGAAGCATGATCCAGGCTGAAGAGCTTAAGCAGGATGAAGACGTGATGGATACCTGGTTCTCTTCCTGGCTATGGCCGATATCGGTATTTGACGGAATCAGGGATCCTGATAACAAGGATATCAATTATTATTATCCTACCATGGACCTGGTTACGGCTCCTGAGATCATCTTTTTCTGGGTAGCCAGGATGATCATGGCCGGACTGATGTACCGGAAAGACGTTCCTTTCAGAAATGTTTATTTCACAGGGATTGTGCGTGACAAGCAGGGAAGGAAAATGTCAAAATCACTCGGCAATTCTCCCGAACCTATTGAACTTATAGGCCGTTACGGAGCTGATGCAGTGAGGATGGGGATGCTGCTATGTTCGCCGGCAGGGAATGATTTGTTATATGACGACAGCCTGGTAGAGCAGGGAAGGAATTTCTGCAATAAAGTGTGGAATGCTATGCGGCTTGTAAAAGGCTGGGAAATTGATCCCGGGCTTAAGCAGTCTGATTCTGATAAAATCTCTGTTGAATGGTTCGATTCTGTTTTAAATGCTGCCCTTGCCGACATCAATGAGCAGTTCAGCAGGTACAGGCTTTCAGAGGCTCTGAAAGACGTTTATAAATTGGTATGGGATGATTTCTGCGCCTGGTATCTGGAAATGATCAAGCCTGCCTACCAGCAACCAACCGATGCCGAAACGTATAAAGCCACACTTGACTTTTTTGAAAAACTGATCCGTTTAATGCATCCTTTTATGCCCTTCCTTACCGAAGAGATCTACCATGTACTGCATAATTCGGGAGATGAATCTATCATGCTGACCAGCATGCCGGAACCTGGCAGCACAAATGATGCTCTGTTAAAGGAATTCAGTTTCGTGAAGGAACTGGTAATGTGTGTAAGAGGGGTTCGTTCAGCTCAGAACATCCTCCAGAAGGAACAGATCCAGGTATTCATCCGCAGTGAAAAAAACGCTTCAGCATCCACCCATTTTGATGAAGTAGTGATCAGGCTTTGCAACCTGAAGGACATGATTTATTCTCAGGAAAAACCTGCGGATTCGATAAGCTTTATTGTAGGAACCACAGAGTGCTTTATCCCCCTGATCAAAAAAATCAATGTTGAAGAGGAACTCAGCAAGGCTGCCGAAGAGCTCGATTACCAGAGAGGTTTCATGGTATCTATCATGAAGAAGCTTGATAATGCGAGCTTCGTTAACAATGCCCCGGCTAAAGTCGTTGAGGCGGAGAAAAAGAAAAAGGCCGACGCTGAGGCCAGGATTGTTGTTCTGGAGGATCAGATCCGCTCTCTTAAACGGTAGGAATTTCAGTTTCCTGAGTTGCAGTCTGTTTTAAAAGACTTCTGCCCGGGATTGCAAGATAGACCATTTCGGCAATATCCCTGACTTCGGTTTTTGAATGCTTTGAAAACGTTTTCTTGCATAAAGGGCAGGAAGTAACCAGTATGTCGGGTTGGTTTGCCAGCAGTATGCCAAGGGCGTTTTTTGTAATCCTGTCCTTGTCCTGAACCGACACATTCATCAGCCCCAGGCTTCCACCGCAGCAGAGAGAATCAGCACATTCATTTTTTATAGAAGCCAGGTTGGAAATTTTGCTTAATAATTCCCTGGGCGCCTCATAGACTCCCGAGCCTCTGCCAAGATCGCATGGATCGTGATATACAACTTTACGATGCTGGCTCTGCAGGGCTATTTTCCCTCCCCTTACAAGTTCAAGAATATATTGCGAATGATGCTGTATCCTGATGGGCAGGTTGTATTCTTCCCTGAACACTTTATAACAGATAGGGCAGGAGGTGACAAGTGTTTTTGCCCTGGTCTGGCGGATGAGGGTTTTATTGAACTCCATCAGTTCGGAGGCTTGTTTGTCCTTACCAGCCAGCATCAGCGGCCTTCCGCAGCAAATGCTTCCATCGCGATCGAGAAACATGAAGTTAATCCCGGCCTCTTTTAAAATGCCCTGAACGGCAATAGGAATCGACGGTGTAAGATGCGACATGCAGCCGGCAAAATAGACAACGTCGGCAAAACCCGGGTGGCCTGAGGCAAGATAGGAGAAGTCGGAAATCTGTCCCGAACAAATCTCCCGGCGTTTTATAAGCCTCAGAGAATCAAGGTTGATTCCAACCGGACAGGCTTCCTGGCAACGTCCGCAGACCATGCAGGTCAGGGCTGTGCTTTCGGGGATATACTGTTCCCTTTGACCCCTTATAAAATAAACACCCTGGATGTTACTGATCCCGGCAGCAGTGTTGAGCTGGCAAGCATCGATACAGACGCCGCAGCGCGAACAGGAGTGCGCTTCCAGGTCGGAAAAACTTGAACCCCATTTTTTAGGCTGAATCCCGCAATGCCTGAACACAATGAGCAGAAGCTCCGAAGGGATATGCATATAACGGGAATAAGGCAGCATAATAAAGAATAACCCAAGCACCAGCGAATATGACCACCAGAAGAAATACGCGACCAGGTCTGAAGTTACAGGGGTGATTGCAACCAGGACGTTCCCGAGATTCTGTGTCAGGAAGCCTCCGCCTCCGCCAAAATAACCTGCGGTATAACTCTCGGCCAGGAGGCGCATTGGAAAGATCATCCACAAACAGGAGAGCGCAACCCTGTCGAAAAGGGTGTGGCTGGTGGTACTCTTCATCCCGAACCACTTCGACTGCTTTCGTTTGATCAGTGCCAAAACCAATCCGCTGAGCACAAACAGCAGAAGGAAGTCCATGAGAAACCTGAAAAATGCAGGTACGGTGAAGATCTCGAAAAACAGGACCAGGCGGTCGTGTATGAAGAATTTCAGGAAGATCGGGTAATACGGCGCATTAATATAGGCGCCGTGATAGATCCTCGACTCGAGATTTCCCATAACGATCAGCAGGAACCATCCCAGGGCAAAACTCATATGCATGTATCCAAGCAAAGGATTGCGTTTCCATAGCTTGCGATGGATCAGTCCTTCCAGGAAGATCTCCTTCAGGGATGCCAGGATTTTTGAGGGGTTGCGGATCCCTGTGGCGAGCTTTACCTTGTCAACGGCGGGGAGGGCTTTAATCCACCGGTAATAATGCATTACAATGCTGTAGACTACATAGACCAGTCCGAGGCTGAAGGGTAAAACGAATAAGTTGAACTTTATCATCCTAATTGTTCAATAGCCCGGTTAATTGCCAGGATAAGATTCCTGAGGTTTACTCCTCTTGGGCATACCAGTTGGCATTTTCCGCAAAACATGCATTTCTTGAGTTCGGCTTTAATGGAGTCGGTGTTTCCCCTGCGGATCGAGGTATGCAGCTTCCGGATGTTAAAATCTGTAAACCGGACCGCCGAGCAGGCAGAGGTGCAGCTTCCGCATCCGATACAAACATTCATTGATGGTTCCAGTAAATTCACGAGTTTCAGGTACCTGAAATCGCCACGGTCGAAATCCATCTGCCGGTCTCTGACAATATTATATCCGAAATCAATCATTTACAAGGGATCTGGATTTTAAATAACCTGCAATCTGCATTGCTGCAGCTCTTGCATCAGCGATTGCTTCTGAGATCGATGATGGGCCCTTAAGCGCACCGGCCAGGAAAAGTCCGGGTAAGCTGGTCGAATTATTCTTCACATGGCTGTCGGCTGAACTCACAAACCCGTCACATCCCCTTTCAAGACCAAGCATATCCACCAGGCTGGCACTGCGTGAGGAAGGCACAAACCCCGCAAGCAGAATAAGAAGGTCGACAGTCATTTTAAGTGGTTTTCCACTGAGGGTATCTTCGGTCTTTACTACGATCGAACCATCCGGATTTTCTGCACATTCCGACAGGCGTCCGCGGATAAAGCTGACTCCCCATTTCTGCTGGGCTTCATAATACAGCTCTTCAAAATACCGGTCAAACATCCGAAGGTCCATATAAAAATTAAAAACGGCTGATGACGGGTACATCTCCTTGAGTTCAATAGCCTGTTTAACACCAGTGACACAGCAAACCTTTGAGCAATAGAGGTTACCGACTTTCTCATCCCTTGAGCCCACACAATGAACGATGCCGATCCTCGAGGGGATTTTTCCTTCAGATGTAAGGATGCCTCCGCCCGATTTGAATTTTTTTTCAAGTTCGGCGGATGTGATCACGTTATTGTAGATGCCGTACCCGTATTCCTCTTTTTTTCTTGCTTCGAAGAGGTCGAATCCGGTGGCAAGGAGCAGGGCGCGGGAGGTGTATTGGGGGTTAGGGGTTGGGGATTGGGGATTGGGGGTTAGGGATTGGGGATCTTGCATCCTGTATCCTGCATCTTGCATCCTGTATCCTGCATCTTGCATCCTGTATCCTGCATCCTGTATCCCGGATCCTGCATCCTGCATCCCGGATCCTGCATCCTGCATCCAGGGCCCTTTGTCAGGCAGTGATGTGCTCACCGTAAAACCTTCCCCCGTCCTGGTAATCCCAGTTACATTAATCCCGGTAACGACCTTAACATTTTTCATTCCCTCAGCGATGAAGTCAAGGACTTCCGAGGCTTTTTTCCGGTCGGGGAAGAGGCGGTCCCAGTTGGCAACATGCCCACCGGTAATGTTTTCCCTTTCAATAAGTGTTACATTATATCCCTGCTGGGCAAGAATACCTGCGGCTGTCATTCCTGATATCCCACCGCCAACAACAATTACAGAATTATTCATATCAATAGAATTTCAGGAATGCAGGGGCTTTGGGTTTGCCAAGCTGATTGCCATCCCGGTCAAGGAATTTACGTTCAGGGTCATATGGAATGCCGATTTTATCAAGAAGGGGTTCCACCGGGACCTGGTGGACCTGCAGGCCCAGATCCCAGGGATCATATCCGAGGATCAGTCCGGCGAGCTCTTCATATGTCATTACAGGAATGCCCTGACCGTTCTCACCGTATGTTGTTCCTTCCATTTCTGAGATGGTATACTGCCAGCGGTCGAGGAACATAGGGCAACCCGGACAGTTGGTAAGGATCAGCTCAGGTTTATAGGGTTTCATTGAATCGAATTTCTTTTTTGAGGCTGAGACAGAATAGCCCCTGTTGGCTTTCACCAGGTATTGCCTGAATCCGAAGCCACAACAATGCCTGCGTTCAGGATAGTCTATCACTTCCCCTCCCCAGTCCTCGATCATGCCCACCAGGACATAGGGATATTCGGCACCGCCAACACCTTTGCTCGGGAACATCCTGGAATAATGGCAGCCGATATGTTCAACCACCCTGATGGGATTCCCGGTTACATGGTTTACAAGCCTGTATTTCGCGGCATTCAGGATCTCCTTCCTCAGCCTGAAGGTGACATCACTGGCATGGGCCAGGTTCCTGGGTTTTTTAAATTCACGGCCGGTTGCATTGCGGAGGTGCTGCCTCACTTTTTCCTCTATTTCCGGGGAATGATGCCATGTTTCGAGAACTTCGGTATAAAGGCCGAAACTGGTGATGCAGGATGTGACAAAATTTTCGTAACCAGACTCTGTCATCAGCGCAAACTGCCTGGCAACCATAGTCATGGCAGTTTCAAACGGGACAATGTCAGAATGGTAGCCAATACCCGAACAAGTTGTATGTGAAGGATTCTCATACACATTCCGCCCCATTTCCTTCATGTAGCGCAGAAAGGTCTTCTCGGCGCCGGGAAAAAAGTTCTGTCTTACACAGCTTCTTACGTAGAAGTAGTTATCGTCGGCAATCTCTTTCTGGTATTCATCCCAGATCAGGCGTTTCCCTTCCTGCTTCATGGTGCGCTGGTATGATCTTTATTAACTGAGGTATAGATATGCCTGATGTAATCATTTTGCATGCTGTCGTCAAGTTGCATCCCCATCTCTTCGGCTTTCTGCTTCGAGAATTCTTCGATCTTCCTGAATCTTTCAGTAGCCCCTGTCTCGTCAAAGATTTTTTTTATCTCATCGAGATCTTCTGATGGAATCGCCCTCAGAACACCTGGGCCTGCTTTCTGGTAATTAGCGCCAAGCCGCTCCATAACCTTTTCAAGATTCTTAAATTCCCATTCCCAGATAGGGCCCTGTTCGGGATGGTTTTCGGGTGTAATCTGGGAAGGATAGAGGCAGTATCCGTATTCGAGGATCCAATGCCCAACAGTTCGTTTTATTGCAAGCTGCTGTCTTCCTTTCTCCGATTCTACAAAAAAGCCCATTTCCTGGGATAAGGAACGGAGTGCTGTTATAAGAAGGCCGGGAGCATTGTTCCTGGGGCAACGGGTGACGCACGACATGCATTCTCCGCAGTACCAGATGGTATCGCTTTTAAGAAGTTCTTCTATTTTTTCATCATCCCTGGTCTGAAGAATATCGACCAGGATGCGGGGCTGGTAATTGTAAAATTCTGCAGCAGGGCATATGGCAGTACAGGTTCCGCAGTTAAGGCACGCTTTCAGCCCTTCAACGAAACGTATGTCCTTCCTGAGTTTGTCATATAATGCTCCCATAGATGGCAAAGGTAGTAAAAAGGATTATTTGAGCGTGAAGACATAACTTAGAAGGTCGGAACCCATTTGCAAGGCCTTGAGCCTTGTTGCCTCGCTGTCGTGATGCACTTCCGGGTCTTCCCATCCATCGCCGAGGTCGCATTCATAAGAATAGAAAACAACAAGCCGGCCTTCCCATACGAGGCCGAATCCCTGGGCTGGTTTGTTGTCATGCTCATGTATTTTTGGCAATCCCGAAGGAAAATCAAATTTCTGGTGATACACGGGATGATTGAAGGGTAACTCAACAAGCTCGAGTTCGGGGAAGATCTTCTTAAGCTGGGGGCGGATGTACTGATCCAGTCCGTAGTTGTCGTCAATATGCAGAAACCCTCCGGCGATAAGATATTTCCTGAGATTAGCTGCTTCCTGGTCGTTGAACACCACGTTGCCATGACCTGTCATGTGCACGAACGGGTAATTTATTATTTCGGAATTTCCTGCATCAACCGTGGCGATATCCTCGCTGATGTTTGTCCCGATATTCTTATTGGCAAATTTCACAAGGTTGGGGAGTGAGGTAGGATTAGCATACCAGTCACCGCCTCCGTTATATTTTAGCAAAGCAATCTGGTAGGTTGCCGGAGAAAAGGAAATACAGGACAAAGAGATCAGGATCAGCAGAAAGGCTTTATTCCTGACGAAAGCTGTTGAAAAAAATATGTTATTTAAGAAATTCACATCCGGTTGATAAGGTTGATAACAGCAGTCACATAAATGCCGGCAGTTTCGGTTCTGAGCCTGCTTTCGCCGAGACTCACCGGCTCAAACCCCTGTCTTATGGCCGATTGGAGCTCAGTCTCTGAAAAATCGCCTTCTGGCCCGATCAAAACGAGAACATCCTCCCCTTTAGTATAAATATTCTGTATTTCCTTATCTGCCGTGGCTGTGCAGCTGGCAATCAGCTTCGCCCCGTGGCTCTTTTTCTCAATTAGTTCATTAAATGATATGCCCTGGTTCAATACTGGCAGCGTGGTTTTGAGTGATTGTTTTACAGCTGAGATCAGGATCTTATGAAGTCTCACAGGGTTTATCCTGTTTCTTTCAGAGTGGGCACAAAACATCGGACTAATCTCTTGTATGCCGAGTTCCACGGCTTTCTCAAGGAACCATTCAAAGCGGTCGGAGTTTTTTGTCGGGGCGATTGCCAGATGCAACCTGAACCCTGTTTCGTGTTCACTCTCCCTGACTTCAATTACCGAGGCGGTTACTATTCCTCCCGCCAGGTCACTTATGCATGCTTTATAGAGTTTCCCTTTGCCGTCAGTTACATGGATGATATCATCCTTTCCCAGCCTGAGAACTTTTATACAATGTCTTGATTCGTCGGGGTCGAGACGGATCAGGCTTCCTTCAATTGAATTGCTGAAAAATAAATTCATCTGTGCTAGTTTATAACCAGCTTCCCGACCCTTGTTGAATTTTTACCATTCAGGTGCAGGATATAAACTCCCTTTGCAAGCCGGCTGAGGTCAAACGTCTCCTTCATTGAATGACTGCTTTCGGGAATATGTTTTCTGAAGACCTCAATGCCTTCACCAGAAACGATTGTCATTTCCTGGGCTTCCCGGCACTGGCTGCATTCAAGCGTAAAGAGTCCGTGTGAAGGGTTCGGATAAATGCATATGCCGTCAAGATCAAGAGCCTGTTCAGCAATACCCACTTCCCCCTGGATTATGATGTCGGAAAGGTACAGGTTGTTGCCGTTCCTGTTGAATGATTCAAACATGATTTTAACATTGTCTTTGCCTAAATAGTTATCGAGATTGATTGAATAGCAGTTTACTCCGTATGAGCCGCTGCACCAGTCAAGGGAACTCTGTGGAACAAAGGCATCGTTCGTAGGAGCAGCTGTGACAAATTTCAAAGGGGTACCATCAGGACCCATGGCCAATAACCTGGTCCATGTTTGTCCGCAGTCCTCTGAAATCTTTACAATAAGTGAGTCTTTGATGGGGACACGCTGGGCATATGCATGCCTGAAGCTCAATACAACAGGGAGAAATGTTTGTATTCTGAAAGGCGGACTGATCAGCTGGTCTCTTTTATTGACGGATGTGTAATTGTAGAGGTTCATCCAGACTGATTTGCCGTTGCCGGCAATTCCCGGAACGCTGATGGTGTCCCATGTTACATCGGCATCAGGATTTACAACGCTCCAGTAATGCTGACCCAGTCCCTCGCTGAAGGTTTCAGTAAACGGGGTACCATATCCGCCGTTAAGTATATAAGAAGATTTTGTAATGGAACTCTGGCCATTGTTATTGGTTGCAGAAAGCTTGACATCGTAAGGGCCGAGATTGTTGAACAATACTAATGGGTTCGGGTCGTTCTTTGTTGTTCCATTGACGTATGTGACGGCATCCGGAGTAAAGGACCACGCCCAGGAGCTCGGGCAATTCTCAGTAAGATCGGTGAACTTCACGGTATCCCCGATACAAAGTGCAAGTTTGTTTGCAGTGAAATTAACAGCCGGTAAAAGGCTGCCACTGACGGTAATGTAGTTGGTCTTTGTCACGCTGTCCTGTGAAAAAGCATTCCAGCACTTCAGTTTGACAAGGTAGTTTCCGGCGGTGTTGTAGGTGATGCCTGAGGGATTTCTCTCTGAAGATGAAGCGGGATTTCCTCCCTGGAAGGTCCATTGCCAATTCGTTGGAACACCAACTGAAAGGTCTGAAAAATTAACGGAACAGGCGGTAGGGATCAGGCTGCGGTCTGATGAGAAATTGGCGGTGACAGGGGCATGATACATATCGGAACCCCATAAGCCTCTGCCGTAGGAAGATGCCTTGATCACATCCTGGGATATTGAATCGTTATCGTAAAAGATCTCCAGCTCTGTGATCCTTCCGTTTGCAGGCAAGCCTTCACTGAAAGGAATCCATCCGCCAGTAAATTTGTCGGAATAATAAACCCCCGCATCTGTTCCAAGATAAAGGCCATCATTGGAGTTTTTGTAATATACTACTGAATTGATATGAATTGCAGGCAGGTTGCCCGAAATATCGGTCCATGAGGTTCCCTTGGTTACAGATTTGTAAATCTTGTTTCCAACCGACATATATACGATGTTGGGGTCTGAAGGATGAGTGGCGATGGAAGTTATGAGTGCCGAAGCAGGCTGGTAGGGGGTCAGGTTAGTCCAGGTTGGATTGGCATCGAGGCAGTTGTCGGAACGGAAAAGTTTATAGTCGGAACGAGCAGCAAAAAGAACGTTGCTGTCGGCTGAGGAGTGTTCAAGTACTGCAAGGTCGCTGCCGTTATTTCCTGCAAGGTTGTCCGATATTTTGACAAAGTTTACAGGCGCTCCAGGAAGGACGTTATTGGCCCTCCATATATTTTTATAACCGACAAACATTCTCCGGTGATTTGATTTGCTTAGGATGAAAGGTGTAACCCAGGCCCCGCTTTCAGTGATCCCGTTGATCCCGTTACCGGCAATATGGACTTCGGAACCGTTATTGAATTTGCGGTAGAGGTCACCATAATACGTCGAATGATAAGTGTATGAGGCATTGGTGTAATCGATGGCACATTCCATGCCGTCTCCTCCTCCTGTCGCAAGCCAGCCTGTTGAAGTATAGGTGTAAGTACCGTTGTCCTGGAAGCCGTTAATGACTTTTTCCTTGACAGTCTGGGCAACGCCGAGCTTATAAATCTGGCCTATGGTCATGGTCTCGGAGAAATAAGACCATGAAGTGCCTCCGTTTGTTGTGCCGAAAAGCCCGCCGTCGTTGCAGGCATAGAGGTTCCCGTTTACGGGGGAGTAAGCTAAATAATGACAGTCGGCATGAACCGAAGGAACGCTACAGTCGCCGTACCAATGCGAATTGATGGCCCAGGTTGTTCCACCGTTGCTCGATTTCCAAACGTCCACACCTCCAACATAAACTATTTCAGCATTGGTCGGGTTCACTGCAAGCGCCAGATCATACCAGCCCTGACCTCCGGTTCCTGATCCGTCACAAGACCAGTCGAGAATGTTGGGAGAAGTTGATCGTGTTGTGAAGTTCAGTCCGGAGTCAGTTGAACGGTAAAGTCCCATATATCCGCTGCTACCATCAGACTTGAGTACGTAAACATAATTCGGATTTGCTGCCGACACTCCAATCACCGCACGTTGCCCGCCCGAGAGACCTGATGTGACCTGGGTAAATGTAATCCCGTTATCAGTAGAACGGAAAAACGAAATGCCCGAAATGGCATAAACGATGTTCGGATCTCCGGGTTTGAATTTTACTTCCTTGAAATCCCCTGTTTTTGATTTAGTCCATTGTGTCCCGCCGTTCGTTGACCTGAACAGGCCGTTGCTCGTGGCTGCAAGCATAATGAGTGGATTGGTCGGATGCTGAAGCATGTTGCCGACAATAACATTGTCCATCCCGGTTTTCGAAGGAGCCCAGGTAAGTCCTGCATCAGTGCTTCTGAAAACACCCAGTCCGGGTGCATCGCCTGCATCCCTGTCGCCGGTTCCTATCAGAATTGTCGTGGGATTTGAATAGTCAACAAGGATTGCTGAAACACCCAGTGTGGGAAGGGTGTCGGTTGATGTAAGCCAATGCTGGCCTCCGTCACTGGTATACCAGAAGCCCCCTGAAGGAGAACCAACATAGAATTTGTTCGGGTCTGTGGGATGAAAACCAACAGTATTCAGCCTGCCGAGGCCTTCATAGCCTGCCGGACCGGGTGCGGGAATATGGGCAGGGCCCAGTGAAACCCAATTTCCGATTTGTGACAGTTTTGGTGTTTTTAATGCGAAATATGCATTGAAAGTTACATCGGGAGAAGGGATTGATCCGTCAGGATTGATACGGCTCTGCATCATATATTCCCAGCGCTTGAAAACTTTCCATCCGCATCCCTTTGTTATTTTCCTGTCTTTCCAGTAAATATTAAATGCTCTTTGGGTTTTATAAAAGTTGGCATTGGGATCTTGCATCATTTCAACCCAGTAAGGGTAATTTGCAGTATCTTTCAATATGTTCTGTGAAGCTGCAGGCTGAGGCTTTGCGAGCACAAACAGTAGTAGCAGAAGGAAGAGTTTTTTCATAATTGAGTTGGGATTTAACCTAGCAAAGGTACGGAAAAATATCATGCGGGGAGGGGAAAAGATTGCCGGGTAACTGGGTGACAGGGTAACAGGGTGACAGGGTGACAGGGTAACAGGGTGACAGGGTGACAGGGTAACAGGGTAACAGAGTAACAGGGTGTTTGATCACCAACCCCTAACCCCCAATCACCAATCACCAATCACCAATCACCTTTAATAGGAGTGTTCCCCCTCTTCCATCTCTGCCGAATCGATCTTTTTCCTGTTGATCGACCTCCAGGAGTACCAGATATAGGCAATTACAAAAGGAATGAGAAGTGAAACATAGCTCATTGCGACAAGGGTATACCGGCTTGAAGAGCTGTTCGATATTGTAAGAGAACTCCCGATATCGGAAGTCGAAGGATAATATGCAGTATGGTTTAATCCTGCCAGGCAGAACAGCGCAAAAACCGTCAGTATTGTTCCCGGTCCTGCCTGCCATATCCCGTTTGGCCCGTTTTTAGGAAAGTTAATAAGAGGCAGGATAATACCGGCCAGGACGAAAAGAACCCCTGCAGAAAGACAAAGCAATACGGCAGGCATGTTCACAAGGTTGTGGAAATACTTTAAGGGTTCCCATAGCAGGGCATTGTTATGTTCAGCGCTTATTCCGATGCCAGGTGCGGTCATCAGGGCCAATAACCAGGCAAGAAAAAAGGCCAGGAAAGGTACAGAATTGGCCAGGAGCTGGTTCCTGAGCCGCTTGTTTATTTCATTATCAGATACTGAGTTCGAGATGTAAAGGATGCCGAGAACCCTTGACAGGAAGAATATTGCAAGTCCCAGTGCAACATTTTTCCAGTTCATGACAGCTTCGAGACCGTGGGCAGGGCCATTCCATCTTGAGATCGCCGGACTACCAAGGTTCACCAGGTTCATTTTATCAACCGAAAACATTGAACCTGTGAAGAATGTTGAAACTGCTGCACCAATAAGGATCGTGCCAAGGGCCCCGTTTATATAAAGGAAGATCTCAAAGGTGCGGTGTCCGAGGAAATTGTTTGGTTTGCTCCTGTACTCATAGGCGACGGCCTGCAGAACAAAAGCAAAAAGAATAAGCATCCAAACCCAGTAGGCCCCTCCGAAGCTTGTTGAGTAAAATAAGGGAAAAGACGCAAAAAAAGCTCCCCCGAATGTGACCAGTGTTGTAAAAGTAAATTCCCATTTTCTTCCGAGTGCATTAACGATCATTTTACGTTCTGCGTCGGTTTTCCCAAGGGTGTATATCAGTGTTTGTCCGCCCTGAACAAACATAAGGAATACGAGGATGCTTCCCAGGATGGAAACGATAATCCACCAGTAAATCTGCAAGGATTCAGTTGACATGGTTTCAAACATCAGTGCAGTCCTCCGTCTTTAGGTCCCAGTTTAACCTGTTTTGAAATGATCATGATTTCTGCAATAAGCAGCAATGTAAAAATGCAGGCAAACAGCCAGAAAGTGAGAACAACTGCTGATGACCCTATATGTGTTACTCCAGCCGAAACAGGCAGAAGGTCCTGTATAACCCATGGCTGGCGTCCTACTTCGGCTACAATCCAGCCCGCCTGACTGGCGAGATAAACAACAGGTATTGTCCAAAGCGTGCAGTGCAACAGCCATCTTCGGCTTCCGATCTGTTTGTTATTCAGGTAGAATAATATAATCACCAGCAGGATCATCAGATACAAGCCTGCATAAACCATAAAATGAAACGCGTAAAAGACCACTGGAACATTTGGTACAATCCGTTCAGGGGAATCCAGGTAGCCGTATCCGAAATATGGAAAATTCGCCTGAAGAGTTTTAGAAGATTCTGTGGCAACAGCAGTGTCTTTCATTGCTGCCGCCTTACGGTATGATCCGAAAGCGGCAATGGCAACACGGCCGCGGGCAATTTTTTCTTCTGCCGAATATGCAGAATCCCGTTCCTGTATAGGGACTGAGTTGTAGACTGGCCTGAATTTTCCTTTCAGAAGATCTTCAATCCCCGGCACGAAGGCATCCGGATCCCTATAACTAAGGAAGGATAAGAGTTTTGGGAATTCCACCTTGAAAAGGAATGCATCTTTAAGATCACCGGCTTTCTTCCCTGGTGTCAATATGCCAAATGCAACTAATCCTGCCCCCTGACTTCCTTTGTACAATCCTTCCATAGCTGCGAGTTTTACCGGTTGTTTCTGGCTTACCTGGTAAGCGGAACCGTCGCCTGTAAAGGCAGTGACAAGGGAAGCCGCCAATCCGAAAACCGCTGCTATCAGCATGCTCCGTGTTGCAAGGATCTGTTCTCTTCGTTTAAGAAGGTACCATGCGCTGATCCCGAGGACAAAAAAGGAAGCCAGGATAAAGCCCGAAGTGACTGTATGAAAAAACTTGTTGATTGCGACAGGTGAAAAAAGCACATCCCAGAAGTTAAGCATTTCATTCCTGGCAGTATCAGGATTAAACCTCATACCGGCCGGGTATTGCATCCATGCATTTGCTACCAGGATCCATAATGCTGATAAGGTGGCTCCGATGGCAGTCAGCCAGGTAGCCGCAAGGTGGAACCGTTTGCTCACTTTGTTCCATCCAAAGAACATCACTGCGATAAATGTCGATTCAAGGAAAAATGCCATGATGCCTTCAATAGCAAGAGGAGCCCCGAAGATATCCCCGACGAACCAGGAGTAATTTGACCAGTTCGTGCCGAATTCAAATTCAAGTATGATCCCTGTTGCAATACCTATTGCAAAATTCACTCCGAACAGGGTCATCCAGAACCTCGTTATTCTCTTCCATTCTTCATTGCCGGTTTTCACATAAATGGATTCCATAATTGCAATGAGGAACGATAATCCAAGTGTCAGGGGAACGAAAAGCCAGTGATACATGGCTGTAAGGGCGAACTGCGCCCGTGACCAGTCAACAAGGCTATAATCAATGTTTGCAGGCATCAGCAGAATTTTAACGAAATCCAAATGTACGAAAATTGATCACATTGTTTATTTTTGCGCGATGAAAGAAATGAAAGAAGACCTAAGGTGTTTTCATTGCGGGGAGGATTGTGGATCGAGTATTATAAGGTTCGCCGAAAAGCCATTTTGTTGTTCGGGATGCCAGATGGTATATGAAATTTTGAGCGGCAGCAATTCAGGGGAATATTATAAATTATCGGAGCATCCGGGATTGAAATATAGCCAGGCAGAGGTTGGAAAGCGCTTTGACTTTCTTGACAACGACGAAATAAAACACGAGATACTCGATTTTTCAGATGACGGGATCTCGAGGGTCAGATTTTTTATACCAAACATACATTGCAGCTCTTGTATCTGGCTTCTGGAAAACCTTCACAGGCTGAATCCGGGAATCATGCATTCGTCGGTTCAATTTACAAAAAAAGAAGCGGTATTCACTTTCAGGGATACGGAGATCAGCCTCAGGGGCCTTGTGGAACTTCTGGCTTCAATCAATTATGCCCCTTATATTTCTCTTGAATCAGTTGATAAACATGCGAAACCGAAAGTTAACAGGAGTGTATATTACAAGCTCGGTGTTGCGGGATTTTGTTTCGGGAATATTATGCTGTTCAGTTTCCCGTCCTACCTTGCAATTGATGATACTGTTGAGAACTTCATACGCAACAATTTCGGCATACTGAATATTCTCCTTGGGATACCTGTTGCATTCTATTCAGGTTCAGGCTTTTTTATCTCGGCGTACAGGGGACTTAAAAAGAGGTTTATAAGTATTGACCTCCCGATTGCAATCGGGATCCTTGCTCTCTTTTTCAGAAGTGCCTACGAAATCCTCTCAGGGACAGGCCCCGGGTTCATGGACTCTCTCGCCGGACTACTATTTTTTCTGCTGATCGGGAAATGGTACCAGGGACTGACCTACCAGGCCTTGTCGTTTGAACGGGACTACCGCTCATATTTCCCTGTTGCGGTTACGCTGATTTCAGAGTCTGGAGAGGAAAGCATATTGCCGCTGAAACACCTTAAAGCGGGCATGCGGATCCTGGTAAGAAATAATGAACTGATCCCGGCCGATTCAATTCTTGTTAAAGGTGAAGGCTCTGTCGATTACAGTTTTGTGAGCGGGGAGTCAAACCTCGTTCAGAAAACTGCCGGTCAGAGAATATATGCCGGTGGTAAGCAGGTAGGAGCTGCGATAGAAGTCCTGATTGAAAAAGAGGTTGCCCAAAGCAAGCTCACCGAACTATGGAACCAGAAACAAGGAGGGGAGGAGCAACTGAACAAGTGGGAATCCCTCATAGATGTAATCAGCAGGTATTTTACGTTGGTCGTTATGGTGCTGGCTGTTGTAACAGGCATTGTATGGTGGTTCATTGATCCTTCGAAAGCTGCGCTGGTCATCACTTCAATCCTGATTGTGGCCTGCCCCTGTGCGCTGGCTATGACACTTCCGTTTTCCTTCGGGGGGGCCATGAGGGTTTTCGGGAGGAACGGGTTTTATGTAAAACGAAGCCAGGTAGTTGAGGTGCTATCGACAATTGATACTATTGTCCTGGATAAAACCGGAACCCTGACCCGTTCGAACGATTTTGACGCAAATTTCGGGAATCTCATATTACCTGTGTCTTCTTACAATCTTCTCCGCTCCCTTACCCGTCATTCGACCCACCCCATGAGTGTCGCAGTTCACCAGGCCCTTCCGAATTCCCAGACACTTGAAGTAAAAGGGTTTGCTGAACACATTTCGAAGGGTATCGAAGGTGTTGTTGAAGGGCATCATATTAAACTGGGCTCTGATGAATTCGTGAACGGTACACTCTCAGCGGAACCCATTGCGGGCAGCCTGTATGTTTCAATCGACGGCATGTCATCCGGCTACATTATATTGAAGAATAAATACAGGGAGGGAATGAGCGAGGTACTGACCTCGCTATCGGGAAAATATGAGCTGCATCTTCTTTCAGGTGACAATGATGCAGAGCTTCCTTCTTTACTGAAGTATTTCCCTGACCGCGACCATGTTCATTTCTGGCAAAGCCCGGGGGATAAGCTGAATTATGTGAAAAAACTAAAGAGAGAAGGCCGGAAGGTCATGATGATAGGCGACGGGTTGAACGATGCAGGGGCTTTGTTTGAAAGCCAATGCGGGATATCGATTGCCGATGACGTATATCACTTTTCTCCTTCATGTGATGCCATTCTTGAAGCCAGGCAATTCTGCAGGCTGGCTTCTTTTCTGAGATTCAGCAAAACGGCGCGCAATATTGTCATTTCGAGTATCATTTTTTCATTTTTATATAACCTTGTCGGGTTAAGTTTTGCGATCAGCGGAAACCTAACACCCATCGTTTCGGCTATCCTCATGCCACTCAGTTCAGTTACCGTGATATCGTTCATTACATCGGCTGTTTACCTGTCTTCGGTGAGGGCCGGGCTAAACATAGCATATTCAGTCTGAATATAAATTACGGCCTTTTTGAGTATTTCAGTATTCTAATCTTGGAATTCTCATTTCTATATTCTTAAATTTGCCTTCTACGCCGGATAGAACATGAATGTCATTCTCATCCTTGTCGCTTTCAGTCTTTTAGTTGCTCTTGCCGGACTTGCTGCTTTTTTCTGGTCGGTCAGGAGCGGGCAGTATGATGATCCTTACGGTTCGTCGGTGAGAATTTTATTTGAGGACGAGAAGCCTGAGAAGGTTGAGAATCCGGTCTCTCCTGACGGTAACAGTGCAAATCCATCTAACCAGATATAATATGGAAAATCAAACCTTTTACTACGACAACAAAATTGTCAAGTATTTCGCCTATGCAACCCTTTTCTGGGGTGTTATCGGTATGGTAGTAGGCTTGCTGCTTGCATTGCAGTTCATTTGGCCTCAGCTTACTTTCGGGATACCTTACACCACATTCGGCCGCATCCGCCCTATACACACAAATGCCGTGATATTCGCATTTGTTGGTAACGGAATGTTCACTGGTGTTTATTACTCACTTCAGCGCCTGTGTAAGGCAAGGATGTTCAGTGACCTTCTCAGCAAAATCAATTTCTGGGGCTGGCAGCTGATAATTGTTTCAGCCGCACTCACTTTTGCTTTTGGCTTTACGACAGGAAAGGAATATGCCGAGTTGGAATGGCCCATTGATATTCTGGTGGCAGTGATCTGGATTGTATTCGGCTGGAATATGATTGGCACCATAATCAAACGCCGCACAAGGCATATTTATGTAGCCATCTGGTTTTACCTTGCAACGTTTGTAACTGTTGCAGTTCTTCATGTAGCAAACAGCATTGAGATACCGATCACATTTTTCAAATCCTACCTCGTATATGCCGGGGTTCAGGATGCACTTGTACAATGGTGGTACGGACATAATGCAGTTGCATTTTTCCTTACTACTCCCTTCCTCGGGCTGATGTATTATTATCTTCCGAAGGCGGCGAACCGTCCGATCTATTCATACAGGCTTTCGATTGTGCATTTCTGGGCACTTATTTTCCTGTATATCTGGGCCGGCCCTCACCACCTGATCTATTCTGCACTACCGAACTGGGCACAGTCGCTCGGTGTGGTTTTTTCGGTCATGCTTATCGCACCTTCATGGGGTGGTATGGTGAATGGGCTTCTCACCCTGAGAGGCGCCTGGGATAAAGTGAGGGAGGATCCGGTGCTTAAATTCATGGTCGTAGCGGTTACAGCCTATGGTATGTCGACTTTCGAAGGACCGATGATGTCGACTAAAACTGTCAATGCGATCTCTCATTTCACCGACTGGACTGTTGGCCATGCTCATATCGGTGCCCTCGGCTGGAATGGTTTTATGACTTTCGCCGTTCTTTACTGGCTGATCCCGCGGATATTCCAGACCAACCTCTATTCAAAGAAACTTGCCAACACCCA
This sequence comes from Bacteroidota bacterium, assembly GCA_037134895.1. Classification (GTDB taxonomy): domain Bacteria; phylum Bacteroidota; class Bacteroidia; order Bacteroidales; family FEN-979; genus CAIRDP01. The sequence goes on from JBAXLI010000023.1 coordinate 23,879, forward strand.
CTTCTGGATCGGCACTCTTGGAATTATTTTTTATGCCGTTCCTCTTTACTGGGGAGCTATCACACAGTTCCTGATGTGGAAAGAATTCACCCCGGAAGGTTATCTTAAATACCCGAACTTCCTTGAGACCGTCACCCAACTAATGCCGATGTACTTTACAAGGGCGATAGGGGGTGCATTGTATATCGGGGGCGTCGTCATCGGTATTTACAACCTGATCCTTACAGCCCGTCATGGGAACTTCCTGGCCGAAGAAGCCGCCTCGGCTCCCGCCCTTGAACCCGTTTCAGGGAAGCGTGCTTCAGGCGAAGGTGCTCACCGCTGGCTCGAACGCAGGCCAATTCAGTTCACAATCATTGCCCTTATTGCAATTCTTATCGGGGGTATCATTGAAATCGTGCCCCTGTACCTGGTCAAAACCAATATCCCGTCTATTGCCAGCGTAAAACCATATACACCCCTAGAACTTCAGGGTCGCGACATATACGTCAGAGAAGGCTGTTACACCTGCCATTCGCAGCAGGTAAGGCCTTTCCGTTCCGAAACTGAACGTTACGGGCAATACGCAAAGGCAGGAGAATACGTTTATGACCATCCGTTCCAATGGGGGTCAAAGCGTAACGGTCCTGATCTCTCGAGAGAGGGAGTAGTAAACGGGAAACAGTACAAACCCAATTCATGGCATTATAACCATATGCTTAACCCGCAGAAGCTCAATGCACAGTCGATCATGCCCGTTTACAGATGGCTGATTGCTGATGATCTTGACATGAGTACCACGCCGAGGAAGATCAGGGTGATGCAGATGCTTGGAGTTCCCTACCCGGCCGATTATGATAAAATTGCCAATGACGAACTTATGAAGCAGGCATCGCTGATCTCCGCCGACCTTAAAACACAGGGTATTGATTGTGCCCCGAACAAGGAAATCATAGCTCTTATTGCTTACCTGCAGAGACTTGGAGTAGATATTCATGCAGCCGGATTGACCTCAGCTGTACCGGTTTCGGTTAAATAACAGGAAAAGCTATGTTCAGCGAGGTTTTTCAGTCAGTAAACGGCATCAATAATTATGGCCTGATTTCAACAGGGATATTCTTCGTATTCTTCAGCATCCTCGTTGTGTATGCCATCTCCTTAAACAAGAAAGACCTCAGAGATTTCAGCCACCTGCCGTTTGAAGACGAAACGAAAGATTCACAAGATGTTTAAGATTTAAAAACAGTACCATGGAAATCAATGATAAAAATCCAGTGGAAAAAGATGAAGTAACCGGTGATAAAATGTTGTCGGGGCATGAATATGACAATATCAGGGAGCTGGACAACAATCTGCCGAGATGGTGGGTGTGGCTCTTTATCATCACCATTGTTTATGCAGTGGTTTATCTTTTTGTTTTTGACGTGATAAAAATCGCGCCTCATCAGGAAACAGAATATGCAAATGAAATGGCAGCAGCTGCAGCTCTTGCTCCCCCACCCCAGGCGATGGTATTTGACACGGCCATCATGCCTCTTGCCGACAAAGCTTCGCTTGATGCCGGCAAAGCGATTTGGGACAAAAACTGTGTAGTTTGTCACAAAGCCCTCGGTCAGGGCCTGGTGGGGCCGAACCTCACCGACAACTTCGCGATACATGGCTGCAGGTATTTTGATGTGCTTACCGTAATCGCCAATGGTGTTCCCGAAAAGGGCATGATATCCTGGAAAACCCAGTTCTCCAAAGACCAGATACTCCAGGTTGCCAGTTATACCCTGACTCTCAGGGGAACTAATCCACCAGACGCCAAGGCACCCCAGGGTGACCCGTGCAAATGAAATGAAACAAGAACATACTGAGCATAACTTTCGCGACAGGTTATACACGATCGACGAAAGCGGAAATCGCCTTTGGGTTTTTGCAAAGAAACCCAAAGGCATTTTAACTACATCCAGGAATATTGTAGGATTTGTATTGCTGATCTTCTTCTTTTCAGCACCTTTCATTAAAGTTCATGGAGAACAGTTTCTGCTATTCGATTTCCTGAACAGGAAATTCGTCATCTTTGGTGCGCAGTTCTGGCCCCAGGATTTCAATTTGTTTTTTATTGGGATGATAGCGATCATCGTTTTTATCATCCTGTTTACCGTTACTTACGGAAGGATTTGGTGCGGATGGGCATGTCCCCAGACCGTCTTCATGGAGATTCTTTTCCGCAGAATTGAGTATTGGATTGACGGTGATATTCATCAGCAAAAAGTGCTCGATGCGATGCCATGGAATACTACCAAGATATTCAGGCGAGGCTTCAAGCACTTTGTGTTTTATGCACTTTCATTCATTATCGGAAATCTTTTCCTGGTCTATATCATTGGTTCCGATGCATGGTTCAAACTGGTTACCGACAAACCTTCAGAGCATGTCATGGGGCTGGTCATAATGGTGGTGTTCTCCTTTGTGTTTTATTTTATCTTCAGCTGGTTCCGAGAACAGGTCTGCACCATCGTTTGTCCTTACGGACGCCTGCAGGGTGTACTGCTTGACCCTTCAACTGTAGTTATCTCTTATGATTATAAGAGAGGGGAGGAAAGGGGGCTGCTCAGGAAATCTGAGAACAGGAAAGAACTGAAAAAGGGTGACTGCATTGATTGCAGGCAGTGCGTGAATGTTTGTCCTACAGGTATCGACATCAGGAACGGTACGCAGCTTGAATGCATCAATTGTGCCTGCTGCATCGACGCCTGCAACGATATGATGAAATCGGTTGGCTTTAAACCAGGCCTCATCCGGTATTCCTCCGAAAAGATGATTGCCGAAGGAAAACCATGGAAATTTACCCTCCGTTCCGGCGCTTACACCATGGTGTTACTTGCTTTGCTGAGTACGTTCAGTTTCTTCCTGATAGGCAGGAACCCTGTTGAAGCCACTGTGATGCGCTCTCCCGGCACACTTTTCCAGGATATGGGTGATGGAAAGATTTCGAATTTGTATGACCTGAAGATCGTAAATAAAACTGCAAAAGACCTGCCCGTCGAAATCAGAATAATATCTCATAAGGGCGAAGTGAAAATTATTGGTCAGGATCCCGTCATTAAAAAGCAATCGGTTGGTGAAACTGTATTTTTTATAATTCTTGACAAAAATGACATACCACAGGGCAAAATAGGAGTGATGCTTGGTATATACAGTGGCGGTAGGAAACTTGATGAGACAAAAGCGACATTTTTTGGACCAGATACTAAAAAGTGATGAAATTTAACTGGGGTACCGGAATTTTTATTGTCATCGTGCTTTTCATGACTGCATGCATTGCATTTTTTATTTTTGCCAGCAGGCAGGACAACAGCCTTGTTGAAAGTGATTATTATGCCAAAGGGCTCAGGTATGAAGAAGTTATTCAAAAGATGAGGAACACTGCTGCCCTGAGAGAACTTCCAGGGATACATCTTGATAAGAATATGCTCAGGATTAAGTACCCATCAGACCTTAAAGGTCAAACTGTTCAGGGGAAAGTGTATCTCTACAGGCCTTCCAACAAGAAGTTTGACCAGTTCCTTACACTGGCTTTCGATACTGCATTGATACAGCAGATCCCTTCGGTTATACTTCACAAGGGAATGTATATCATAAAGCTGGATTGGACTATGAATGGGAAATCATACTATTTCGAAAAGGAAATCTCTGTTGAATGACCGATCTGTTACAGGCCTTTTTACTTGGATTATTTGGAAGCCTTCATTGTGCTGGCATGTGTGGTCCTATTGCACTTGCTCTTCCTGTGAAACAAAACAGCTGGGGAACCCGGCTTGGCAGTAGTCTGCTGTATAATTCAGGACGAATCATTACATATTCCTTTCTTGGATTGTTGTTGGGATTTCTGGGAATGGGACTATATATGTGGGGTGTTCAGAGATGGGTCTCTGTCGGAATGGGGATCTTGATGATTGCCTGGGTCGGGCTGCAGTTGTTTCAGAGCAGGTCATTGAGAATACCAGGTTCAGGCACACTGATGTCGGGGTATAAAAAAGTGTTCGGAGGCCTCTTTTCAAAGCGTACTTACTTTTCGGTATTTATCATTGGTCTGTTTAACGGACTGCTTCCCTGCGGACTGGTTTATATCGCACTTGCCGGCGCTGTTGTAAGCAAGGGAGCATTTACAGGGGCCCTTTACATGTTCCTGTTCGGCCTTGGAACAATGCCGGTACTCCTTACTGTAACCCTCGCGGGAAATATTATCGGATTAAGTTTCAGGAACCAGGTAAAAAAGATAATCCCATATTTGATTCTGCTGATAGGCATTTTATTTATTCTCAGGGGATTAAACCTTGGCATCCCCTATGTCAGCCCGAAGATGGAAGAAAAAAAGAATGTTCCTGCCTGCTGTCATGGCGAATAAGTGATAATATTTTCACAAATGAGCTTAACTTTGCATGCGGTAAAAATTAATTAACGAAAAAACTCACAATTATGAAACGTATTGCTATTCTATTGGTATCGGTTTTAACAGCAGGAATTTTGCTTTCATCATGCGGAGGCGGAAGCCAGCCTGCCACTGAGGAGAAAACTGCCACAGGTGCGCTGCCTGCTGATATTCAGGCTATGATGCCCAAGGGAGAACAAATCTACAAAGCAAAGTGTGTTGTTTGCCACCAGACCACTGGGATGGGGGTTGAGAACGTATTTCCTCCTCTTGCCAGTTCAGATTATCTCCTGGCCGATAAGGTCAGGGCAGTTGCTCAGACCTTGAATGGTTCCAAGATTGAAATGACCGTTAATGGTAAGAAGTACACACAGGAAATGCTTCCCCAGGTCGACACAAAGGAAGATGCTGTTGCAATTATCAATTATGTTCTGAATAACTTCGGCAACAAGGGTGGTTATGTTACTCTTGACGAAGTAAAAGGCGTTGAGATCAAACCCCGTCCTGCTGCTCCTGCCAAGTAAGGAAATATTATACATAAAAAAAGCCCGGCATCTCCGGGCTTTTTTTATGATATCTTACCAGCTTCCGCCGGCTCCGCCACCTCCGAAGCTTCCGCCCCCGAATCCGCCGAAACCTCCTCCTCCGCCACCTCCGAAACCAGAGCCACCAGAAAAATTATTCCAGCTTCCGCTATGGCCACTGCCTGATGAACCAAGCATCCAGAGAGCCATCCACCATGGCAGACTTTTGCCAACTGAATGTGAGCTTGAACGACTTGAACGGATAGCAAATAGCACGACAAGCAGGATGATGACAGGGACAATAAGCCCGACAGGCCCGGCATCATGCTTCTTGTTATACTGGGCGGCCGTGTATTTTCCCTTTGCCAGGTCCATTATGACTGTGGCTGCAGCATCTATCCCTCCATAATAATCTCCCTCTCTGAACCTGGGGATCATTTCATTGTCAACAATACGCTTGCATACCGCGTCGGGAATCACATCTTCAAGTCCGTAACCCGGGGCTACAAATGCTTCTCCCTTTTCTGAGGAACTCTTTGGTTTGACAAGTATAATGGCCCCGTTATTCTTGCCCTTCTGCCCAACTCCCCATTTTGCTGCAAGACGGTAAGTGAAGTCCGCCTTATCGTAACCGTTAAGTGATTTTACCAGCACTACTGCGATTTGTGTTGATGTGGAGTCATTGAAGGCTACAAGTTTCCGTTCAAGCGCCCCAAGCTGCTCCGGCGAAAGGGTTCCGGTAAAATCATTTACCAGCCTCGGCGGATCAGGTTTGTCGGGTAAGTCCTGTGCCACGAGGGGCAGGGAAAGCACCATGACGAGCATCAAAGAAATATATTTCAGGATTTTCATGTCTCAGGGCTTAATGGGTTCCGAATGAAATTTCATCAGGAAGCTCGTTTTGGTCATTTTCAAGATGAGGGAAATGCTTTTTCAACTGTTCCCCGGTAGATAAGATCGCTGTGACAAGCCCTTCGGTGAACCTGGCTTCCTTGAAATCAACCAGCATTTTATGCTTGATCTGATCCCAGAAATTTTCAGGGACGACTTTGTGAATGCCGTTATCGCCGATGATGGCAAACTGCCTGCTTTTAACAGCCAGGTATATGAGTACACCGTTCCGTTGCCCGGTCTTGCTCATGCCAAGTTGTTTGAACAGGAATGCGGCCCTGTCGAGCACATCCCCGCTGAGGGTATTCTCGATGTGAACGCGGATTTCGCCCGAGGTTTTATGCTCGGCTTCTGCAATAGCTTTCGTTATTGCTTTCTGCTCTTCGGGGCTGAAAAAGTCCCTGGCTGAATTACCCATAACGGCTAAGGATTATTAAAACTTAACCTCGGGAGCCTTATCAGCACCCTGAACAGCCTTGAAAAATGCCTTTTCCTTAAAACCGAACATTCCGGCAAAGATGTTCGAGGGGAATCTCTTCACCTGGATGTTGTAATCCTGCACAACTTCGTTGAATTTCATGCGCTCAACAGTAATTCGGTTTTCGGTGCCTTCAAGCTGGGCCTGCAGCTCCGAGAAGTTCTGTGTTGCTTTAAGCTGGGGGTAGTTTTCGGTCACCATCATAAGTCTTGACAGTGTTGAACTGAGATTGTCCTGGGCGCTCTGAAACCTTTGCATGGAGGCTTCGTCGAGATTCTTCGGACTGATAGTTACCTTTGTAGCATTGGCTCTTGCTTCGATCACATCCGTAAGGGTTTTCTGCTCAAAGTTTGCAACACCCTTTACGGTATTTACGAGATTCGGAATGAGGTCCGAACGGCGCTGGTATACGTTTTCAACCTGGGCCCACTGCTGCTGCACAACCTGGTCCTTGGTCACAAGATTGTTGTACGAGCCTTGCCCCCATGAAAACAGAAGGATAGCTGCAAGAACAACCACTATCAGAATGATCCAACCTTTGCTTAGTTTCATAATGTTTTTTTTTGTGTTTTTGGCTTATTAGACGTAAATGTACTGAAATGTTATGGTTTTAAATGCTTTCGATATTCCGCTTGATGAATTCTGCGAGGTCTTTTCCTTTTAACAGGTTCTGGGCAAGCTGGGCAAGGTCAAACAACTGCCTGAAAGTTTCAGCCTGTTTCGCTCCGTCGGGTTCAAGAAGAATCTTCCCGATCTTGGGATGGTTCGAATTGACAATAAGGTTGAACTTTTCGGGCATAGTTCCCATAAAACTATAACCACCGCCAAGGGCGCTCATATCTTTCATCCTTCTCATGAACTCATCCTGTGTGATGAGAATGGGGGATTCTTTTTCGCTCAGGCTTTCAAGCAGGATCGTGAATTTATCCTTGTCAACCTGCTTTTCAATCATCTCCTTCAAGGCTTTCTGCTGGTCTTCATTCAGCTTCGAAGGCATGGCATCCTGTTTTTCAATCAGTTTGTCAATGGTATTGGAATCGATGCGTGTAAACCTGGATTTCTCAAATTTCTGCTCAAGGGTGTTCACGAAATGAGTATCGATAACGCCATCCAGCAACAACACATCATAACCCCTGTCTTTGACGGCGTCAATAAAACTGAACTGTTCCTCAGCATTACTTGTGTAAAGGTAGATCAGGCTGCCGTTCTTGTCTTTCTGGTTGTCTTTTATCTTATTCTCATATTCCTCGAAGGTGAAATATTTTCCGTCGGAATTTTTGAACAGGCAAAACTTTTTAGCCCGGTCAAAAAAGTCGGGCTCCGAGATAATCCCATATTCAATAAATACTTTAATATCATCCCATTTGGCTTCAAAGTCGGCCCGGTTTTCCTTGAATGTGCTCTCCAGTTTGTCTGCCACTTTTTTGGCGATATGATTGCTGATCTTCTTGACATTCGGGTCAGTCTGAAGATATGAACGGGAAACATTCAGGGGAATATCCGGGGAATCAAGCACCCCATGGAGTAAGGTCAGGAACTCGGGTACAATGCCTTCCACCGAATCGGTAACAAATACCTGGTTGCAGTAAAGTTGTATCTTGTTCTTCTGAACTTCCATGGTTTTTTTAACCTTCGGGAAGTACAAAATTCCCGTGAGATTGAACGGGTAATCCACATTCAGATGGATCTGGAACAACGGCTCTTCAAATGTATACGGATAAAGTTCCCGGTAAAAAGCTTTGTAATCCTCGTCCTTAAGGTCGGCTGGCTTTTTCTTCCAGAGGGGATCGCTGTTATTTATAATCCTCGGCTTCTCGACTTCGATCTCCTTGTCATTTCCTTTTTCATCTTTCTCACCCGGAACTTTTTCCCAGGTTTTTTCACTGCCAAAGCGAATCGGTACCGGCAGGAACTTACAGTATTTTTTCAGGATCTCAAGGATCTTGTATTCTTCAAGATACTCTTTTGAATCCTCAGCTATATGCAGGATGATCTCGGTCCCACGGTCTTTCTTCTTGCTGTCCTCCATGGTATAATCCGGACTTCCGTCACATTCCCACATAACGGGCTTTGTATCCCCTTCTGTTTTATAAGTTTTGGTATGGATCTCAACTTTGTCGGAAACCATGAAGGAAGAATAAAAACCAAGTCCGAAATGCCCGATGATGGCATTCATTTCAGCTTCAGATTTGGTTTTGAACTGGCTGATGAACTCTTCGGCACCTGAAAATGCAATCTGGTTGATGTATTTTTCAACCTCTTCTGCATTCATTCCAATCCCCTTGTCCTTTACCGAAATAGTTTTCCTTTTCGGATTGATTTTTACTTCTATCGTAAGGTCGCCAAGGTCACCGGTAAATTTACCGATTGAAGCCAGGGTCTTCAGTTTCTGAGTTGCATCAACAGCATTTGAAATAAGTTCACGAAGGAAAATTTCATGTTCCGAATACAGGAATTTTTTAATAATCGGGAAAATGTTCTCGGTCTGAACGTTGATTTTGCCTTTCTGCATAGTGTATGATTTTTTTAGTTTTTACTTTCGGCTTCGCCGGATGTCAGATTGCAGGGTTTGAGTATTTACCCGCATGAGCTCGCTTATATACAAAGTCAGTGCCATTATTTACTTTCTGCCAAAATGACAAGGGGGTAATACGGTAACAAAGTAACAAAGTGACAGGGTAACAGGGTAACAGGGTAACAGGGTAATAAGGTGACAAGGTAACAAGGTGACAAGGTAACAGGGTAACAAGGTGACAAGGTAACAGGGTAACAAGGTGACAAGGTAACAGGGTGACAAGGTAACAGGGTAAAAAGGTGACAAGGTAACGAGGTGTCAAGGTGGTTGGAAGGAGAGGAAGGTTGTGATTTTTTTTCACTGCCACTGACTGCGGTGAAAATAATTTTCTAAATTTACAGGGTCTTTGGGTCTGATTACTAACACATAAAACTACACATATGACTACTATGGATTGGAAGAATTTACCGTTCGGTTATTTCAAAACCGATTTCAATGTACGCACGTACTTTAAAAATGGGACATGGAGCCCTCTGGAAGTTACAGATTCCGAATACATTAACATGCATATGGCGGCAACCTGTTTGCATTACGGACAGGAGGCTTTCGAAGGGTTGAAGGCTTTCACCGGTATTGACGGGAAGATCCGGATTTTCAGGCTTGATGAGAACTGCAAAAGGATCAATAGGTCAGCTGTCGGCTTGATTATGCCTGAGATCCCTATTGAATTGTTCACTGAGGCAGTACTGAAGGTCGTTCAGCTTAACAAGAAATATATCCCGCCATACGGCGAAGGAGCATCCCTGTACATTCGTCCATTGCTTATCGGAACTGGTCCTGAAGTAGGTGTGAAACCTTCCAGGGAATATATGTTCATCGTATTTGTGGGGCCGGTTGGCCCGTATTTCAAGGAAGGCTTTAACCCTGTGAAGATGCAGATCGTAAGGGATTATGACCGTGCAGCTCCACTTGGCACAGGCCATATCAAAGTGGGTGGAAATTATGCAGCCAGCCTCAGGGCAGGGATGCGGGCCCATAATGAGGGATTTGCCTCATGTATCTTCCTTGATGCCAAGGAAAAAAAGTATATCGACGAGGCTGGGCCAGCCAATTTCTTTGGGATAAAGGGTAACACCTATGTAACCCCGAAATCTCATTCAATTCTTCCGTCAATTACCAATATGTCGCTTCGGACACTTGCTGAAGATATCGGTATGAAGGTCGAAGTGCGCCCTGTTGCTGTTGAAGAACTTGCAGAATTTGATGAAGTGGGAGCCTGTGGAACCGCAGCAGTGATTTCCCCTATCTGTTCAATATTCGACAGGGATTCCGACAAGGTATACCAGTATTGCAAGGAAGGGAAAGCCGGGAATATTTCGATAAAACTTTATAATGCCCTTCGTGATATCCAGGACGGTAAGGCCCCGGATAAATACGGGTGGATCACGATCGTTGAATAAGTGTTCCGGATTTTATAATCAAATTTCGAGTTACGAGTTACGAATGACGAGTTGTGAAAAATTCGTCACTCGTAATTCGTAACTCGTCACTATCCTAAAAGACTTTCCATCTCCTTCTGCATCTTCCCCGCTTCTTCCCTTGCTTTTTCAGCGAAGTCAGTTCCTGTTGATGCGTAGATGATATTTCTGCTTGAATTGACAAGCAATCCGCAGTCTTTGGTAAGCCCGTATTTTGCAACCTCCTGTAAGCTACCGCCCTGGGCGCCCACGCCAGGAACAAGAAGGAAATGATCGGGTACAATTTTCCTTATATCACTAAGCATCTCGGCTTTGGTGGCTCCAACAACATACATCATATTTTCCTGGCTTCCCCATTGCTTTGATTTCGAAAGCACCTGCTCAAACAGCCTGGTACCGTTACATGCATAGAACTGGAAATCCTCGGCTCCCTTGTTTGAGGTCAGTGCGAGCACTACAATCCATTTGGATGGGTAGGAGAGGAAAGGCTTTACTGAATCTTCTCCCATATAAGGCGCCACTGTAACAGCGTCAAATTCCAGCCCTGATGAAGCCTTGTCGAACATCGCCCTGGCATATTGCTGGGATGTGTTGCCTATATCGCCGCGTTTTGCGTCAGCGATGGAGAAGGCCTGGCCGGGGTAGGTTTCATTGATGTAATTTATCGTTCTTGTCAGGCTCTGCCAGCCTCTGACGCCGTAGCATTCGTAGAACGCCAGGTTGGGTTTGTAGGCAACTGCCAGATCGATGGTTGCATCGATAATAGCTTTATTGAATGCGAAAATAGGATCTTCGAGAGTTTTCAAATGCTGAGGCATTTTGCTGAGATCGGTGTCGAGTCCGATACAAAGGAAGGACCTCTTTTTGCGGATCAGTGCAATTAGTTCCTGGCGGGTCATATAATTTACGATTTACGATGTTAGATTTACGATTTCATTTACGATTTACAAATGTTATTTTCCCGAATCCTGCATCCTGCATCCTGCATCCCGCATCCTTTATCCTTTATCCTGCATCCTGCATCTTGCATCCTTTATCCTGCATCTTGCATCCTTTATCCTTTATCTTGCATCTCGCATCCTTTATCCTGCATCCCGCATCCTTTATCCTTTATCCTGCATCTTGCATCCTTTATCCTTTATCCTGCATCTCGCATCCTTTATCCTGCATCCTGCATCCTGCATCCTGCATCCTCTATCAGCTTACCGCTTCCTTCAGCCTTTCAGCGTTCTCTGCCAGTTGCAGGGCATCGATCAGCGGTTGTACATCCCCGTCGAGCACAACTGGAAGGTTGTAAATGGTCATGTTGATGCGGTGGTCGGTAACCCGGCTCTGAGCATAGTTGTATGTGCGTATCTTGGCTGAGCGGTCACCTGTCGATACCATGGTCTTACGTTTTTTCGATATTTCGTCAAGATATTTCTGGTGTTCCCTTTCGTAAAGCCTGGTCCTCAACACCTTCATAGCCTTTTCGAAATTTTTGATCTGGGACTTTTCATCCTGGCAACTGACGACAATACCTGAAGGTACGTGTGTAAGGCGGATGGCGGAGTAAGTTGTATTAACACTCTGCCCGCCGGGACCTGAAGAGCAAAATGTATCCTTGCGCACGTCAGACTGCTTGATTTCCACGTCAAACTCATCCGCCTCAGGCAATACAGCAACAGTTGCAGCGGAAGTGTGCACACGGCCCTGGGTTTCGGTTTGGGGAACACGCTGAACCCTGTGTACCCCTGATTCGTATTTCATCTGGCCGTATGCCCCGTCTCCCATGACGTTAAAAATAATTTCCTTGAAGCCTCCCATGGTTCCTTCAGAGAAATCGATAAGCTCAACCTTCCATTTACGGGCTTCACAGTATTTTGTATACATGCGGTACAGGTCGCCGGCGAAAATACTGGCTTCATCCCCTCCGGTGCCGGCACGAATTTCAACAACTGCGTTCTTCCCATCCTCGGGATCGACGGGCACAAGCATCAGCCTTACATCTTCCTCGAGCTTTTCTTTGTCGATATTCAGAGTCTCGAGTTCTTCCTTGGCCATAGCCCTGAACTCCTCGTCCTTTTCCTTATAGAGGATCTCCTTTGCATGCTCCAGGTTGGCAATAATGCTTTTATACCTTTCATAGGCATCCATGAGCGGAGTAAGCTCCTTGAAGTCCTTGTTCAGCTTTATAAATCGTTTCATGTCGCTGACCACATCAGGATCGCTCATTTCCTTCTGAATCTCGTCGAATTTCAGCTTTATTGCTTCCAGTTTATCTAACATGATTTCAATTCCTCTTTTCGGGCTGCAAAGGTAAGGAAAAATCGTGAACCATGACCCTGGACAAGTGTTGCGGGATGACCGGGATCAGATGATGATTGTGACAACCTGAGGTTAATCTGATAATAACATTCTAAGCTTAAGGATTCCTTCCCTGGTTTTAATATTACAGGTATAAATGCCGGGAGATAATCCGTTCCCGTCGAAGCTGGCTGTATTCCGACCCGAATGGCAGGATATAGCGAATGTTCTCACCAGCCGGCCTGTCTGATCGAAAACTCTGAAAACGGCCGTTTCATCGGAGAGGACATCGAAAAAAATTGTTGTTGACTTTGGGAAGGGGTTTGGGTAATTATAAGCATTCTTTTTCACGTCTCTGTTATCTGCAGTTCCAGATGCTTCATTCGACAGGTGCAGGCATATCTGGCCATGGTTTGGCACTGCATTAAAATATAGAAAGCTGCGGTTTTCCTCGGTTGTAATGCTGAAGGCAAGAGTGTCTTTGTTCTGGGTAAGCAGTTTTGTATTGGCTACTTTTCCGAATGCCCTGACTTTGATTGAAACAGGAAAATTATATTCGATCAGAGAGTCGGGAAGATCATTCGTGAGGTTCAGGAATATCATGGAAGCTGAAGAATCAGCAAGTGTCAGTTTCGATGCATCTCTCTCAAGCATGTATTTGGCCACGGTCCCGACTGGAGCAACCCAAAGGTTATCTCCGTTCCATCCAACATGTTTAAAATGCTCGCTGAACAAATCAACAGCAACCGGTTCGTAGCCATTGGTATCGTTTTTAATACGGAAACCATGCCATCTCTCGATCAGCCAACCCTTCTTTGCCAGGACTGTATCTACGAACCCGTTTACAGTCTCAAGCGGCGTTTCATGGTAGATATGCTGGCTAGACAGGTTAAAGAAATTAATCGGATCACTGAATTCAAAATTATTGTTGCTGCCCCTGCAGGCCATATAATATTTTTTGCTCATTTCACAACTGTACCAACCCACATTCCCACCTGGCCACGCAAAGGTTTCACATCTCTGGTTGGGAATCCGCTGGTTTAAAGTATCCCTTGAATCCCTGAATTCATGCATCATGCTGTCGGCCATGAGGGGATCCTGTTCCAGCAATGAGAAATTTGCGTGATTTTTCGAATGACTAGCAATTTCATGTCCTTCGGCTGCGAGCATATTCAGAGTGTCCCAACCCGGGGCCCAGCCTTTACCAACTCTGTTTGTTACAATGAAATACGTGGCTTTGTAATTATACTGATTAAGTATGGGCCTTGCCCAGGTTACCTGCGAGCGGTAATTGTCGTCAAAAGAAATCGAAAAGGCGGCATCTTTAAATTTGTACCAGGTAGCAATCTGATAATCCAGTCCGGTATGATCCGGATCTCCGTTTCCGGGCCGGCCGGCAAAAGTTGATGTGCTGAAAATAATCAGAAGGGCCGCAGCGGCCAGATTGTGAATTGCCAATTGCATACCACACCCGGCAATTACATTACCATGTAAAGCATTTGTCATTCGAAGGAATTTGTTTCAAGAGGCTGAAGAACAAAGATAGAAAATGAAATATGTAAATCAATACATAAGCAACGAATTAAAGACTTCAAAATAAAATCTTTATATGAACAGAGCTGAATTACTTTTCCAATAAGCGGGAAATCATAGGTTGAATGCCTTAATTTTGACTGATAATACATCCATATGCCCAGGTTTTGTCTTTTACTCCTCATTCTGCTGCCGTTTGCTTCTTTTTCACAGTACCCTTCGATACACGAAAGCCGTCCCAGGATATGGGCAGACTCTTCGCGTTTCGCATGGATCCACAACAATATGGGTTCTGGTGAATGCGGATCCACATACACCGACTTCAGGTACCGTTATGATAACTACTGGATCACCGATCCCCAGCTTTACCTTGTCGGGAATGATTCAACCCTCTGGACCTGGGACTGGTCGTCTCAATATGCAGCTAATCAGGCCGTATTCACGGCATTCCTGCAAAGGATCACCAACGAGGCCGTTATGCTCAAACGCTGCGTGTTCATCGCCAACCGGTTCATCCACACCATCGACACCATCCACTTTCAAACTATGGAGTGGTATACAAAGGAAACTTTTTTGAGAGGACTGAGTGATGCAGGAGGGACAATTCTGGACTGGGTATATAATGCATTGCCTGCGGATAAGCGGCAGCGGCTTGCCCAAAGCCTGTTTAAACTCGACAAAGAGTTCATGGCGACATATATACTCTCATCGGCAGGCACCTCGTATGTTTCCTCTCATAATGCCTATAACAGTGTACAAACCATGCAAAATGCCATTGTCCTTCATAATGCTGACGGACTGACCCAGGCAAAGAATGATTCCGTCATTGTTTGGTTTCATTCACTTTACGATAAATGGAATAACGGCTTCTTCCCGTGTTACGGGTATTACAGGAATACAAACGGCGGATGGAACTGGGGGGCGGCTTATGCGATGTGGAGCCTCACCGACCAGTTCAAGCTGTTCGACAATATGTTTTACGGAACCACGAAGAATTACTATACTGACCTTCCCTGGGTGCTTAATTCAATAAACCAGTATTGGTATTTTATACAGCCCGACCTGAACTGTATACACCTTGGTGACGGTGTTACAAACCTCTGGGCCGATAATGTTGTTTACCGGCATGCGGCAATTTACCAGGATCCTCGCAGCTTGTGGCTTTCGCAGACATACAGCCAGCCACAGTACCTGACCTGGACATACCCTGTCTTCATAAAGCTTTTATTTAAGGATTTCAGCCTTCCGCCGGTTTCAAAACCCGATCTTCCGCATTTCTGGCTTAGTGACAAAGTTGGACTCGCAGTTGCCCGTACTTCCTGGGACAGTGCAGGCACCATGGTCTGGTTTTTCAATTCCTGGAGTAAGAAAGCCTCACATGAACACAGGGATAATAATTCCTTTGCGGTTTATAAGAACGGCCCCCTCCTGATCGATGCAGGACACTATGATTCGTATGGTTCATCGCATTATATGAACTATTATTCGAGGACCATTGCCCATAATAATGTATGCGTATTTGACACAATGGATGTTTATAATTATGGAACAACCTCGCCTGTAAGCAATGACGGCGGTCAGGTATGGTCTGATCCTCTCGTGAATTTCAACAGCATATCCGACCCGCATTACCAGCGGGGGAAATGGCTTTTATATGCATGCGGTGAAAATTTCCAGTATTCCGTTGCAGATGCGGCGCTGTCATATGATTCGCTTAAGCTCTCTCATTTCATCAGGAGGTTCCTGTATTATAAATCCGATAAAATTCTTATCCTTGACCACATTCTGGTAAAAAACCCCAGCCACCGTACACGCAAGGTTCAATGGTTACTGCACTCAAAAAACCAGCCCCATGTGTCGGGGACAATGGTTTCCAGTCCGGTCCCTGGCCATCTTGAGGTATTTAACGGGACCGATTATTCTATTTCAAACGGAGATGGCAATGCCTCGGTCAGAACACTGATACCTTCCGGAACTCTGACCAGGAGGATAGGAGGAAACGGATGGGAATACTGGGTCAACGGCTTAAATTATCCGCCCTCAGTCCCTCCCGACACCTTGCATTCAACGCCCGGGAAATGGAGAATTGAAGTTACTCCTCAGTCAATGAAAGATACCATGATTCTGCTGCATTCGATCAAACTGGGGGATAATGCCTCACCTTCAGTGGCAGGTGGGATTTCGAAACAAAACCAGTATACGGTAGGCGCCGACTGGGACGACAATCTGTTTTTCTTTAATTCAAAGGGGATGCTGAATACAAATTATCACAGGATGGATGCGGTTTACGGAGGGCGCAACGTGGATGTGTTTGCAGCCGATCTTTTACCATCAAAGCCGTATTATATCCTTGTCGACAGTATCACAGCTTTGGCCTGGGAAACCGATACAAGCGGCATTCTAAGATGTTCACTGACACTTGGTATCGGGAATCACCGGATTGAAATATCAGAGAATATTGTCGGATTGAAGGAGGCACCTGGCGGAATGCAGGAGTTGTTCACGTTTTTTCCCAACCCGGCCAGGGTAGAGATCACTCTGTTGCCTTTGAATGCTTTAAAAGGATCCGTTCAAGTCAGTATTGCCGACAGCAGGGGCAGGGTCTTACGGGCATTGGAATTGAAAAAGAAAACCCTTGTCAGCCTCAAAGGAATGGAACCGGGGATTTATTTTATCCGGGCTAAAAGAAGCAACCAAATTCAAATTGAGAAAGTGGTATTGAAGTAGAGAACGACTGCCGCCCTGTAAAGTTCCGAATGAATGCAATTACATTCAGTAAACAAACTCCCCGTATTCCGAAAGTATTGTCAGCTTAGGGGAATCAGAGGCTTCAACATGCCCTATAACCTTTGATTCGAGATTGAACCTGGCTGCGATGCTGATAACCTCTGCAGCAATGGCTTCAGGGACATAAAGTTCCATCCTGTGCCCCATATTGAAGACCCTGTACATCTCTCTCAAGTCTGTTCCTGATTGTTCCTGTATAAGCCTGAAGAGGGGAGGAGGTGTAAACAGATTGTCCTTAACAATATGCAGATTGCCTGTAAAATGAAGAACTTTCGTTTGTCCGCCACCGCTGCAATGTACCATTCCGTGGATATCATTCCTGAATTGGTTTAACACCGGGATGATCACCGGGGCATAGGTACGGGTGGGTGAAAGAACAAGTTTACCAACGCTAATACCAGGTATTTCCGAAGGTTCGGCCAGAGTTTTATTTCCTGAGTATATCAGATCATCCGGAACCCCATGGTCGTAGCTTTCAGGATATTTCAGGGCATAATCGTTATTGAATACATCATGCCTGGCGGATGTGAGCCCGTTGCTGCCCATGCCTCCGTTGTATTCATTTTCATACGTGGTCTGCCCTGCCGATGCAAGTCCCACGATCAGGTCACCGGCTTGTATCCGCGCATTGTCGATGACCTCGCTGCGCCTCATCCGGCAGCTTACAGTAGAATCAACAATAACAGTCCGCACCAGGTCACCCACATCGGCAGTTTCTCCCCCGGTAGACCATATCCCAACCCCATGGGAGCGAAGCAGGCTTAGGAATTCCTCGGTGCCATTGATAATTGCGGCAATCACCTCAGCGGGGATCAGCTTTTTATTCCGGCCAAGAGTGGATGATAATAAAATATTGTCAACTGCCCCAACGCAGATCAGGTCATCGAGGTTCATCACGATGGCATCAATGGCAATGCCTTTCCAGACCGAGAGGTCTCCTGTTTCCTTCCAGTAGATATAGGCCAGGGAGGATTTGGTACCGGCCCCATCGGCATGCATGATGTTGCACCAGTCAGAATCTCCTCCAAGAATATCGGGAACGATCTTGCAAAAGGACTTCGGAAAGATACCTTTATCAATATTTTTTATGGCAGAGTGAACATCTTCTTTTTGTGAAGAAACCCCTCTTTTATCATATCTTGAGCTGTCACTCATTTCTTAGTCGAAGATAAGCAGGTCCTTACCCTGATCGACACGGTGGGTGCCGAAATTTTTCAGGGTGTTGTCGCCGAAGACCAGGCTGCTCTTGATTTTGCTGTTAACCGTTACTTTAAGATCTTTAACGGTATTTTTCGCAATTCGAATTTCTTTCAGCGTGATCACGGCTTTATCACTGATCGTTTTTTCCTGTATCAGTTTGGTAGCATCTCCTTCGAAGTCGGTTTTGTCGATCACTCCATCTTTCAGAAAGAGGTAGGCCTGGGCAGGAGTTATAAATATTCCTTTTTCTGCCGGATCATAGATGAATGCAGTGCTGATGCCGTTTACATAGCAAAAACCGGAATAAGCCCCGTCTTTTAGCTTGGTGAGTTGGGTCCCATTGATTTCAGGAGCAATCACAACTTCAATTTTAGTGGTTCCCTGAGTTTTTGCGGCAGTAGTCCTTGGAATATAATCGTTTCTGAGGATGGAGAATTCGGTACGGCGGTTCAGCTGGTGAGCAGCCTCTTTAACAGCTGTATTAGGCAGGAGATTGATTACCGAATCAGTCAGAACGGTGCCTGCAGGGAAGGTATATCCTTCCTTTGTAACTTCTTTAGCCAGGGTACGTGGCACCCTTTCCCCGTATCCTTTTGCTACCATACGGTCAGGGTCGATGCCTCTTGAAATAAGATAGTCAACGACGCTTTGCGCACGTTTTTGCGAGAGGATATCGTTACGTTCGTCGCTGTCGCGGGAGTCGGTGAAGGAAGCGAGTTCTATGACAATGGTTTCATTTGCATCCAGGGTTTCGATCAGCCCCTGCAGGGAATCCTGGTATTGAGGCTTCAGATCCCATTTTGCGAGATCATATAAAATGTCGGGAAGTACAACAGGCTTCTTCGGTATGGGCCGCAGTACGAAATTTCTTGTAAGATCCTTGCTCTTTTCGAATCCTACGGTGGTCTCTCTTCCTTTCTCGTTAAAATAATCCTTTTTCGTGACTAATAGGTCGTAGGTGGTATTTGCAGTTATCTGCATTTTATTGAAGCTGTAATGGCCTTTGTCGTCGGTGGTGTATTTAAATGTGCGGCCGTTGGTGCCAACCGCCCTGACTTCGGCTCCCTGCACAGGCAACAGGGACCTGTCGTCGGTCACAACACCTTCAAGCGTGTAGTAGATCGGGGGGATCACAAAGGAGTAGATGTCATCTCTTCCTTTGCCACCAGGACGGTTGGAGGAGAAAAGCCCTTCTTCCGATTCTTCGGCGTTGAAGACAATCGACACGTCGTCGGCAGGAGAGTTAACCGGAGATTTCAGGTTTTCAGGAATACTCCATTTCCCTTTTGAATAGACCGATTTGAAGATGTCCATGCCACCCATACCCGGCAAGCCGTCGCTTGAGAAGTATAATATGCTGTCGTCGCGTATAAACGGGAACATTTCGTTACCTGGAGTATTGATGACCGGACCGAGGTTTTCTTTAGACCATTTGCCGTTTTTCTTGCTTGCTCTCCAGATGTCTTTTCCTCCGACTCCGCCTGGCAATTCTGCAGAAAAATAAAAAACATCTCCGCTTGCGACGGAGGGATGCCCGTAAATACTGGCGCTGTCGCCTCCAAGTTCAACCTTTTCAGGTTCTCCCCAGTTGTTGGTCCCGATGCGGCTGGTCATAAATATCTGGCAGCCATTTTTTTTCCTCGAGTCATTATAACAACGGGTGAAATAAAAATGAAGGAATTTCGGGTCAAACTGCCCAACACCATCATTTGATTTGGTGTTTATCATCCCGGCAGCGTCGGCGAGCACAGGTTTGCTCCATTCTCCTTTGCGGTCACGCCTTGAAAAGTAAAAATCTGAGAATTTCAGCCCGGTCCAGTTGTCAATATCCTTGCCGTTTGAAGCATCCCGGTCAGAGGTAAAAATGATCGACCCGAATTTTTTGTCAGCATAGGCAGGGGCGAAGTCATCTTCCTTGGAATTCAGGGGCTTTTCCCATTTGACTGTGTATTTTGAAGGGTTCGCGATCCATTCCTTGGCCATTTTACAGGTCGCAATACCCTGCTCTCCTCTCGGATCTTTTGGAGAAAGGTCTTTAAAGGCCTGGTATTGCTTTATCGCTTCATCATAGTTCCCGTTCGCCTTAAGGGCATTTGCATAATAAAGAATGACTTTAGGTTCGTCTTTGATGAACTTCACATTGTTGAGAAGCCTCTTGTAAGCAGATTCGGCTTTCTTCGTGTTGTTCATCATCCTGTAGCATTCGGCAATGCGGAATATGATCCTGTCACGTTCAGCCTTGTTGTTCTTGACTTTTGACGATGCTTTCTGATATTTCTGAAGAGCAGTGAAATACAACTGGTCGGCGAAGGCATCATCGGCAGCTTTGGTAGCTTTATTCTGCGCCAGGACAGGAAACGTGAAGCATAAAAAGGCGATAAGGAAAACGAAACGGCTTTTCAGGTGCATTGCAGGATATTTTGTAGCTGGAATAACGTACAAATATAAGGAAAAGTGTAAAGATATTGATGGTAAGCTTCAGGTCGGGAAATTTTTAAGTTAGCGAATGACGATGCTTGCTGAAGTCAGTAAGTGATGCAAGCAACCCTTTACGTTATCTGCAATCATACCATAATAAAAAAAGGCTGCTTTTTCGGAACAGCCTTTTTTCTGAATTGAATACTTGCCAGGAATTATTTTCCTTTGGCTTTTGCAGCAAGTTCTTTTTTCTCCTTACGGCGTTTCTGCCACATCAGGATGTCGTAAGCAACCGGGGTTGCGTTGAACACCGATGAATACGTTCCAGAGATAACCCCAATGAGAAGTGCGAAGGTAAATCCGCGGAGAACTTCACCGCCGAAGATAAAGATCACGATCAGAACGACGAGGGTAACACCTGACGTATTGATGGTACGTCCCAGGGTTGAATTGATAGCGCCGTTAATATTGTCGGCAAGATCGCGTTTCGGATATAATCCCCTGTATTCGCGGATTCTGTCGAAGATGATTACCGTATCCATGATTGAATAACCGATGATCGTCAGCAGAGCTGCGATAAAGGACTGGTCGATTTCCATGCTGAAGGGAAGGATGCCGTGGAACAGTGTGAACATTGTAATGATGATAAGTGTATCATGGAACAGCGAGATCACACCACCGATACCGAACTGCCAGTTCTTAAACCTGAGGGCAATATATATAAAGATAATGACCAGCGAGAAAAATACCGCCATTACAGCCTGCCAGATCAAGGCATAGCTGATCGTTGGGTCAACACGTTGTGAACTCATCTCCCCGATAGCTTTTTTAGGATCAGTGGCTTTGAATTCGGTAAATGAGAGCGGTGTTCTGTAAAAACTCTTAACACCCTGGTATAGTGCAGAATTTACGACAGAATCAGCGATGGAAGAACGGTCATTGATCATATACTTCGTGGTGATCTTAACCTGGTTTGAAGGGCCGAATGTTTTTACTTCGGGATATTCTTTGAACACCTTGCCCAGGGATTCACGGATGTCGGAGGTTTTCACCGGCTCATCGAAACGGACTACGTAACTACGGCCACCAGTAAAATCAAGGCCAGGATCTAATCCGCGAACAAAAATGGATATGACTCCCGGGATGATGATGGCTACAGAAAGGATATACATCTTATAACGGAGGCCGATAAAATTGATATGAATATTCTGGAATGCATTCTGGCTCCATTTGTACCCTGTGGTGATGGTCATATTCCTGTCGAGCATCCATTCGAAAAGTAATCTTGCGATAAAGATGGAGGTGAACAGTGAGAGCAGAAGACCGATGACCAGCGTTGTTGCGAAACCCTGGATAGGACCAGAACCGAAAATGTACAGAACTATACCAGTAAGGATGGTGGTGACGTGACCGTCGATGATAGCTGAGAGGGCGTGCCTGAAACCGTCTTTCACAACAAGCCTCATGCCTTTGCCAGCTCTTTGTTCTTCACGCATTCGTTCATAAATGATCACGTTCGAGTCGACCGCCATAGCGAGAGTCAGCACGATACCTGCGATACCCGGGAGAGTAAGCACGGCCCCGATTGATGCAAGAACACCAAAGAGGAAGAACACATTTGCAAAGAGGGCAATATCGGCAACATGTCCTGCACCCCTGTAATAGAGCGACATGTAAAGAAGAACTCCGATAAAAGCAATGATAAAGGAGATAAGTCCCGCGTTGATGGATTCCTGTCCGAGTGAAGGTCCTACAACTTCTTCCTGTACGATACGTGCAGGAGCCGGAAGTTTACCGGCTTTCAGGATGTTTGCAAGGTCCTGTGCCTCTTCAACGGTCATGCTTCCACCCGTAATGGATGACATGCCATTCGGGATCTCGCCGTTGACGTTGGGATAGCTATAAACATAACCATCCAGAACAATAGCAATCTGTTTGCCGACATTATCACCTGTAAGTCGTTTCCATATCCTGGCGCCTTCTCCGTTCATCGACATGGAAACTTCAACTCTTCCGTTCTGGTCATAATCCTGACGGGCATTGGTGATCACATCTCCACCAAGCGCCGGCGAACCGTCACGGGAAGTAACTTTCAGGGCAACGAGTTCGAGGATGTCCTTTGCTTCGTCCCTTGGTTTTACTGTCCAGGCAAGTTTCAGATCCCTTGGGAAAAGATGCTTTACAAGACGAAGCATGTAGTTCACCTTTGCGGTATCCTTAATCATGGCTCTTCCGACCATTGCAGTGGAGCCTGCTTCATACTGACCTTCTTTATTCTGGAATATCGACATTGCAAGAACCGCGAACAGCGGGTTGTTTTTCATCCACTGCTCAGTCTCAGCCCTTTTATTCATCGCCGATGCCTTGGCCGTATCTTTTCCAAGCTGTTTCAGAAGTGCATTCCCGCCGGATGTATCTTTTTTGGCACTGTCTTTCTTTGCAGGAATTGCTGCTTTTGCCGGGGTTTTCTTTTCGGCCAGCGCAAGTTTGTTGTTGATGGCTTTTGCTGTTCCTGTGGTATCTGTCCTTGTAGAATCCACTTTAAGTGTATCGCCGCCTGTGCTCATGATGGCAGCAATCCTTTTGTTTGCTTCAGTAAAAAAAGGATGAAGCTGTGTAAACTGGTAAGTTTCCCAGAATTCAAGCTGGGCAGTTCCCTGCAGAAGTTTACGTACACGCTCCGGATCCTTGATGCCGGGGAGTTCAATAAGGATGCGTCCTGCGGTCTGGAGTTTCTGGATATTGGGCTGTACAACGCCAAACCTGTCGATACGGGTGGTGAGGATACGGTACGTCCTGTCAATCGCAGCATTCGTTTCATCACGCAATACCTTGATGACATCCGCATTCGAGGTGTTAAAGTTGACCCTGTCTTTTAAATCCACGGTATTGAAAACTGCTGCCAATTTTGCATTCGGGTCAACCTGTTTGAAAGATTCCGCAAAAAGGTCAACAAAGTCGGCAGTACTGTTCTTTTCTTTCTGTATTGCCAGCTGAAGTGCTTTTGTGAAGGTAGGATCCTGGCTGTACCCTGAGAGCGCGCGTATAACTTCAGGAACAGAAACTGCCATTGTTACGTTCATACCTCCTTTAAGGTCAAGACCAAGGTTTATTTCGCGTTCCCTTACATCTTTCAGGGTGTATTTTTTCAGAAGGATGTTAAACACATCAACTCCTGCCATGGAATCATTGAAATATTCACTCCTGGAACGGATAATCGAATCGGTGATATATTCCAGGCGTGCCTGGTCTCCCTTAGCCAGTCTAACGGCAAGTTGCTTTCCGGCGGGGGCATTGGCGTACTCATCGGCCTTGCCCGAATACCGGTAGCTGATAAACGTGAATGACAACTGGAATAAACAAACTAAACCGAATACAATCGCAAATAGCTTGACAGCGCCTTTATTCTGCATGAGCTTTAAATTTAATTAAGAAAACTATAGTCTTATTTTTTGAGGGTGCAAAATTAGAACTTTTCCCTGAAATATAAAAGAGGCATAACGAATTATCTTTCACTTGAAATTGATAGTCCCTTTTGTGGTCCCTGGAGGAAGGCGAAGGATGATGAATTTGCGCATGCTGTAATTCGGGTTTTTCAAAGCTGTTTCTGGTTTGTCTGCATACTTCACTGTAAACTTAGAATCATCATTTACAATCAGTTCTTTCTTCCCTTCGAATTTTTCCTCCGAAATGGTAGTCATCGCCCAGTAACCAATCGTATCCTTTGCCGAGATATTTTCAAAAACAAGGCGTTCACCTCCTTGTCCGATGGTATACCATCCTGTTGTCATCCAATAAGATCCTTCAGAAACATACCTGCACATGGCGACATATATCTGGGCAGGATGGTTGTTCTTGAATATTATCTGAGGATGGCCTTCTGCCAGGATGAAAAATAAAGATAGCAGGACAATGATTCTTGACATGGCGGTCATAAATTTCCGGTAAAGTTACTTATTTCAGCTTATCCTGCCTCCCGCCTCCCGCATCCTGCCTCCCGCCTCCCGCATCCTGCATCCTGCATCCTGCATCCCGCATCCCGCATCCCGCATCCCGCATCCCGCATCAAAGCAGTGATAGTTTCTTAAGGATCTTCATTCCCCGGTTCTTAAAACCCGGAGTTTCTTCATTTAAGCGCAGTTCGATACAATCTCTGAGTTCTTCTCGTATCCCAGGTTCCATCAGTGAGATGCGGTAAAGTACTTCAATGCAGTATACTTTGACTGCTGCGGGATGCCCGGCGCTGAGAAGCCAGTCGAAACAAATGCTGATCAGGCTTCCTAACCTGCTTGCGGGAAGTGCTGATTGGGAAAGCATATGCAGGGAATGTCTTCTGAGAGCATCATGACTGAATCGGGGCAGCAGATCTATAATTGTTTCAAGATGCGGAATTATTATTTCAGGCTCTTCCATCGTATACAGGTCAATTGCCCAGACAATACGGCGACTGAAGGGTTCTTCATCTGATAAGTAAATGTCAATGAGTTCGTTATGCCATTCATGATGGGCCCTGAGCAGATTCACAAGGTTATCAGTATGTGCCCTGCCCTGGGAAGAATTAATGATCTTTTTTAGTTCTGTTCGTAACTTACTCTCCGATTTATGCATTGATCGACTGTTCGTTACCGTATTTAATAATTATTTAATGCGTATCTGCCCCCAAAAATAAAAAGAATTGAAGAAATTAGAACAGTATATTTTACTTTTGCAGAAAAATGAAACCCAAGTGAGTTACATTGAGTAAAATTAGTTAAAGTAAATCACTTGGAATAAACAAATGAACCATGAAAATCAAATACAGTGATCTGATTGAACAGACTTTTGAGTTCCCCCAGGATGAGTTCGAAGTCATTGAAAATGAATTGTACTTTCATAATGTTCCATTGATGGACATCATTAAACAGTATGGAACACCTTTAAGAATCACCTATTTGCCTAAGATAAGTCAGCAAATTCAGAAAGCCAAAAGGCTTTTTAACGTGGCAATGGCTAAAGTCGATTACCAGGGCGACTACCACTATTGCTATTGCACAAAGAGCAGTCATTTCAGTTTTGTACTCGAAGAAGTTCTTAAAAATGACGTACATATAGAAACCTCATCGGCTTTCGACATGCCGATCATCGAAGACCTCTTTAAAAGGGGATTGATCAAAAAGGAAAATTACATTATTTGCAACGGGTTTAAACGTCCGCAGTATATTGAGCATATATTGAACCTGGTTCATAACGGCTGGACAAACACAGTGCCTGTACTCGACAGCCTGCTTGAGATTGACAAATATGAACCTTACCTGAAAACGAAGATGAAGGTTGGCATCAGGATCGCTTCTGAAGAAGAACCCAAGTTCGATTTCTATACTTCAAGGCTCGGCATAAGATATAATGATATCGTTCCTTTTTATATGGATAAGTTGAGAAACAATCCGAAATTCGAGCTAAAGATTCTTCATTTCTTTATTAATACAGGAATTAAGGACACCGCATATTACTGGAACGAGCTTAACAAATCGGTCTCAGTATATTGCGAATTGAAAAAGGTTTGCCCGGAACTTACCGGATTGAACATCGGGGGTGGATTCCCGATCAAGAACTCACTTGAATTTACTTACGAATATGAATACATGGCTGAGGAGATCATATCCCAGATAAAAAATATCTGTGAAAAAAATGAAGTCCCCGAGCCTGATATTTTTACTGAATTTGGTTCCTTCACTGTTGGCGAGTCGGGGGCAATCCTGTTCAGCGTTGTAGACCAGAAAAAACAGAATGACCGTGAAGCCTGGGATATGATCGACAGTTCTTTCATTACCACACTTCCAGATACCTGGGCGATCAACCAGAAATTCATTTTACTATCAATCAATAACTGGGATTCTGAGTATGAGCGGGTTTTTCTTGGCGGACTGACCTGTGACAGCGAGGATTACTATAATGCAGAGGGACATACCAATGCAGTGTTCCTTCCGAAATTCTCAACCGAACCTCCTTTATATATCGGGATGTTTCATACAGGTGCATACCAGGAATCCCTGGGTGGGTACGGGGGAATCCAGCATTGCCTGATCCCAGCTCCCAAGCATGTTATTATCGATCTTGATGAGAATGATGAGATATATACCAAACTGTTTTCCAAAGAGCAGAGTTATAAATCAATGCTGAAAATTCTCGGCTATTAATTATCTTTGCCCTCCTAAATAATGCATAAATAAATACGGTTCACCATGGCAAAAAAATCTGACCAGAAAAAGGAGTACTTGAAGGATGTCGTTAAACATATTGATATAACATCCTTTGATTCAACACCCATAATAAACTCAATGCGCGAGATGTCTTTCACCTCCCGCGATACCGCCTCAGCAGCTGATATCCTTAACAGGATGATCAGGGATAAGGGATGTACCGTTTTTCTTACCCTTGCCGGCAGTACAAGCGCAGGAGGATGCATGCAGGTCTATGTCGATATGGTAAAAAACAATATGGTGGATGCCATTGTAGCAACGGGTGCTTCAATAGTAGACATGGATTTCTTCGAAGCATTGGGGTACAAGCATTACAAGGGGATCCCCACGGCCGATGATAAAGACCTCAGAAAACATTACATCGACAGGATATATGACACCTATATTGATGAGGAGGAGCTTCAGAATTGTGATTTGACAATCAAAAAGATCGCCGATACGCTTGAAAAAAGGCCTTACAGTTCGCGCGAATTTATCAGGGAAATGGGTAAATGGCTGGTGAAGAATTCAAAAAAGAAAGACAGCCTGGTACAGGTTGCCTACGAACATAATGTTCCTATATTCTGCCCTGCCTTCAGTGATTCCAGTGCAGGATTCGGACTTGTTGCCCACCAGTGGGAGAATCCGAAATCCCATGTTTCGATTGATTCAGTGAAGGACTTCCTCGAACTTACGAAAATTAAAATGGCTGCCAAAGACTCCGGTCTGTTTATGATAGGAGGTGGGGTCCCTAAGAATTTTGTACAGGATACGGTCATCTGTGCCGAAGTGCTGGGCAAAGAGGTCGGGATGCATAAATATGCAGTTCAGATCACAGTTGCTGATCCCCGCGACGGAGCCTGTTCCAGTTCAACTCTTAAAGAAGCTTCTTCCTGGGGGAAGGTCGACACCGTTTACGAACAGATGGTTTATGCCGAAGCCACAAGTGTTCTGCCGCTCATTGTGAGCTTCGTTTATCATAAAAAAGACTGGAAGAAACGTACGAAATACGAATGGACGAAAATGCTTGACAAATAAGGAAATGGTGAAATTGTGAAATGGTTAAATTGTGAAATTGTGAATTATTATCCTACTCACCATCTCACCAACGCACCAACTCACCAACTCACCATCTCACAACTTAATACCGAAGCCACTTCCAAAGCTCTTTATAACTTATTTTCTTCCCGTACATCAGGATTCCTGTGCGATAAATTTTTGCAGCCATCCATGTGGTGCCCAGGAATGTCAGAATAAGCAATCCCATTGACAGCATTACCTGCCAATAGGGGACCCCAAAGGGTATCCTGATCATCATGGCAACAGGGGAGGTAAGCGGGAATATAGAAAACCAGAATGTTACCTGTCCGGCAGGATCCTGTATAAAATACTGCATCATCACTATCGATAGAATGAGCGGCACGGTTATAGGGAGCATGAACTGCTGCGTATCGGCCTCACTGTCGACTGCCCCACCGATGGCTGCGAACAAAGCACCATACATCAGGTAGCCAAAGAGGAAGAAAAAGATGAAAGCCCCAATCATTACAGGGAAATTAACCGAATTAAGGGCTTCAAAGACCTGGTTCACACCTTCCTCCTGACCCTTGTTTACCGAAGTGGAATCGGTCAGTGGCAGGTTGTCGGGATTATATTTCGCTGCGTTCTGTACAATAGATTGTTCTGCGGTATGTTTGTTTTGCCCTTTAACGTTAAATGTGGAAGTTACCACAGTCACAATTCCAAAGGTAAGCACGACCCAAAGCAGGAACTGCGTAAGACCGACAAGTCCTACTCCGATAATCTTTCCCATCATCAGTTCAAATGGTTTAACCGACGATATAATCACTTCAATGATCCTGTTGGTCTTTTCTTCGATCACACCGCGCATGACCTGGGCTCCGAACATGAAAATGAAAAAATAAATCAGTATTCCTGAAAAGGTGCCAAGTACCATACTGATCTCAGTATAACTTTTTTCTTCTTTCCCTTCATCGGTGATCTTGATGGTATTTATGTCAACAACGGCCTTCACTGAACGCAGAATGTCCTGAACGTCAATCGGATTCTTCTTGTCGGTTTGAAGGTCCTTGAGTTTGGCTTCCAGTTTCAGGTCTTCGACCTGTTTGGTCATAACATTCCTGATATAACTCTTGACATTGATAGAAACGTTGCTTTCAGCATATAGAATTGCATTCGTGGGAATGCTTACCTCAGTTTTGGGAATGAACAGCAGGGCATAATCCCCGCTTTTCCTGAAGTCAGACTTTGCAGAACTGATATCGGTAAGCAGGTAATGGAACTTGATGTTATCGGTGTTCTTGAACTTTTCATAAAAAATACCTGTCTGGTCAATGACTGCCACCGTTTTGAGCTCATTGCCTTTTGTGGCAAGATAAATCGGTACGATCACGATTGCAGCCATCAGCAAGGGGCCCAGGATTGTCATTACGAGAAATGACTTCTTCCTGACACGGGTCAGGTATTCGCGCTTGATGATCAGAATAATTTTATGCATATCACTGTTGGTGGATAGTTTCTGGTTTCTTTTCCGTAACAACCCTTATAAAAATGTCGTTCATGCTGGGGATGAGTTCAGCGAAAGAGTGGATCGTGGCATGAGGCAGAAAAGCCGAAATCAGCTGGTTTGGCAATGTGTCAAGAGGTATCTGGATGGTGGCTATCCGCAGTTCATGATCCTGCCATTCTTTTGTTACATTGAAGGCGGATGGCAGAATACTTGCAAGCTCACCATGATAGTTATTGAACGAAACCTCAAAAGTATTTGTCTTGTATTTCTTTTTAATCTCCCTGACAGGACCGTCGAGAACGACTTTCGCATCATCAATCAGGGCAATATGATCGCAGAGCTCTTCAACGGAAGCCATGTTGTGGGTTGAAAAAATAACCGTAGCGCCCTTGTCTTTCTGGGCAAGGATCTCATCTCTCAGCATACCTGCATTTATAGGATCGAAGCCGCTAAACGGTTCATCGAAAATCAGCAGTTTGGGCTCATGAATGATAGTAACCAGAAACTGCACCTTTTGCTGCATCCCCTTTGAAAGTTCCTCCACTTTTTTATTCCACCATTCCTTTATCTCGAATTTTTCAAACCAGAACATCAGTCGCTTATGGGCATCCTGTTTACTCAAACCTTTCAACTGTGAAAGGTACATGGCCTGCTCCCCAACAGTCATTTTTTTATATAACCCCCTCTCTTCGGGGAGGTAGCCAATGTTGTAAATGTCGTTTGGCTTTAATTCCCTGCCCTGGTAGAAAAGTTTGCCTTCATCAGGGGCAATGATCTGGTTGATGATGCGGATGAAGGTGGTCTTACCTGCACCATTGGGGCCTAGCAATCCGAAGATACTGCCCTCAGGTATTGAGATATTTACCTTGTTAAGAGCCGTATGACCTGAAAAGTGCTTGGAGATATTCTGAGCTGAGAATAGTTCCATGGGGGTTGGTTGTTGGTTGTTGGTGATTGGTTGTTGGTGATTGGTTGTTGGTGATTGGTCGTTGGTGCTTGGTGATTGGTTGTTGGTTGTTGGTTGTTGGTGATTGGTGATTGGTATTACTAATTGCCAAAAACCAATAACCAAGCACCAACCACTTTACTCAAAAATATCTTTCATTTTGCTGAAGAAGCCTTTCTCTTTTTCGGTAGGATTTGGCTGGAAGTTGGGCGCCTTAGAGAGCTTTTCCAGCAAGGCCCGTTCATCCTTTGACAGGGTTTTAGGAGTCCACACATGAACTGTAACAAGCAGATCTCCCTTGCCTTCATATGAATTAACACTTGGAAGGCCTTTCCCTTTAAGACGCAATATCCTTCCTCCCTGGGTTCCGGGTTCTATCTTCAGCTTGATTTTCCCGTCTACTCCGGGTATCTCAACTGTAGTGCCAATTGCTGCATCAGGAATTGAAATATACTGGTTGTAAAGCAGGTTGTTTCCTTCCCTTATCAGTTCAGGATGTTTTATCTCTTCAATCTGGATCAGAAGATCACCTGCGATACCGCCCCTGGCTGCTGCATTTCCTTTGCCGCTCATTGAAAGCTGCATGCCCTCTCCAACTCCTGCCGGAACTTTGATCGAAATTACCTCTTCCCCCTTTATAATCCCATTGCCGGTGCAGTCTGTACATTTCTCAGTAATGATCTTTCCTTCACCACCACAATGCGGACATGTTGAGGTTGTCTGCATCTGTCCGATGAAAGTGGAGGTTACCCTGGTTACATGTCCTGACCCTTTGCATGTTGAACATGTCTGGTACGAACTCCCGCTTTTTGCACCTGTTCCGTGGCAAGTGACACAGGCAAGATACTTGTTTACTTTTATTTTCTTTTCGACGCCATGGGCTATTTCTTCCAGGTTCAGTTTTACCCTGACTCTCAGGTTTGATCCCCGGTTCACTGTTCGTCCACCCCTGCGGCCACCCCCTCCGAAAAAAGATGAAAACGGGTCATCAAATCCCCCGCCAAAGATATCCCCGAAATGACTGAAGATATCTTCCATGTTCATTCCCTGCCCGAATCCCCCGAAACCACCTCCATTCCCAAGCCCGGCATGGCCGTATTGATCGTATCTCTGGCGTTTATTCGTATCACTCAGGACTTCATATGCCTCGGCGGCTTCCTTAAAATTTTCCTCAGCTTGTTTATCGCCTGGATTTTTATCAGGATGGAAACGGATTGCCTGTTTGCGATATGCTTTCTTCAGCTCTTCAGGCGAAGCGTTTTTATCTATTTCAAGTATCTCGTAATAATCTCGTTTGGACATTATTGGGGATTGGGGATTGGCTATTGGTTATTGGTAATTGGTAATTGGTAATTGGTAATTGGTAATTGGTTATTGGTTATTGGTGGTTGGTGCATGTCTTACATCCTGCATCCTGCATCCTGCATCCTGCATCTTGCATCCGGCATCCTGCATCTTGCATCCTGCATCCTGCATCCTGCATCCTGCATCCTGCATCCTGCATCCTGCATCTTGCATCCTGCATCCTGCATCCTGCATCCTGCATC
>JBAXLI010000024.1:0-53067 GCA_037134895.1 Bacteroidota bacterium
GCATCCTGCATCCCGCATCCCGCATCCTGCATCCCGCATCCCGCATCCTGCATCCGTCCAAGTGAAAATATTTCTGTACTTTTACCGCTGAATCCGCAAAAACAGGGGAGAATGGGCCTAAAACTGAACCTGATCAGAAAAACAAAATGGAATTTCATCCGCTTCGGATTACACAGGATCTTCGGCCCTTTCAGCGGAGCAATGCTCAACCTGGCCTACCTTTCGAAAGTCTCCAAATGGATATCTGTAAATAAAAATATTGAGTTCAATGACTTTTATTCTCCCAAATGGGACTATAACAAGCGGTATAAACTCTACGAATACGTGCTGAATAAAAAGCAGCTTTCTGGAAAGATCCATTACATGGAATTCGGTGTATCGGGCGGACATTCATTTGAATGGTGGGTCAATCGTAATACTGATTCGGGATCACTCTTCACGGGATTCGATACATTCGAAGGACTGCCTGAAGACTGGGGCGGGTTTCAGAAAGGAGCAATGTCGACCAACTCAAAGCTTCCGCAGGTAAGCGATAAAAGGGCGGAATTCGTAAGGGGTTTGTTCCAGGACAGCCTGCCGGATTATGTTAAAAACCTTGACAGGTCCTGCCGCAAGGTGATCATGATGGATGCCGACCTTTACACATCAACCCTATACGTATTGACAACACTTGCGCCATACATCGGGAAAGGCGATATAATCTTCTTCGACCAGTTCAACGTGCCTATGCACGAATTCCTTGCCTTTATCAATTTCACCTCAAGCTATTACCTCAAAATGCAGCTAATCGGAGCTGCGAACAATTATTACTTCTGCGCTTTTGAGGTAGCCTGATTTTTTAATTCCGCTTAAAAGACGCTGAATGGCTTGATGCGACAGGCCTTCCTGTAACAAAAGGATGGTTGTCGATCACCGTGATGGGTTTCGGAAGCAATTTATGGATGTCTTTCAGGAATACTCTTTCTTCAGTATCACAAAATGAATAAGCCATACCTTTTAATCCGGCCCTGCCCGTGCGGCCAATTCGGTGGATATAAGTTTCCGGGATATTGGGGATCTCATAATTGATGACATGCGAAAGCTGTTCTATGTCGATTCCCCTGGCTGCAATATCGGTTGCTACCAGTACCCTGGTTGAGCGGTTCTTGAAATTCTTCAGCGCACTTTGCCTTGCAGCCTGGGATTTGTTCCCGTGAATAGCAGCAGCTTTTATTCCGGCCTTTACGAGGTCCCTGCTTACCTTATCAGCCCCATGTTTGGTCCTTGTAAATACCAGGGCTGAGTCGATGGACTGGTCTTGTAAAATATGTATGAGAAGTGACTTTTTATCGCCTTTGTTCACATAAAACAACGATTGTTTGATCAGTTCTGCCGTTGCAACAACCGGTTTGATCTCAACCTTCACAGGATTGACAAGAATTGAAGCGGAAAGCTTCTGTATTTCAGGGGGCATGGTTGCAGAGAAGAACAGGGTTTGCCTTTTTGAAGGAAGTTTGGCAATGACTTTCCTGACATCATGGATAAAACCCATATCGAGCATCCTGTCGGCTTCGTCAAGCACAAAGAATTCAATGCTCTGAAGCGAGATAAATCCCTGGTTCATCAGGTCAAGCAATCTTCCGGGAGTGGCAATGAGAATGTCGATGCCGCTTTTCAGGGTAGTGGTTTGCGCGCCCTGCGAAACACCACCATAGATTACAGTATGCCTCAGTCCGGTATGTTTGCCATAGGCTGAAAAACTTTCGTTGATCTGTATGGCCAGTTCCCTTGTGGGTGTGAGAATCAGGGCCTTTACCAGGCGTTTTACAGCACCTGGATTCTTCTTATTATATAACAATTGCAAAATAGGAATGGCAAACGCTGCGGTTTTTCCAGTGCCTGTCTGGGCACATCCAAGAAGATCCCTTCCTGTAAGCAGGACCGGGATAGCTTTTTCCTGTATGGGTGTTGGTTCAGTGTATCCTTCTGCTTTTACAGCATCAAGGATGGGTTTGATCAGATTTAAATTTTCGAATAACATTATAATTGTATTTGGTAAGGCTGCATAAAAAAACCTAACCCGCCACAGCAGCCTGTTGTGACGGAAGAGAAGATATTCAAAACTGCCATTTACACAAAACGACAGTTCCTAAAAAAACTAAAATTCTTTGGGATTATCCGTGGTCGTTCAGATGGATAATGGGAGGAATAAGTTTTGCAAAGGTAATGATTAATTCGTTACGCGGATATTTATTTTTAAACCCTGCTTATTAAAGCCTTTGTCAGTCAAGGAATTTACCGGAAGTAATAACGGAATGGTCAGTTCTGACAAGCCTGTAAAGAAGGATCTGTCCGGAAAATCCTGCGGGAATTGATGTTTTCATTATCCTTGAAGTTACAGGAACTGTAAGAAGGCTTCTGCCCAGTATATCGAACACCTGCAGTCCGGCATTCGCATATTCCCTGCAACGCTTGAGATCAAATACCACAAGGCCATCCGCAGACCGGTAAACTTGAATTGTATTGGAAGGCGGATTTTCGTTCCCCCGGTTTGAAAGGGTCATTTTCCATTTATCGTATAAAGTCTGGAGGGAATCAATAGGGTCAACCGGGAAAACACCGGAATAATTGGCAGGATAAGCCATCCAGAGGTCACAGTATAGAGAATCAGGAGGATCGTTCATATTTGCCACCCTGATAAAGGAGGACTGTGATGATGCGTTTTTTGGGGCGCAACGGGTATCGGCACCGACGATCTTTGCCCCCTGGAGCGCGGACATAAGTTTATCGGAAAGTGGTCCGGGTGTATTCTGAAAGCGGCTTAGCATGGAATCCAGAATTTGCTGGCCCATCAGGATGTTGCCCTGAATGGAATAATATATATGATTGGTATCGTTTTTATAATCCATGCAGTTAATGCCGGTATAGGATGCGCTACGGGGGTGGCCTCCATTATAATCGGCTATTCCATACTGCCTGATTGAGGGGTTGTTTACTGCATCATGTGCAACCAGGGAATCGATAATTTGCTGAGGTGATAATCCCTGCATCATCCAGTTATGGGCATGTTGCTGGTTAAGGGCCGCCCAGGAGGCCTGGGTGTGTATTACACCCACCCCGGGAATGACATCACTCAGAATCTGGGCGCCATGTGGGTAAGAGGCTGATGACCCCACGCAGGATGCTCCCGCACTGCCTATCTGTCCGGTTACCGAATCAATCGCAACGATCGAAAAAGTGTCTTGTGCAGTGGAATTAAGGGAATGGATGATAATGGCCAACAGGACACAAAATAGTTCAATGCTGAATTTCTTCATTACTGAAAATTTATCTGTTTGACATGAGAACCTTGAAATCATTAAAAGTGAAACCCGACCTGTACCAGGTATCGGAATCCAACAGAGAACAGAGAAAGCTGCCCGCTGTTTTGAAAGTCATGACTAACAAACAGGTTGTTCATGGGCGGGAACTGGGATTGCAGTTTCTCGTAAATCTCCTGATAAACTTCCTGCATTTCAGCACGATTGATGTTACCTGATATTATAGTAGAACCACCATAGTAGCTAACTGCAGGGCCTATCAGGACAAAATCAAGAGTCAGCCTTTTCCAAAATACAAACTGGTAACCAAGTTCCACACCCAAATTGAATATATAATAAGTGCCTTTAATCATTCCGGCGCTGTCGGCACTTGAATTTATAATATTAAAGTCGTTCTTAAAATGGTACCCGTAATAACTTGCATAAGGTGCAATATAAACCCCATCAGGTGTTGGTCTGGCATTTCTTTTACTCAGATAAAACCGATATTCAAGGCATACATTCACACCATACTTTTGCCTGCCTGATAAAGCTAATATGTTACCTATATTGTCGGGAAATAACTTGGGCAATGCAAGATACCCTAAAGTAATACAAGCGGTTTGATTCTTCCATAGATATCGTTCGTAACTGAGGGTAATATTATAGGTGCTCCAGATCATAGGAGTCGGATTGAACTTTATGACATTCTTATGATAAGGTTTCACCTCCTGGGCTATCAGAATACTCCCGGCCAATGAAAATACTATTAAAAAGAATAGTTTAATTCGCATACCTGATTCAGACTTAGGAAAGGTAAAGATATAATTAAATTTTAATCCTTAATTATAACCCCTGCCTGCAAGGATGGGGTATTGTGCAAAAATTTTCACTATATTGGCCAATAAAAGCATACGATTCAAAAGTATCACGCGTTAACTAATCTATGAAACGGACCATATTATTCATTTTCCTTTTCATTCCGGCGTTATTATCTGCTATTAATGCCCCGGTAACCACTGCAGGTTCTTCCGGTGTTTGCCCCGGTTTGCCCTTTTCTGTTCCAATAACGGTTACTGGTTTTACACAGATCACTGCGATGACATTGCGGCTTGATTATGATCCCACATTGATGACTTATACAGGCTTTGCCAATATAAATTCATCCCTGGCCGGGGTAAGTATCAATATGGTACCTGTGTCTCCTAATTTAAATAAAGTTTTAGTTGCCTGGTCCAGCGTGATCCCCCTGACGCTTGCAAGCGGATCCAAAATGTTTGACTTTAATTTTACCCTTATCTCAGGCTCTCCGGTATTCACATTCAATAATACCGATGGCGGAGGGTCCCAGTGTGAATATGCTGATGCGAATGGTCTTCCTATGAATGATATTCCCTCTTCTTCATACTATTTCAATGCTGCAATAACCAATTTAACCCTCCCCCAGCCTGGTCCGATCTCGGGTTCAACTGTAGTATGTACAAGTCAGACGGGTGTAATTTACAGTATACCAGCTATCCCTGGTGCAACAAGCTATGCCTGGACAGTTCCGGCAGGTGCAGCGATCATTTCGGGTGGAACTACCAATACAATAACGGTTAACTACTCGGCCTCGGCCGTTTCAGGAAACATCACCGCCTCAGGGATAAACAACTGCGGACAAGGCCCTTCGTCTTCAATTTTTGTGACCGTGAATCAGCTGCCAGGGGCTGCAGGCAGTGTAACCGGAACATCATCTGTTTGTGCAGGAGTTTCTGATGTTGCTTATATGGTAAATTCGATTCCAAACGCTGTTACCTATATATGGTTGCTACCTCCAGGTGCAATGATCGTTTCAGGCGCAGGAACAAACTCAATACTGGTGAGTTTTTCAGCATCCGCAATCTCCGGCAACATCCTCGTTTATGGTAACAATCCATGTGGAAACGGCTCCAGTTCTCCTGCTTTTCAGGTTACGGTCGATCCCCTTCCTGATGCCGCAGGGCCAATTACAGGTCCTGAAAACGTTTGTTCAGGTGACAGCGGACTAATATATTTTACCAATTCTATACCAAATGCTGTATCTTATATTTGGACGGTTCCTCCTGGTGCAGTCATCTCTTCGGGCAGCGGAACCAACTCTATTGTTGTCGATTTCCCCCCCGGGGCTTCCTCGGGTCCTGTAGCTGTTTATGGGATAAATACTTGCGGCAACGGAGCAGTATCTCCGGGTTTGAATATTGTTGTAAACCCCATTCCGCCTGCGCCAACGATTACATTTCCAAACGACACCCTGCATTCCAGTTCAGCTTCAGGCAATCAATGGTACCTGAATCAAAACGTGATTCCCGGGGCTACTTCGGTCACTTTCGTTCCATCGGTTACTGGTCACTATTCCTGTAAAGTAAATCTAAATGGTTGTTCTTCAGATTCTTCCAATTCAATTTATGTTATCATGACCGGGCTCAAAGAATCGAGAGATTATGCTTGGGGGATTTTCCCCAATCCCAGTTCCGGAGCGTTCAAACTGTTTGTTTCTTCTGACAAGGAAGAAAGGTTTAAAATAATGGTGTATAACAATTTAGGCAGCCAGGTGAATGCCGCTAAAGACCTTGTTGTAAATTCACGACATGAGTACTGGATTGATCTTTATTTCCTCCCCGATGGGTTGTATTATATTATCCTGACTAATAATAATTATACCCTTTCCCAAAAAATCATAATCAAACACTGATGGGTTTTTCACTCTTTGAAAGGCAACCGCCTTCAGACTGACAAAATTGCAGACGCTGGGACACAACCCTAATGATTACGTAACAATATTCAAAGAAATTTGTTAAATTTGCCGAAAAAGGAGATGATTTCTTTCTCATTATCCTTATCATTTCCATAGCATCCTTTGATTTTGTTATGTTATGAAAAAATTCAAATTTTCACTACTTGGCCTTTGCTTTTTCATTGTATCCGCATTGGTTATCGGGAATATTCACTCTTTCAGGCAGTTGCTCCCATCCCAGGAGGTTGAGATAAGCCATGGTGCAGCTTTCGGTCCTATGGTAAAGGATTATCTTTTTGTTCAGGAAGTGACTTTAAAAAAAAGATATATCAATGGGGTGGATGTTTTTCTTGCCAAAATGCCAGGTACCGGCTCAAGTCAGAATGTTTTTTTGTTGCTTGATGCCAGTCACAGGATCCTCTTTACAAAAATGATTCATTCCGAAGAAATTGACGGGGCCTGCTATTACCCTGTAGACTTTAATAAAAGTATTGACATCGGCAAGGGTGGGAAAATATTTGCCTGTGTTAATTCCATAGATGGGACTATGAATAATTACCTGGCCCTTCCGCGTAAAGCCAGCAGCGGACTGGGAAAATTATATGTTATTCCGGTATTAAACAATGATATCATCTCAACCCTGGAGAAACAACAAGGGGTGATCACCTTTGAAGGAAGCATGGGTATCAGGACTTATGAGTCGGGCAGCAGGTTTTTCACTCCCTTGCAGATGATGTTATATTTTTTCGCTTTCGCCCTGGCTTTACTGATCATTTTTGCTAAAAAAATCAAACATTTTATTTTGAGTTTAACTCTTACTCCGGAATATATTTTTCTGGGAGTTTCAACGGTTTTTGGAGTTGCAATGGTTTTCATAACCCCGCCTTTCCAGGTGCCGGATGAGCCCCAGCATTTTTACAGGTCATACCAGATCTCCAAATTCGATGTGTTCAAATACCGCGACAGTATACCTCAATCTTTGGTACAGTTGGCCTCAATCTGCGACCGGATGAAGTTCATGGCACATGAGAAGACTAGTAAAAAAGAAATATTTGGCCTTGGAGAGATCAAACTAAACCCGGGGCTGAAATCCAGGGTGGATTGCCCAAACTATGTATTACCTTACCTGCCACAGTCTGTTGGGATGATTATAGGGGAATTGTTCAATATGTCCCCTCTCAAATTGTTCTACCTTGGCAGAATATTCAACTTGTTGGTATCAGTTATCCTGCTTTTTATTGCTATCAGAACTACTCCGGTTCTTAAATGGCTTTTCTTCGCCCTGAGTATTTTACCAATGACATTATATCAGATGTCCTCATTGTCCTATGATGCACTTACCATCAGCCTTTCTTTTTTAATAATTGCAACTAATTTTAATCTGGCCTTTAATGAGGCGAAAACAATCAAGCCCCGTGACATACTTCTCCTTTTTGTCCTAAGTATTTTGTTATCATCTTGCAAACCACCATATTATATCGCCATTTTTTCATTTTTAATTGTTCCTGTCAGCAAGCTTGGCTCCTGGAAGAAAATGGTAATCATTGGATGCGGATTGGTATTAACTGTTTTTGTCGTATCACAGTCATGGGCACCATCCCAGCAGTTTTTTCGATCATGGAACGAAAAGAAGCAGGTAATTTCCGAATCCGGTCCTCAGCCGGCACCGGTCCCACGGGGTTCGGAAAAAGTTCAGACTGCACAGGCTCCGCAAAATCCGGCAAAGACTCCTGCACAGCCCGCTGCACCGGGCTCAGCTGATGCTAAACCCTCAGCGCAACCAGCTGCACAGCAAGCCAAACCCGAACAGGCACTGGTAAGTCCCTTTGATCCCCCGGCACAAATTAAATTTATTTTGGATGATCCCTTCAGGTTCATTGGAATATTAATTGACACGATCAGGAAATTTGTCGGATTGTATTTTATCAGTTTCATCGGGCTCTTCGGTTGGGTGGATACTCCTCTTCCACCAGGAATAATTTATCCGTATTTAATCCTGTTAATTCTCATTGCATCAAGCAGTCCAACAAAAGGGATTAACATAAATCTCCTGAAAAAGGGCATTTTGTTTTCTTTGTTTGTCATTGGTTTTATCCTGGTTGAAACAGCCATGTACCTTTATTGTAACCCGGTTGGATGTAATCCGATAACCGCAGTGCAGGGGAGGTACTTTATAGCATTCGGTCCCTTGCTGTTCATCATTTTTTACAATCACTCCTTAACAGAGATTGCATTCGGGAAACCATTATTATCAAAAAAGCAAACCGAAAAGGAAAAACGCAACCAAAAAAAGAAAACCGACGTAAAAGGAAATGTAAACATGGAGTTGTATGCCAAATCGCTTCCTTGGATAATAACAGGGTTTGGCGTGTTTGTTTTGTTATATTCATTATATACCATTCTTGCACGATTTTACATCGTTTTGATATAGGATACTTATGGAAGGGTTGAATAAGCTTTCGGTTATTGTTCCTGCCTTTGACGAAGTTAAAAGCCTGACGCAGTTACTTCCGATGCTTATCGATTATTGCGACCAAAAACAGTGGAATCTTATTCTTGTGAATGATGGATCAGGAGACGGTACGAAAGAACTTTTCCTGCAAATACCACCATCAGACAAAATTGCGGTGGTCCATCATAAATTGAACCGTGGTTATGGTGCAGCCATCAAATCCGGAATTCTGGCCTGTTGTACCGAATTTGCAATCACAATTGATGCTGACGGGCAACACCAGTTGGAAGATATTGATAAGCTGTATGCATTAATTACTGCCCGTGATGCAGATATGGTAGTTGGATCCAGAAAAAACGGCAAGACCGGTTCGTATTACAGGGGAGTTGGAAAATTCATTATCCGAAATCTTGCAAAAATATTGATGACCGTTCCCATTCATGACCTGAATTCAGGGATGAAGATTTACCGCACTGATCTTGCACAACATTATATTCATCTGGCTCCTGATACAATGGCATTCAGCGACATTATTGCCCTGATATTCATCAATAACCGCCACCTCGTTCTTGAAACTCCGATTACGGTCAACGAGCGTAAGCATGGGAAAAGTAAGATAGGAATCGAAGTTGCTTTTCACACTCTGATGGAGATCATTAATATCGTTATCCTGTTCAGTCCAATGAAGATTTTTTTACCACTTTCGCTGATAAGTTTCCTGGTCGCGGGTTTTTGGGGATTCCCCTTACTGATACAAGGTCACGGTGTCAGCACAGGAAGCCTTCTTGGCGCAATTACCGGACTCCTTATGTTAATGCTTGGACTGATTGCAGAGCAGCTGTCGCTAATCCGCAGGAATCAGCATAAACGCTAATGATTCCATTTCTCAATCAGCCAGTATCCGCCAATTGCCCGGGCTATATTAAGCCGGTGTAAAAAAAGCAACAGTTTTCTTTGATCATGTTTTTTATGAATCTCGAACTGTTCATGGAACTGTTTCCTGGAATGTATGGCGCTTTTAGCTTGCCGGTGAACCCTGAAGGAGGCAAGATAGTCGTTTAGCACCCCTGGAGGCCCCAGTTTTGCCATCCGCAGCCAAAGATCATAATCCATTGCAAGAGGAAGGTCAAGAGCCAGGGGACCTGTTTTTTCGAAGGCAGTCCTCCTGAAAAACACAGCGGGCTGGGATATGAAATTTTCGATCAGAAGAAGAGGTAAGAAGAATTTTTTCGATACCAGGTTCTTATACCAGGTAATCATTTTTCTGATCTCCTGGTTTTCTTCATCCACGATCATGCACCTTCCGTATAACCAGTTACATTCAGGATGAGTTGTAAAATAATCAGCCACTTTCTGCAGGGTGCCGGGTAAATACAGGTCGTCAGAATTCAGCCAGCCGATAATTTCCCCCTGGGCACGGGCAATTCCCTTGTTCAAAGCATCCGACTGGCCTTTATCCTGTTCTGAAAACCAGGTTAAACGGCCCGAATAAGTGTTAAGAAGTTGAAGAGTCCCGTCAGTTGATCCGCCATCCATTACAAGGTATTCAATGCCGAAATTTGTCTCCTGCGAAAGAACGCTATTAATGGTATCTTCAATATAAGCTGCCTGGTTAAAAGAGGGCGTAATGATTGAGATTAGTTTCCGTTCAGGCATGCCATTTAATTATCTTCAGTAAAAATATAGCTTTTTGTTTTTAGATGGTGACAATCAATGAATGAGTTTAAGGAATTTCCTCCAGGCTGACCATGAAGTATTTCCAAAACTCCTGATGATCATCAGGAGTTTGCGGTACTGGGGGAAATAGGTTTTTTTAACACTTAATGGAAGGAAATATGAGATTGGCTTTGTTAGCAGATCAGCAAAATTTCTGATATAACTGTAGTTTTTCTCAGTAATGCCTACCGGAATATGATTATTATTCTCAATAATCGAAATCAATTTTCTTAGAACGGTGTCTTCCCGAATAGGTTGAGGCACTTTGTTTTCAATAAAATATGGTTCATTGAGATACCGGGCATACAGCGCGTCATCATTATCGATCCTGATGATTTGATCCACGGCCTGTTTGAAGTCAGGGAGATCGTGACAGTTGATGAAACTACGGGTATTGAATTCACTGCTGATAAAAGGATTTCCCCAATAAACAGGAATAGTATTAACCTGCATGGCTTCGAATATTTTCTCAGTCGTATAACCCGGGTATGATTCATTTTCAAAAGTGATCGCAAACTTATATTCTTTCAGGAAATCAGATTTATTGGAAACGACATGCCCCAGGTTATTCAGGAATCTTCCGCCAGAATCAACCTGCTTATATTTTGAGAGTTCATGAAAAAAGGTGTTTCGTATTTTATTAAAGGGATTGCTTACAATGAAGCAACAGAATTTTTTCTTTTGGCTGATTATCTGTTCCGGATCTTTAGGTTTGGTCAGGTTTTCAGGATCGCCATAGTAAGGATATGGATTCCCGTAAAAGCAATATGAGGGGAACCGGAAATGTTTTTCAGAAGGATCAAGATCAAATGAGAAGGCATAATCACATTCATGGTAATTCGGCCTTAGATTTTCGACAGTAAAAAAGATCCTTGTGCATTGATATTTCTGGAAATCCTTGCCGTAGTTGGAATAGAAAAGGAGATCGGGGTTCTCCGAGATTTCAACTTCATACTGTTTGGAAAGCAAACGGGTGAAGTAATTTTCCTGTTTGGAGAATTGGTTATAAGGATCGAAATCAGAAAAATTTAGTTTAAGTTTTTTCATGGAACCCTGGAATCAGGCTTGATCATGCAAATCTATGAAATCAAGCAATTCCCTGCTTGAATTTTGCCAATGTTCGAAGCCTGATAAACTATCATTCCTTGCCTTGCAGGCCATCGTTTTTGCCGAAGAGAAGTCCAGGGGCTTCAGGTCAATCATATCATACAGAAGCCCGTTCCTGCCATGTGAGATATATTCATTCATTGTCGGATGATTGGGCGTCACAACTACTTTCCCCATGGTCATGGCTTCAATTGCCGGCATTCCGATACCTTCGTAGAGCCTGGGAGTGAAAAACACGTTGGACTTTGAAAGTATCTCCAGGTAATCTTCCTTTTTATCAAACCATCGCGTGATGGTAATATGATATTTTTTCATCTCTTCTTCGGTGGGAAGTACTTCCCGGTACCAGATAGGGTCCAGGGCAAGATGAAGGTGAAAGTTGGTAAACTGGGTTCCTTCAATCAGTTTCCTGATATGGTCCCAGGTTATGTCATTTGTCCTCTGCCAGAAAAATCCATTCAATTCAGTGAACGTATCTTCCCTGAAAGGCAATGACGCAGGGTCAATGAAGAACTGAAAATATTTCGATCTGATACCTAGCCGGTTAAATCGGAGATGGAGAGACCGGCAAAAACAGATAAACCGGAAATCACTGAATCTCAGAAATAAGCTATCCGGATCGGCGTGAATGTCATCAAACATCGGGATGATGATGATCTGCCTGCAATTTAATTTTTTAAGTTTCTCCGGATGATGATAGATCATGATCTGCCAGAGAATTAAAATGTCAAAGCCTTCATTGTTGATTTTAGAGAAGGCAGGAAACTTCCCTCCGTTCCATTGACTGTCCCACATTATCGTTACAGAGCCAAATTGCTTTAACAGGTTAATGAAGAATGTGGGCGAAATTGTTTTATGGTGATAAGAATGGTCGATAACTCCGATTTTTTTATTTGCACCAGGATTTAATGATGGATAGAATGTATCAGGGAACTGCACTGAAGAAGCACTCCCATTGACCAATCTGATAATTCGTAAAACCCTTGCAATGATAAGCTTCAGCTTATATGTCCGCAGAAAATCCATCTTATTCTGCAGCAGTCTGATCAGGGGGGAGAAAGGATACAGAGCAATACTCAATATTCTTCTGAAGGTGTTGTTCATCGATGTTTTTATTCCGTTATGACTTGACTGCGATAGCGCCATTTTAAGAATGAATTTATGACTGCGGATGGCAAAATCCGGTATACCCATTCGGTGAATTTTGACAAGGCAAGAAACCGATTATGGAATCTTTTTTCTTCGGGACTCAGACCGCGGTATGAGCTCAGGATCTCCAGGTTTGACCTTGCCGAGTTTACCATGTTTACATTGGAAACCCCCCGGGTATTAAACCTGGCAATAGGTTCAGGGATATACCTGAATTTTTTCCCTGTAAAAAATAACCTGAGGATCAATTCATAATCGGCGCTGAAATGCAGTTGCGGTTTATAGGCTTCCTGTTTAATGAGATCTGTTTTGAAAAACATGGCCTGGTGGCAGCAAACCATGCCTTTCCACAGATCTTCAGGGCGTGAAGCTTTCCTGTAGGCGTTGAAAGAAGGATAGCAGGCTATGCTGTCACCATATATGACATCAGCATCCAGCAGATCCGTATTAAATACCATTGACAAGGTTTGATCGTTAACAAACACATCACCTGCATTCATGAAATTAACCCATTCACCACTTGCATTTGCAATTCCTTTATTCATTGCATCATAAATCCCATTGTCGGGTTCGCTGATCCAATATGCAATCTG
Source organism: Bacteroidota bacterium (assembly GCA_037134895.1). GTDB lineage: Bacteria > Bacteroidota > Bacteroidia > Bacteroidales > FEN-979 > CAIRDP01. Next base: position 13,051 of record JBAXLI010000024.1, read on the forward strand.
TTCAGCATAGGCTTTAATCACCTCTATAGTGCCATCAGTTGAGCCCCCATCAATAATAATGATCTCAAGGTCATCATACCCTTGGCTTAAAATGTTCAGAAGGGTTTTCTGAAGATCAGTTGAAGAATTCAAGGTAACAGTGATAACTGATATTTTCATTTCATTACTGGCCAAATATGTTGATTTTAAATACTGTTCACCGCAATATTACTTATTTTTGCCGACAAGGACAACGAAAGGAAATAATTCCTGTCCTGTTCCTATGATCTAAGAATTGCTGCGTTTAACTAACTATCTTCTGCAAAATGCTCGTTATGTTTAAGGAGAAACGGGAAAATACTCGAAATCATGTTATAATATCAGGTACCGGAAGAGCCGGCACGACATTCCTTGTAAAATTATTATCAAATCTTGGACTTGAAACCAGCTTTTCCCAGGCAAATTTTGAATCTAACATTGACTTGAAAAGTATGGCCGGGCTTGAATTGGATATCCGCGAGACAGGAGCCCCCTATATTGTCAAATCTCCATGGATTTGCGATTATATTGATGAGTTGCTGAATAATGATCAGCTTAAAATAGATTATGCTTTCATCCCTTTACGAGACATCCATGAAGCTGCTAAAAGCAGGATCATGATTTCTGCCAACAGGGATAAAGTGAAATATATAAAACCATCGGATGCCCCCGGGGGGTTATGGGGAACGGATAACCCGGATGAACAGGAATATATTTTACATGTAAAACTGCTGAAACTGCTGCTTAGTTTATCTGCCAGGAACATCCCTGTTGTATTTATTCATTTTCCAAAAATGACTTTGGACCCATCCTATTTATACAAAAAATTAATGCCGATTCTTAAGGAGATTGAATTTCAGAAATTTGAAGAAGTTTTTAACAGCACGGTCAGGAGAGAACATGTGCATTCTTATTAAGACGGTGAGAATACCCTATCTAACTCTTTTCTTACACAACTTAGTTCAAAATGTTTCGCAAATACATTTTTCGAATTACTACATTTTTCCTCATACCAACTTTTATCACTAAGTAAGTGGAGGATTTCATTTGCAAATTTTTTCGGATCATCTGCAATGATGAATTCATGAAGAATATCAGGAGGAATTCCACAAAGGCCTTTTGAAGTATTTACGATTGGTATTCCATGAGCAAGAGACTCGATAACCTTTACTTTCATACCAGTCCCGTTTTGTAAAGGATTAATTGAAACCTTGCTTTTCGCATAGATTTCAGTCAGGTCCTGGATAAATTCCAATTTTTTTACATTTTGAAGATCGGGTGCAAAAGATGCAATTTTCCCAATGATAATAATCCTTAAATCTTTGGGCAGAAAAGGATAAACATGATTGAAAAACCATTTGAGACCTTCAATATTGTCGGCATTGTCAAAACCAATAAAAAGAATATCATATTCCTTCTCCTTTATCACGTTCGGAGGATTCTGCATGAAAATGGGTATATAAAAATATTCAGGTCTGCATGCATGGTTTGAAAAAAATTGAAGCTCCTCATAAGACAAACAAATTACCTTGTCGAAAAGATTGACTCTTTCAACTTCTTCCTGGATTGCCAGGGTGAGGTCAACTGCCTGCTGGTTGGTTTCAATTAATTTATAGGAGATAAAGTCCTCAATGGTTAAGACGTTGACAGAACCTTGTGAAAGATTATTTTTAATAAGATTCGCCCAATAAACATAACCAATGATGATATAATCATATTTTTTCCTGGTAACAATCTTATTAAACAATGAGACCATTCCCGGGAAAGCGTAATCAGGCAACTGATTTTTTTTCGGGAAACTCCTTGCTTTTTTGAAGACAATCAGACCTGTCAATAAAGAAAGAAAAAGTTGCCAATGATACCCAATCCTGAAATTGTAAAGAAAAAGACGGTTGATCAACTTGTTCGAATTGTCCCGATCAAATGTATCCCAATTGCTTTCAAAATGTTTTAATCCGAGCAAATCAATAATAAACCCTTTCTCTTTTAAATAGCGGGCTAATTCAAAGTAGCGTTTGTTGACACCACTTTTTTGTTCCAAAAAATTATGCGGGAAAACAATTAAAATATTTCCTGATCTGGTCATTTTGTTTGTTAAGACTCCTGAATAGTTTCTTTTAAAACCTGCAGATATTGCAGCCCCCACTGCGTGTCGGGTTCAAGATAATTACCTTCTGCCCATTCATTCCAGGATTTGATGATTAACAAGTTGTGTTTCCTGTTATTATGTTTTACAAAGTTTAAGGCATCTTTTAAATGATGCCCGAAAAGGGAAGGGGAAGAATGATGAAAAACCAAGCCGTTTTTTTTCGATCGGGGAGTGTTATCCCAATTAGGCAAAATACAGGGAATAAAATCCTTATTGACAAATTTATCAAACTGGTATGACCGGATAATACTTTTATATTCTATTACAAGGGGATAGCCTTTTAAAATATGTCGTTTAAAAGAATTTTTCAGTGACCGGAATAACTTTTTCTGATAAGTGTCAATATAATGTCCCGGCATATAGACAGTTGCCTCATTGAAGCCATCTTTCTTGTAATCCCATTCCAGGTGATTCACCCCGATGAAATAAATCCCGCTGAAGCCGTTTTTAATTGCCAGCTCATTCCAAAGATCGGTAAATTTTCCGATCAATGGGAAAGTAGCAGGTTCATAAATAAAGAATACCGGCTTATTTTCAAGTTTTAAATACCTGGTATCGTTAAAGGCCTTTAACAGTGAATAGAAATGAGCAATGTGATCTTCCTTCCCGGGGTAAGTTTGTTCTATCAGAGTTTTATCTTTCAATCCATGCCAGATACCAGTCCACGACTGATTGGCCCAGGCAAGGCAGAATGGGAAATCGGGTTGTCCGCTTTGCAGGACCTCATTAAACGGCCGTTCAAGCAATTGCTTCCCATTACCAAACCAATAATGCCAATAAATGAATCCACCGATTCCGGATTCCTTTGCCAAGCTTGCCTGGGCCTGTCTCGTTTCGGGCTGACGCAAATCATAAAACCCCAGATCAGAGGGCAGGCGAGGCTGGCAATGGCCAGGGAACAATGGCCTTGCTTTCACACTATTCGTCCATTCGGTAAAGCCTTTGCCCCACCAGGCATCATTTTCGGGGATGGGGTGGAACTGCGGGAGATAAAAGGTGAGGACAATCGTCATATTTTCGAAAATGCTTAAAGATTTCGTTCAACAATCTCAAATATGACGAAATCTGGCTTTTCTGTGAGAACTTGATTTTTATCCGGAAAATCCCAAATAAAAACCGTTTCCCCAAAACTTTCATTTAACCAGGGAATCATTGAGGTGAAAAACGAATCTCTAAAAATAACTACTTTAAGAGGCTGACTTTTATTTTGAAAACGCAACTCGTAATCATCCGGGCGCTGTGAATATGCATTTCCTTTAATTCCGTGCTTATTAACTGGGAAAGCCTGGCTCTTAAAATTAGGTTGAAAGTTAATAATAATATCATAAATATTTGAAGACAGAGTTCGTGTTAAATCTTGATGATTACTAGCAGAGCTGGTAATATTAAAGTCCTCCATTCGTAATATTTTCAGATTTTGGAAATCAGATTGAATTTTCCTCATGAGAGCCTCATATCCATAAAATGCACCATATTCATTCCAATGGGAATCAGCTTTAAGGTATAATACATGGTCCCTGTGGTTCATTAGAGCTTGTTTAATGTCAATTAGATTTATACCATTTCTTAGTAAACATTTGGTAAGTTGTTCCATTTTAGTGGGTTTATCAGATTTAGTGATAGGAAGATAATCCCCATAGATGGTAAGTTTATTTGGAACTATGATCATGTACAGCGGAATCTTCTCTTTGTCAAGAAAATTCTTAAATTCGATCATATTATTTGAAGTCCAATCTAATTCTCCTTTGGAAAAATTATTAATTCCTTTTGATACCCTAATATCATTAGAGTAATAATCGCCTAAGAAGTACCAATCTTCTTTTCCTTTGACTACTTTCTGAGGGAATGGATCAGTATGATAAATGTTCACTTTAATTTCACGATATACACCATAAAAAATGTTTCTTAATCCAAAATTATCCGAGTAATATGAATTAGTTGATCCTTATTAATTCACTTTTTTCGTTGATTCAAATGCTTTGGATATTTACCGGCGCAAAAGAGAGAGCTTGGTAATACCACCGAAAAATAAAAAATATAATTTCTTCTCGTTTTAATCTCATCCATTTCCTCATATTGTATGCTGCTGCAGCCAGTAAAGTGTTGATTTGGTCTCCAGCTGTGCCTTTCAGATAATTCCTCAGTAATCTGTGATCATGTTTCAAGTGAGAGATAAGTCCTTCTATGCCGGCTCTGGACCGACATCGTGCTTCCCTCTGTTTTTTCATGTAGTAGCTTTCCTTCCTGGTGGCATTTGGCATTACAACTTCTGTCATTCCAATTTTCTGTCTTCCTCTGTATCCGCGATCTACAATGGCTTTCCGTATCTTTCCTTGGGTAAAACCCTTAACCTGTTCCAACTGTGGGGCCAATGTATGGCCGTCAAACATATTTCCCTCGATGGCCATTGCGCCGACGATGATTCCGGTTTTACGTGTATAAGCAAATGAACTCTTGTTACCGAACTCATACGGCTTATGTTCTTTTCCTTTTGCGATGCAGAGAACTTCCGGCTCATGAATGCTGTATACTTTGTTAGTGTCGTCACGCTGCTGAGTTAGAACCCGGTACAGAACGTTAAACTTTTCAAAGTCCTTCGTCGGCATAGGATTCAATTGTGTAACCAGGTCACTGTAAATCTTTATTGCAATCCTGTGCAACTTCTTCTGTGTACGCATAAGGCGTTTGAAGTTCTTGGGTTTTCTTGCAAATCGCAGTTGGTATCTTAGCTTCTTGATCTCCCGGGTATATGTGCGTTTCAGCTTTACTCCTTTCGCATTAGCAATTCGTTTGCAATGCTCGATGGCCTTTTCGTACAGCCTGCGATCAGTAGGGAAGGTGATGTTCTTTTCCTGAACAGTGGTATCAACTCGCACTTCCTTAACTTCCTTCCGGATCATGTCTTCACCAAAGAGATCAATGCTCTGTTTGAAGATCTTCTCCATTCCTTCCTTACCAATACGGTGACGAAAATGGACAAAATCACTGGGATCAAACGGGAGCCGGTATTGAAAATACACTTCACCGCAAAAGTGCTGCCAGTAAGGGTTCTCAAGATACCGTTCAACAACTGTTTCGTCACCCATGTTGTACATTTGCTTCAGAAGCAGAAGCCCTACAATCGTTCTGATCGGAATCGAAGGCCTGCCAACGGTCCCATAAAGAGGGGCAAACTCTTTTTCCAGACTATCCCAATCAATTTTCTTAGCCAGTAAGCAAAGCTCTTGTTCAGGATTTATAAAAGAAGTAAGGACGGTCTTGAACATTTCTAACTGAGGCTGTGGGGGTATTTTCTTTAACATGATTTGCAGGGTTTTGATCAAATTTAGTCAAAAACCCGACACGATTCACGATTTCAAAGAACATAAGTTATTAACATTCAGAGTGTTAATAATTATTAAGGATCAACGAATTAAAATCATTTATAAATCTCACACATTCATTGTACGCGTCAAGAAATTTTGAATAATCAAAATGTGGCATTGTCGAAATTGTTCTGTTTTCAAAAAAAGTTTCATTTTTCTGCTTAACTCCTGATATTTGTACGCACATTGGGAGGAATAACAGGATGATAAAAATACCACTTAACAAGTATGCGCTAATCTTATTCAAGGTTTTCCGTGTTAAAATTTAAAATAGATAAAAACATTAAATGTTCCAGCAGTTATATATGAAAGAGAGACAATAAAAATTCCAATTAACAGTAAAGAAGCAAATGTGCTCACGGCTATTTTAAAATAAGGACTTTTTTCTCTGAGAATATCAGCTTTTTCTTGTATGAAATTCCAAATTGGTGTACAGAATAAAATACCTAAAAGGGTTATAAAAACCGATTCAGCATTTATTGTAAAAAAGTGAATATAACTGTTTAATGACCTGTCCCCAGCTGTAAAGGAAAACAGTTTATTCATAAAACTTACTGATTCATGCAGGGAGTTTGTTCTGAAGATTACCCATCCAAGCATTATCACAAATAGTGTATAAATGTGCTGGAGTGGAATCCATATTTTTTTTAATTTTTTACCTAAACCAAAATGTTCAAGAAGAATAAAAATACCATACCAAAGTCCCCATGCAATAAAATTCCATGAGGCTCCATGCCAAATTCCGCATATGAGAAATGTTATAAAAATAGCAATACTATATATAATATGGTCAGACCTGACATTCAGATATTTTTCTCGTTTTAATTTTCTCGAGAAAGAATAGGCGAAAGGCATAAATATATAATCCCTTAACCAAACCGACAGCGTTATATGCCATCGTTTCCAAAATTCCCGAATATTTTTGGAAACATATGGATAATTGAAATTTTCAGGAATATTAAATCCCAACATATTCCCTAAACCGATGGCCATATCAGAATAAGCAGAAAAGTCATAATATATCTGTAAGGTATAGGATGAAATTCCAATCCATGCATTGATAGATGAAATGTCTGAAATTTGGGCATCGAATATTTTGTCAGCAATCGAAGCAAAGGTGTTTGCTAATAGCATTTTTTTCCCAAGCCCTATTATGAACCTTTCTATTCCTGCTATAAAAAGTGAAATATTTTGCGACCGTATTATTTGATTTTGAATTTCCGAGTATCGAACAATTGGTCCTGCAAGAAGAAGTGGGAACATTGTTAGAAAAGTTGCAAACTCAATGAAATTAGTGCTTGCTTTTGATTTCCCTTTATAAACATCAATTAAATAACTAATTGCCCTGAAAGTGTAAAAACTAATGCCGATTGGAAGGATAAGTCCAGGTATTATTTTAAAGTATGCAAAGTTAATTGATAAAGAATTGCAGATTTCATGAATAATAGTAGCCCCGAAATTATAATATTTGAAAAGTCCAAGAATAAGTATATTTGCTAATAGTCCCAGATATAATCCTGTTTTTTTATACCCTTTTGAAATTCCTATCCCACTCCAATAGTTGACTATTGTTGATAAAAGGAGGACTAAAACAAGAATTTTTTCTCCCCAGGTATAAAACAATAAACTAAAAAGAACGAGAAAAGCATTTCTTCCCTTTTGTGGTAAAAGATAATAAATTCCAAGAAATACAGGAAGAAAAAGTGTTATAAAGATTATACTATTAAATTGCATTTGAAATTTCTTTTTGTAATTCTTACCGAAAATTATTTCTTTAATCTTTTCGAGTTAACTCAAACCACAAATACTTTGCGAGTTTAATTCCAGTAGGAATGGGCTTAAAGTGAGATCTTCCATAAGCTCTTACTTTTTCCTCAATAGGAAACTCAATTCTTTTAATCTTCATTTTATATGATCGAATAACCATTTCAACATCCATAGATAAGCCATAATCCAGTGGCTTTATTGAAAGAAAAGCCTTTTTTGACATTCCCCGGAGGCCATGAAGAACATCCCAAATATAAATTCCCTCTTTCTTCCAAAGAATACCAGCAATAATACCCAAAACAATTACAAACCATTTTCTAGGTTTAAGAAGGAATCCATCTTCTTCATTTTTTGCACCTTTAATAATTCTGCTTGCAATAACTAATTCAAATCCATTTTCAAAATATTTCTTAAAATGAAGAAGACAATGAGGATTGACACTGCCTTTAGGATGGAAAAAAATTAACACATCTGTTGTTGCAATATCAAATGCATAAATATATGCAAAGTTATACCCCTTTCTTGGTTGTATTCTAACATCAATATTATTTGATTTTAGATATTCAAGAGTGCCATCTGTACTACCACCATCAACAGCAAATACCTGGTCAAAATGATTTAATTGGAGTTGAGGGATATCTATCTTACAACCTTCCAATTCATTGTACACGAGTAGGCATAAACCAATTGTCATATTATTTATTTATCAGTGTTTCAGCAAGAGAAATTCCTTTTTCCACAGCAATATCTGAGTTCATATGCTCCCAGGTTCCCCATCTTCCCAGTCCATAAATATCATACTTCTCAGCAAACGAAAGAACAATTTTAATTGATTCGCGTTTTTTTTGTGTATTAAGGGGATAAGCATACTCATTGACATTAACGGAATTTTCTATAGAATTCACCCTCTTTGTATTAGTCTCAGTCCAATAACCATTGGACCCACAAACAAATTCTTTGCGATTTAGAATACGATGGTATGAAATGTTTTCATTTGGCACATAAATCCATTGAGAAGTCTCATCAAGTGATTTTGAAAAGTAATCGATTTGAATTGAACTGTGTTTCAAATTACTTATGGCTGCACTTATTTTAAGGGGTAGATTTATTAATTGAAATGAATCCCATGGAATAGTATTTATTATTATTTCTCCTTGGTATTGATTGTTGATCATATGTTTGGAAACATCAAGCGATTCTACCTTTGTATTTAACAATAATTTATTGCTAAGGGAAACGCCAATTCGACTCCATACTTCACCATAACCATATTGCTTTGGATAGAAAAATTTTTCATGAGCTGGGATATTGCCATATTTTGATTTATTTAAACAGCTCATGAGAGTCTCTTTGAAAGAAACATCAGGCAGTTTGTACATCCAATATGTTCCCAGTTCATTAAGGTCCATTGACCATATTTTTTTATTATATGGGATCATATACTCTTCGGCAATTTTATTTCCTAATTTCCATATAATCCAATCATGAAATGATTTTGGTGATTTCTTTTTTAAATTCGCGCCACAATATGCAATAGATTCAAGATATTCAATTTGTTGATAAATGGGAAGTTGCCATATACTTGATTCAATTGGATAATCAATTTGATAATCTCCTAATAAAATGGTTGATTTCCTGTTATGGATACACCAGTCTTCCCTTGGTAAAAATTTAAAAAGGAAATCTGTCGCAACCTTGTTTTTAACATCTAAAAAATGACCTCCACCAATATCGAGAGGTGATCCATCGATAATTTTACTCCTGCATAAACCGCCAGGAACTTCTTCTTGCTCAATGACCAGAAATGAATTTTCTCCATGTTCAAGAAGAGTGGAGGCAAAACTTAAGCCAGAAGGTCCGGCACCTAAAATAATATATTTAAACTTCTGCATTAAATTAGTCTCCTTTCCTTAAAAAAACACTTTTCAGGTAAATCCTGGTTGTTGATTTCACAGTAAGGTTAGAAATAGGTTCACTGTTCCAAGACCATTGGGAACTTATTCTTATTAAATAATCTTCAAATTTTCCTGAAGGTTTGAGATCAAAGGAAATTGTATTTTTTATTTTCTCTCCATATGTTAAGATTACTTTACCGTTAGAATTACTAGCTACGCGAAAATGTAAATAATTTCCGGAACTTTTATCGACATCAGGATTAAAGTCAACCTTAAAAATCACTCCGGGATTTAGATACATTTTATGTAATTTAATCTCCTGTAAAACTAACGTTGTTAATGAAGCTTTTTGATCATCATATGTACCCCATATATAAGGGAGTAATTTTAAATCAAAATTTTGTGGAGCCCGATTATTGATTGGAATTTTATCCGACTCATAGAATTCTATATCCTGAAATGAAAATACAGAATTACTAGGAGGGTCAAATCTTAGATTTTGGAAAGTAACAACATTTGGAGGTTTTATTATTTGGAGTGAGGCCTCTGTTAATTCATTTGTTGCATTCAGCCATAATCGGCAACTATACCGTTCATTAAAATTTTCATGCCCGTCAAATGAATAGAAAAATTGCATTGATCCACCGGTAGTTGACGTATACTTAAATCGAAGAGAATAGTTTTTCTCCTTATCAAGTACTATGCCATTATTAAAATTTAAAAAGTCGAACAAATAAGGATCTGTAATTCCTGAAATTAGAGATATTTTCCCTGAGTCTTCAGAGACGGATTTTAAATCAAAATATTTGTAGTTGGATGATGCTAAGGTGTGGAATAAAATTGGCTGTTGCAATGAGGAGGCCTCTATATCTTTTTGTTTCCAAATTTCAAAGTTTTTAATCATTACATAAGGTTTGTAATTCCTGTAAATAAACTCTGCAATCCGGTAACTGCGAATTTCTTGAGGAACATCATCAACATTATCCCACCAGGTGTTTTGTTTAAAAATGACAAATGGTAAACTTCCCCTTTTAAGACAAGAATCTAACTTTGATACATGAAATTTTTGCACTTTATCTGATGTATGATATAGATTCGGAATGAGGTATGAAGGAAACCTTTTATTAGTTAACACATAAAGCAATGGAGCATTTGAAAAGTCGAAAAAAGTTTGATTAACCTTCAAATTTGTGTTAAAAAATTTTGTTAATGCTTCAAACTGCGAACTATCACTTAAAATGATTCTGGACTTATTTTTATTTAAATCAGAAAAAGAGAAAAGAATGCCTTTCTTTATAAAATTTGTGTTTCCAATTGAGAAAAAAGTTGATGTCGGTAAGGATGAAAACACAAGATAATATAGAATTATACATGTAAGAAATAGTAATTGGGTTAAATATTTTGAAACGTAACGAAAATAGAAGCCAGATGTTCCAATAATGAATAATATAAATAATGATGAATATCCTTCAATTACAGAATGTCTTTGAACAGTCCTTATTGAAATAATTAATGAAAATACTGATAAAAAGGCAAGAATGACATGCCCTGGTGAAAATTGAAATCTTCGATAAACAGAATTATAAAGAAAATAACCAATATATGATAATAGTATAAAAGGTATAAAAAGGTATTGCCAGAATACTAATGGAGTAAGAGATGAATAGATTTGGGGAGTTGATTGGGACTGTGCTTGAATTTTAAAATAGTAAGCCCATTCATTAAGTATATCTATTAAAGGATAACCCTTGTAAAGAATAACCATTATATAAATAAATATAAAGAAAGAAAATACATAAAAAAAGGAAACTGCATGGATGAAATACTTTTTAAATGTGAAATAATTTACCGGTAATTCACGATTATATATTTTCCAGAAGAATAGAATGAAAAATGCTGATAATATGACTGCAACACCCATATCATATCGCCACAAAAACAAAACAAATACACATAACCAAAAAACAATATAATGAGACCATGTTGATTTTTTTAGTGTAAATAAAAAAACAAGGGTAGGGAAAAGAATAATTTGATAATAGGAACTAAAAATCAATTCAACAGGTGAAAAAAGCACTAGAAATAGTGCAAATAATGGTGAGAATATTTTTCGTGTAGCAAAATACAACAAGATGAGGCCTATCGTTGACTCCACCCATTTCCAAAGTAACATCTCTAGTCCTCTATATCCGTTGAACGCTGAATATAATGATTGATAAAGCATGTTAGACAAGCCATGTGTTGGAAAATAATCCAAAAAAGGAAGGGACCCATATTCAAAAAGCTGATGCGTTGGAAGAGTATGTTCTCCCAAGTGAAATAAATCAAAGGTTGAAAATGTAAGTATTGGCGTATAGTACTTGAGAAGGTACAGTCCGGCAATTATAAATGGGAAATACCAATTAATAATAATTGAGGAGGGTTTCCATAATCTCTTGGTTGATTTAGTGGAAATAATAAAAACAAAAATACCAGTAATTAACAAAATAGTGATAACAAGAATCGATAATGTTCGTGATGGTATAAGGAACCAATTAGAAATGGTAAAATTGAATTCATTTGTGATTGGAAATGAAAATGGGATGAGAATTAATGGAATTCCTCCCAGTAATAGAGAATAGGTTAATTTATAAATATTTACAGATGATGTTTTAAATAATAATGGGTAAAGTATTAGCACAAAGAATACACTTATGAAAAAAAACTCAAAAGGAATATGTACAGTTTGAATAGAAAAATAAAAGAAAATATTTAAACAGGAATAAAGGACAAATGCAATGCATAAAATAAAGAGGGAAATAGAGTAATTATTATAAAAACGAAGTAGATTAAAATTAAATCTTAATGCAAAAACTTTAATGAATAAATAAGCATATATCAAAACAGAAATTAAAATAAATATTTTCGATATATAGATTGGAAGATAATCGTTTGTTATAATACCAAGCAGTATTGTTAATATTGAAAATGAAGATAGTATACTCAATACAGATTGTTCAATTTTCCGATAAAGAGGACGGATTAACTTATCAATAATTCGATTAAGAGAATTGAACACGAAAAGTAAAAGAAGAAAAAGTAATAATGAAACAATAATTGATAATACATACATATAGGTTCTGCCACCTGCATCAATGCCTGATAAAGAAACAATTCCAATAATCCTATTCTTGAAATTGGTTAAAGGGAAATCAGACAATAGCATAAAAAGTCTCATATACATGCCTATACTCAGAGATAAGCTTAAAAGAAGAGCCGATAAAGAACCATTTTGGTTAGTATCAGCTTGTAATAGATGCTTTATTTTGATCATTTGTAATTAGTTGATCCGTATTAATTCACTTTTTTGATGCCAATGCATTTCATACCGAGGAAAAATTTTCAAACGCAAAACCTTGTAAAGCGAAAGAATGCAATATAAAGTTATTTCCAAGGATTAAATGTGAAAAATATTTTATATAGAGTCAATTTAAGTATATGAATCGTTACTTTTTGCTGTCAGTTGTAGCTAACAGGAAATCTGACATTTTTATTTACTCCTTTTTTTCTTCCTGGAAACTTCTTTGGTATCCTGAATTCCTTTAACTATTCCTTGTATCCCCGATGATTTAATAATATTAATTAGCCTAATAAAAATGTTGAAAAATCCTCCATGATGGGTCCAGGCAGTAGAAAACATTTCTTTCAGAGTTGGTTGAACATTGGATTCTTCCTCTGGAGCAGACTCCTGCTTAACTGTTACATTTTCATCAAGTTTTTGGAGTGGTTCCGGAGCATGTTTATTAATGCCCTTTTCACCACCCCATTTGAAGGAATACCTTTGCTTAATGTAGGTTTCGTATCCATTTGCAAAAACCTGTTCCCTGTATATATCCAATAAAAGTTTAACATCTCCAATATTTTGTCGATTGTAAGAAGGTGTATGTCTTGATAAGATATTTGGATCCTCAAGTTTGTTCCCTGAGAAATGGAAAAAACGCAGTGGAAGATCATTTGAATACCATTTCCCATCAACCAATTTTACCTTGCGGTTGGAAATGTTCCAATAAGCAACATTATATCCGGGATGGTGTAAAATAGTTAAATTGTATATAAAAGCTGGAAAAAGATCAGCCCATTTTTGGTCAACAAATAAACCTCTTTCAAGATCAATAATGCATTCATTGACCATACGTCGACTCCACCATTCAACAACCTTAATGACACTGGCGTTATTGCGTAAGCCAATAAAGCCAAGGTTATAAATACCATGTAATAAAACTGTCTGATCAGATATTTCAAAATGTTCCTCGGGTTCTAAGAAATGAGGGGTCATAAGGCAATTAGTTCCATTTGAAATTGCATCAAGAATTTCCGACATTGGACTTGTAATTAAAATATCGGGATCAAAGTATAATACGAAATCCTTTTTTAACTTATTAAATAAATACAGAAATGCAAATGGTTTAATAGATGTATTAAATTCTGTGATATTATATCGTTGACTCATCCCTGCTAAATCTGGTATATCCAGTTCGGAAAATGGAATGATTTTAAAAGGCAAGGATTTCGTATCATAACTTTCATCCACAATATCCCCTAGAAACATATAAAATTCCGCGTCAGGATGATGTAATATTAAGGAATTAAAAAGAGTTTTTGCGTAAGCAGTAAAATTCCTGGAGCAAATAGTGAATACAATCATGATACATGATTTTAATTGATGAAATGAAAACTACCAAATATTCAATAGGTCATTGTTTTCTAAACAAAGCAGTTCCCCAGCAATCAGGTATGGTTATTTGCTTCTCGGGTTTATCCTTTAAAAATAGATCCAAAGCTCTCGAACACGCCCAATCAGATTCAGGGTTGTTGTAATCGTGAATAAAAATATAGCCACCACATTCAACCCTTGGATAAAAAAATTCTAAAGCGGCAAGAGTAGGCTTATACTTATCAAAATCAATCATGGCAAATGCAAATTTTTCCGATTCCAACCCTACTGTCGTTTCGGGAAAATATCCTTTTTTAAAAATAATATTGTTCGATATTCCAATATAATTTCTAACGAGATCGAGGGAAGTATCTTTAAACCGGTCATCTGCATCTGAATCTAAATCATTAGCATGAAACCCTTCAAAAGTGTCAAAAAGATAAAACAAGCGATCAGGAATAATTTGATGAATAAATTTACTTGTATATCCATAAAGTACACCACATTCTGCAAGTGAACCAGGAATACTGTTTTTGATAATATCCTCTAATGCTAACAATATTGTACCATAACGGATTGGATCGGTTGTGTTAGCTATTAATTCACGTTTATGGATTGGATATGAGTTAAGAATCCAATCAATACTAATTAATTTATCCCCAGAATTTTTCATGCATCTTATTAATAAAAAGTCATTTAAGAAATTAGATTTGGGTTAACTTTAAGTGCTTAATCATTCTCTCAATCCCTTCTTCTATGCCCATTTTCGGTTTCCATGAAAAGGTCAATTTTGCTCTGCTGATATCAAGTATGTTTATAGGAACATCATAATTTCGGGATGGCTGATACCGGATGTGAACATCAGTTTTCATGATGTTTCTTATGATTTTAACGATATCATTAATACTGTGTCCTTCACCCGTACCAATATTAAAAATAAATTCTTTTGACAATATTTCCAGAGAAGATGTAAGAACATCTGTAACATCATTTATATAAATGTAATCACGAATAACACTACCATTTCCCCAAATTTCAATTTCTTCACCGGAGATTGCTTTGTTAATAAAAACTGGAATCACTCCCTGCAAACCATGCGGATTTTGATTTTCACCATACGGATTAGATAACCTGAAAATCCTGCAATTCAATCCGTACATCTTGCGATAAAGAATGCAATAATTTTCAATAGTATGTTTGATAATGCCATAAGAATTTAAGGGTGATGAAGGATGTGTTTCCGGAATCGGAATTATTTGAGGAATTCCATAGATAGTCCCACCGGAGGAAATGAAATTTATGGATTTAATATTTTTATTAAGTATGCATTCTTCCAGAAAACGAACGCTTGACACAAGGTTGGTTTCAATATCAAACAATGGATTGATCATCGAACTTGAAGGGATCGTGAAACTCACGAGATGAAAAACATAATCAATATCAGTAAGTGCGATTCTTACGTCTTTACTATTATGAAAATCACCTTCGACGATTTCAAGATTATCAAGAAAGGATGCGATATTTTTATGTGAGAAATTGCGGATATCAAAAATACGGACAGAATAGCCGGATTTAAGCAGTTTTTCAGCCAGATGGGAGCCAATAAAACCGCCACCTCCCAATAGTAAACATTTTCCTTTCACCTTTTTCGACAAGATCAGTTCTGTAATTATTTTTTATTCGGATTGCGATCTATTTTTACTTATGGGACTTCATTTGATCAAAACACTGCTTTAATTCTTTTGTATTGTATAATTTAAAATACTTATTATCATTAAGATCCGGCCACAAATGCCTTAATTCATTCAGGACATACCCGGTTTGTTTCTCGAAAGTAACATCAGTTATATGAAAATTTCTAATTACAAACTGATGAATTTTAAAGTAATCTGGAATTGTTTCTTCTGCTTTATTCACACTTCTTCCGACAACAGACTGTTTGTGCCTCCTGTGATAATTCAGCGGGGTTGAAAGATAGGCAATCTTCCCGGATCGTATTATATTCAGGTAAATGAACCAATCTCCGGCACAACGATATGAATACAATTCATCAGTGTTAATGGAAAGAAGGGAAGATCGTCGTATTAAGGCTGCACTTGCATTTGGAATGATATTTATAATTCCAAGACCATCATTAATCTCTGTGTCCCCAGAACAAATATAATTTTTCTTCCATTTGTTTCCTCCAGGCAGATTATTATAATATCCGGTAAGTTGATAGTAATGTTCTGTAATCTTCTCTTCATCATCAATCACATGGGAAGCGCAATAAGCAAGATTAATCTCCTTATCATTCATTAAAGGAAGCATCTTTTCAAGGAAACGAGGATCAGAAAAATCATCCGATTCTGCAATCCAAATAACTTCGGCTCTTGCAATTTTCACTCCCTTGTACCATTGTTTGAATACAGAGCCACTGTTCTCGGAGTTTATAAGAACTTCAACATGATGATTTTCAGAAAATTGTTTAATTATTTCGAGGCTGTTATCATCAGAAGCATCATCAAGAATGATGATCTCGTAATCCTTAAATGTCTGGTTTAAAATACTACTAAGTCGTTTTTCAAGAAATCTTCCATAATTGTAATTGGGGACGATGATGGAAACCATTGGTTTTTGACCAGAAATATCCCGGCACTTGGATAAAACCATTGGAAGGTTTACCCCTACTGTATGCCTTGATAGCACCTTTTTTCTTGCATTCTGTCCTAACGAGCAGCAAAGCTCCTTTTGGTCTGACAATATCCTGATTTTTGCTGCCGCTGATTTAGTATCTTCAAAAGGCACAATAAAACCTGCGTCTTGTTCAACAAACTCGGGCATTCCTCCTGCTTTTTCAAAACAAATAACCGGTAAACCCAATTGTGCTGCTTCAAGGCAAACCAGAGGAAAAGGATCCTCACGAGATGATAAAAGAAAGACATTACCAGCTTTAAAATATTCTTTAAAATCTGATTTTATCCCAAGAAACGTTATGTGATCGGAAAGATCATAATCCTTGATTTTTTTAAAGATGGCATCCCAGGTTCCTGATTTGGGGTGATTGTCTGTTTCTTCAGTAGATCCGATCCAATAGAAATGAATATCATCTGGACCAGTATCCCTCACATTTCTGGCGATTTCGACAAAGAGATCAATTCCTTTGCGCCAGAATAATCCAACACCGCAGCCAAAAACAAGGAATTTGTTTTCATATAGTCCAAGTTTTCTTCTCAAATTATTCTTTTCACTTGTTGATATTTGAGGGAGTTCATTTTCTTCAATAAAATCGTAAATAACCTTTATCTTTTCATGAAAAATACCTAATCCCTTGATCAGGTTCTCTGAAACTGCATTTGAGCCCGCAATGTAAAAAGTGGTTAATCTCAAAACATCATCAATAAAACCAGAAGCATAGTGCTGAATGCTCATTTGTAACTCATGAACATGGGTTATAACAGGAACATTGAGGGATTCAAGAGTGGAATAGCTTCTTCCGGCAGCAATTGAATTGCCATAAATCAGATCTGGCTTTCCATTACAAAAACTAATAATTTCTGATACTTTATCTTTTTTTAAATGATGTTTACTTTCAAGTTCAGAAAAAACCATTGTGGTAGCAATCTCCCTGAATTTATGTATCAGTATTCCGCCGTCATTACACAATATGCGAATATCAATTGCTGTATGTGCTTTAAGCCATCGAAGCATTGAAATGAAAAGTAATTGGGCACCGCCCAGATTAGCATCATGAGAGACAAATAATATTTTTATTGTTGGAGAGATCTTATTGTCAAAAAAATGTTGGCCCTGATCCAGGTCTTGCTGTATAATTGAATATGCTTTATCTTTCGAGAAGTTTTCTTTCACATATTCAAATGATCCGGCCGACCTGGCCAATAATTCTTTTTCGTTTGAATACAATCGTAACACAGATTGGACAAAATCTTCTGCTTTATCAGCAATCGTTATAATTGATTCAGCTCCGTCTAAACCTTCAAATCCAATAGAAGTTGTAATAACGGGAACACCATAATATAATGCTTCAACAATTTTTCCCTTCAAACCAGCACCATAACGGAGAGGAGCAACAACAAGCCTGCAGGTCAGGTAAAGCTGTCGTAACTCTTCATCAGAAAGAAACCCCGTAACAATGACTGAATTAGTAGCTTTTGATTTTATCTCTTCTGTTGGATTTGATCCTGCAATGAAAAGTTTAATTTCAGGAATGTATTTGATTATATGTGGAAAAATCTCCTCCAGGAACCAGAGAATGGCATCACTATTAGGCTTATGTAAAAAGCCCCCTACGAACATTATGTCCTTTCTTTCATTAAACAGATAATCAGGTTTCTGGAAGTTGTCAAAAACATATGGTACAATTTTTCGGACTTTACCTTTTATCTTGAACTCTTCCTCGATAATGTCGATCTCTGCCTGGGAAGGATAATAAACAAAATCAACAGACTCGAAGAGACGACCTTCCATCTCCTTCGAGTCTTGAGATGTTTTGAGAAGCTCCTCTTTTTGCTCTAATTGGTATTGTCTGAATTCCCTTAAATAATGAAGATCATGGCCATAAAAGAATATTTTTGCCCTTGTAAATTCTTTGATGACATCAATATATTTTATTGCAATTGTTGGTCTGCTTAAAAACACGTAATTAAAAATATTCCCATATTTTTTCAACCATTGATACCAATTATTCTCGCAATATCCTCCATAAAGAATTTCAATTCCTTTTTGCTGAAAATAAGTCACATATTTTTCTTCAGGATAAAAATTATCACCGATGAATTTCAAAATGATATCATGATCAACGAATAATTCCATGTAATGCTTCATTGTTCGTGAACCTGCGTCTTTGTCAAACGTTGGAACATAATGGTCAATCATAAGCATGTATTGTTTTCCCATGCCTCGTTCTCTTGCAAAAAAGTAATTCCCGACATTGTCAGAAAAATGATCATTCAAGAGTTGATGCTTCCATTTATCGTAAAACAAGGAAACGAATTCAGGCTGAATTTCCGCTAAAGAAGGATGGTTCGTAGAAACTATTGCCTGAGGTTGATACATCACCTTGGCATAAGATTTACGTATAAACATTGAAATATCGTGCAGAGAGTAAGGCCAGGAGATAAAACTTATAGGTTGATTACTGATCCACTGAGAAAAAACCTCTTTCCTGATCATGGCAAAATGATCACCTGAATCCGTTTCTCTGAGATATAAAAATTCAGGGTTGTTTGGATCTTCTCCATTACCTACCAGGCTATAGGATCCATTATTCCATAAAATTGACCCGGCAGATCGAAGGGAGGAGGCATTGCTTATTACTTTTGGTACAACCATAGAAAAGGTATCATCTCTATCCAAAGTAGTTGAACAAAAAGAAATAGTGTCTGGTTGAATCAGGGTTGTAGAATCTAAAAGGCAAATGTATTTTATCGAAGCATGTTTTGTGAGATAAGGATGGATTTCATTTGAGGAAAGGGCAGCAATATTTTGAATAGAACTAAAAGCTAAATGTTTTGAATTAAGAACTGTAATTCTAAATGGTACTTGTGCGTACCTGATTATTGAACATATTGAGTCAAATAGTTCTTTTTCCCCGTCATACATTCCATAACAAAACAACACAACAGGATCTGAAAATTCAGGTATTATCAACTTATTTTCAGAAGTATATGCAACTACCTTTGACTGCTTTGCAGGAGGGGAGTCTAAGGTAGATGAATTGAAATTTTCAATGCGTTGATTGTAATTTACCAGATTTGAACCTGAGAGAATCCTAAAATAATTCGAAATATTCTTTCTGCTAATAAGTTTAAAATAGTAACCCGGATTAGCAAGAATCCGGAATAATGTTTTTACGATCAACCACCTTTTAGATCCATATGGACAGAAAAAATAGAAAAACGAAAAAAACTTCGGATGTAACCAGCGAAAAGGTCTGGTAATTTTCCATGAAAAAGAATTATAAAGAGAAAAAATATATTGTTCCTTGTGCTCTACAATTTGCGAAGCAACTCTGAGGTTCTGTTGCAAAGTGTTGATTAAGTTATCTTTATCTTGGATCGAATTCTGTGCAGCCTCTAATAATCTTTCTTTTTCCAGAATCGAACTGTTTAACTCAGTTATCAGATTTACTTTATCCTGAATACAATTATCTTGTTGCCTGATTGTTTGGTTTTGTTCAGAAAGAACATGATCTGTTGCTTTGATCAATGTTTCGTTCTCAAGAATAATATTGTTAAAATGCTGAAGAATTCTTTCTTTTTCCAGAATCGAACTGTTTAACTCAGTTATCAGATTTACTTTATCCTGAATACAATTATCTTGTTGCCTGATTGTTTGGTTTTGTTCAGAAAGAACATGATCTGTTGCTTTGATCAATGTTTCGTTCTCAAGAATAATATTGTTAAAATGCTGAAGAATTCTTTCTTTTTCCTGTAAAAGATTGCCCCCCTGCAAAATAATATTATCTTTTTGTGCGAGAAGAGAATGCAGACTGATCAGTTCATTATCTTTTCGTTCGATATTAGTATTAAGATTTTCAATTTCCTGCCCTGAACTGTGAAGATTGTTGTTAAGAGTTTCATTTGCAGAAATGTATTGGCTAATATTGTTGCCAATCTTTTTATTTTCATGATACAGGGAATAATATCTTGCCCAGATATCTTTAAAGAGAATCAAGGAATCTTGGGCATAAGGATCTTTGAAAAGAACCCCGAGGCCGTGTGAATGAAAAAATTCAATATTATTGAATTTTTTCTTTATTTGATCCCAAAATCTAAATACACCAAAGTCATCTTTCTTTTCAGATGTATCATGAAATAAAATAACACCATTTGCTGAAACTTTTCCAATCCATGCTTCGAAATCGTGTCTTACTGCTGCATAGGTATGATACCCGTCAATATGTAAAAGATCAATGGAATTATCTGCAAATTTTTCAATGGCATCATCAAAATTCATCCTTAGAAGATGAATATCCAAACATGAATAATACTTACTTGTTATTTTTTGGACAGATTCATATACTTCTCCTCCATAGAAAGAAGCATGAGGATCTCCTTTCCAGGAATCAACAGCAAAAAGGTCACATTCAAGATTATTATCTTTGACAGCCTGGCAAAAAGCGAAGAAAGATGTTCCCCAATGAGTGCCTAGTTCAACAACTGTTTTTGGCTTAATGTTAGTAAGTAAATCATAGGCGAAATATCTGTGTCCCGCCCAGGCCGAATCTAAATCATTAAGAACAGGCTCTGATTCAAATTTTGGATCAAAATAAGTCCAATTCATAAGATCTTGTTTATGTAATTCCGCAGAAAAAAGTGAAACCGTCTTTTCATTGATTGTTTTACTTTTCTTGCAATTAACACACTATCCTTCCAATCATTTGGTTCGCCGTCAATGATATAATTATCCCAACAATTATAAGCTTCTATTGTCTCCAGGAATGAGTAATCAGCCAGAGCTTTTAATCCGTCAGGAAAAAACCTATAGCAATCTTTAGGGTAGCGGTGTTCATATCCTGAAGATGGAACAATAAGGCATAATAATCCATCATTTTTTAATACTCTTGATATTTCAAGCATTGTTAGCCAAAAGAATTCGACATGTTCTAATGCTTGGCCTGAAATTACAACATCAAATGAATGGTCTTTAATCTCTTTCCATCGGTAAATATCCTTAACGACGATATTAACATTTTCCCCCTCAACAATATCTAGCCCGAAATAATTCCATCCGGGCTGAGCAAATAATGGTTTATAAGTTCCATTAACATCCTGACTGCCGATATCCAATATCGAAATTTCTTTCTTTTTCAGATCAGTTAAATACTTTTGTACAAACTGTGTCATGTTGAAAAAGGAAGTTTTGTGCATAATATTGATGTTAATGAATTTCTTTTTTTATTGAGATTTTATGGGGCAGTTCAACACCACCGTAACTCTGAATTCTATGGTTATTTGTAACATAAAATGTCTCTATGTCATCTTTCCAATCATAGAATATTCTTTGCGTTTTATCACACACCGCAGCAGATAATGTATATTTTCCTGATGATAAAAAATTGGAGATTTCATAGGATACAACAAGCTCCCCCGTTTCAATATCGCCTGTTTCAATTTTTTCGGTAAAGGTATTTGTGGTAAACAAATCGTGGTTGGATTGATCACGGATGGTGATGCCAAAAATTAAATCGTTCAGATGTTTTGAAATATGATAACTGACATTAATAAAAAAGGATTCACCGTGATTGAGATTTTTTAATTCTAATTCATCTTTGTTGCAAATTGAAACTCCCGTTATTTCTACAATTTTCAGAGAATCCTCTTTGACCTGGCTTTCAGAAGGTTGTTCATTCCCCACTTCATTTACAGTGACAGATTCTACAGGGGGTTCCTTGATGACATCTGTGTACATGTATTTATTGAGGGCTTCATGAGCTTTTCCGATAAAAGCAGCTTTACCCGATTCAAGATACAATACCCGATTTGAATATTTCTGAATTGAAGTTGTTTCATGAGAAACAAAAATTATTGTTTTTCCCTCCTTAATAATTTCCTCAAACACATTGAAACATTTAACCTGAAAACTGGCATCTCCTACGGCAAGTACTTCATCCATCAGCAAAATTTCCTTGTTCGCATGGATGGCAACAGAAAAAGCCAACCTGACATGCATTCCACTTGAATAATTCTTGACCTTCAGATTCATAAAACGCTCCAGCTCTGAAAACTCAACAATCTTATCATATTTTTCATCAATTTCTTTTTTACTTAACCCCAGGATGGTTCCGTTCAGATATATATTGTCTTTCCCCGATAATTCAGGATTAAAACCCACACCCAACTCCAAAAAAGGAGAGATCGCGCCATTCACATACACTGAGCCGAAGTCGGGATTGTAAATGCCGGCAAGGATCTTCAGCAAGGTCGATTTTCCACTCCCGTTACGACCAATAATACCAAAAAATTCTCCTTTCTTGATTTCAAAAGAGATGTCATTGAGGACATCGAATTTCTCATACGTTGTCTTTTTTCTTAAATTGATAATTCGCTCCCTGATTGTATTACGGTTCTCATGAGGGATCTTAAAACTTTTTGAAACCTTGTTAACCCTTATTGCAATGTCTTTCTTCTTCTCCATGTCGTATTTACATCATCTCTATAAGATTCTTCGAAGATCTTTTTAAATACCACAAACTGCCTGAAAAACAAACAATAAAAATAGCAATAAAAATAAAAAGATGGTCTAAACGGGCAATACCATTGTCGATCAGAGCCGTTCTTGAATGTTCGATAAGCAGAGTCATTGGGTTAATGTATAAAATCGTTTGAACATAAGCAGGTACCGCTGTGATTGGATAGATGATCGGACTGGCATAAAACAATACATTTAAAAAGACTTCCCAGATCTGGTTCATGTCACGAACTCTTACATATAAAGGCGCCGCGAAAAAGGAAAAGGTCAGGGCGATGCCATAAATAAGAATAATGTATACCAGAAATAGGGAAATATGTAAAAGGTTTGGATAAACATGATAGGCGAAAAGAAAAATAAACAGAATGATCAGGTTAAAGAAAAAAGCCATTGCGCTGTGGACTGTAGCAGAGACGATAACTATCCATTTAGGAATATAAATCTTCTTGAGGATGTATGACTTGGAAACCAAACTATTCATGCCAACTGTAGTCGCCTCAGCAAAGAATGACCAGAGAATTAACCCCATCAACAAACGGATTGAATAATTTGGGGAATTTTTAAAAAAGAGATGGGAAAACACAAAATTCAGCACCAGGAAAATGCAGAAAGGTTTCAGAAAAACCCATATTATACCTAACCACGACCCTTGGTAACGCATTTTCAAGTCGGTCTTGGCAAGCATCCATATAGTTTCCCAATAGTGTATATGCCTGGTCTGTATTTTCCGCTTCATGGAATCGGTAATTTCTTGGAGATTATAGTGAATTCGGGCGGTGAAATTACTAATTTTCGTGAATCCCACAACAGTACTCCCTGGAAATTTCTAATTTTGCGCCCTCGTTTGGAATGATAAACCGCATGAAATCCTCTAAGAAACCTGTATTGTCGGCCGCTAAAAAAAGCAAGGCTCCATTGCCCCTTTCCAAACCGTTTTACCTAAAATATCCCTATCTGATCCTTCTCGTTATTACGATCATCGTTTATTTTGGTGTGCTTAAACTTGGATTGACCGAACTTGATGATAAATTTTTCATCGTACAAAATGAACATTTTAACAAGGACCTTGGAAATATCCCCACCGCCTTCGGAAGAGGCTTGTTCGGGCCAACCAATGATCTCTACTACCGTCCTATGCTCCTGGTCGACTTCATTATCGAACATTCATTCTTTGGTACTAACCCATGGGGATATCACCTTACAAACCTGCTCTTCCACTTGCTGACGGTTTGCCTCTTGTTTGCTTTTCTGAAAAATATCAAAATCCCACTCACCGACTCACTCATCCTTGCTGCAATCTTTGCAGTACATCCTGTCCTGAGCCAGGCTGTCGCCTGGATCCCCGGCAGAAACGACATGATGCTGATGATCCTGTTCCTTGCGATTCTTATTTCGGGCATACAATATTATAAGGTTACAGAAAGAAGTGGCCGGGCCATATCCTGGACATATCTAGGAACCCAGTTTATTTTCCTGATCCTGGCTTTGTTCACCAAGGAAACCGCGGTGGTAATACCCATTGTCGCAGTCCTGATTACAGTATTTGTTCTGAAAAAACCATGGAAATCACTTCTCCCTTTTATTTTTATCAGCTTTGTTTCGATCCTGATCTGGACCATCTGCCGTTCCTCAGCGACTTTGCTCAACGAACCGGTCCCTCTCTCAAAAATGATATCCACGGGAATCAGCCGCATCCCGGCCATGGTTCAATACCTTGGGAAAATTTTCATCCCTGTAAACCTTTCTGTTTACCCTTTAATGGAAGATACTACAATGTTTCTGGGCCTTGTTGTCCTTGTATTGCTGGCAGGGCTGATTATTGTTTCAAAATCCTATAAAAACCCGGTTGCCATCATCGGCCTTTTATGGTTCCTGATCTTCCTGGCCCCTGTACTGATCGTCCCCAAATCACTCAACGACCAGGTATTTGAACACAGGTTGTACATTCCCCTGGTTGGCATACTGATGATCCTCAGCGAGACAATCCTGTTCAAAAACACATGGAAAGACCAGCAAAAACTATATGTCGCGGTTCCAGTCATCCTTCTGTTCGGGATCATGAGCATGATCAGGCTACCGCTATTTAAAGATCCGGATACATTCTGGAGGGCTGCCATCAAAGACTCCCCGCATTCCATTATGCCCAGGATGATGAGGGTGAACGGAGATATTTCAGCGGAAGAACGGGAACAAATCCGCAGAGAATGTTACATGCTTCCCCAGGATCAGATGATGGTACATTATACCCTTGGAAAGATTTATATGCAGCTTAATCAATATGATTCGGCTAAGCGACATTTTATTCTTGAATTGCCCTATTCGCAGTTTGCTGATATCTATTACCATCTTGGCCTGATCTACGGCCGGGAGAAAAATTTCGACAGCACGGTATATTGTTTTGAAAAAGTCGTATCATTGGAGCCAGATCATCCCAATACCCCTGGTATGCAGTCGATGATCAATACTTTAAAGTTGCAGAATTACATGGACAAAGCACAGAAAGCGATCAATGCCAACCAACCTGATACGGCTGCTTCCTGCCTGCAACAAGTGATCCTGCTCGACCCCGATAATGCCCAGGCTCATTATAACCTGGCTGTGCTTTTCTTCAACACAAAGCAAAAACAAAAAGCCAGGGATGTGGTTGCCCGGATGCAATCGAAAGGCATGACGGTTACACCTGAATTATTAAAAATGGTACAACAGTGAACCGAACGGAACCTCTCAGGAAACCAGCAAAAAAAATTGTTAAAAAACCAGTGAAAGTAATTCCTCTTCCCTGGTATAAGCAGAAAAAATTCATCATTTTTCTTCTTGTTGCTGTTACCTTTCTTGTCTACATCAAAGTTGTCACTCTTGATTTTACTATGCTTGATGATTCGATCTTCATCAGGGAAAACCAGCCGTTCAACAGTGATATACATAATGTACCAGTCGCTTTTCAGCGCGGTGTGTTCAGCAAGGATAACGATTTCTATTACCGGCCAATTTTCCTGGTCGACTTCATACTGGAATCACGTTTTTTTGGTACGACTGTGGCAGGATATCATTTTTCGAACCTTATCTTTCATATTATCTGCGTTCTGCTTTTATATTTGTTTTTAAGAAAACTGAAAATTCCGGAGCCCCATGCCCTGACACTGGGGTTGATTTTTGCTGTTCATCCTGTGCTTAGCCAGGCCGTGGCCTGGATCCCGGGGCGAAACGATATGCTGCTGATGATCTTTTTTCTTTCAGGACTGATCCTCTCAATTAATTATATTCAGCACGCCCGTTGGTACCTGTTTGCCGCACAATTGCTCTGTTTCCTCCTGGCTCTGTTTACCAAGGAAACCGCAGCCATGATACCTGTAGTGGCTTTGCCATTGCTTATATTTGTCTGCGATGCAAAATGGAAGCAATGGCTCCCTCTTTCTCTGAGCTGGGTGGCTGGAATTTTATTCTGGGTTCTGATCCGTTCCATGGCCCCGCTGTTGAAACTGAATATGACCGTATGGGAGCTGATACAAAATGGAATACACCGCGCCCCTGCAGCTTTGCAATACCTCGGAAAGATCATTTTCCCTGTTAACCTTGCAGTCTTTCCTTCAATTGACCATATTACCCTGGTATGGGGAATACTTGCGGCCGCAGTATTGGCCGGTCTGATTGTATACTCGAAAAGTTATTTCAAACCCCTTACAATCATTGGAGTTTTATGGTTCATTCTCTTTC
Source organism: Bacteroidota bacterium (assembly GCA_037134895.1). Taxonomy (GTDB): domain Bacteria; phylum Bacteroidota; class Bacteroidia; order Bacteroidales; family FEN-979; genus CAIRDP01. The sequence goes on from JBAXLI010000024.1 coordinate 39,844, forward strand.
TTGTCCCGGTTTTAGTTGTGCCTTCTTCTTTAAATGACCAGGTATTTGAACACCGTCTTTATATACCGGTTATTGGAATTTTGCTGGTCCTGAGTCAAACCGTGATTTTTCAGCCGGTCTGGAAGGAAAATTTCAAATTAATTGCAGCAGGGGGGATCATATTACTTTTCAGCATCATGACCTTTATCCGTCTCGACCTCTTCCAATCCCCCATTACCTTCTGGACCAGGGCAGTTGACGATAATCCGTCTTCAGCTTATGCTCGTATGATGCTTGGACTGCGGATGACCGACACCACTGAGATGACGAGGTTATTTAATGAAGCCTATGCCCTGAACCCTGATGAAAAGATGCTGAACTATTTTTTAGGGAAACTGGCGCTGGATAAGCATCAGGTTGATCTTGCCGAAGGTCATTTGAAAAGGGAGCTGAAACAATCACAGATTCCCGATGATTATTTTTTACTCGCAAGAGTCTGTTTTATGAAAAATAAATTAGACAGCGCAGCCTGGTGTCTCGAAAAACTGATTGCCCTGGATCCCCTGCATCCCCAGGGAAATCATAATTTAGCTCTTCTTTATTATCAGCTTGGCCGGAAAAAAGAAGCATGGACTGTGCTTGAAGCAATGCGGCTCAAGGGGATGGAAATCCCCCAGGATTTGTCGGGACTTATCAAAAAGCCTGATTAACACAATTAATATATGGCACAACAAAAACAAAAGGTAAAACCTGGAGCCAGGAAGAAGATAATTGCCGAACCTGTTTTTCAGCTGACAAAGGGTCATTGGATCGCAGGGATTAGTCTTGCAGTCTTTGCCTTTATTCTCTACGCGAATACCTTCAATCATGGCTATGTGCTTGACGATTACAGCGCCATTACAATTAACCGCTTCGTTCAGGAAGGATTTGCTGGCATACCTAAGCTGATGACTGTTGATTTCTGGCATTTTTCGAATATGCAGCTGGGATATTACAGGCCCCTGTCGTTGATCACCTTTGCAATGGAGTACCAGTTTTTTGGAGCTGCACCGCATGTAAGTCATTTTTTTAATGTTTTCTTTTACGCCCTCTCGGTATTATTTGTTTTTCTTGTTCTGAGCCGCCTTCTTTCTTCAGTGAAACCGATTTTTCCATTTCTTATTGCGATCTTATTTGCAGCCCATCCAATCCATACAGAAGTTATCAATAATATTAAAGGAAGAGATGAATTGCTTAGTTTCCTGAATACTATGGCAATGCTTTATTTTGCCTTATCTTATTCCGATCATAAGAAACCCTGGCAGTTTATACTGAGCCTGTTTTTGTTTTATCTTGGTTTGCTTTCCAAAGAGAGCGCCATGACGGGCCTGATCATGCTGCCCCTGGTCTTTTACTTTTCAGGAAAAGGCAACCTGAAAGAAATAGCAATAAAGACACTTCCATACCTTGCTGTTATATTCCTGTTCTTCATTCAGCGAAGGATCGCATTGGGCGCAGTCGAGGCAATTGTTCCAAACGATATAATCAACTATCCTTACCGCGAGAACAGTGTGAAAATCTCATCCGCATTCATGCTGTTCTTATTCGGCATAAAAATGCTGATCCTGCCGTATCCTTTGAGATACGATTATTCCTATAACCAGATCCCGGCTGTTGGATGGGATAGCGTATGGTCAATATTAGGTTTAATTATATTTATCACTTTATTTATTCTTGCCTGGTTTCAGATAAAGAAAAAGACACGCCTTGGATTAGCTATAGGTTTCTATATCATTGCTTTAATTCCTATGATGGCCTTTACACTGATGAGAGGAGGTATCTTTGCAGAACGAAATATGTTCAGCCCGTCTTTTGGATTTTGTATGGCTATTGTAATGATCCCTTTAATATGGGCAAAACCTGAATACCTTTCTGGTAAAGAGTTTTCTGTTGATTCATTGATAAAGCGTCCCCTTCTCCCTATAGCAGTATTGCTTATAACTGCAGTATATTCGTTTATAACGTTTTACCGGAATCCGGCCTGGACCGACAGTCTTACGCTATTTGCGACGGATGTGAAAACCGGGGAGAACAGCGCCCAGAATCAGCTGCATTATGGTTCTGACCTTGTAATGAATGCTGTTCAGGAAAAGGACAGAGAGAAGAAGGACCGGATGGTCAACAAGGGGATATCGGCAATCGGCAAGGCCCTGGCGATCTATCCTGATTTTGGAGATGCCCTGTTCAGGTATGGATTTGCTTATGAAGTGAAGCTTACATACAGGCAGGATCCCCGGTATGTGGATTCAACCATTTACTATTTCAACAAGGCGATTGAAAATGCACCTACACTATCTGATGCATACAGGCACCTCGGGATCATTTATGAATGGTTATCAATGTATGATGTCGCTTCTTTCTATTACAATAAGGCATATGAAATCAATCCGGAATCTCTGGAAGCCAAGCAAAAAGCAGATGAATTAAGGGCAACAAGGGGGCTTGATGTGAAGGAGAATCCCTTATTGAAAAGACCTCAGTCACCCATGAAAGTAATGTTCAAGTGAGCTGCCCTTATAGTTCAAGAATTCCATATTGATATGCGATTTTAACCAGCTGGACAGAATTCTGGAGGTTTAATTTTTTCAGGATATTAGTCTTATGCCTTTCAATGGTTTTATTACTGACGAAAAGCTGCGCAGCGATCTCTTTGGTTTTCATTCCGTTAGAAATTTTTCGAACAACTTCGATCTCACGTTCAGTCAATGGTTTAAAAATCAGTTCAGACTCAGGATTGTCGGTCTTTGAATAGTACAACAACATTTGCCGGGAAAGTTCATCAGAAAGGTAAATTTCACCTTTCAGCACAGCCGAAACGGCTTTCTCAATATTTACAACCGGTTTGTTTTTTGATAAAAACCCTTTTGCCCCATGCCGGAGTATCTTTTTTATGTGCTCCGGATGGTCAAATGTCGAGATCGCTATGATATGAAGCTGAGGTAAGCCGGTACTAATTTTTTTCAGGTTATCGATCCCATTATGTTTCGACAGGCGAATATCCAGGAAGAGGATGTCGGGTGTTTCCTTTTCAAGGAAATTTCGCAGATCTTCTCCTTCAAGCTGAGTTCCTGTAACTTCTGCTTTATCAACAGATTTTAAGAATGTTACGAACGCCTGGAGAAAGATTGGCTGTAACTCGGCAACAATTATTTTTATGGGTTTTTCCATGGATGTAATTATCAAATGTGAAAGTTGTAACAAAATTTATCTTAAACCGTAACTTTTCTTTATTTGGAACGTAAGATTATAAATTTGCCTAAAGATTTTTATTACCATTTTGCTGTTATGGAAAAAATATGCTTATATTTGCCATCAAGTCGAAAAATGTTAATAGATTTGTATAATTCGTTTAAACTGTTTAATTTTGAACGGCCAAAAGTATTATTTATTGGAGAAAGCAGACATTTTTTATTGGGGATTTCTCCAAAAAATATAATAATTCTTAAATACATATAGTGTAACCTTAAACTTTACAGTATTTTCGAACATATTTTAACAGTAAAAAAATGAGTGTGAGTAAAATTTACCTTAAACTTGAACTTCCTCCATAGCAACTTCTTCCATTATATATTTTCTCATATACAGAGATTTACAATTATTAACAAACATAAACCTTATGAAAACATTCTACAAAAACAAGAAACTACCTGAATTATTGAAGCTCCCGGCTTTAATAATCCTTTTGCTTGCCTTTGGGTTTTCGGCCAGTGCGCAATCCTATTACCCGGCAAGTAATAGTCCGATTTGTGCCGGCCAGGACATCCTTCTTACGGTTGTTAATCCTCCAAGCGGGGTTCACACCTATCAGTGGTCAAACTACAATGGAACCTGGACGTCAAATCTCCAGGAGCCAACAATTCTGGCTTCATCCGGTCCTCCGGCATATATGCCCGGGCTGTATTCATTATCGGTTGATGGAGGCGTGGCCCAGTATACGGTTGTGACCTTTACTTCGCCGGTTTCACCTCCAACTGCCGCTGCGAGTCAGACGATTTGCTATAATACGGTTCCTGCGGGGATCAGTTCTACAGTACCGCCTACCGGTAGTGGTTACTATTACTACATCTGGCAGCAGAACTCCGGTTCCGGCTTTGCTGATATTTCCGGAGCAACAAATTTATCTTACACTCCAACCACTCCTTTAACTACCACCACTTTGTTTCGGCTAAAAGTAACTGACTGGCATTGTTATTCGACAGTGGTTTATTCAAATGTTCTCGAAATGTGGGTGCAGAATAATGTGACTGCCGGTTCTATTGCCGCCAGTCAAACCATATGTAACGGAAGCACTCCTGCACCTCTGACCTCTGTTACACCTGGTACAGGCGACGGAACGATCTCATACAAATGGGAAAACAGTTTCGATGCCGGCTCAAACTGGAACCTGATTTCAGCCGCCACATCTAACGGTTATGCACCTGGTGCATTAACTACTTCGACCCAGTACCGCAGAACAACGATTTCAACCACGGGTAGCTTAATATGTAATTCAGCAGCTACTACACCGGTTACAATTCTGGTTCAAAGTGCGGTTACAGCGGGCGCAATTGCTGCAAATCAAACGATCTGTTATAACACCACCCCGGCACCTCTGACCTCAACCACTCCTGGTACAGGTTCAGGAACAATTACTTATAGCTGGGAAGCAAATTACAATGGAGCTGGTTGGACACCCGTTTCAGGTACGGCTGCAGGATATGCTCCTGGCGCCCTGACCTCAAATACCCAATATCGCAGAACCACTGTTTCAACAACAGGTAGTGTTGCTTGCAATTCATCCACACCAACGAACATTGTTGCTATCACGGTTGAAAGTGTGATTGGAATAGGTTCCATAGCAGCTAATCAAACCATCTGCTACAATACAGTGCCTGCTCAATTGACAAGCACAAGTCCGGGAACTGGTAGTGGAACTATTTCCTATCAGTGGCAGAGCAAGACAACAGGCTCCTGGAGTGATATTAACGGAGCTACCCTTGCAACTTATGCTCCCGCAGCGCTGATAGAGAATACCTCCTATCAAAGGTTTGCTGTAACAACTGTGGGCAGTGTTTCCTGTACATCTGCAACTGCTGCAGGCCCAGTAGTCATCGTTGTTCAGGGTTTAATACTTGTAGGGGCAATTGGGTCTTCACAGACAATCTGTTACAATACTTCACCTAATACGTTGTTAGGTTCTACAACCACACCACCCGCACCCGCTGTAGGTAGTTATAGTTGGGAGAACAGTATTGATAATGGATCTACCTGGGTTGCAATTAGTGGTGCAACTACGAGAGATTATGCTCCCGGTGCGCTCACAGCAACAACCAAATACCGTCGTTTTGTGATCGGAACAACTGGAAGTGTTGCTTGTTCTTCACTATCCTCGAATGTTCTTACTGTGACGGTTCAAAGTGTACCTACAGCTGGAACAATTGCTGCCAGCCAGACGATTTGTGAGGGTTATTCACCTGCTCCATTGACTTCAACTACAGCAGGCACAGGAATGGGTACAATCACCTATACCTGGGAAAACAGTATCACTGGAGGTTCTACCTGGAATGGCATCACTGGCGCAACTTCAGCTGGTTATGCTCCCGGTGCTTTGACTATTAATACAATGTATCGCCGTACTACAGTTTCTACTGTGGGCAGCGTTGCATGTACTTCAGTACCTACTGCCCCTGTAAGCATCTTCCTCGTTCCTGTTCCAACACCTGTTGTAATTGGAACTAATCCTGTTTGCCAGAGTTCTTACGTTTATTATAATGTTAACTCTCCGTACGATGATATGTCAATCTATGATTGTGAGTGGATTGTTACCGGTGGTTCTATCGAATGGGGTCAGAATACTAATATGATAGCGGTTTATTGGGGAAATGGAACTGTTGGCCAGGTAAAAGTTGCAGTAACAATTAAATCAACTGGTTGCGTGGGATATTCCACCAATTTCGACATCATCCATATTTTACCGGTACCAGCTCCGCTCGTAAGCGGTCCGGGAACCAGCCAGGTAAATCAGAGTGTACAATACACCACTCCTTTACATGGAAGTAACCTGTATACCTGGGATGTCATAGGCGGCCTTATCACTGCCGGCCAGGGAACAAACCTGGTTACCGTTCTGTGGACAACAGCCGGTGTTGGAACAGTTACCGTAACTGAAACAACATCGAATGCACCAGGTCCTGCATGTAGTCACTCAAACACTCTCCAGGTCACGGTTTATGGCGGTACTTATACCAATACTATAAGTGGCCAGGTGTTCTATAACAACCAGGCAGTGGTTATTCCTAATGGAACGCCGCTGAATGGCATTATTGTTGAACTGGTTAACCCGGTCGGTGGTATTGTGAAAACAACGACTACAGCAACAGCTCTCATCGGATCAACAATCTACGAAGGCTACTATCAGTTCGACAGCCTTATTATTGGCTCAACCTACACTTTACGCTTCAGCACAACTAAATGGTGGGGAGGTGTCAATGCAACGGATGCTTTGATGGCTCAGCTTTACGATATCGGCGCCATCACTTTGACCCCCTTGCAGTTTACCTCTGGTGATGTAGATCTCAGCACTACAGTTAACAGTACCGACGCCTTGTGGATCAAGATGCGTACAGTGGGTATGGTCAGCTACTTCCCGGCAGGCGACTGGGTATTTAATCCAGCATCAGTAACTGTTGTTGCCGGTGTAAATACCAAGAATGTTTGGGCGCTCTGCGTTGGCGATATCAATGAATCCTTCTATCCGCCAACAACCAAGGCCGCTCCGGCAATCTCAATGGTTGACGATGGCACCGTTATAGTTCCGGCTTATCAGACCTTCTATTATAATATTAAGGCTGACAGGGCTCAGGATCTGGGCGCTATGACTCTTAACCTTAACTATGACATGAATAGCATCGATGTTGAAGAAATTTCAACAAACTTTGAAGGACTTCAGTCTGTGATCAAAGATGGCAAAATCGCCATTGCATGGTCAGACCTGAAACCTCTGTCATTGGGTAATAACGATCTGATCGTTACCCTGAAGGCAAAAACAAAGGTTGATATTTCAACACCTGCACAGTTATTCTCCTTAGCTGAGGGCATTGAATTTGCCGACGCTCGTGGCAACGTTATCGATAGCTACGGCTTGAAGATGGCAAAAATTGCTACCAACGACAAGGCATACTCTCTGACAAACTTCCCGAACCCGTTCCAGCACACAACAGATATTGTTTACACATTGCCCGAACAAGGAAAGGTGACTTTAGTGATCACCAATACTTCCGGACAGGTTGTTAAGACCCTTGTAAACATGACTCAGGAAGCTGGTTCGTATAAGCTCACTCTCAACCCGAACGATCTGAACATGGCACCGGGAGTGTACATGTATCACATCCAGGTTGATGGAATCTCTACTTCCTTCACACAAACCAACAAATTGGTTTTCACGAAGTAAGTAGTTAAAAAGATAAGAAGGCAACTGAATTCTGTTGCCTTCTTATCTTTCTTCTTTAGTACATAATATTGTATAGACGTTTAACAATCACTTCAGGCAATAAAACAGAATGCGTAAAGTAATTTTACTTTTTCTTTTCCATCTCTTGTTTGTTTCTGCACTGACTGCACAAACAGCTGACCTTACCCTCGGTTCGGTTTTTTCTGTTTGTGCAGGTCAGGAAGTGGTGATACCCCTGAGCGCTAAAAATCTCAACAATGCAGGGGCAATTTCTTTAAAATTAGGTTTCGATACAACGAATCTGACTTTCCTGAGCCTTACGAATATTAATTCTCAACTTACAGGATTGTTATTTAATTTCATTCCTGAGCCATCACAGGTAATCATCAGCTGGAGCAGTGTTGTTCCTGCGACTATTGAGGATGGTAAACTTTTTGACCTGAAATTTAAATTTTCAGGAAAAACCGGCCAGGTAGTTTTTGAACCGGGCTGCCAGCTTACATCTATTGAATTATTACCCATCCAGACCAACTACACCAATGGAAGTGTAGTATCGGGGATCTCTGAGAATTCCAACGGGAATCTGGATCTAAGACAAAATTACCCCAATCCGGCTAACGGATTAACACAATTCATTTATTTTCTGGAGAGGCCTGGACAAATCAAAGTCCAGGTTTTGAATATTTTAGGACAGAAACTTTGTGTCCTGGCAGATGCTTTTCAGGAAGCTGGTACTCATTCCTTTAAGCTTGATTGTTCGGGCTATCGGCCAGGTATATATTATTATATTATCGAATCATCGAATGCATCACTTCAGAGCAAGTGTGTTAAGAAATTTGTTGTTACAGACTGAAAAAATAGAAACAATATCCACATAAATATATCCGCAATATTTGAGTAATCAACCCTTATAGCTGAAAAAATATGAAAAAGAAAATTACTTTATTTATCTACATGCTCTTTGTTAGCGCTTCGATTACTCTGGCGCAGACGGCATCTTTGGCTCCCGCAACTACAGCGAGTCCGGGAGAAAACATCTCAATGTCCCTGTCTGTTGGAAGTTTTACAAATATCGGTGCCATCAGTTTTAAAATTTCGTATAATTCCGACATGTTGACTTATACAGGAATAACACAGTCGGGATCAGTTCCGGGAACAATTCTTCAGGGCGCCACGGGCGGTCTGATTTCACTTAGCTGGACGGCAAATCCACCTACTTTTCTTACCCTTACCGGTGAGTTTTGCAAACTGAATTTTGTTTATAACGGAGGGACATGCGGAGTTAATTTCATTCCATCTCAATGCCAGGTTACTACCGGTACTTTAACAACCGTTACTGTTGCTTATACCAATGGAGGGGTTTCACCTTTTTTAAATAACACGCACAAGGCAACCCTGATGAACATGACGGCCATGACTGGTTCTGTTGTATCAGTACCAATAAAATATGAAGGTTTTAGCAGTGGTAACGCAGGAGCTATCACCCAACATATCTCTTATGATCCCTCAAGCCTTTCCTATACTGGTATTTCAACCTTAGGCACGCTTTCAGGTGCCACTGCTTCAATCAGCAGTTATGGGATCATCTCTGTTACATGGACCAATACAAGTGGCGCTGTAATTGATTATCCTGCGAATGTGATCAATCTGAATTTCGTTTATACAGGCTCCACTGCCACCAACCTTGACTTTTATCCCGGTAGCCTGATTGCATCAAATACATTGGCCAATATTCCTGTTACATATTTTAGTGGTGTGATTTCTCCCGGAACAGCCCAGGGAACTGCCATACTTGGTTCGTTCACCGGAGCAGTGCAGGGGCAGTTTTATAACGTTCCCCTTGATTTTAATTTCCCAATAGGGATTTCTTCTTTTACGGTGAACATTACTTACGATCCTTCCTTGCTTGGATTTGTTGGAGCCATCGATCTTGCACAGGCAACAAGTACACTTGTAAGCGATACTTATGGAACTATAACCATTACTTATTCAAATGTTGGATCTCCTTCTATAAACGGAACATTTCTCAAACTGAGATTCCAGTATATAGGAGTAAATCCAGCCGCTGTTCGTTTTGCTGCCGGATGTTCTTTTACAAACAGTACCCTTCAGAATGTCCAGGTTGCCTATACAGATGCCAGCATCAATCCGGGAACGCCTTCAGCGAGTGTTACCATCGGATCAATGCCCGCTGCTTCCGTTGTTAATGTTCCTATAACATTTGCCGGCCTGCCAACCAATATGGGTGCCGTTACAATCAATCTGATCTTTGACGATACCCAGCTCACTTATACCGGGAATGTAATTGGCAACACATTTGGCGCAACGGTTGGCCCTGCTTTTGGAAATCAGATTTCAATCGCCTGGAATGGAGCATCTGCAACGAATATTAACGGGCCCTTGCCCTTCCTTCAACTGCAATTCAATTATTCCGGGTCTACGCCCGCTGAAATAAATTTTCTTGCGACTTGTGAATTACGTGATTTTGGATTGAACCTGGTAACAGCTACCTGGAATAACGGGGGCGTTAATATGCTTTATAAGATTAGCGGAACCTTAAAATACAATAGTGATCCTAATACACGGATTCCTTTAAATGGTTTTACAGTGTACCTGAAGACAGTTCCAGGGAATATAGTTGTTGGAAGTGCAGTTACCAATGCCACGGGTTATTACGAAATCATGGCAGTGAACGGAACATATAAGCTTGATGCAGCTCCTTCGCTTACTGCCTTTGCTTATGCAGACCTTCAGGATGTCGTGGCCCTCTTCAACTGGACCATGGGAACCCCTCTCCCTTATGAGATTCCTTTGAGGGTAGCAGCCGGAGATGTGGCAGCACCATTGGACGGATATCCGGATCTTCAGGATGTTCTTGCAATTTTCGCCTGGACTAATTCTGGTGTTAAACCCGTTGAATATATCGCACCGGCCTGGATCTTTCAAACCCCTGCAGTTATTGTTAACAATGCTCCCCAGACAATTGACTTTTTGGGTTTAAGTACAGGAAATGTACTTGGAACGAATCCAACACCGTAATCTGCTGAAATCAAATAAAAACGCAATAATCTATAATTATGAAAAGAATGATACAAACATTCAAAACGGCTTTTGCAACATTAATATGCCTGTTTGCAATTAATGTTGCTTTTAGCCAGGCTCCGGTGGTGACCATCAATTTTAATCCTGTTGGTCTCACTCCGGGAAGTACCATCCATGTTCCCATTGTGATGAGTGGAACACAGGTAGGCAGTTGGGTCCTGCTGATCCATTATAACACAACAGCCCTTACTTATGTGTCTACTGCGAATACAGTTAGCTCACTTGGCTTTTTTGGTGCTGTTGGTAATTATGCAGGGCTTCCCCCTTTCTCGCCGCCAGAACAGTTATTTAAAGCGTCTTTAGGATATACTGGAGGATCTCCGGGAGCCACGTATGCAAATCAGACTATTATGACGATTGATTTCACGTACAATGGCGGGGATCCTGACCTGTATTTTAAATATATTTCTTCCGGCACATCGGGTAACAATGTTAGTTACATAATGGCAAATCCATATACCGTTGTGAATACCGGCGCCCAGTTTGTTAATCCATTTTTGGTCGGTTCTATCAGCGCCAGCCAGACAATTTGTTATAATACTGCTCCTGCCCAGTTAACCGGAGTTGCACCTACAGGCGGTCTCGCTCCATATACTTATCAATGGCAGAGTTCAACCAATAACGTTTCCTTCAATGATATTCCAGGAGCAACAGTATTAGATTACACTCCGGGTTCATTAACAGCAAATGCTTACTTCCGTCAACACCAAACTTCTGCGGATATGCAAGGAACCCGTACCACAAATGTGGTATCGATTACTGTAAATCCGGCGTTTGCTGTCGGTTCAGTTGCTGCCAGCCAGTCTATTTGTCCGGGCAGCACACCTGCCGAATTAATTGGTACAGCGCCGACAGGCGGCTGGTTGCCATATTCATACCAGTGGGAAAGTTCTTCTGACGGCGTTACCTTCTCTCCGATAAGTGGTGCAAACATTATTACCTATCAGCCCGGAGCTTTGTCTACGGCAACGTATTTCAGGCAGGTTCAAACTTCCTCAGGATCATGCGGCAGCTTTAACACAAATGCTGTCAGAATTTCAATGAATCCTACTATTGTTGCGGGAGTTATCGCTGCCAGCCAAACCATTTGCTCGGGCTCTGTTCCGGCATTGTTAACTGCAACTGCACCTTCCGGAACATCACCTACCTACCAGTGGGAGAGTTCTTTGGATGATGTCACTTTCACAACAATAAGTGGCGCAACCCTGCAGAATTACCAGCCCGGCGCTTTGACTACAACCACCTATTACAGGCAGGAACAAAATGCCAGTGGGGTTTGTTTTGGACCAGCAACAACCAATGTTGTCGCAGTGAATGTTCTGCCACATTTACTTGTAGGTACGGTTACTGCAAATCAGACCATCTGTACAGGAACAAGTGCGGCATTATTGACCGCAACGGCACCTTCAACCGGAACATCGCCTACCTACCAGTGGCAGAGTTCTTTGAATAATGTCACCTTCAACAATATTGCCGGAGCAACTGCTTTGACTTATCAACCGGATATCCTGACTGCTACTACTTATTTCAAGCAGATCCAGGCAGCATCAGGTGTTTGTAACAGTCCGCAGTCAACGAATATTGTTACGGTAATTGTTAATCCTAACCTTGCTGTTGGCTCGATCAGTGCCAGCCAGAGTATTTGCTCTGGAAATGCACCTGCACAGCTGAATGGTGTTGCACCTTCAACTGGGACCTCACCTGTTTATCAGTGGCAGAGCTCACTTGATGATGTATCATTCAGCAACATCAGTGGCGCTACCCTGCTAAATTATCAGCCGGGTGCATTGACTACTGTGACCTATTACAGGCAGAGTCAGAATGCATCTTCAACTTGCGGTGGTCCTTTAAATACAAATACTGTGACAATCAGCCTCAACCCGAACTTGCTGGTTGGATCGATCAGTGCCAGTCAAACAATATGTCAGGCTACCGCCCCCGCACTGCTACATGGTGTTGCCCCATCCAACGGAACTTCGCCCACTTACCAGTGGCAGAATTCGCCGGATGATGTGACCTTCACCAATATCAGTGGAGCAACAAATATAAACTACCAGCCAGGAACGCTGTCATCAACAACCTACTACCGTCAGCTGCAGAATGCTACAGGTACCTGTCTTGGCCCGTTACCAACCAATGTTATTACAGTTACAGTAACTCCGAACTTAGTAGTTGGTACGATAAGCGCTAACCAGGTAATTTGTAAAGGTGTAACTCCTGCGCTATTAACAGGAACTGCTCCCTCTACAGGAACGGCACCTACCTATCAGTGGCAGAGTTCAATTGATAATGTTTCATTCGGCAACATCAGTGGCGCTACACTGCTTAACTATCAGCCAGGCGCATTAACAGCCACAACCTATTACCGTCAGGAACAGAATACTACCGGTACATGTCTTGGACCGTTACCCACGAATGTAGTAACCATCACAGTTAATGCTGATTTTGTTGTTGGTTCCATCAGTGCAAGCCAGAGTATCTGTGCAGGTAATGCACCTTCGCAGTTGAATGGTGTTGCACCAAACGGAACTTCCCCGGTATACCAGTGGCAGGTTTCGAATGATGATGTTTCATTCATCGATATCATCGGTGCTACCCAGCTCAATTATCAGCCAGGTGTGTTAACCTCTGTTACATATTACAAGCAAAGGCAAAATTCATCATCAACCTGCGGT
>JBAXLI010000025.1:0-52199 GCA_037134895.1 Bacteroidota bacterium
TTCCAAGGCTGCCGTGTGCCAGTGAGTTTACGTCACCGAAACCGACAGAGAAATAGGTCGTATCAATATATTTTATACAAGCAGACGGTGGCGGGCCTGGTTCTGCTCCAAAAAACATAGCAAGGGAATACAGCTCTTTAATAGTTGGTAAACGCCAATCAGTATAACCGCCTGTACTACATGTTGCAGCGCTTGCCAATGCCTCAGAATAGGTAAGTTTATCATAGAAATTAATTGTTCCGTCGCCGTTTTTGTCCTCGGTCTGCTGCCACATCAGCCCGGTTAAATTGTCGGTTACAGTGCCATCGCCATTGTTGGTATAAGAACGTGTGTTTCCGGGATGATTCGAATTCTGTCCGTAGAATGTCTGCCCCGAAATGGGCATTGTTATTGCCACCATTGTGTCATAAGATATTGTCTGACCTGTCCCGACAATAGAATAAGTAATGGTTTGGCTAAATCCAATAAAGTTTATCATTGTTACCATGCAAATGGTTGTAATAACATTGACAGTGAAATATTTGTTTGATAATTTTTTCATGGCGGATTTTTTTAATGTAAAGGCAAAAGTACCCCTCTGGAAATTTTCTGAAAAATGGAATCACCAGACCGCGTAATTTTGTCACCCGTTTGGTTTTTTTTATCACTGAATGGTTTAGGAAATTCGGTTTCTCGTTCCGTTAAGACGACAGGTCAGCCTGATAAAAACAAAAACTCCCCACAGGCTTATCTACATGGTGAGATGGTGAAAAACAAAAAAGCGAAACAGTTTTCGCCATTTCGCTTTTTATTTTGTAGCGTGATCGAGAATTGAACTCGAGACCTCCGGGTTATGAATCCGACGCTCTAACCATCTGAGCTACCACGCCGTTTTTTGAGGGTGCAAAATTAGTAAATCCCGGCAAACACTCAAAGAAAAATTTACGCAATCCAGATTGTTTTGATATTCAGGAATTCCCTGATGCCGAATGCGGCGAGCTCACGGCCGTATCCCGATTTTTTAATTCCGCCGAACGGCAGACGGGGATCTGATTTAACCATGCCGTTTACGAACATGGCTCCGGTCTCAACAGCCCTGGCAATCTTTTCACCCTTTATGAGATCGCTGGTCCACACAGCTCCGGCAAGTCCGAACCGGGTGTCGTTGGCTATGTTTATCGCTTCTTCCTCAGTCTTGAAAGGTATAATGGTGAATACAGGGCCGAAAGTCTCTTCCCTGTATGCCGGCATGTCAGGTGTGACATTGGTCAGTATTGCCGGTTCATAATAGCAGCCCCTGATTGCAGGGCGTTTGCCGCCGCAAAGAAGTTTTGCTCCCATGCCGACCGATTGTTTTACCTGCCGTTCAACGTCGTCGACAAGGTCGGGCCTTGCCATGGGGGAGATATGTGTGGCAGGATCGAGGGGATCTCCAACCTTTAGTTCCGACACGGTTTTAAGCAGTCTTGCTGTGAATTCGTCGAGCACTTTATCAGAGACAATGAAACGTTTGGCCGAAATACAGGTTTGTCCCTGGTTGAACATGCGGGATGCTACTGCAGTGGTTACGGCTTTGGCTAGATCTGCATCCTCAAGGACTATGAAAGGATCGCTTCCACCCAGTTCAAGCACTGTTTTCTTGATGTTCCTGCCTGCAGCCGCGGCAACCTTGCTCCCCGCATCCTCGCTGCCGGTAAGGGTTGCAGCCTTTACAAGAGGATTGTTGATCACCGCTTCCACTCCCGAAGATGGGATCATAAGACTGCGGAAGACATTCTTCGGAAACCCGGCCTTGACGAACAGTTCCTCAATAGCGAGGGCGCAGCCGGGTACATTGGAAGCATGTTTCATCACCGCCACATTCCCGGCCATGAGGCTGGGTGCAGCAAAGCGGAATACCTGCCAGAACGGGAAATTCCACGGCATGATGGCAAGAACAATACCGATAGGCTGAAAGCAGACAAAACTTCGTCCGGCATCCGACACTATTATCTCATCCTTCAGCATAGCCTCCGCATTATCTGCATAGAAATCACAGGCTCCGGCACACTTCTCTATTTCACCCAGGGATTCTCGCAGCAGTTTGCCCATCTCCGATGTCATCAGCCTTGCAAGCCGGTCTTTGTCGGCCCTCATTACCTCTGCCATCCGCCTGAACAGTCCTGAACGGTAACTGAAATCAGTATTCTTCCAGTTTATCCATGCTTCATTTACATCTGATACAATTACGGAAACCTCCTCGGCTGTATGTTTCCAGTATTCTGCGATGACCTCGTTGGTCGCCGGATTGATGCTTTTCATAATGCTGACTATTATATTTTGCTTCTGAGATATTGTCCGGTATAGGAATTTTCACAGGCTGCGAGTTCTTCGGGAGTTCCTTCAAACACGATATATCCGCCCAGGTCCCCGCCTTCTTTCCCCAGGTCAATAACCCAGTCGGCAAACTTGATGACCTCCAGGTTGTGCTCTATCACGAGTACTGTATGCCCGTTCTGAATCAGGGATTCAAAAGATATTAACAGCTTGTGGATATCGTGGAAGTGGAGGCCGGTCGTGGGTTCATCAAAAATAAACAACGTAGGCTTCTCGCTTGTGCCTTTCGATAAAAAGAAGGCCAGTTTGATGCGCTGGGCCTCACCTCCCGAAAGGGTAGAGGACGACTGCCCCAGGTGAAGGTATCCGAGTCCCACATCCTGCAGTGATTTTAGCCTGGATGCGATGCGCTTTTCGGCTGCATGCCTTGTTTCGGCATTGAAAAAATCGATGGCCTCATCAACCGTCATATCCAGGATGTCGACGATCGATTTTTCCCTGAGTTTCACATCCAGCACTTCTTCCCTGAAACGCTTGCCTTTGCAGCTTTCGCAGGTTAGGTATATGTCGGCCATGAACTGCATCTCGATTTTCACAACGCCTTCGCCTTCACATTCCTCACATCTTCCTCCCTCGATATTGAACGAAAAATACCCGGGTTTGTATCCCCTGGCTTTGGCAAGTGGAAGGTCGGAATAAAGATTGCGGATGTCGTCGAACGCTTTTATATATGTGGCGGGGTTGGAACGGGAGGACCGTCCTATGGGATTCTGGTCAACCATTTCAACGGCCCCAATACGGCTGATATCACCATCCAGCCTGTCGAGTTTACCGGTTTTTTCACCATACCCTCCATAAATCTTTTTAAGGGCCGGATAAAGCACCCGTTTGACAAGTGAAGTTTTGCCGCTTCCGCTCACCCCGGTGACAGCAGTTATAATATGCAGAGGAATCTTTACATCGAGATTTTTGAGATTGTTCTCCCTTGCTCCCCTGATGGTAATGGATTCTTTCCACTTTCTGCGGATTTCAGGCAGCTGTATCTGAAGGTCATGGCTGATATAACGGCCAGTCAGGCTTTGCTTGTCTTTCATCAGGGCCTTGAAATTCCCCTGGAAAACCACTTCCCCTCCGTTGCGGCCTGCCAAAGGACCTATATCTATAATTTCATCGGCTGTGCGGATGATCTCTTCGTCGTGTTCTACCACTATCACCGTATTTCCAAGGTCCCTCAGCCTTTTCAGCACTTTGATCAGCCTCTGGGTATCCCTGGAATGCAGGCCGATGCTGGGTTCATCCAGGATATACATTGAACCTACAAGACTACTCCCCAGGGCCGTCGAAAGGTTAATCCTCTGTGATTCCCCGCCCGAAAGGGAAGATGAAAGACGGTTCAGGTTAAGGTATCCGAGGCCCACGTCATTCAGGACTTCCAGACGGTTGTTTATCTCTATGAGAAGGCGGTTCGAGATGGTTCTTTCATGTTCCTCCAATCTGAGTGAATTGAAATAAACTGTCAGCCCGGTGACCGGCATAAGAACCAGGTCCAGCACCGATTTCCCGCCTATCTTTACATAACCTGCATCCTTCCTCAGCCTGGTGCCGCGGCAGTCGGGACAAAGGGTCTTGCCCCTGTACCTGCTCATCATCACCCTGTATTGCACCTTATAATTCTGGCTTTCGATGAATTCAAAAAAATCCTTCAGTCCGTGAAAATAACTGTTGCCGCTCCACAGCAGGGCTTTCTGAGCTTCTGTAAGTTCATGGAAAGGCTTATGAACAGGGAAATCAAACTTGTATGCGTTCATTACCAGTTCGTTCTTCCATTCACTCATCTTTTCGCCTCTCCAGCAGGCTACAGCTTCCTCATATATCGAAAGGTTCTTGTTCGGGATCACCAGGTCCTCGTCGATCCCGATGATACTGCCGAACCCCTCGCAGGTTTTGCATGCCCCGTAAGGATTGTTGAAACTGAAAAGGTTCACCGAGGGCTCCTCGAACACAATGCCGTCACATTCGTATTTATTCGAAAATAGTTTAGAAGAAACAATCCCGCTGACCCAATCAACATCGCAGTAACCGTGACTTTCGAAATATGCTGTTTGCACCGAATCGGCCAGGCGTGAAGGAAGATCCTGGTCTTCGTTCTTAACTATTATACGGTCGATCAGGACGGCCAGGGATGAAAAGGTCCTGTGTTTCATCTCTATTGCTTCTTCTATGCGGATGATCTCTCCGTCGATGCGGATCCTGGTGAAACCCTGCTGAAGAAGAACATTGCATTTGGATTGCAGGTCACCGTTGCCTTGTGTTAAGATCACAGGAGCGAAAATGCTGACTTTTGTGAGTTCGGGCAGGGCCAGGATGAAATCTACAACATCAGAAACGGTATCCCGCTTGACAACATCCCCCGAAACAGGTGAATAGGTCACGCCTATCCGCGCAAAAAGCAGTTTAATGTATTCAAATATTTCGGTGGAGGTGCCAACTGTCGACCTGGGATTGAGTGTATTAACCTTTTGCTCGATGGCGATTGCAGGGGCAATGCCTTTGATATAATCCACATCGGGTTTGCTCATCCTGCCCAGGAACTGCCTTGCATAAGCACTCAGGCTCTCGACATACCTTCTCTGCCCATCCGCATATAATGTATCAAAAGCAAGAGAGGATTTTCCTGAGCCTGAAAGCCCGGTGATCACAACAAATTTGTTCCTGGGAATTGCAATGCTGATATTTTTGAGATTGTTGACCCTTGCGCCTTTTATGATTATATAATCCTTTGGGTCGAGTGCATCAGGGTTAATCTTTTTCATCTCTTAGCTTGAACAGTGGTACAAAATTATGAATAAAACTTGCTTTTTTAATTTTTTCCTTATATTTGCGAAACCTTTCGGGGTAAAAAACGTATCTAATTAATAACCAGCGCAGCAAAAATCTGCGCATAATATAGGAGGGATTCTATCGGCCACACGTCTACGCTTTGAACCTAAAACGTAGCAACATGATCTCCCAAATCAGTGACCATGAACTGATCAATGCTTATATAGCAGGTCAGCAATCAGCCCTCGAAAAGCTAATACATCGTCATAAGAGCAGGGTCTTTGCTTATATCCTTATGGTAGTTAAGGATAAGGAGCTGGCCGAGGATTTGTTCCAGGATGCCTTTATCAAGGTCATCAACACAATCCGCTCAGGACAGTATAAGGAGGAAGGTAAGTTCATACAATGGGTCATGCGAATCTCCCATAATCTCATCATCGACCATTTCAGGAAATCTAACCGTTTGCCGTTTATAGAGAACAGCAGCGAGTATGATATTTTTGAAAAGGTAAGGATTCCTGTTGAATCGGTTGAGGAGAGGATGATTACCGAACAGATTCATAAAGATGTGAAAAAACTGATCGAATACCTGCCAAAAGAACAGAAAGAAGTACTTGTGCTCAGGCATTATGCCGATATGAGCTTTAAGGATATAGCCGAGCTTACAAATGTCAGTATCAATACAGCCCTAGGACGTATGCGTTACGCCTTGATCAACCTGCGCAAGCTGGTGAAGGATAATGAGGTCATTCTTTCGGTATAACCGAAAGAACGGAATGTCGAATATTGAACAAGGAATTTCGAATATCGAATTAATCCTTCAAAATTCAATGTTCGATATTCTATATTCGCTATTCATTTTTTATTTTTAACAACTTTTTTTTCCAACCTGTAAAATAAGCCCGGTAAGGTCTCCGTTTACATACCATGAACGTCATTAAAAATCAACGGTATGCCTATGAAGAAATCTGCTACACTTTATTCTTTGAATTCCAGAATTTCAAAGGAGAACGTTTTTTCCACTAAACTAAGGAAAAACCGCAAGGAAGTTTCTCCCAGCGATTCGGTGATCCGTAACATACTAAATTACTCCCAGGCACTAACAATACTGCAAACACAGGACTCGGGGATCATCCGCATGGTGATGAACTGAAAAAAAAGAGGCCGCTCATATGAGACGGCCTCTTTTCATTTAATATGTTCAGGATTACTTCCTTTCTTCCTTGATACGGGCTTTCTTTCCCCTGAGTTCCCTCATGTAGAAAATCCTTGCCCTGCGAACTACCCCGTGCTTATTTACCTCAATCTTGTCAATGAAAGGGGAGGAGAGGGGGAAAATCCTTTCCACACCGATGTTGCCGGAGATCTTGCGTACTGTAAATGTGGCGTTAATACCTTTTCCTGAACGCTGTAAAACAACACCCTGGAAATTCTGGATACGTTCCTTGTTGCCTTCCTTGATTTTATAGTGGACGGTGATGGTGTCACCGGCTTTAAACCTTGGATATTCCTTCTTCTCGATAACTGTATCCTCAACAAACTTAATGATCTCGGCTCTGTTCATGACTTCTGAAAAATTAAAGGGGTTCTGTACAAAAAGTTTGCAAATATATGAGTTTTTTTTGAATCGCCAAGGAAATCATGCTTGTTTTATTTTTGAGGGCGGATGAGTGATTGTAAGATGCAGGATGCGGGATGCAGGATGTACGAATGACGAATGACGAATCACCAATCCCTAACCCCTAATCCCCAATCCCCAACAACCAACAACCAATCACATCTCGCCCAGCAATCCCGGCCGGCGTTGTTTTGTGCGTTCAAGGCTCTGCTCATGCTTCCATTTCACGATCTCCTTGTCATTTCCAGATAGAAGCACATCGGGGACTTTCCATCCTCTGAAATCGGCCGGACGGGTATATACCGGGGGTGAAAGCAGGTTGTCCTGGAAGGAATCTGAAAGGGCGGAAGTTTCATCATTCAGCACTCCGGGGAGAAGTCGTATAACAGCATCGGTGAGAACGGCAGCGGCAAGCTCGCCTCCCGACAGCACATAATCGCCAATTGAAATCTCAAGGCTTATGAAATGTTCGCGTATCCTTTCATCTATACCTTTGTAATGCCCGCAGAGGATGAGCAGGTTCCCGCTCAGAGAAAGCCTGTTGGCAGTTTTCTGATCAAGCAGGATCCCGTCGGGCGACATATAGATCACCTCATCATAGGTAGTCTTCGACTGAAGATCTTCAATGCAGCGCACAATGGGTTCGGCCATCATGACCATTCCCGCTCCGCCTCCGAAAGCATAGTCGTCGACTGTTTTATGCTTGCTAAACGACCAGTCCCGGATATCGTAGAGGTTGATCGTCACAAGGCCCTTTTCTTTCGCCCGTTTAATGATCGAATGAGAAAACGGACCCTCAAACATCCCGGGAAACAAGGTCAGGATATCGATCTGCATATTAAACCGTGATTTTTAAACCGTCATAGGCCAGCCTGATAAAATCGGGAAGCTTGCTGTTGACCGTTTCATGCAGTCCCACAAAATGGCTCAGGTGAGTGAGATAGGCAGCCTCGGGCTGAAGTTTGGTAAGGATCTCAACAGCTTCACCAACCGAAAAATGTGAAACATGCTTTGAGTTTCGGAGTGCATTCAGAACGATCACTTTCGAACCTTTGATCTTTTCGAGTTCTTTTTCTGAAATGCTTGAAGCATCGGTAATGTAAGTGAAATCCCCGATACGGTATCCGGTCACCGGAAGTTTTTCATGCAATACACCGATGGGGATGAATTCCACATTCCTGATAGAAAAAGGTTCGTTGACTATATTGTGAATGGTCAGCTGGGGAGCTCCGAAATACCTGGCTTCCGAGAAGATATAAGGAAATTCGGTCTGTATTGCTTCCATGACCTGGCGTGTGCCGTAGATATCGATTTTTTTGTTCAGCACATAGTTGAATGCCCTGATATCGTCAAGCCCTGCAATGTGATCGCGGTGCTCATGCGTGAACACCACTGCATCAAGATTATTCACATTCTCACGCAGCATCTGTATCCTGAAATCCGGTCCGCAGTCAATCACAAATGTGTTGTATCCAATCTCCAGCATCACCGAGGTTCTCAGTCTCTTGTCCCTGAGATCAGGAGAGCGGCAAACCGGGCAGTCACAGGTGATCACGGGAACACCTATGGATGTTCCTGTGCCAAGAAAGGTGACCCTGATACTATTGTCGCCGGGGGTTTTCATCAGAAAATGAGTTCGTCGATCTGGGATTTGTCAAGTTGCAGCTGTTTCTTCAGATCTTCAACAGTTGCAATTGTTTTTTCCTCCCTCAGACGTTTGTGAAAATAGAGGGATAGTATCTTGTTGTCAAGTATTTCCTGGTTTTCGGTCAGATGCACTTCAACCAAGGTGTCGATGGGTGATTCCTCGTTCTTGCGCACAAAACACATGCCTTTCTGAGGCTCCGAACCACCGTCTACTGTTACTGCATAAACCCCGTTGGGAGGAACAAGTTTGCAGTCTTCCTCTATGCTGATGGTATAGCTGGGGAATCCTATTTCGGCGAGCAGGATGTTACTTGGTTTCGCAGGACCCATGATCAGGTAAAAATGGTCGAGATATGCGTTTGCTTTTTGCATGTTCCCTTCGAGCAGGGATTTCCTGATCTTGGTTGAGCTTACAGATTCATTATGGATGTCCTGTTCGGGGATCTCTTCTACCTCAAAACCGCTTTCCATGCCGAGTTTGCGCAGGGCTTCATAATCACCCTCGCGGTTGTGCCCAAAATGATGGTTGAAGCCGATGACGATCTTTCTCGCATGAAGCTTGTTCAGGAGAATGTTCTTTACAAAATCGACAGAGGTGATTTGCGAGAACTCCCTGGTGAATTCAACAATGATAAGGTTGTCAAGCCCTGCTTTTTCAAGCAGGTAAATCTTCTCCCTCTGGGAATTGATCAGGTAAAGGCCTTTTCCGGCTGTTTCAGGATAAAGGACTTTGCGGGGATGGGGATGAAAGGTGATCAGGACGGTTTCTCCCCCTGTTTCGTTAGCATGGTTCCTCAGGTGCTGAAGGATGACCTTATGTCCAATATGCACTCCGTCGAAGGAACCGGTGGTCACAACTGCATTCCGGATTTCCCCGACTTCATCAAAATTATTATAAATCCTCACGTTTGGTTTTACTTAAATCGTTCGTCGTTTTTCTTGGCGAAGAATGCGACTTTCTCAAGAGAAGTGATCATGTCGTACTCTTCGAGGTAAACATAGGCAGGGACGTTCAGTGGCTTTGGCGTATAGTTCAGAATTCCCTTGATCCCGCAAAGAACAAGTGATTCGGCAATTTCGGGGGCCTGTTCCGAAGGCACCGAAATAATCCCGATTGAGATATTGTTCTGCTTGATGATATCAGTCATCTGGTTAATGTGATAGCATGGAACTCCGTCGAATACCCTGTTGATCTTCTCCGGATTAATATCGAAAGCCGCTATAATACTTAATTTGGAACGTTTGCCTTTAAAATAGCTGATAAAAGCTTTTCCCAGGTTCCCCAGTCCGACAACTGCAACCCTCTGTCCGCGCTCCGAATCAATGATCTTTCCTATCAGGTCGATCAGCTCCTTGATGTCATATCCTTTTCTCAGGTTACCCGAATACCCTATCAGCATAAGGTCACGTCTTACCTGAACCGGGGTTATATGAAGCATCTGCGCAATTTCATGCGAAAACACATGGGTTTTCTCCTTCGACAGGATCATGAGCAGGGCACGGCGGTACTGACTGAGACGTTCGACAGTCTTGTGGGGTAGGTTTTTTATGAACATGGCTTATCAATTGGAAGTTTGACTTTAAATGTACTGCCTTTATCCGGCTGGCTGGTAACCTCAATTTTCCCCTTATAGTTGTCGATTAGCTTTTTAACAATAGCGAGCCCAAGGCCGCTGCCGGTAATATTTCTTGTCTTCTCATTTTTAATTCGAACAAAATCGTCGAAAATGCGGCTTATATCGTCCTGGGTCATACCAATGCCGGTGTCTTCCACTTCAATCTCAACACAATCTTCAGTCCGGCTTAGTTTGCAATCAACAGATCCTCCAGCCTTATTGTATTTTATAGCATTGCTGATGAGGTTGTTGAACACGATCTCCATCTCCTCGTTGTCGGCCATGATCAGCAAGGGATCTTCACCAAGCAGGTTCAGCCTGATGTCTTTCTGTATTGAATAAGGCCTCATTGTATCGATGGCCATGCGGGCTACATCGGCCAGGTTAATCTCCTTCACATCGCGTTTTACTTTGTCGGATGTGACTTTGGTAAGGTCAAGCAAATCGAGGATAAGCGTTCTCATTCCCTTGATCCTTTCAAGCATACGGTCGACCATGTAATCATAGCTTTCAAGCTGTGGGCCTGCCTGCCGCTCTTTAATCATCTGAAGATATCCTTCGATCGAATTCAATGGTGCCTTGAGCTCATGGGAGAGTACACTCAGGAACTGAAACCTGATCTGCTTGCCCGATTCCTGCAGCCGGTTGGTCATTTTCTTCAGGAACACACGCTTGGTGATGTTCTCGATTGACGACTTTAGCTCCTGAGGGGTGAATGGCTTGGGTATGAAATCGTAAGCCCCGTCACTGGTTGCTTTGACAGCAAGCTCCAGGGATGCATATGAGGTGATCATCACTACGATGATATTCATCTGCTTCTTGCGGATGTATTCAAGGACCTCTATGCCCTGTATGCCGGGTAATTTGTTGTCGAGCAGGAGAATGTCAGGCTTATCTGACTCTATATGTTCAATCCCTGCTTCGCCTGTTGAGGCTTCATGAACCTCAAAGTCGAAGGCTTCTTCCATGAAGGGATAATCCACCCTGAAGTTGCGCAGGATACGGCTGACACCGCTTCGGATGCCTGGTTCGTCGTCTATTACAAGAATCTTGAGAGTGGACATGTTAATTATATCACATCAAAAATAAGTTAAAAATTCCCTGCTACAACATCAGCTGTTAATTTTGATCAGCAGTTTGTTGATTTCTTCTTTTAGTATTTCAGTGCGTATTCCTTTATCGAGGAAACGGTCGGCCTTGATCCATTTCCTGTTGTTTTCGTCATTAATGTCGAAGGTGATGCCTGTTTCGGCAGCAACTCCCGTGGCAATGATGATAGGGACATCGGGGTACTTCTTCTTCATCTTATAGCAAAGGATAAACCCGCTGTCTTCGTTTTCCATCATCAGGTCAAGGATGGCAAGGTCGGGTTTGCTTTTTTCGATGAGCGCTTCAGCTTCTTTCTGGCCCTCGGCAAGTATGGTCTGAAACCCGAATGATTCGACCCTGGTCTTAAGCTGGTAGAGGTAATCCTGGTCGTCGTCGACCAGAAGGATAGTCTTTTTAGTGGTCATATTTTTAAACTCTTGGCAATGTTATTGTAAATGTAGTCCCTGTAGGTCCCGAAGCAGGATCATCATTGGAATCGACATGGATCTTTCCCTTATGCATTTTTACTATTCCATAGATCAGGGCCAGTCCGAGCCCGGTACCTTTACCCATCTCCTTGGTGGTAAAAAAAGGTGTGAAGATCTTATCCATATGTTCCTTCGATATACCGGTTCCGGTATCCGCAATAGTAAACCGGATTTCCTCATTATCCCCGTCGACGCCGATGGTTAGCTTCCCACCCTTCGGCATAGCTTCAACCGCATTTTTTTCAAGGTTTGTAAGGACCTGCATCATCTGGTCAATATCGAGCCTGGCCTGCGGATTTGCGATTTTTGCTTCAAAAACCACTTCAATTTCAGGAGGCTTGATGATGGAATCAACGCTATGCCTTGCAAATTTAACTGTATCAGTCTCGCTCAGGTTAACCTGGTTCTTCCGCGCGAAATTCAGCAGTCCGCTGACGATCTTTTTACAACGCTCAGCTTGTTCGGCAATCAGTTTCAGGTCTTCTCTTACCGGATCATTCTCAGCTGCCTCATCGATCAGGATGTTTGAGTACATGGTGATCACTCCAAGCGGGTTGTTCAGTTCATGAGCGATGCCTGCCGAAAGCTGCCCCATATGTGCCAGTTTTTCCGACTGACGCAAGGCCTGTTTGGCTTTAGCAAGTTTTTCGTTTGAAACGTTCAGATTGCTGATTGAGTCATGCAGTTTTTCAATCGTGTACGGCAGGCACATCTCTGTCTCGGCAAGGCCTTTCACTATGGCAATTGCATGTTCAACACAGGTATCGTATCCGCATGTACCGCAGTTCAAATGGTCGGCCGGCTTAAATTTGCCCATGGCATGCAGGGCTTCCAGTATCCTGTCTTCGGCAGGTATCTCAAACCTCCTGTCTTCAGGAGTAAACTGCTGGGTATAGTCAATATCTTCGAATTCCTTTACCTGTTGCTTCCATTCGGCAATATTCACCGATTTGAGTTTCTTTGTCACATAGTCGCCCACGGCAGCGCTTCTTGCAAACCTTTTCCCGCCGGGAGATGTTCCCGGGCCCATGATACAGCCGTCGCAGCAAAGTAGCATAAGGTGCTTGTTGCGGATGAGCCCTTCTTCGAATTCCCTCACAGCCTCTTTAAAATTCACGCGTCCTTCGGCCACAACGACCTGTTCCTCCGGAATGGTTTCTTTTGAATTCGCTGTAAAGTAAAGTCCCCTGCTGATGGGAAAGATCGCCCCCTTCCAGCTGACAGGGGGATCAAAATCAGAAGACACTGCCGATTCCTGACTGATGCCCTGGGCATCAAACATTTCCCTGAGTTCTCTGAACGTAAGAACTTCGTCGACCTCATCTGATTCGGCTTTTTTTGCGAAGCAGGGGCCAATGAAGACTACCTTCAGTTCTTCACCGTATTTCTTTTTCATGATCCTGGTCATGGCCAGCATGGGAGACGCGATTGGGGCGAGGTTGCCAACCAGTTCAGGATGGTAATGCCTTATGAAATAAACTATCGCCGGACAGTCGGAACTGATATGCCCTTCATTATTACTGTTCAGTATTCTTTTCTCATATTCCCCTGCAACCATATCGGCCCCGAATGCAACCTCAGACACATAATCGAATCCCAGCATCCTGATCATACCGATAAGCCTGCGATAGTCGGGGATATCGGTAAACTCGGCGGGAAAGCTCGGAGCAATACAGGCTGCAATTTTCTTTTCGGACTTCAGGAGGGTGTTGACTTCATCTATCGAACGAAGGGGATACTTGGCTCCCTGGCTGCACACCTTGACGCAGTTACCGCATCCTATACAGCGTTCGTTTATCACTTCAGCCTGGGTCCTGATAATCTTGATGGCCTTGACCGGACACTCTCTTACGCAGGTATAACAAACACGGCATTTATCTTTTACTGTAAAAACAAGCTGTCGGTGATATGCGTTGCTCATGGTCTGCTTATTTTACGTGATTCGTGTGAAGAAGTTCCTGGTTCCTCGGGCTGTTGGGCTTCGAAAGGAAACGGTCGAAAGTATCGGTCAGGGCAGGGTTTTTATGTGCTACTTTGACGATCTCCTCTTCGTCAACGTCATACAGGTATTTCATCCTGGTTTTCAGATTTTTTTCGTCAGAGCAAATCTTCTGCCCGCCTCCGTTGATACAGCCATTCGGACAGGCCATCACCTCGATGATTTGAATACCATCTCTTCCGTTTGCAACCTCATCAAGCAGGGCAATGGCATTCGCAAGTCCGCTTACAGCGACAACATTAACCGGTACCTTCTGGATCCTGATCCTTGCTTCTTTTTTCGGTTTTAATCCTCGCAGATCCTGAATTTTCACAGGTTGAAGTTCCTGGGATGTGCTCATGAAGTGTATGGTCCTCATGAGACCCTCAAGGTGCCCTCCCGATACCCCGAAAAGTCTTCCCGAAGAACTGCTCATGTTGAATGCATTGTCGGTTGGTTCTGGCTCCAGGCTGCTGAATTCGATCCCAAGCAACCTGATCAGCCTTGTCAGTTCTCTCAGGGTAATGACTGCGTCAACATCTTTGCTTTCCCCGCTGCTGAATTCTGCTTCAGCTTTTTTCGCAGTACAGGGCATCACCGACACCACAAACACTTTCTCGGCTTTAATGCCTGCGCTGCTTGTAATATACTGTTTTATCAGGGTTCCCATGATCAGCTGTGGTGATTTAACCGGTGAAAGATTGGCAGCAAATTCGGGTCTGAACACCTGGACATATCTCGTCCAGGCAGGGCAGCAGGAAGTAAGGAATGGCATGGACCTGTTTTTAGGCCAGCGTTCCAGAAAGACTGCTGCTTCTTCCATGATGCAAATATCAGCGGCCAGCGAAGTGTCGAAGCTCTGCCTGAAACCAAGTTTTCTCAGCGCAGCGCGGAGAAGGTTAAGTATGTCTTTATTTGATTTCAGCCCGAATTCCTCTGCTATTGCAGCCGGAACGGTGGGTGAAAACTGGACGACCGGGTAAAGTTCTGGATTACCAAGTGCTTCAAGGACCTGGTTGAGGGCCTTTCTTTCAGTTATTGCCCCGGTAGGACAGGCAAGTATGCATTGTCCGCATTTTACGCAGGCATTGAAATTAAGACCCCTGTTATAGGTAGTGCCTATCCTTGTATGTGCACCTCTTCCTATCGCATCAATTGCCGACACGCCTACAATCTCATTACACACCCTGCTGCATCGTCCGCAGAGAACGCATTTTGCAGGGTCTCTCTGGATGGAAGGGCAGGCTTTGTCGATCTGAACAGGTTTATGCCTGTTGACAAATTTACGGTCCCTTACCTGCAACTCTTCCGACAGGGCCTGGAGTTCGCAGGTCCCGTTCCTGTCGCAATAGAGACAATCATTCGGGTGGTTTGCCAGGAGGAGTTCCACAAGGCTTTTTCTTGCTTTAAGGACCCTCGGGGAATGTGTGTGGATCTGCATCCATTCTTCAACCTGGTGGGAACAGGCAGGGACAAGATGAGGTAATCCTTCGATTTCAACTACGCACATACGGCAGGCGCCGGTGGGAGAAAGACTGCTCAGGTAGCAAAGCGTGGGTACTTTAACACCGACACGGTTCAGGACAGAAAGAATGGTCTCGCCTCGTTTGGCGCTGACCTGCTGCCCGTTGATTTCTATGTTCAGAAGCATACTCCCTTTTATTTAAAATAGATTGCGCCGAATTTACATGCATCAAAACATAATCCGCAGCCGGTACATTTTGATTCGATTATGAAATGAGGCATTTTGACAGAACCCACGATGGCGTTCTCCGGACATTTCTTCTGGCAGATGTTGCAGCCGTTGCAGAGATCGACATCAATGAAGAAGCTTCGGAGATCGTGGCAAACGCCGGCCGCACAGCGGCGGTCAAAGATATGTTCTTCGAATTCCTCCCTGAACCATTTCAATGAGCTTAAAACCGGGTTCGGCGCATTCTGTCCAAGTCCGCAAAGTGAAGTATCTTTTATGATATTGGCGAGGTTCTCAAGCTGCACTACACCTTTAAAACGTTCCAGGGTCTCATGGGTGGTTTCTTCTTTTGGCCTTTTGGTAATACTTTCAAGTATGTCGAGCATCTGCCTGGTGCCTTCCCTGCATGGGATGCACTTGCCGCAGCTCTCATTCTGAAGGAAATCGATGAAATACCTCGCCAGGTTAACCATGCAGGTTTTGTCGTCAAGAACGATAAGCCCACCCAAACCAAGTGTTGCACCAATCTCGGCAAGATCCTCAAAATCGATTGAAGTACCCATATCTTCAGGTGGAATGCAGACTCCCGAAGGCCCTCCCAGCTGCACAGCCTTCAGTGACCTGGAGTCTCTCACGCCTCCTGCAATGTCATTAATGATTTCACTGAAAGAGATCCCCATAGGTACTTCAATAAACCCGGTATGAACTGATTTACCGGCTATTGAAAACAATTTGGTCCCTTTTGACGACTTGGTTCCCAATGTCTTGAACCATACCGGGCCATTTTCGAGGATACCGGGAATATTCGCGAGGGTTTCCACATTATTGATTACTGTAGGTTGACTCCAAAGGCCCTTTTCGGCAGGGTAGGGAGGTTTGGATCTCGGGAGCCCTCTTCGTCCTTCAATGCTGCTGATCAAGGCTGTTTCTTCACCGCAAACAAATGCGCCTGCACCCTGACGGACAAATATAGTAAGCTTAAAACCGCTTCCGAAAATATTTTCACCCAGGAACCCATATGCTTTAGCCTGGGCAATTGCTGACTCCAGGATATTCAACGAATTCTCATAGTCGGTCCTGACGTATATTATGGCCTGGCTCGCCCCGATCGCATAAGATGCGATTGCCAGGCCTTCGATAACCCGGTGCGGATCACTTTCAATGATAGCCCTGTCCATAAATGCTCCGGGATCACTTTCATCAGCATTGCAGATCATGTACTTCTGGTCACCAGCCGTGTCAAGGGCGATCTTCCACTTTTTCCCCGTGGGGAAACCTCCGCCTCCGCGGCCCCTTAACTCACTTTGCTCAACAATCTCGCAAATCTTGTCGGCGGGGTAGTTAAGTACTGTTTTATATAATGATTTATAACCGCCTTTCACAATATAGTCTTCGATGGAAGAAGGGCTGATTATACCGGCGTTTTTAAGGATATGCCTTCTCTGGCTGCTGAACCAGGGGATTTGTTCCAGCATCGGCACATTCGGCCACTCCTCCAGGCCTTGCTGTTTGTACTGCCCCAGAACTTGTTCAGGCAGAACAGTATGATTCAGTGCTGAATTCAGAACGTCCTCCACTTTGTCTCCGGTGACATTCCTGAATGAAATCCTTGTCTTGCCTGGCAACTGGATATCGAGGACAGGTTCTGCAGAGCAAAATCCATGGCATCCGACTTCAATGACCTCAGCGTTTACATTATTTTCAGTAAGGTATTGTTTAACCTTTTCAAGTGAAATAAGTACGCCTGAAATTATTCCGCAAGTTCCTGTCCCTATGTAAATTACAGGTTTATTGACTTTATCGCGCCGTATCACCGACAGTCTTTCGGTGGTATCTTTATCGAAGATCCCCGAATAGTTCTTTATGACCTTCTCGATCAGGAACTCTTTGTTATAGCTAATTTCCCTTGCTGTCATACTACTCGGTTTTTTCTCTCAGTGTCTTAATTATCCTGCTGAGATCGCTCATGCCAAGATTGTGATAATAGGTACTGTTGATCCTGATGACCGGAGAGTGGCTGCAGCCTCCCATGCAATTTGCAGTTTCAAGACTGAATTTTTTATCCCTGCTAACCCCGCCTGCCTGGATCTTGATGAGCTTCTCTATCTCCCTCAGGTAGGATGATGATGTACAGAGGTAGCATGAAGTCCCCCTGCAAACCTGGATATGATATTTCCCTTTTGGTTTAAACCTGAACTGGTCGTAGAACGTAGCAACCCCGTATATTTTGTTGGTGGGAATGCTCAGATGTGCCGAAACTTTTTCGATGATTTCATCAGTAAGATAACCATGCTCAAGCTGAATGTCCTGAAGGAGGGGGATCAGGTTCTCGGTTTTTTTCAGTGCATACTTCTCAAAAATATGATCCATATAGAATCTTGATTATGTTTTCATGTCTCTGCCTGGTTCTTGATTCAACAAACCATACATTCAACAACATACAAAAATAAGGTAATATTTCCGATTGTAAAAATATTTATTGTGAAAAATTTAGCATTGTTAACAAATAAACAATAAAATCGTTTGGCTAAAGTATCGAAAAAAAACCAGAAAGCTTGTCGAAAGAGCTGATATATTTGTAATTTTGACCTGTATGACAACTGCTCCCCTCTTCGAAATCCATCACGAAACCTGTATAAAATGCTATTCCTGTGTGAGGGTTTGCCCGGTAAAAGCAATACGGGTGGATATAACAACAGAGTTCCCCTCGATCATACCTGAACGATGTATTGGATGCGGAAGTTGTTTCCAGTCATGTTCTCCAGGTTCAATTTCGTATCGTTCTTCCATCACTGAGACCAAAGAGCTGATCGCCTCGGGGGCAAAAGTTGCAGCCATATGTGATCCGGCAATCTCCGGTGAATTTCATGATATTACCGACTACCGCAAGTTCGTACAGATGATCAGGAACCTCGGGTTTACCTATGTTACCGAAGTTTCATTCGGGGTCGACCTCGTCGCCATTGCATATAAGGAGCTGCTCGAGGATTTCAGAGGGAAGTACCACCTTATGGCCAACTGTCCGGCCATGGTGTTCTTCATCGAAAAGTACTATCCCGAACTGATCAGTAACCTGGCCCCCCTGGTACCACCAATGGTTGCCACCGCAAAAGTTGTGCGGCAGCGTTATGGCAACGATATAAAGGTAGTGGTGATAGGCCCCTGCATCGCAGCAAAAGACGAAGCCCTGAGGTTTGAAGGCGACGGGAAAATCGATGCCGTACTTACCTTTGTTGAGCTCAGGAACCTTTTTATTGAATTCAATATTCGCGAAAGCCATCTTGAGTTTTCAGAGTTCGATGCACCGCTTGGGAATAAGGGTTCACTATACCCGATAAGTAACGGCATCCTCCAGTCGGTCGATATCAGCGAGAACCTGCTCAGCGGCAACATCATCACGACTGAGGGCCGCAATAACATGTTGAATGCGGTCAAGGAGTTTGACAGCCGCATTGACCTCATCCGCCGTCATTTTAATATTTTTTATGACGACGGCTGCCTTATGGGTCCCGGTACTTCACAGGGAGGAGAAAAATTTCTCAGGCACACCCTGGTCACCGACTATGCAAACAAGAGGCTGAAGTCCCTCGACCAGGCCGAATGGCAGAACGACATAAGCAGCTTTGCCGGTTTTAACCTTGGCAGGGAATTCAGGGCCGATGACCAGAGGCTGCCAAAACCGTCGGAAGAAAAAATTGACGAAGTGCTGAAGATGATCAACCGCCAGGACCAGAAAGAGAATGACATCGGCTGTGAATCATGCGGCTACACCAATTGCCGCGAGTTTGCGGTCGCTATTGCACAGGGGCTGGCCACCACCGATATGTGCCATGTTTTCAGCGGGAGAAACCGCCAGGAATATATCAGGACCCTTCGCACTACCAATGAGAAACTCGCGAAAACACAGGAAGCTCTGAGGCTGAGCGAAGAAAATGCCAAGCATGAGAAGGAAAGCCAGGTCGAAACTTCTGCACTGATCTCAGCCATGCTGCAACAGCTTGTTTCGGGAGTGGTCATCGTGGACGAAAATCTCAGGATACTCCATGCCAACAAGGCGTTTATAAGGATCCTCGGCGAGGAGGCTGCCATGGTCGACGAGGTGATACCCGGACTTGCAGGTGCCGACCTGAAATCCCTTCTGCCCATTCATTTTTACAAAATATTTTCATTTGTACTGACTGCGGATGAGAGTGTAGAACGTAAAGACGTGCAGTATGGGAATGGTACGCTGAATGTGTCGGTATTTCCCTTGAGGACAAAGAAGTTTGTAGGAGGCATCATCCGCGATATGTATATGCCGGAGGTTTACAAAGAGCAGATCATTACCCGCATGAAGGAGGTGATTGACCAGAATTTCGATATGGTGCAGAAGATCGCATTCCTCTTGGGCGAAGGGGCTGCCAAAACAGAGCAGATGCTGAACGCCATCATCGAGTCGCATCAGTCGCAGAACAGGAAGTAAGCGCCGGGCATGGACGAAAAATTCTATATCGAAGTCGTTTGCAAACAAAAGAACCATGGCGATGCGAGGGTTTGCGGGGATGTTTTCTATACCCGGAAGATAAGGGAGGAAGGGCGGATCATTGCGGTACTCAGCGACGGCATGGGCCACGGCATCAAAGCGAATATACTGGCCATTCTCACATCCACCCTCGCACTGAATCTTACACAGGAGCATAAAGGCGTTGAGGCGATTGCCGAGACTATTATGAATACACTGCCTGTCGACAGCGTTAAAGAAATGAATTATTCGACCTTTACTATCATCGATATCGACATCGATGGCGAGGTCAAGATCCTTGAGTACGAAAATCCAAAGACCTTGTTTTTCAGGGGAGGCAGGCCATTTGAACCGAAATGGAACGGGGTGGTGCTCGAAGGTGTGAAACATGCAGGTAAGGAGGTGCTTACTACCAGTTTCAGGCCGGTCAAGGAAGACCGTATTATTTTTTGTTCCGATGGGGTGGTGCAGTCGGGACTGGGATCAGATAAATATCCTCTGGGTTTCGGACAGGAGAACCTTGAAAAGCTCATTGCAGATGCCATACAGGAGGAACATGATATCTCGGCCGACAAGCTTGCTTCAAAAGTCATTGATCGGGCAAACCTGAATGATGGCTTCCATCCCCGGGACGACATCTCCTGCGCTATCATTTATTACCGTGAACCCCGCAAACTCATGATTTGCAGCGGTCCGCCCGTTGACCCGGCCAACGACGCCATGTTTGCAGGCATGCTTCAGCAGTTTGAAGGCCGCAAGATTATATCAGGAGCAACCACAGCCGATATGATTGCAAGGGAATGGGGAAAAGAGATCACCGACACGAATCTGATGACCGATCCCGACCTGCCTCCTGTTTCCCATATGGATGGAGTGGATCTGATAACCGAGGGGATTCTCACCCTCAGTAAGGCGAGCGAACTTTTAAAAAAGGTAAATTCCTCATATGAACTTGGTAACGGTCCGGCCGACCAGATCATAAAAGCGATTCTTGAAAGTGATGAAATACACTTTCTCGTCGGCACCAATATCAACGTCGCACACCAGGATCCGACCCTGCCTATGGAACTGGAGCTCCGCCGCACTGTGGTTCACCGCATCGCCCGAACCCTCGACGAAAAATTCATGAAAGAAGTTTCGATGAAATTTTATTAGTTGTTGGTGATTGGTGATTGGTGATTAGTGATTGGTGATTGGTGATTGGTGATTAGTGATTGGTTGAAAGCAAGTACCAAGAGCCAAGAGCCAAGAACCAAGAACCAAGAGCCAAGAGCCAAGAACCAAGAACCAAGAACCAAGAGCCAAGAACCAAGAACCAATCACCAAGAACCAAGAACCAAGAACCAAGAACCAAGAACCAAGAACCAAACAACTACTCCATCGGGTAACCGTAATCAGTCCAGTCAACTTTGAGATTCTGCGACAGGTTCAGCAACCTGGCATTTTTATAGCCCTGTTCTTTCAACAGAGCAAAGACTGGACGGATGTTCGGGCAGTTTCTGAACGGACAACATCCGCAGTAAATCACCACCATTTTGTCTTTAGGAACTGAGACCAGAGCCTTGCGCAATTTACCCATATTAGCGGGGTCGCGTGCAGGGCCAATAGTAATGGATCCCTTGATCCCTGCAAGCGGACCGATATTGTAAATCACTGGTTTCTGGGCCTTGGCATCCTTGATCATATTCGCCAGGGCCGCCGGCTCGATCAGTTCGTTAGATGTCCATGGTTCAGCTGATTGAGCGCTGCATCTGAGGGTGATCAGGAAGGTGAGAAGAAATAAAAATATCGAAGGTCTGATTTTTAATTTTTTCATGGGTTTAAAGGTACGGAAGTTTTATTTCCCAATGTTCCAGAATCCAGTATAAACATATTGGTATTTAAAGACTGTCGAATAATTTCCTGTCCACGTTCCTAAAACATTGTCGCATGTTAATATTGTTGACATACAAGGTGTGGATTTAGCAGGGATCCCAGGAGTCCCAAAACCTGATTCGGTAACCCAATTATTTTGAGGGCCAGATTGCCAATTACCATACCAAATATCCCAATAGGCATAATAACTTTGCCCATTGGGAGCTTTAACATCTGCAACACGCTGGGTTCCAATAGATATATAGATAGATTGTTGTGTATTCGTGATATATGCATAATTCGTGTTATAAATTACAGAATAACCGCCCCAACCCTGCAATTCCGAGTTAGGCAGGTAATTTGTTTTGAATTCTGCCTGGACATTGCAATACCTTTGGTCTCCCAGTGCAGCATAGGATTGTGCCGATAAGGAACCACTATATGATAAGTCTACCCTTCCAAAGTAATCACTTGGATACGAGTATTTAGGAATATAATTATATAAATAACCATCGTTTGTTTCCGTACTATAACAGCAAAAGAATGGACTCGTGGGCGCATAGGATTTCTTGGATGGGCCTAGGTAATGCCAGATCGAAACAAGGTCTGAGTGCCAGTTTGAATGTTGAAAATCTGAAAGGTACATATATCCCCATGGCCATGATACGGAGAAGTAACCAAATTGAATGTTGCACTCACTGGTGTAAGTCGTTGAAGTTTCTGAAGGATCCCTTGGGTTGTAATACATCGTTTTTACACTTCCCTTAATGGGGACAGCATGTGCCCATGGAGTGTAATAACCATTATCTTGAATGGTTATGCCGATCTCTTCGTTGGCAGCCCAGCCGGGGTCAGGCTGGTTCAGTGTTCCGAGTCTGTATGTATACCAAACATTATCGGGTGTGCAGGTTGCGTTATCATTTCCCACTGTCCAATAAGTATATGGAATCCGGCTGGAATCTTGGCTTGCATTCAGTTTGATGCCTGAATGTCCATTGTCAAAAGCAAGAGTTAACTGATTGACAATTGGGGAATGACCATTGGTGTAATTCCATGGAGTGAGAATATATCCGCACATGACCGGGTAGGGCAAGCCCAAGCCTTCAAACAGCAAATTTGAAACAAATTGTGCCCTGGCAAGAGCGTTAATCCAAATACCATCCGGGGCAATACCGTAATTAAGATAAGACATGTCATGGTTAAAACGGTCTAATTGAAAAACGCCATTTTGAATGCTTAACCTGTAGTCATTAAGATTTTTATAAAGAATGTCGACACAGCGAAAGAATTCGGTTACTTCTTCTGTGATAATAGGTGCATACTGGTCATGGATATATTCTTTTGCAGTGACACCCGAAGAATCCTTAACCATCTCTGCATTAATGTTTATTATTAGAGCCTGGGTCTGATACGTAATATATGACAAAAAGTATGATTCTAGTAGTCCATAAGCTTGAAGTGCTTGGGAGTAATCGTTGATTTGAACATTGCTCTTGTTTACATTATCAAGAATTGTTTTAACAAAAATTCGCATGGGATGGGTAGATCCCATTAATAAATCATTTAAGCCATTAATCGAGAGAGGCATGTAATAACTTGAAGAGGTGTTAAGGCATTCGTCAACGGCATAGTGATTAATACCCGCTCTGGCCTGATTCATGTTTGCGATATTGTCCGGGTTATTTGGATCTTTTTCAAAATTCGAAGCTGCGTTGGAAAAGTCCCTAAGGTTTTCGAACGGTTCACCCTCGCTCCAGGCTGTTTTAATATTGGTTACATAGATCTCTGACGAAAGAGTGTTCATTTGATTCATGATATCGTCGACATCAATTGTCAATTGAGTTGCCAATTGCTGCATTTCTGCTGATAAAGCTGAAATTTGATTTTGAATGGTAACAAGATCATTGTTGATAGCTTGAAAATGATGATCTGTGGAAATTTGGTCGCCTATATCGTATAACAATTCGCCTATTTCAAAAACCGGTATCGCAGGATCTTCTCCGCCAACCACACCCAAATTCATCCTTCTGATAGCATAGGCCGGGAAATCTTTGCTATGAGAGATTTCATAGGAATTTTGCATTTTAAGCAAACGATATTCAAAAGGTTTATTGGTCTTCATGTCGGGTGTAGGCTGAGGGGTAGGGGATGGTACCGGTTCGATATCCTTTTTCTTGCAAGAAATGCTAATTGCAGATACTATCAGCATTATTATGCTTAAGAATGTAATGCTAAGAAGAGTGGTTTTTTTTCTCATGGCATAATCTGTGTTAACTATTCAAATCAAATATACCTTCACCATGCGCTTTATGTCAACTAAATTGGGAATAATTATCTTATAAGTTTCTTATAACTTACATCTAAATAGCATATAATCAGCTTTTTAGACAAATATGTTCAATGGCTCTTAGAGTCTGTTTAAAATTCTATAATTAATTGGTATTTCATTGATTAACAATCGAAAGTGAATAAAAAGTAAAAAGACTTTCGAAAACCGATGTATAGTTTTCTTCTTTTTGTAATTCTCTAGAAAACAAATAAGCATGAAAATCTATCTAACCGATTTGAGCAAAAGCCAGCAGCTCCCCTCCTTTATTTTAACATGCTTGATGGTTCTTCTTTGGCAAAAATAAACCTCGAATTGTAAACAATACTTTCAAAGCTTCCAATAAATCACCTTCCGCCTAGTTATTTAGATTAAGTTTAAACAATAAACAGCTATAAACCAATAACCAACAACCAACAACCAACAACCATGTTATATCTTACACCATATCTTATGTTTGACGGCAACTGTGAAGAAGCCATCAACTTTTACAAAGAAGTCCTGGGATTCGATGATGCAGCCTTGATGGAACAATGCTTCAACAAGCTGGCTGCAGGAGGAACAGTTACAATGCAACTGCAGGATACATTCTGGGGCGACCGTTTCGGAACGCTCACCGATAAATTCGGCTTCAGCTGGATGTTCAATTGTCCGCTTAAAAAGCAGGAATAAAGACCTCTTTCATGTTTAACATCCCCTCTTATCTTTCGGCAGGGGATTGTTTATTAGTGTCAATTCAATCGACTTATTTTGCCGGGATCCAATAACAGTTCTTTGGCGAAGTAATACTACCGTCAGTTTTAAGTTTTTTCATCGCCTTGTCAATTTCCTTGCGGTCGATGCCGGTAAGTTCAACAAGCTGTCCGGCGCTAACCGGTGCTCCTGCCTTTTTCATGGCAGCGATGATTTTGTCGGTGTTTTCCATGGTGTAAAATGTTTTGGTTTAGTGATAAAACTTGAAATTTACCCATTCTTTTTCCATTGAAAATTTTGGGCCACGCAATATATAGATTGGAATATTCCTTTGAGGTCTGGTGCAGTCGGCACAATGAAATACCGAAATCTCATCCACTCTTTCAAATTTCTGCCTCACTGTTTCAACATCGATAAAAACGCCGATGTAAACATGAACCGTGTCGGAAGGTGGGCCCCAGCTGTGATAGCTGTTATGCGTCGAATATACGTTAGGTAATCCTAATCCCGGCGCATAATATTCAAGTGCCCCCGCTTCGCCGTAATTTGAGGAGATAATGACTGCATTCCGTTGTTCATCTTCAGGAAGCGAATGATACACCTGTGATACCTGAACAGCCAGGTCCTCCCATCCAATCCGGTCGGCCAGCCATTGGGGGATGGGTTCGCCTTTCTTCCCTTCTTCGATATCAAACTTAAGACCCAGCCGCGAAATATGGTGTTTCAGAATGGCAGGAGGTAACAGCGGACAAAAGACAGGAGCCAGAATGATACCCCCCAAACCCATTAGAATTGCCAGTGATGCCAGGGTTAGTCGTCGCCAGAAAGATTGCAGATGTTGTTCAATCGCAACTGCCCCTGATGCCATGAAAAACGTGTATATTGATGAAATACGGTCGGGGCGGCTCGAATGTCCAGCCAGCATCAGCAACATTAAAAAAATAAAGGCAAAGAGAAATAGCCTGTATCTTTTCCCCCCCGGGAAGGCAAGGTAAATCAGTCCTGTAATCCATAAAGGAAAACTGAAAGGATTGGCAAATACAATTTGTTCAATGAGCACCTGAAGGTAGGTTTTACTAATGTTTTTCGAGCCGAACGAATTCCTGTATAGTTCCAGGGATGGAAAATGATGTAGAATCTGCCAGATCAGGTTTGGTAGAATGATCAGGAAACAGGCCAGGCCGCCCAAGAGAATCCATCTGCTGAATAAAAGCTTCCGCTTATCGGTGAATATAAATCCTATAAGAAGTCCGGCCCCATAAAGAACCATGGTGTGTTTCATTTCCAGTCCTAAACCCATAAGTGTTCCGATATGAAGCCAATATTGCGGACGATTCTCCTGGATCATTTTCAACACAAAGAACACGATCGTTGTCCAGATAAGGGGTTCAAATGAGTTCATCGAATAAAAGCTGCCGAAAATCAGAAAAACCGGCATGATCATGACTCCCAATCCCGACAGTAATATGCTGGCAAGGCCTCCGCCCAATCGACGGGCAATCAAACCAGTGATAAAGACAGTTGCTGCAATGCTGAGAGCCGGTAAAATTCTGATCACAAAAATACTGCTGCCAAAAAGGAACTGCATCAGCCACAAAAGAGCGATAGAAAGAGGAGGCTGGTCAACATATCCCCATGCCAAATGTTTTGAACAAGCTATAAAATAGAGCTCATCGATAAAAAATCCATAAGGTTTAACAGTGCTGCTTAACAAGAATAGTATGGCAGAGATCAATGAAAGAACTGCTACTATGAAAAGATGATGTTTTGATTTTTCAAGAGAATTCAGCATTTCGGGATTGTCTGACCTGGAGGTAAAAATACCAAATTTTTATGTCAGGAACATTACAATAAATTATAATATGATCTTCAGAATCTTGGTGTTGAGTCTTATACACACGACTTTATACATAGTCAGGTAATAAAAAGCCCGCAGTCACGAACGACTGCGGGCCACACATCAAGTATTAACCAAAAAACCAATCTTAAGTATTGTATTCCGCTATGATGTCGGCTACCCCGTCGGGAGCCACGCGGCCGTAAACTTTTTCACCTACCATTACCACCGGCGCTAAACCGCAGGCGCCAACGCACCTCAGGCAGCTCAGTGAGAATTTCCCGTCGGGAGTGGTTTCACCGACCTGTATGCTTAGCTGGCGTTTGAACTCTTCAAGAACTTTCTCGGCTCCACGAACGTAACAGGCAGTTCCCAAACATATTGACACGGGATGTATGCCTTTTGGTTGCATGGTAAAGAATGAATAGAAGGTTACAACTCCGTAAACATGGGCAACAGAGACATTAAG
Source organism: Bacteroidota bacterium (assembly GCA_037134895.1). Taxonomy (GTDB): domain Bacteria; phylum Bacteroidota; class Bacteroidia; order Bacteroidales; family FEN-979; genus CAIRDP01. The sequence continues at coordinate 26,925 of JBAXLI010000025.1, forward strand.
CTCTTTTGAAATGATCTCCTGGACTTCGGCAGGAAGGTAGCCGAACAGCCCCTGGGCCTTATGCAGGACATTAATGAGTTCACCTTTTTCGTTGCTGAATGACTTGCAAACATCCTTCAGCTCCCGTATCTTCTTTTCCGATAATTTTATCTTGGCCATTGTTTTATTGCATTATGCGTTGTTTTATAAGGAATGAAGGAATGAAGGACAGAAGGAATGAAGGATTTTTTTTCTGGGATGAGTTTTCATACAAGTGAAGTATTTCTTAGCATATTATCTTTTTGTTCTTCCCCTAATTCAACCCTTCAATCCTTCAATCCTTCTGTCCTTCAATCCTTAAATCTTTCAATCCTTCTGTCCTTCAATCCTTCAATCCTTCAATCCTTCAATCATTCCTCTACAAAAACTCCCGCACTCTTGTCAAAGTAATGCGTGTGCAGCAGGTGGTGCGATTTTTCCCCGCAGGGTTTTCCTAAATATTCTTTATAAAGTTCCTGTATGAACGGATTTTCATGGGATTTGCGGATGGGTTTGCCCGCATCTTCGCGGTAAAGTGCTGCAGCTCTTTCTTTGATGATAGCAGAATCTCCGTGGTGGAAGGGTTGTCCGCCCCCGCCAATGCAGCCGCCCGGACAAGCCATGATCTCGATGGCATGAAACTGGCTTTTCCCGTCACGTATGTCTTCAAGGAGTTTGCGGGCATTGCCTAATCCGTGAGCTATCCCAATGTTGATAGGTAGTCCGTCGAAATCGATAGTGGCATGTCGAACATTCTCAAGTCCGCGGAGTTCTTTGAAATCGACCTTCTCGAGTTTTTTTCCGGTGTACAGTTCATATGCTGTACGGCATGCGGCTTCAATCACCCCGCCGGTTGTACCGAAAATGACAGAGGCGCCGGTAGACTCTCCGAGGGGGTTGTCAAAATCATCCGCAGGCAGGGAATTAAAGTCAATATTCGATGCTTTGATGAGAGCGGCGAGTTCGCGTGTTGAAAGCGAATAATTCACATCGGGGTCGCCGTTAACCTTGAACTCATCACGCTGGCATTCATATTTTTTCGCAAGGCAGGGCATGATGGAGACCACGACCATGTTCTTTCGGTCTATGCCGAGTTTTTTACCGAAATATTCCTTGGCAATGGGCCCGAACATCTGCTGGGGCGACTTTGCGGTTGATGGAATATCTCGCATTTCGGGGAAATTGTGTTCGAAGAAATTCACCCAGCCGGGGCAGCAGGATGTAAGGATGGGAAGTTTCACATTCTTATCACCCTTGAGGTAACGGGTAAGACGGTCGAGTAGTTCGGTGCCTTCTTCCATGATCGTAAGGTCAGCGGCGAAGTCAGTGTCGAATACATAGTCAAATCCAAGTCGTCGTAATGCGGCGACCATCTTACCCGTTACAAGGGTGCCTGGCTCGAGGCCAAATTCTTCTCCTAAAGCAGCTCTGACGGCAGGTGCTGTCTGAACAACAACTGTCTTAGTAGGATCTGCGAGTGCATTAATTACGTTGCGCGAGTGGTCAACTTCGGTAAGGGCACCGGTGGGGCAAACAGATACACATTGTCCACAGTAAGTACAGGTAGATTTCTCGAGATTCATTTCGAATGCCGGGGCCACCACTGCCATAAAGCCTCTGTTGACTGCGCTCAGAGCGCCTACCGTCTGAACGTCATTACACATCATTTCACACCGGCGGCACATGATACATTTATCCACATCCCGGATGATAGCAGGCGAAGTATCCTTACGGTACTTCGACTGCTCACCCTGGTAAGGTATTTCCCTCACGCCAAGTTGCTGTGCCATACTCTGGAGCTCACAATTTCCGGATTTGGCACAGGTAAGACATTCAGCAGGATGGTCTGATAGTATGAGCTCCAGAACGGTTCTGCGTGCGTTCAATACCCTGATGTTATGCGTGTAAACTTCCATACCCTCGGCTACCATGGTATTACAGGCTGGTGCGAGATTCCGTCTCCCTTTGACTTCAACCACGCAAACGCGGCATCCGCCCGGACGGTTTTCAATGTTCATGTCCTTCAGTTCGAAGTAACAAAGGGTAGGTATATCGATGCCAACGGTCTTGGCTGCCTTTAAAAGCGTGGTGTTTTCAGGAACCTCTGCGGTCTTTCCGTCGATGATCAGTTTAATCGTGTTCATAACGTTCCTTTTCTTAATTGATAATAATTGCGTTGAATTTGCATTTTTCCATGCAGGCTCCGCATTTGATGCATTTTTCCTGGTCGATGAAGTGTGCCTGTTTGCGTTCTCCGCTGATGGCGTTCACCGGACAGTTACGTGCACACAATGTGCAACCAATACATTTATCGGGAAGTACCAGGTATTGCATGAGGGATTTGCAGACTTTCGAACGGCACTTTTTATCCTTTACATGTTCCAGGTACTCTTCCATGAAGTTATCGAGAGTTGAAAGTACCGGGTTGGGGGAGGACTGTCCTAATCCGCAAAGCGAGGTGTCTTTTATAACCTGGCCCAGATTGCGCAGTTTGTCGATGTCCTCCATCGTTCCGTTACCCTGGGTGATCTTTCCGAGAATTTCATGCAGCCTTTTATTGCCGATGCGGCAAGGCGAGCATTTTCCGCAGCTTTCCTCAACTGTGAACTCGAGGTAGAACCTGGCTATGGCGACCATGCAGTCGTCCTCGTCCATAACGATAAGTCCGCCTGAACCCATCATTGAACCTGCTGCGATCAGGTTATCGTAATCGATGGGAGTGTCGAGGTGCTTTTTTGTAAGGCATCCGCCGGATGGACCCCCGGTTTGTGCTGCCTTAAATTCCTTTCCGTATTGAATGCCGCCTCCGATTTCGTAAATAACCTCACGAAGGGTGGTTCCCATGGGGACTTCGACCAGTCCAACATTATTGATTTTGCCGGCGAGGGCAAACACTTTAGTACCTTTTGATTTGGCAGTGCCAATAGAAGCGAACCATTCCCAGCCTTTGTTGATGATTACCGGAATGTTTGCGAATGTCTCTACATTATTTACGTTGGTGGGCTTTTTCAGGTAGCCTTCAACAGAAGGAAAGGGGGGTTTCACGGTGGGTTCGCCCCTGAGTCCTTCCATGGAATGGATCAGAGCGGTTTCTTCACCGCAAACAAAAGCGCCTGCTCCGTAACGTATGTCTATGTCAAAGTCAAATCCTGTTCCGAGAATGTTTTCGCCCAGCAGTCCCATTTCGCGGGCTTGTCCCATTGCGGTTTTAAGTCTTTCGATGGCCAGCGGATATTCGGCACGGATGTATACAAGTCCTTTGGAAGCGCCTGTGCAATAACCATTGATGGCCATAGCTTCCAGAACAGAATGGGGGTCGCCCTCAAGAATGGAACGATCCATAAAGGCACCGGGGTCGCCTTCATCGGCATTGCAGACCACATATTTCTGGTCGGCCTGCACTTTACGGGTGATCTCCCCTTTGAGTCCGGCGGGAAAACCACCACCACCGCGGCCGCGAAGCCCTGATTTCTTTAATATCTCAATAACGGCTTCAGGTGAAAGCTGCGTCAATACTGTGGCAAGGGCCATATAACCGTCGCGGGAGATGTAATCCTCGATCCGCTCAGGGTCTATAACTCCGCAGTTGCGTAATGCTATCCTTATTTGCTTTGCCATAAGTTTCTGGGTTCGGGGTTTCTAGTGCCTGGTGCCTAGTGCCTTTTATGCTATTTCATAATTCATAGGTATCACTCCCTCGATTGCTTCCCCTTTGCGGATAAAGCGCTCGATGATCTCGTCGGCTTTCTTCGTATTGACAAAACCGAACATAACCGGGGCCTTGCCAGGCATAGTGATTTCGATTGTTGGTTCAGCATAACAAAAGCCCATGCAGCCGACTTTGGTAACCAAAGCAGGGATACTGCGTTTGCTGAGCTCTTCTTTCATGAAGTCATAAATGGGCCTGGAACCTGAGGCGATCCCGCAGGTTGCCATAGTGACTTTTACCTGGATTGTGCTATGCGGACTATCCTTGGTCGACAGTTCCGAATTCCTGGCTTTGAGCTGGTCTCTCATTTGGGTCAGGGATGCCGCTGAATCGAGCTTTGACATATAAACTGTTGATTTTCTTGTTTTTATTCTGTGTTGGCGGATGACATTCTGCCAATAATCCGACTTTCAGGCTGCAAAATTATATCCTTTAAAACTATTGTGCAAGGATTTTATGTTATTTTTTTCACATTGTTAATAAAATCACAGATAAACAAATATCCCCCGGCAGGAGAAATTGCCAGGGGATATTGAAAATCAACGGAAATCAAATACTACATTTTCAAACTTTCCTTATGGATTTGGCGGTAAATCATACAACCCTGTATATATAAACTGAAATCCGGTGTAAAGCTGAAGGTTGTTTGGGGGACTGGATCCACAAGTGTGAGTCTGGTAATAATATTGGATGCTGGGCTGGTATAAATTATTTCTTTTCAATGAGCCAGTGACGCCTACTCCGCTATTCCAGTTTCCTTCCACATCCTGGAACGTGACATTAATCTGACTGCCGTCACTGGTATATCCAATTCCGTATTGTTCAGCGCCATATTGGTTAATTCCCACACCTATATCAACCCAGATGTTATTGCCCCCGCTGCAGGCCATATCATAATAGGCATTATAGTAACTCCATGCCTGAAGGTCGTTGTTTGTCAATGTTGACGGGTCCGACACCGCCTGCACATTGGTATTGATCAGATCGCCTGCCATATAAAAGTAATCAGTGTTGACCAGATTACCTCCTAAGAGCATCGTGCCCAGTGAATTGCTTGGATATGAGAAAGTTCCCGGGTGAGGATAAAATACGCCCCCGTTGTTTGTTGTACCAGTAAAGGGTGTTGTTGGTAATGTAAATTCTGTAATTGATAAGGTATGATTATAAGCCGGCAGGTAAAAGATCTGGTGTGACCACCAGTTTCCCTGGAAATCTGAACAATACATATATCCCCATTGCCAGTTGGCCATAAAATAACCAAACGGCATGGAATAGCTGGCGCTCTGCGATGAAGATGAATCAAGTGGGTTTTTTGGATTGTACCATAATACACTTACATTGCCTTTAACCGGAGATACATGCCTCCACGGAGACTCAGCGCTTCCTCCGTCGATGATCTGAATGCTGCCTGAAGTCCATCCGGGGTCTGCATTACCCAGGGCCCCCATCTGGTAAACATTCCAATTGTAATCTGAAGCAATCGTTGCCGGGTTGCCCTGAGTCCAGTATGTATATGGAATCTGGCTTGGAAGAGTGTTGGCATTCAGGGTCACGGTTTTTACGTTGCCTGCATTAAACTGTAAATTGAGTTGACTAACAATTGGGGAATTGCCATTGGCATAATTATTGGGTGTGACTATCGTACCGCACATAACAGGGAAGGACAAACCTAGTCCGTCATAGATCATGTTAGCAACAAACTGGGCCCTGGACAACGCATCTTTCCAGATTGTTTCAGGGGCCAGACCAGTGTTTTCGTAAGCCATATCGCTTTGAAAACGGGCCGTTGTTCTATAGTCGGCCAGATTGATGTACAGATAATTAACAGCGCTGAGAAAGACAGCCACCTCAGGTTTGATAGCAGGAATATAAGTACTGTTCCAGAAAGTTGAAGCATAACCCATAACACCGGTCGGGTCTTGTTCATTGCATGCATTTACATAAATAATTGCTGCCTGTGTCTGATAGTTCAGAGCAGTCAGAAAATATGATTCCAGCAAAACATATGCCGACATGGCCTGGGCTGAAGTTGTGATCTTGCCCTTGGCTGTTAATTCCTGTATTACGAGCTTTGCATAAGCCCCTATCGCATTGGTTCCGGTTCCATCGGTCGGACAAATATCTTCATATACCTGGTTGATACAATTGACCATGCCCCCCGGGTTGTTTCCGTTGCTTCTGACTGACGCGCAAAAAGCGCTCACGTCAGCCTGGGCTGTGTCCATTCTTGTTACATACAACGGATTTGTAGAATCTGATTCCCAGTTGGCCGCAACCTCTGAATACCAGCTGAAACTAAAATTTGAAGAGCCTGGACCCCAGAGTGAAACAATATTGGCAATCTGAGTGTTCAGATCCCCGCTCGTGATCATATTTAAACATTGTGTGATGTCAATGCCGAGAACTGTCCCCAGATTGGTTATAGCATTCGTCAATAAGGAATCTTGAGCAACCAGTTGATTATATGCATTATTAACGGCCTGATACTGGTGCTGGGTTGTTTGATATGCCTTGATCTTCTGCAGAGTTTGTCCAATGTATTTTAAGGGATCCGGAACGACAGGGTCATCGTCGCCAACCATGATTTTTCCAAAGAGACGCGGCTGATACATCGGAAATTCAAGCGAGTTTGCAATTTCATAGTCACTCATCATTTTCAGAGGCTTTCTCTGGAAAACATCCGGGTTGGCCAAAGGAGTCGGCACCGGGCCGGGAGGAGTGGGCGTTGGATCCGGTGTGCTGTCTTTTTTCTTGCAGGAAATGGTAAATACTAACATGATTGTCAGCACAACGCCAAGCGCAAGTGTTACTATCCCGTTGATGGTAGATTTTGTTTTCATATCTCTTATAGTTTGTTAATTTTCTTTGCGTTGAGACTCCAATAATAAAATTAGGCCTTCTTAGAGGCTGTTGTCAAGTACTACAGGTCATATAAATCTTATATAATTCTTGTTTTATTTCCTAATGACATGATTAGTAGGTGCTTGCCTTATGTGAGGTGAAATTTGATCAATAGATGTTCTTGAATCTCAAAATAGCCTGTGGCTAACCGGTTTTGGAAAATGACGATCGGATGGATTGTAAAAAGACAGCCCCGTCCTGAAAAAAGACGAGGCTGTCAAACAATCACATTGTCACTGCATTAACACATCTGATGCAATCTATTTATTCTGTGGAACAGGAAAATTACCTGTATATACCAGCTGGTAGTTATTAATGAACATTACGTTCAAACTCGGTAATCCAGCGTTATATGTTTGAAAAACCCATTGGAAGGAAGGTGAAAAATTAGTGTTTCTCGAAATCCCTGTTTTATATACGAAGCCAGGTGACCAGTTTCCTGAAATATTATGCAAATGCTGACTGTCGATTAGTGAACCGTTTGACGACCAGCCCGTACTTCCGTTATAGTGATACAAGTCAGTTCCGATTGTAAACCATAGATCGTTATCAGCAGTCCCGCCCATGTCATAGTAGGCATTGTAGGAACACCAGGCCTGGAGATCGGAATTGGTTAGTCCGGCCGGATCGCTTGATGCCGACATATTATAGTTTATGCAATCATATGCAATATAATAATACCCGGTGCTAATCACGCTACCGCTTGCTTGCATTAACCCACTTGTGCTACCTGGGTAAGAGAATGTTAAATCAGCCGTTCCATGCGGATATAAGTTGTCCTTATCATCGGTCGTACACGTTTGGGGCGCCGGTACGGTTTTACCCGGATATCCAACAAAATTGTAAAGATCAACTGTGAAATTGTCGGTATGCTGCCAGTTACTTTGTTGCAGATTCGACATATATAGATACCCCCACTGCCAATTGACAGAGAAATACCCAAATTGCACGCTATTAGTGGAAGTCCAGCTGCCTGTTGGCGGCGCTTCAGGATCCTGGGGATTATAAAACATCGTCTTTACATTGCCCTGAATTGGTGCATAGTGTGTCCATGGTGAATACATGTTGCCGTTGTCGGGGATTATCACCGGAATATTCTGATTTGATACCCACCCGCCATCTGCAGTATCCAGCTGGCCAATACGATACACATTCCAATTATTATCGGCTCCGCAATTGGCAGTGCCTCCACTTACCCAGTAGGTGTATGGGATCTGGCTCTGATATTTATTGGCGTTGGCTGTCCTTGTAAAAGTTGAACCGTTGTTCGTAAAATTTAATGTTAACTGGTTGATAATCGGAGAATTTCCGTTGGTATAGTTCCATGGGGTCAGAACATACCCACACATTACAGGATAACTATAACCCAAACCACTGGTTATTAAATTTGCCACGAACTGGGACCTTGCAGCCACATGCAGCCAGATTTGATCGGGCGCAAGACCTGTATTGGCATAATACATGTCGCTTTGAAAACGATCCGAAGTCCGGTAATCTGAAAGGTTTGTGATCATGAAATCAACGGCTTGTAGAAAACCCTGGACCTCTTGTGTAATTTCGCCCACAAAAGTTTGATTCCAGTAATTTGCCGCCAACCCTATGGCACCAGTTGAATCTATTACATTCAGAGCATTTATGTAGACGGTTACGGCCTGTGTCTGGTAATTATATACAGTTAAAAAATATGATTCAAGCATTGCATAGGCTGCCATTGCCTGGGCCGTATCGGTAATTTTTCCGGGCATTCCCTGAACCAGAGTCGAGACATACCCCATTAGAGCATTATCACTTACGGTTCCAAGAGGAGGAACAATCAGGTTCTTGATAGCATTGATAACCGGTGGCATGTATAGGGTTTGACCAGTATTATTGCAATTTAAAGCAAATTGCAAGGTGTTTTGCTGAGCATATTGCATTTGGGCGATATATGTTGGGTTGGTAGAATCACTTTCCCAATTTGAGGCCGCATCAGAAAAAAACATAAAATTGTTTGGTGGACCACCACTGCTCCATGCATCCTGGATTAAACCAATCTGGGTGGTTAAATTTGCTGTAGTGAAATAAGTTTGCAGGTTCGAAATTTCATAACTCAAATACTTTCCCATGGCGGTCAACTGCGCTGAAAGTTGTGCAATCTGCCCTTGCAGCTCATTCAATCCCTGGTCGATTGTTTTAAATTCATGTTCCGTATGGAGATAGTCGTGAACATCCCATAAATTCTTTCCGATTTTTTTAAATGGATTTGGTACTTCGGGATCCTCCCCACCCACCAATCCCTTCCCGATGAGGCGTGTAAGATGAACAGGAAAGCTGATGTTGTTGGACTTTTCATAAGCGTTTTTAATATGTAAAGGACGATAGCTGAACACGTTTGGAGTTGCCGGAGGAGTGGGTTTGGGTGTAGGTGTTGGAGTAGGTGTTGGAGTGTCATCGGCCTTTTTCTTGCAGGAAATACTCACGGCCACCATCATTACCAAAACAAGGCCAAGGCCCAGGGTCATGATTCGCTTTAAGGTAAGTTTTGTCTTCATCTTTTTTCTTTTTATGTGAGTTTGTGTTTGAAAGTTCCATTTGAGAGGATTGTCAAAAGTAAATACGTTGATCGGCCATTGTCAAGGATCAGGGACCGCCAAAATCTTATAAGTTTCTGTTCATTCGTGTTAAATATCATATAATCAAACGTATACAATGAATGATTGTTTGTTGTAACAGGCGGCGGAGTTGATGTTTCAATTCGCAAGTGGCAACAAATCAATTTATTAATAAAAACAATAAGAAAAGTATAAGAAAGACGAAGTATAGCGTAGTCCTTAAAACAAACACCATTATTCAGTAATCATCAGGATTGGTATTATTAATTTATTCTCCCAGGAGCGTTTTCCAATTTATTTTTATATTAGCTGATTCATTAGTTTTCGATATGAGAAATACTCTTGTAAAACTTCTGTCACTTCTCCTTCTTCTTTTTGCTCAGCAAGGCAATGCTGCCAAAACTGATTCGACAGCGATCAAGAAAAAATTGATTTTGACATCTATCCCTTCCGAGAAAAAAGTAAAATATCTGAATGACCTGTGTTCTCATTACTGGTATAGCAATGCAGATACATCCTTGTATTACGGATGGATGGGATTGCCTTTGTCAAAGGATAATGTTTCTTCGGCCACCCGGGGATATCTGCATTTTACGATAGGAATGGCCTGGGAGAACAAAGGGAATGCCGACTCTGCAATGTGGTACCTTCGCAAAGCTTCGGATATATTGAAGGAAGGAGGAAATGATTTTCTATATTACAGATCGGTTGAACAAATAGGCAGTTTATACCGGATTCTTGGAAAATATGATACAGCTGTGGTCATTATGAGCAGGGCTTTGGATTATTTTAAAAAAACCAAAGAAAGCTTTCAAATCATGTCGGCTTTGTTCAACATCGGCAGCGTTTACCTCGAACAAAACCGCTATAACAAGGCGCTTCAGTTTTATCTCGAATCACAGTCCTATGATTCGGTTTTGAGAGATACGAATGCCATGGCGACTCATTACCTGGGATTAGGCATAGTATATCAGAACCTTGGTTTCTTATTCAGGACCATAAATCCTGAAAAATCAAGAATATATTATAACCATGGGGAGAAAGAGTTCCGCGATGCCCATGATTTGTTTATCAGGACCGGCCATCGTACAGGGATTTGCTTTGCAAACATGAATCTGTTATCAATTCTTATTAATAAAGGAGAATACAATATTGCTGATTCACTTCTGAAAACCGATTCATATTGTCTCTCATTTAAAGACCCCAGGGTGCAGGTTAGTTTCATGAGTTCCCAGGCTCTGCTCCTGAAGGCAAGACATAAAAATATGGAGGCACTTGAAGTACTCAGTATGGTTGCAGCCAGGGAGGGTGATATGGTGATCCTTCCTGAATTTCATGATGCAATGCTGGTTATGGCGGAACTTTTGCGTGACAAGGGGCTGAAAGACAGCGCTTACCACCTGGCACAACGTTCGTCAGAATGGGCAGAACACCATTCAGTGTTCCCATTGGTCGTAACTGCTAACGAAACAATTTCGGCCTGGCTCCTGGCCGACGGGAAATCCGGCGAAGCCATAAGTAAAATTAAATTAGCCTCCCTATACAAGGATTCACTGTACCGTTCGGTTGACCAGGAAATTTTTGACGAGGTTGAATTGAAGTTCAAAAACCAGGTTCTTCAGGCGCAGGTAGACCTCCTGAAAATTGAAAAGGACCTTCAGAAATCTAACAAACTTGTCATTACTCTTGTTTCCGTTCTGGTGGTACTGTTGCTGGTAGTTTTATTGATCTATTTTATTTTCAGGCATAAACGGGCTGAACGTGAACGCATCATTGCCCAGCAGCGAAGCCTGCAGCTTGAGCATGAAGGCAAAATCAAGGATTCAGAGCTTGAGCGTTCCAGGCTTGAGAAAGAACTGCAGGAGGAGGAATTGGAGAGACTTCAGCTTGAGGTTGAACTGAAAGAACAGGACCTGGTTTACCAGACTCTTTTACGCACCGATCTGAGCCATGTCACCAGGTCTGTTCAGGAAAGGCTTATTCCGTTCCAGTACCGCCTTACCAAGAAGAAGGACCAGGAGGATTTTTCCCAGACCCTAGCAGATATAGCCAGGGAAGCTACAAGAGACCCGATGCAGGATTTTGAGGTCATGTTCAGGCAAATGCATAGCGGGTTCTATGAGAAGCTGCTTGAAAAATGTCAGGATCTTTCAAAAACGGAACTTAACGTTTGTGCTTTGCTTCGCTTGAATCTTTCCTCCAAAGATATTTCCCGATTGGTAAACATTTCGTCAAATACAGTTGACCTCATCCGTCATAAAATAAGAAAAAAACTTGAGCTTGAACAGAAAGAGAGTCTTTCAGGGTACCTGATCATGCTATAATAATAACTTTTGCCAATGGAAACCACATCTTTTAAATCACATTCAGTTCTTGTAGCCGAGGATAATGACGATAATTTCGATTATATCTGGCATACGCTTAAAAATACAGGTACAAACATCATCAGGGCAAAGGATGGGAGGGAAGCGGTTACAATGGTCAGGGAGAACCCTGCGATTGAACTGATCCTGATGGACGGCATGATGCCCGAAATGACAGGGTACGAAGCTGCAGTCGAGATCAAGAAGATGAGAAGCGACCTCCCAATTGTAATCCTTACGGCTTTTGTCGACCATTCTTCAATAAGGGAAGCAGTTATGAGTGGTTGTAATGACTATCTTGCCAAACCAATTGGTGTTGAGGAACTTAAAGCTGCATTGTCAAAGTGGCTAGTGAAATAGTTATCTCCCGGGATGAAGCTTTTTAAGAAGGCTTCAGCAGATTCAGCATCTTATATTTTCCTTTCTAAAATGATCAACTGTAAGAAATTCAGTTGATTAAACCATTATAAATATTGACTTTCCAAATATTCAGGCTTGCGTGCTATCTGTTTAAGGTGTTGATATTCACGGTTGTAATATGCTATTTCAAGAAACATATAAGGTTTATTCCTTTCTTTTTCTTGACATCTGCCAGCTTTCAGTATAAATTTACCATCGGTTAGTGCTTAATTTTTTACCCGCATTCTCCCCTCCTTTTTGAAATTTCTCATTCCGTTGGTTCTTGTGGAGGGGAGAGCCGGGTAAAACAATCCGGATGTATGAATTCCCCAAAAGCTTTACTTGTTTTTAAAGAACCGGATGCAATGAAATCGCTAGTGGATTCTCTTGAACTAAGGGGCATCGGCAGTGTTATTGTTAATACAGGGATGGATGCCATTCGGATATGCAACTCGAATGAAGTTTTTTTGGTTTTACTGGAAGTGGACATACCCGATATCAACGGTTATGACCTGGTATATTTCCTTCGCCGCCAATGCAAATCCGAACTGGTTTTCGTAATCATGGCATTTTTTAGCATGGCAGCAGCCAGCCTTGCCATGTCTGTTGGCATTAATGAGTTCGTGGCAAAACCCGCAAAAGAAGAAGAACTGGTTCTGCTCATTGAAAAATATTATAATCTGAATGTTAACCAGGTAGTCTCACAAGAATTTTAGCAACAATTAAATTCCCTTACAATGAAAACAAAGAAAGCACTGATCATTTTAAGCCTGATTTCGGTTATCGGTTTCTCCGATGCCATTTCCTGTACCATCTTCCGGATGAAAGCCAAAGATGGCAATATAACACTCGCCCGCTCTATGGAGTTCGGCGTTGACCTGAAGTATGATCTCATTGTGGTCCCTAGGAACCTTCCGTTTTACAGCCCATCACCTGTAAGTAAAATGGGTGTCAAATGGGCGAATAAGAACGGGTACATGGGCGTTGCCAGCATGGGCATGAATTTCGGCATAAGCGACGGGATTAATGAAAAAGGACTTGCCATCAGCGTGCTCTGGTATGAAAGCGATATGCAGTATCAGACGGTGGCCCTCGCCGACAGCGGCAAGGCGCTTGCCCAGGCGATATACCCTGACTGGGTACTGGGAAATTTCTCAACAGTTGATGAGGTTAAATCGGCTACTCCCAAAATGAGGGTATTTAGCTATTCAGATACATCGAAGATGAAAATGGCGCTTACTGTTCATTTTATCATATATGATGCCCAGGGCGGATGTATTGTTGTCGAATATGACAAAGGCCAATGCAATATTTATGACAACCCGATAGGCATTATGACCAATTCGCCTTCATTGCCATGGCAATATACAAACCTAAGGCAATATATAGGGTTTGAGAATGTTAACCCGATACCCATAAAATTCGGCGGTTTCACATTCAGCCCCACAGGCCATGGTGACGGAATGATGGGGATCCCCGGGGATTACACTCCTCCAAGCCGCTTCCTGAGACTTGCGATGTTTGAAAGATTTGTTACCCGCCCTGACAATGCTTCAGCAAACCTCATTCTTTGCCAGCATGTGATCAACAGCTTTTCGATACCCTTCGGCATTATTGTCGATAAAGACGCCAAAGGGAATATTGTATCCAATGAATCCACGCAATGGGTTACGTTCCGCGATCTCACCAATCGCATCTTTTATTTTAAAACATACGAAAATCCAACGATTCGGAAGATTGATCTCAAAGCCCTGGATTTTTCGGCAAAAGCCATCCAGCGGATATCCATGTATGGTACACAGGAAACAATCATCGATCTGACGCCGAAAAAATAACAGCGTCAGTCTGATAGCATTTTAGAAAAAATCATTTTACACTGGCCCCGGTTGAGGTTAAAATCGACCGGGGTCTCTATCATATGGTTTTAAAGAGTAACTTTGAATTGTAATCATTTTCTTCGAACTTCATGTTAATCCTGGATGTCGTCATTCAACAGCTCATTTAAACCGGTTTTTCTTGGTATTTTATTCCTGGTTTCTTTCGGAACATCCGTTATAGCCCAGCATTACCCGGTGCGCACTTATACCGAGGTTGACGGACTGGCCAATTCAATGATTTATGACCTGAAACAAGACTCTTCTGGCATTATCTGGATTGCACGCAGGTCGGGAATCTCATCATATGACGGCATATCATTTACCAATTACAACGTCGCCGACGGACTGAGCCCGACCAGTTATGCATTTTTGTTCCTTGATTCCAGGAATACCCTGTGGGCCCTGGTTGAGAGTGGATCTCTGGTTGTTTCTGAGTTTAAAGAAAGGAAATGGATCAATTACACCTGTCCTATCGTACCGTCAAGAACCTCATTCAATGCTTTTACTGCATTTTTGGTTGTTAACGAACCTAATAAGACCAGGCTCTTTGTTGGAACGGCAGAGGATGGTTTATTGATATATGCTGATAAACAATGGAAAAAATTAGGTGCAAAGGAAGGCTTGCCGGGAGTAACTATTACAAGCCTTGCACAGTTTGAAGGGAAAACGATTGTTGGTACTGATAATGGACTGGCTGTGCTTGAAAACAACTCGTTCAGCACCCGCCTTGCTCCGGTCTCTCCCTACCTTTCAAAACCTGTCCTGGCGATGATTCCTGAAGGAGATCTTCTCTGGATTGTGGGTGATAAATGGCTGGGAACTCTCATTAACGGTAAATTCACTCTGGTTACAACTGATTTTTTTATTCCTACTGAGAGAAACGGCAGACGTACTTTTATTCAACCCGACCATGCCGGGAGGATTTATTTCGGAAATCTTTTCAGGGTTTATTGTTATGATATAAAGAATAATGCGATTCAGTTACTTACGCGTAAGAACGGTCTCATATCCGAAGGAGGAAGTTCCGTATTGGTCGACCGTGAACAAAACACCTGGGTAGCAGGATTCAGGGGTATTACCAGGATGCTGTCGAGGCGCTTTACAAGTTTTTCTTCTGCCGACGGATTGTTCAGCAACGAAGTGGCATCCGCAATTGAATATAAACCAGGACAGTATGTATTCGGACACGACGGGGTTTTGTCTTATTATAATGGAAAATCATTCTCGACCTTTTTGCTCGACCGCTCTCTGGCAAACGCATCAAATGAAAGCCGCATCCTGGACATAACAAAAGATACATCCGGCAGCATCTGGGCGGCAGTTACTACCAACGGCCTTGCAAAAATTGATAAAAACAGGAAAGTTACGTGGTTCAGAGCAGCTCAGGGCCTGAACGGGTATATATTTTCGGTGCTTTCAACCCCAAATGGAAAACTATATGCCGGTGGTTCCGATGGCTTCTACGAATATATAAATGGCAGGTTCATTAGGCGTTTTTCTACTGAAACACATGGCAGCCCTGTCAGAAAGATTTACCTGGGACAGGATAATTCAGTTTATTTTTCAAGCATAAACTGGGGTATTTTCGGGATCAGCCATGGCAAAGTCATTCGTTTCTATTCCCCCGACAACCAGCTTGCAAATAACGTATTTGCTTTTCTTGAAGATTCAAAGAAAAGGAAATGGGTTGGGACAACCGCAGGATTGTATATTGTTTCCGATACCCTGCTTGTCAGATCAGTCAAGCCCCTCCCTTCTATCAACCGCCCCATATACAGCATACTTGAAGATAATAATGGCAGGCTCTGGTTTGGAAGTGATAACGGAATTTACCTCTGGGACGGAGTTAGCCTTGATCATTTTTCAACGTCTGACGGTGTTTCGGGTCTCGAAATTAACCGAAGTGCCTGTTTTATAGATTACCGTAACCGGATATGGTTCGGGACTAACAACGGTCTCACAGTGTTTGACCCTGAGATGGATTACTCGCCAACATCAATCCCCCCTCCGATATTAAAACTACAGTATGTCGAAGCCGGGAGTGACAGTATTGGCCTTGAGAACTACCTGGAACTTCCCTTCGATGTCGACAACCTGACTTTTCATTTCAGGGCAATCTCCTTTATTGAAGAGACAAAAGTTATTTACAGGTATAAGCTTGAAGGACTTGACACTGCCTGGTCGCGAGATGTTTTCTATCAGAATAATTCGGTGAAGTTCAATAATCTCAAACCCGGGACTTACCGTTTTTATGTGAAAGCGAGGAATGCCCTGGGGGTCTGGACAGAGCCTCTGTGCTCTCCGTTGATAAAGATCAATCAGCCATTCTGGTTCCGATGGTGGTTCATGGTTTTTGCATTAATGGCAATGGGAATAGTAGGCGTTTTAACAGGGCGATATGTGCTCATCACAAGGTACAATGTGAGGCTTGAAGATATGGTTTCTGAACGTACAAAGGACCTGGAACGTTCAGAGGAGAGGCTTAAGGAAAGTAATGCCGCAAAAGACAACTTCTTTTCCATTATCGCACATGATTTAAGAAGTCCGTTTAATGTCATCCTCGGCATGCTCGACCTGCTTACCAGGGAATACTCTGAATATACCGATGAGGAACGGCAGCAGATGCTTATGAGGCTTAAAAATGCCTCCACACGTACTATTGATCTGCTTGAAAACCTCTTAACCTGGGCCAGGGCCCAAAGAGGTCTGCTTCCTTATTCTCCCGTATGTTTTGATGTTATTAAAATCATCCAGGAAAATATCCTGCTGTTTGAATCTGCTGCACATAGCAAGGATATAATGGTTAAGCTCTGCGGTGAAAAAAGCCTGCTCGTCACAGCTGATCATAATATGATCAACACCATCGTCAGGAACCTCATCTCAAATGCCATTAAATTCACCATCCTGGGTGGAACCATTATAATAACTGCCGAAAATCAACAGGATGGGGATATTCTTGTTTCGGTTAAAGATTCGGGCATTGGGATGTCGGAAACAACACTTGGAAACCTCTTCAAAATTGAAAAGCGAACGGTGATGAGGGGTACAAACAATGAAATGGGTACCGGTCTGGGCCTTATCCTCAGTAAAGACTTTATCGAACGCAATAAGGGGAAAATATGGGTAATTAGTGAGGAAGATGTGGGTTCAACCTTTTATTTCACTCTTCCCTTGACTGGATCAGCCTGAACCCGTTCCCGTGAATATTGATGATCTCGATAGATGGGTCAGCCTTTAGATATTTGCGGATCTTTGCTATAAACACATCCATGCTGCGTCCGTTAAAATAGTTGTCGGCACCCCAGATGGTCTCCAGCGCCTCTTTCCTGATCAATATACCGTCCTTTGCCTTACAAAGCATATGGAGCAGTTTAGCTTCCTTAGGGGATAGTTGTATTGTTGCCCCTTGAATGGTCAGAGTCCTGAGCACATTATGAAACCTGAACTTTCCGATAGTGAATTCGCTGATCTCCGAATCCTGATCCGATTGGGATTGTCGTTTGAGGATGGCCGCGATCTTGTATAGCATGACTTCCGAATCAAAAGGTTTTGTTATGTAGTCATCAGCCCCGGTCTTGAAACCCTCAAGCATATCCGATTTCAGGGATTTGGCTGTAAGAAAGATGAAGGGTATTTTTGAATTTGCTTTTTTGATCTCCCTGGCGAGCGTAAAACCATCCATTTCCGGCATCATCACATCAAGTATGCAGATATCATAGATCTGGCTTTTAAACGCCGATAAACCCTGCTTCCCATCCACTTTGAGGGTTACAAGGTAATCATTCATCTCTAAATACGATTTCATGATCGAACCGAAGTTCGGGTCATCCTCAACCAGCAGTATTTTTTTTGATTCCATGGTTATTTATTTAGGTTACTGGGTTATTGGTTTTTGGTTGTTGGTTGTTGGTCGTTGGTTGTTGGTTATTCGTACATCGTCCATCCTGCATCCTGCATCCTGCATCCCGCATCCTGCATCCTGCATCCCGCATCCTGCATCCTCAAATTTGCCCATCATACACCACCTTCTCTCCCTGCCCCGGCACATAGCTCAGGCTTATCTCAAACCTGCTTCCCTTGCCGATCTCCGACTGAAGTGATATTTCACCATGATGCGCCAGTACTATGGCTTTTACATAACTCAACCCAAGTCCGAACCCTTTTATATTGTGAATATTTCCCGATGTCACCCTGAAGAATTTATCAAATACCCTTCTCTGAGTCTCGGAGTTCATACCAGCTCCATGATCTTCAACACCGAAGTAAAATTTTTCGCCCCGGTTGAAGGTAAATACCTTTATATCGGGACTTGATCCCGAATATTTATTGGCATTGTCGAGCAGATTCATCAGCACATTCCGCATATGGTCTTCATCGGCTTCCACAAAGGCATTCGAGGCTTCAAAATCTGTAGTCAGAACTCCATTGCGTTTTTCGATCTGCAAACGGTAATGATCAACTGCACGCTGTATCATCCTGTGCATATCAGTGACGACAGGTCTGAGTTTAAAATCCCGGCTGTCGAGGAGTGCCATCTGCAGCACCTGCTCCACCCTGGTATTCATCCGGTTGTTCTCCTCCTTGATGATCCTTGTGAAATTTCGTATTTTTTCAGGTTCCTGGATGACCTTATTGTTGACGATAGAGTCGGCGGCAATAGATATTGTGGCTATAGGTGTCTTGAATTCATGAGTCATGTTGTTTATGAAATCAGTCTTGATGTCGGAGATCTTTTTCTGCCTGATCATGACAACTATACTGGCTCCCGAGGATAATACTATGATCAGCGTGAAAATGATCGAACCTATCATCAGCAAAGAAAGTGAACTTAAAATTTGCCCTTTCTGGCCCGGAAAAAACAGCAATAACTGGTTTGGTTTTGTGATCAGGTCATTCGGGAACAAGGTTATTTTATGATCGGTCCCGAGATTTTCGGGTTTGAAATTTGTGGACTTGACGGGAAAATATGTTGTATCGGCCGACGGACAATACACAGCAAATTCAAAGGGTGTTCTGATATCCTTATCCGACAGTGCTTTGCGGATGATCTGTTCAAGAGTGTCTTTTTGAACCCGTTCGGTGATAGATCTTGGCTTGATCTCCGATTCTACAGTCAGTTTCTGAAAAATGTCTTTAAGCTTCCTGCTTTTATCAGAAAGACGCTTCACTCTTTCCATCAGATCCGGCATGGAGGGCTCCGGAGGCGGAGGAGGCCGGTCATGCAAAATATATCCGCTGCCATAAACCTGGTTCGGCATGGATTTGATATAGCGGAAGGTCCTTTGGTTGGTAAGGTCTATCGTACGGGGAGTCCCGGGTAAATCACCATCAAAGTTGAATTCGATGGAATTGTTATGCATTTCCTCAGCCTGGAGTTGAATGATTGAATCAACTTTTTGCAGTTCCTCCTCGTTAAATTCAAAATGCATTTCGGTGTAGAGCGGATTTACATTCACATAAACCTGCTGAAGACGATTCATGAGGCTGTCGATTGCTTTCTTCCGTTTCCCGGCTGTTGCCCTTTTTGCCCGTTCATGTTTAAAGTTCTTCGCTAAAGCAGGGGGGCCAGATTCAGTAATGAATTCTTCCGGATACTCTTTCAGTATCTCCCTGATGCTGTCGCTGATGCTTGACCTGATGAGCATGTGCACGCTCTCTTTGGTCTCAAGCTTGTTCACAACGACCCCCATGGCATCGTTCACACTTCGGTTGAACTGGGCTTCCCTCACCTGGATCGCATTCCTTATCCAGAAGAACTGAACTATAATTATCCCAAGCAGAGACAGGCAGATCAGTACAATCAGGGTATATAGCATCCGCTTATTCATGATGCAAAAATAGATAAAGAAGTTCTTTTATCTCAGAGGATTAACGTTTCCTTAACCAAGTTTAACGCTCCATTAACATTTGCCCGCCTGATACGGTTGTAGTTTTGTATCGTCTAAAACCCAAAACATGAAAACAAATTTTCTTCTCAGGCCTGCTGTGATCTCCGCCGGAACAGCAGTCTTATGTATGATCCTTGTGATCTCCTCTTCTTCTCCTGTTTCAGCTCAGGATAGTAAAACCAGCAAATCGGGCAGCGCATCATCCGCCCCCCAGAAATCAAAAGTGAAAAAAGCTGAAACCATTACTGTGAATGCCACGGTTGATTCAAAAGACAAGAATGGCAAGTATAAAGTTTTGATAATAAAGGATGTGGATGGTAAGAAAACAACGATCGACACTGTTTTCTCGTCAAAAGATACGATTGACAGCAAAGACCTGGAAGACCTGATGGCAACTGTCCACATGAGGATGGGAGATGTTGATGAACGGATGAAAGACTTTTCAATCTACCTGGGCTCAGATAATGATTCAACCTTAAACGATTCAACGGGGCATCATAAGGTTATATACATGTTCAATGGAGATGGCCGTTGCCCCAGGGGTTGGGCGAAGGCGGGTCAGCATGCCTTCAGATACAACTTTGAAATGCCGGAAGTTCCTGAGCTCCCTGATTTCAACCGCGAATTCGATAGCGACGATTTCCGCCATTTTGCACCGGGTGTTAAGGTGATAACAAGCCATCAAAAAGGTGAAACCCTTTCAGATGTGCTGGGCGACATACCTATGAGCAAAGTTAAATCCTACAAGATTACCGACAAAAAAGGAGGAAAACGTATCGTGATCGACATCGAAGACGATTTCCGTCAAAACTGATTCCAATCCGTTCTTACATACCGTTAGTTAGTGATGCAAACAGGTTGTTGTTTGGGATACAACAGCCGAAAAAAAAAAGAAGCCGTCAAATCGATGGCTTCTTTTTTTTGTTTAAGTGAGTCAACTAGTATCTCTTTCTTGGAGTGTAGTGTGTGTGTAGTAATTCATGGGATTTGTGTCCGAGTGGTTGTCCGAGGAATTCTTCGTAGATCATCTGTACTTCAGGGTTCTCATGAGATTTGCGGATCGCCATTCCCATATCTTCTTCGTAAATAGCCATTTTTCTTTTTGTGCGGATGTCCTTGTTCGTTGGAATAGGCTGTCCGCCGCCGCCAAGGCAACCGCCCGGACAGGCCATGATTTCGATAAAGTGATAATTGGCTTTACCTTCTTTGACATTCTGCATCACCTTCTTTGCGTGGGCAAGTCCGTTTGCAACCACACATTTCAGTTCTACTCCTTCGAGGAAACTCCACTCAGGTTTTAACTTTTCAAGTTTAAGGGATGCTTCGCGCACTTCGCCTTCAGTTCCGCGGACCGGTGTGATGTTGAGGCCTTCGAACGGGATTTCGCGTCCGGTTACAACTTCATATACAGTCCTGATGGCAGCTTCCATTACTCCACCAGTGGTTCCAAAGATCACTGCTGCTCCGGTTGAGGCACCCATGATGCTGTCGAATTTTTCTTCAGGCAGTGATTCAAAATCCAGTCCGGCCTGCTTGATCATGATACCAAGCTCACGGGTGGTCAATACATAATCCACATCTTTATACCCGCTGGAGCGCATTTCAGGGCGGTTGGCCTCGAACTTTTTGGCAGTGCAAGGCATAATGGATACAGAAACAACATTCTTTGCATCCAGCTTGCGTTTCTGGCTGTAATATGTTTTCGCCAGGGCGCCGAACATCTGCTGAGGTGATTTGCAGGTCGAAAGGTTTCCAAGAAATTCGGGGAAGGTGTGCTCGATGAATTTTATCCAGCCCGGCGAACAGGAAGTAGCCATGGGCAGAGACACTTTAGGATCCTTGTCAAGCAGGGCCCTTTTCAGCCTCGACAACAGCTCATTTCCTTCCTCGATAATGGTGAGGTCGGCTGTGAAGTCGGTGTCGAGTACGGCGTCGAAACCAAGGCGTTTCAGTGCGGTTACCATCTTGCCTGTTACGATCTTGCCCGGAGGCATGCCCAGGGCTTCGCCAAGAGCTATGCGCACTGCAGGAGCAGTTTGAACAACAACATGCTTGTTGGTGTCATAAATTGCATCCCATACCTGGTCTATATAATTACGTTCAATAAGGGCTCCGGTCGGACAGCGGTTAACACATTGTCCGCAGTTGGTACAAACCACTTCAAACAAAGGATGTTCAAAGAAAGTTGAAATCTTCATATGGTTACCGCGATAGGCAACGCCAAGTGCGCTCACATCCTGGAGTTCTTCGCAGGTCCTTACGCAGCGCTGGCAGCGGATGCAACGGCTGTCGTCCTTGATGATGGCTGTATTGAACATGTCGATGGTGTACTTATGATCGGGCACCAGGTCGATGAACATATGGTCGCCGGTAAGCATCTGTGAAGCCAGGCTCTGCAGTTCGCAATTGCCGTTCTTGTAACATTTCGTGCAATCGGCATGATGCTCAGAGAGCAGCAGCTCGACAATATGCTTGCGCGCAAGTCTTACTTTCATGCTGTTGGTGTGAATCACCATACCCTCTGAAACTGGCATTGCGCATGCTGCCGGCAGTGCTTTAACTTTTTCCTGTTCCACGACGCAAACACGGCAGTTCCCTGCAACACAGAGGTCCTCGTGATAACATAAAGTGGGAATATGGATATTGAGTTTGCGGGCAGCTTCGAGAATTGTGGTACCCTCGTCAACACTTACGTCAATTGTGTCAATTGTAAGGTTGATCTGCTTTTTCATATCTTTTTTGGTGTTTTTCATAGTTCAGTCTCCTTTAGTAAATCATTTCTTCTTTGAAGTTATAGACGATCGATGAGAACGAGTTGGCAACACTCTGTCCGAGACCGCATTTTGCAGTTATTTTCATGCTCTCAGAGAGTTTCATCAGCTGGTCGAGATACAGGGATTTTTTATCACCTTTTTTGACAGCCTGTATGCCTTTTCGAAGCTGCTGGCAACCAACACGACAAGGTGTACATTGTCCGCAGGATTCTTCTTCAAAGAATTCAAGATAGTTATGGAGTACATTGTACATTGACCTGGAACTGTTGAAAAGCATCATGGAGCCCCCGGTGGGAACACCTTCGAAGCCGATCACGGTATCCTTGAATTTTTTACGGGGAACACAGAAGCCTGAAGCACCTCCGACCTGTACGGCTTTGGTGTCGCCGTCGCCGAACTCATCCACGAAACGGTCAAGGGGCATGCCAAGCTCCAGCTCATAGATCCCGGGAATAGGAGTGTCCCCTGAAACCGAGAACACTTTTGAACCCCTGGAATCGGTCGTCCCGAGAAGTTTAAACTGTACCGGACCAAGGCGCATGATCATCATCACATTCACAAATGTTTCAACATTGTTAATGACGGTTGGTTTGCCCATGAACCCTGAGGTGGTAGGATAGGGAGGTTTGTTTCTCGGCTCTCCTCTTTTGCCTTCCATCGATTCAAACAAAGCGCTTTCTTCACCGCAGATGTAGGCACCGCTTCCCAGTTTTATCTCAATTGGGAAATCAAGGCCGATGCTTTTTGCATGCTCGT
Organism: Bacteroidota bacterium; assembly: GCA_037134895.1. Classification (GTDB taxonomy): domain Bacteria; phylum Bacteroidota; class Bacteroidia; order Bacteroidales; family FEN-979; genus CAIRDP01. The sequence goes on from JBAXLI010000025.1 coordinate 50,201, forward strand.
TATAACCCTCAATTTCTTTCATCAGTTCGGGGAGCAGGAACCTGTATTCGCCCCTGAGGTAGACATAGCCTTTCTGGGCGCCGATAACCTTTCCGCAGATAGCCATTCCTGAAAATACCTTGCGGGGAACACGGGTCAGGATCTCACGGTCTTTGAATGTGCCGGGTTCTCCTTCATCAGCATTGCATATTACATATTTTTCCTTACTGGGGGACTGGGCTGTGAGCCTCCATTTCATAGCAGTAGGGAAGCCTGCACCACCGCGGCCGCGAAGGCCGGATTCGAGGAGGTCGTCGAGGATCTCGTCGTTGGAGCGCTTTATAGTATCGGTCAGCACCTTGTATTTCACAGAGGAATATTCCCCGAAAATAAGGTCAACTCGTTTAAGTTTGGTTTCGGACATTGTAAATCTCCTTATGTTAAATTATTGATGCATGTACTCACTTAAAATATCATGAACTTTCTCGGCGGTAAGCCCTGAATAAGGCTTTTCGTTGATAAGCATAGCGGGGCCTTCATGGCACCAGCCCAGGCAGTTGGTCTCAAGAAGTGTAAACTTCTTGTTGGGGGTCGTTTCACCGGCTTTGATCTTAAGCATGTCTTCGATGGTCTGGATAATGGTCTTTTTGCCATGCATATCGCAGGTGATGGTTTTACAAACCCTGATTACATATTGTCCTCTGGGTTCGGAGTCGAGAAATGAATAAAAAGTCGCTGTTCCGTAAACCTGCGCGGCTGAGAGATCGAGTTCCCTGGCAATCTCGGTCATGTCAAGGTCAGTAATGAAATTATTTTTCTCAACCACTCCCTGCAGAATCGGCATCAGGCTCGTACGGTCTCTGCCGTACTGCTCTACTAATTCGGTGATGTAATTGTTATTTGTAGCCATTTTATGTTGATTTTTAATAAGTTGTCAGGTGGCTTAAATTGTTTTCAGAATTCTGCTCACAAAATTACATCTTTTATCTGTTAAAAAAATAACAATTGCATATTTTTTTCAACCCGACTTTGACGAATGGCGCAATTGAGCCATGAGAGAGGCATTCAAAAGACCTGGGAAAATATTCATATTGTGATTAATTTCACAGCAAGGCTGATACGAAACTGACAAAATATTTTTTATTGACTGCGGATGGGTTTGTACTTTTGAACAAACTGAATTATCTTTGATGTAAAGGGTTTCACATCCTAACCAAGTAATTTACCATGAGATATTTTATTGGTCTTTCGTATGACGGGACAGCCTTCCATGGCTGGCAGGCTCAGAAAAATGCTGTTAGCATACAAAAAGTACTGGATGATGCATTAAGCATGATGCTCAGGGAAGAGGTGAGTCTGACCGGATGCGGACGAACAGATGCCGGTGTGCATGCCCGGGAGTATTTTGCTCATATGGATCTGGAGAAAGAACTCAGTAAAGCCCAGGCCGGGAAACTGGTTTTCAAGCTAAACTCTTACCTGGGGAAAGACATAGCAATTCATGAGATCTTTCCTGTGCACCCAAAGGCACATGCCAGGTTCAGCGCTTCGTTGAGAACATACAGGTATTATGTGTCCCTGGCCAAAGATCCCTTCCTGTTCAACAGGTCTTATTATCATTATGGCCCGATTGATATTGATATCATGAACCGCGGAGCTGAACTCATCATGAAATATTCTGATTTCACTTCGTTCTCAAAAGTTGATTCTGACACTAAAACCAAGATATGTAAGATTTCTGAAGCCAGGTGGGAGAGAAGCGGCAATCTGCTTGTGTTTACAATCTCGGCCGACCGCTTCCTCAGGAATATGGTCAGGGCCATAGTAGGTACCCTGATTGACATGGGAACAGGCAAGATGTCACTGCGAGACCTGAAACTTGTGGTCGAAGCAAAAAACCGCTCCGACGCAGGTGATTCAGTGCCGGCCTGCGGATTGTTCTTGGAGAAGGTGGTTTATGAAGGCTTGAAGGAATGAAGGAATGAAGGAATGAAGGAATGAAGGAATGAAGGAATGAAGG
>JBAXLI010000026.1:0-51644 GCA_037134895.1 Bacteroidota bacterium
TCGCAAATGACATCATGACGACATGTTTTTACAAATTTAATCCATTTTTATATGATAATCCGAAGTCAGCGCAAACCTGAGAATCTTGTTTTTTATCTCGGTTTAAACCGGTGGATTTTTGATTGTCTGGGGCGGATTAATCTCGCAAATCCGCCGAAAAAGCCAAGAAAAAAAAGCCCCTGGCATCCATTCTGGCTGCCAATAAATTTGTTCCGGAAGCTGAATTTTCAGTAAAAATTTCGTTGGCAAACTGGATAAAAAGCCTGAAAACAAACCCTGCAATTTCTTAACGATAATTTATGAAAGCATGCAATAGCCTGACCAACAATCTAATAACAACTAATTCCGGCGGCTCCTCTTTATTCGTCATTACAACTTTTACCGTAAGTCCCCAAAACAATAAAAAAATATTTTTTTCACATTTATCCGATTATCGTAAAGAAATTTTTCCGAAGCTGTCATTGACTTTAATGCCTGATCAGCATATATTTGGAAGCCAGGTTTGAGGGTATAAAAAACCCCCTTTACAAATTGAAAAGATAATGATTGCGACACCATAAACCAAATCAAAAAGAAAGGAGGAAATGCGAATGTAGAAACAAAACCGGAAATCAGCAAGCACTTAAACTTAACATTCATTAAGCACATAACCAATTAAAATTCTTGTCATGAAAAACCTAATGTTAAAATTTGCAATAATTCTTGTATGTATTCTTGCCCTGGGTTCATCAGTTCAGGCTTCAACAATTTCGGTACAGCCCTATTTTAAGTTCGTTTACAGCGATCCGAATTTTTCCTCGCACACCTATACGATCTACTATTCGATTGAGAACTCAGACCATGTGTTCACCCAGGCATATTATATCGGCAACAGCACGACCTATCCCCCGAACGCATTCTGGAATACTTACCAGTCGGGATCATATATCACTGTTACAGAACCAGCCGGACCTCCCATACCCGTTTTATGCTACCGGATTGCTGTGCTTGTAGTAAGAAACGACTATGCAAAACGAGTAGGCTACAGCGTTTGGGCCACTGCCGCTGATCTTCAAAACAACTCATTAACGATAACTGTGCCCAGTTTCTAAGCTAAAAGAATGCAATCAAGAAGTTGCAAAACCTGATTCGATCCGGGGGGATTCAGCTTCCCCCGGATTTTTCCAAAACTTACCGACCAGGTTTTCCTATTCCTGAAAAGCATTTTCCTTACGATAATTATGTGATCTACAAAACCCTTTTAAACAATAAAACAACTATGAAAACTACATTAAAAATATTCCCAAGTTTGCTTATAGTAATTATTCTGATTTCTGCCTGCAGTAAAAATCAAAGTCTTAATGACAAGGAAATCAAAGTGCAATCACTGGACGTCAAAAAGATTGAGTCCACAGTTAAATACTGTACAGACAGAATAAAAAATCCTTTAAAAACTACAGATAGTATTCCTGTTGACAGTCTTTCTTATTACTTAGCAGCAACTGCAAATTATACGTATGGGATTGCCTCCGCACAGGGAGAATTGCAAAAAGTCGATTCCAATTTTTTCAAGGTCTCCTATTATAATAACAAAATAGCCATGACAGATGTTATTTCTGTATATAATATTATAATAGATAGTGTTCGTGCATCGTTTTATAGAATAAATCACAGGAATAAACACCTTGTAATGGCCTCAATCATTCCTATGGGTAACCAGAGTAACAAAATTAAAATCAAGGTCACATCTGTTATTTTATACGGGAACAATTACCAATTTGGAGGTTTTGACACAACTGATTACTGGCTTTACAGAGGAGCGGAACAATGCTATGGGGGAAAATGCGGACCGTATGCTGGCCAGGGAAACATTTGCATGGATGCGGCCTTAAATATTCAAAATGCTGTCATGCTAAGGAAAGGTGTCTTGCCAGGTTGCTATGTGCCTCCTTTTACCGATGTATACGTTTATCCAAACTCCTTCCCGAATCCAGGGTTTCAGGGGACAAACTACAATTATTTTCGCTATTTATTTTACTATAGTTCACCTAGTTTTGGAAATGATCATGATTGTTTGATGCCTTTTGAAATGAATAGGTATCTTAATTATGCAGAATACTGTGTTTATACTCTTAACACACAACCTTCCGGCGCAAGACCAGATGGATCTAGTTTCATAAGTATTGACTTACATGGAGAATTAATGGTTGGACTAGGTGGAGTTAAGGTCCATAAGGGATGGATTCATTATGGAATTTATCTGCAGGGTGGCTATCAATCAGATTTGTAATAGTTTTATGTTAGGAGTAGTTTTACAAGAAACTACTCCTAACTTTTTGCATTAAAAAATTAATTCTACAATATAAAAGAAATTATTAATGAAAATAATAGGTATAATATTACTCCTGATCACTTCAACTTGCCAGGTGTTTCCCCAAACCGGATTTGTGTTCCGATATAGTACGAATCAGGATGAAATCCCGAATGACATTATTGAAACCAATGATGGTGGGTTTATAATTTCTGCTTCCATAGGATCATATCCTTTAACTTATCAATCTTTACTAATACGACTCAACAGATTTGGTGACACAATCAAAACAAAGAAAATCAATCAAGAACAAGGGATTTGCTATTTAAACGACCTTATTAAACTTGATAATGGGACTTATATGGGAATTGGTGAGAAAAAAACTGAAAACAATTCGACGCGGATTTGGCTTCTGATTTTATCAGATTCCCTCAGCATTATTAAGGACACATCTTTTTCGACCGAGCTAAAGTTCCTCGGTAACATGGTTTATTGTTTCATGGACCATTTTCATGAAATAATTGTTTATGGATGTGCGGATCCGAATTCTGGACCTCCGGGACCATTTCCATATATATTTAAATTCAGTCAGTCTTGCGATTCTCTATTTTTCCATTATTACACTAACCCTTGGGGTCAGTATGTATTTTCAATGATGGAGAAACATAATAATTCCGGGTATTTAATGTCCCTTTTTGGCAGCTATAATGGTCAAATGTACTCTCCTTCACAATTTCTCACAATGGATTATTTGTTTAATGTAACTCAAGTTGATAGTGTCCCAGGAAAGTTAGACTTTTATCTAAACACAAAAACAAATATCGGAACAGAGTTCTATGCAACTGGTAAAAGACATTTTTATAACAGCAATCCCAGGACTGACAAAATCGGAATATTAAAATTGGATACAAATTTTCACATCCGAAGCGAGTTTTTTCTTGGGCCTGATGATACTGTAAGTTACCCCGCCTATAATACCAATATTGATTTTATAAACGAACAAAATATTTATCTCGGAGGCGTGGTAAATCAGGATTGGGGAGGAATCTTTTCGTACAACCAATCCTTTATCGTTCTTGGGAAGCTGGATTCCTCTCTGAGTCTAACCTGGCAAAAATACTACGGAGGTGACATGTATTACATGGTATGGTCGGTTATAGCCACAACTGACGGGGGATGTATTATCGGTGCAACATCCAATGATTATGCAATTCAGGGTGAAAACAGGGACATCTACATTCTTAAAGTAGATTCTAACGGTCTCATAACCGGGATCTCCGATCCACCAGATTCAGATTTGAAAAGGAATTTGGTGTATCCAAATCCAGGCAATGAAATCCTCAACATTGAAACTTCTTTAAAACAAAGCACTTTAAGTTTATATGATCTTAGTGGAAGGCTCGTCAGCACGACTGAACTGCATGTAGGAAGGAATTCAATAAACACTCAGAGTATTAACCCCGGCCTCTATATCTTCAAGATATCCGAAAACTCAGTGATAACAGCCTGCGGAAAATGGATCAAAAGCAGCAAATAATGCTTAAAAAGGACTCTTCTGACCTAATAAAAACAGCTTTATTCATCCCAGCCATCGCTGGGGCATATGTGATTTTTGCTCTGTTTACTGTCATACCAAATCTTTTACGGACCAATCATTTTGAAGTGCCGGCATTGTTAGGAAATCTGCTGATTATCCCTGCAAGTTGGCTTTATGTAAGATTCCTGGATCGGAGCATTAACCACATTGAATTAAAAAACTTTTTCCCAAATCCATTAAGGTGTTTGAATGCAATTGGTCTGGCAGTTATTATCGCATGCTCAATATTCTTTTTTTCGTTGATACTCGTGGCAATTATTCTCGATGTCAGAGTAGTAATCAACACTGATACAACCCTGAAATCTTGCATATCTGTGTTTCTAACATCCCTGATTGTCGCATTTTACGAGGAACTGTTTTTTCGAGGTTTCATATTTGTCACTTTATATAAAGTCACTCATAGTTTTTGGCTTTCCCTGGTTGTATCTTCAGTACTTTTTGCCGGACTGCATAATCTGAGCAACAACGGGCAATTTTTTGCACTGAATTTTGCTCATGTTTTAATCGGAAGCATAGTTATAGGCGGTTTGTTCTTTTATTATGGGAACCTTTGGGGACCGATCGTACTGCATGCATTGTTCAACATTCTCAATAATCTGGACATATTCCGCTTTCAGGAATTCAGGATTGGGGGCCAGCAGATGATCACATTCATGGGTACAGGAATTCAAATTGTATTGTTTTCCGTTTTTATGATATACCTGTTTTCACGACTCACGACTCACGACTCACGACTCACGGTTCACGGCACACGAATCACCCGACACGAATCACGAATCACGTGACACGCGCCACGTGTCACGCTTTTGAAAAGTACGCTTCCAGCTCACCAAGGGTGCCGCCGGCGGTTTGAAGGTCTTTGAGGATTAGTCCGTCTTCGAGCAGAACGATACACCTACAAACAATCGAAAAGTAAAAATCATTCAGGTCTCATTTTCTCTTTTGAATCCGATTTTTCGACGCTGTTGAATGAGCTGTTGTTGAGTTTTATCCTCCTCCAATTGCTTCAAATACTCAAAAATCAACAAAATCTGCTTATCCTGCTCGATGTCCTTTGATTGTATCTTTTCTAAAGTTTTGAGGATCTCAGTATGGGATTCAAGTATATGTCTCATTCGTGTAAATACGCGCATGATCTGCAGATTTACCATAATGGCCTGATCACTTTGCAAAACACTTGACAGCATGGCAACTCCCAGCTCGGTAAATGCATTCGGCCACTTTCTCGTTCCACCCCAACTTGATATTCCAAATTGGAATATCAAGTTATCAAATTCCTCTTTTGTCAGTTTGAACATAAAGTCCGCTGGGAACCGCTTTCTATTCCTCTGAACGGCCTTGTTGAGATTCCCCGTGCTTACTCCGTATAAGTCAGCCAAATCTTTGTCCAAAATCACCTTCTGATTTCTGATCACATATATTTTCCGAAGGATCATATCCTCCGGCATCAAAACTAAATTATTTTCTTCCATGGGTTTTACCTTTTTAATTTCCAACACATTAAAAGCTTTTTGATAGATTGCTTAAACCTAAATTGAGTGGTTTAGCAATTACTTAATCCGGAATAACTAAAAAAGTGATAGCCCTAGACAAAAAAAATGTGATTTGTACTTTAATTATTGGGTGCCACGCGTCAAGCCCTCGCAAAATACGCTTCCAGCTCACCAAGGGTGCCGCCGGCGGTTTGAAGGTCTTTGAGGATCAGTCCGTCTTCGAGCAAAACGATACGGTTGCAGACTTCGGTCACATGGGTGAGGTCGTGGCTGGAGATAAGAAGAGTTGTCCCGCGTTCAGAGTTGATCTTTTTCAACAGGCGTTTGAGAATGATCTGGGATGAAGGATCGAGGTGGGCAAAGGGTTCGTCGAGGATCACGATCTCGGGATTACCCATCAAGGCTGCGATGATCCCGATCTTGTTCTTGTTTCCCTGTGAGAGACTGCGGATGGGCTTTTTCCCATGCAGCAGCTCATCCGCACAAAACCCCTCGAGCGAGAGGTAAAAACGGGAGTAGTCATCCGTAGTCCAGCCATGTAATCCGCCAACAAAGGAGAGATATTCGGATGGACTGAGGTAATCGATGAGGAAGCCTTCGTCGAGGTAGGAACCCGTGATCATTTTCCATTCCTCCTGCTTCTGTACCGGCATGGATTTGATCCAAACCTCCCCATCGGTGGCCGCAATAAGGTCGAGGATCAGCCTGAACATCGTGGTTTTGCCCGCACCGTTATTGCCCACAAGCCCGAACATCTCCCCTTTTCCGATTTCGAGTTGAGCGATGGATAAAGCCGGGGTTTTACCGTAGATTTTTCTGAGATCCCTGATGCGTATCATACTTACGAAGTTCTGAAACCATTGAGAATTTTATATTTCCGTGAATTGAATTGCTTAACTGTTATGCGGATGAATACCTGCGAAAAAAGCAATCCGGCAACACCTGTGAGGCCAATAGCCGCAACGCCAAGGGTTGGATACCCGAGGAGGGAGAACGGCAGCCAGATGAGGTATGGCAGGCCTAAAAGAGGCAGGAACAGCAGGAAATGGATGAATGAAGTCCCTTCATAGTTGAACATGGCGCCTTTTCCCAGGTCGATTCGTTTGGTGTTGTATGTACCGAGAAAGAGGATAATGAAACTATTGATGCCCGATTGGTAGAGAAAACAAGCCAGGTTGATGAGGACGATGTGGTAGCCGTAAAAGACATATGGGAGTGTGAGAAGGAACGATATGCCGTTAGCCGCGAAGAAGAACCAGAATTTTCCCCTGAAATAATCCTGCATCCGGAGAGGGGAAGTGACGATCTTGTCGAACGACCGGCTTTCCCAGCTCATGATCAGCTGTCCGTATTGCATCATGAAGATGCCGGTGATGAGCAATCCGACAAAAAGGAACATCCCCTCACCGGCCGACCGTGAATGAGGCGGGTAGATAAGGAGTCCGTAGAACAGGAACATCCCGCTCAGCATGAGGAAACTGCGCGGACGGTTATTTCTTAATATCAGTTTGATTTCCATCAGAGCAAGCTTTCCCGGGATGCCAAAGGAAGCGAGGAGGCTGCTGTCATTGCCCGAGAACAGCATCCTTTCCTTTTTAGTCGTAAGCTCGAGGTAGCGGTTTTTGTAAAGCAAGATCCAGGATGCAAGATACAGGATGAGGAGGAAAATTAGGGGCAGCAGGAGCAGGTATGTATGAGCTGCGATACTGGTAAGGGTGCTGGCAAACAAACCAGATATCGCCTGATGTGTTTTAAAATCGGTCACTAAGAGCGAAATTGCTGCAAGCAGCAGCAAAGGCATGATCCATAGCCTGCCCGGGTAAATCTTCTTCAACAGGAAAGCCAGGTAGTTATTGGAAAAGATCAGCAGAAGCACTGCCGCTAACCAGTTGAGCGAATACAATCCGCCCCATGCCGGCAGCACAGAACGCAGTGTGAAGGGAAGCAGGATCAGGAGAGGGAAGTAGTTGAACAGGCTCAGTCCCGACTTCAGAAGCAGAAAATTGAACAGGGCTGAGCGTTTTACCGGGAGGTGAAGGTACGGGACAATTCCCAGCACTGGCAGGGGCTGCAGGAAAAACCGGAGTATGATATCCGCAAGAAAATAATAGAAAAGAATGAGTGAAAATGCCCATGCCGGGTCATCATCGGGGAAAGCCCCTTCAAGTATCTTCCCCATAAACAGCCCCACTACAACCAGGTTGATAGCCAGGTAAAGAATCATGAGGCTGATGAAGATCTTCATCAGTATTCCCTTCTCATAGTAAGCCGAGCGGGTGCTTTGCTTCCATTGCTGGGCAACGAGGGACCGGAAGAGGGAGGATCCTGACATCAAACACATTGAGATACAAATGTAAGATATTATATCGTTTTTTACGATTTGTGTCATGAAGAAGAAGTGTAACTTTACGCAAATACTCTAAGATGGAACAGGAAGACTTTCTGAAACGGCAAATCGACCAGCTTGGGCGCGCCCTAGGGAGAATACTAGCCGGATTGATGGGGCTCAAAGTCCGCCTCCAGTCAAGCCCGGGCATTGAAGCAGCTGACCATGCATTAAAAACCGAATTAGGACTGAATCTTGACGACCTCTGCCTGATCCCTGCCGAATCGTTTCTTACGGCAATGATTGACACTAAAAAATTCAGCGATAATAACTTTGAGCAGCTTGCCGAAATAATGTTCCTGGTTGCGGAAGATTTGAACATCAAGGGTGCCGGGGCCCTGAAAGCTGAAAAACTATACGAGAGAGCCTTACTGATCTTTGAGATCCTTGACAAAACAAGTACAACATATTCCTTTGACAGGCATCGTAAGATTGAGAAAATTAAGAACCGGGCTCAGTGCTGAGCCTTTGCATGATGCTTGTCGCTGACGACAAAGATCTGGTTCAGGATCACAGCCAGCAGGGTTGATACGGTGAGGGATGAAGAGCATACCGGCACCAGCCATGAGGGGACTGTGAAAAACAGGGAGGAGGCGATATCGGCGCTCAATCCGAAGATCATGGAGATCCCGATGATAAAGATCATGCGCGTGGAGATCGGGTTTGCCAGGATGATCTGCATTCCTGAAATAAGCATGTAGCATGTCACAAATACCACGATTGCGCCCATCACAGGCTGGGGCATGATTGTGAATAATGCCGCCATTTTCGGCAGGAATCCCAGGAGGATGAAGATCCCGCCTGCGCTCCAGGCGATGACCCTGCTGTTTGCCCCGGTTGCTGCCGAAAGCCCTACATTACTGGCCGAAGTGTCGGTTGCCACCCCGCCAAGCAGTCCGCAGGTAAAGACACTTATCCCTGAAGCCATCAGTCCTTTGCCCACATTTTTCAGGTCAGGTTCCTTCCAGTCGTCATCGCTGAGCTTCTGGCAGGTGATGATGTTCCCGAACGATTTCAGGCACTGAATGATCGATATCAGGATAAAAGGAATAATGAGCGAAGGATCGAAAGCATACCTGAACATCTTTACACCCTTTCCGGGCAACGCGAAAAAAGGAGTCTGTGAAACCTGTTGCATTTCAGCTGAGCCGATGAGTCCTGCAGCCAGGGATAGGAGATATCCCACAATGATGCCGACAAGCACTCCGTAAAGCCTGACCTTGCCTTTGCCCCAGAGATTGAGGCCGATCATTATACCCAGGGTGGTACATGCGATAAGGATCTTTGGGGCTTCGATGGAGTCGCCTGAATATTCCACGCCAATGAATCTTGATACACCCAGGGGGATCAGGGCAACGCCGACCATGATGACGACCAGTCCGGTGATCTCAGGGGGAAAGAGTTTCTTCAGCTTCGGGATGACCTGCGCAAACGCCATCTCGGTAAGTCCCGAAAGCATGATCATTCCATGCATCAGGGGCAGTCCGCCCAGCCAGCCCGCCTCCAGTGAGACCGCCATATACGAGGGTCCGCAGAGATTCGGGCATAGGTAACCTGATCCAACGGGGCCTTTCTTCAGGGACTGGAGGATGGTGCCAAACCCGGCTGCGATCATTGAAAAAGACACCACGCTGTTGATCTCGAGGAAACTACCGCCAATCTCCTGTACGATCACAACAGGCAGAACCAGCATGCTCGACATGGTAAAAATATGCTGCAGTCCAAGAAGTATAGTGACAAGGAAAGGAGGTTTGTCATCTACGCCATAGATCATGCCTTTGGGAGGTGTCGCCATGCTGCCCTGGTTTTAGATCAGATTTTAAGCCATACCGGTTTTTCAAGCCGTATTGAAGATCCGACGATATAGCCTTTATTGTTGATGTATATTTTGCGGATGTAGGCGAGTTTTTTAACCGGCTTGTTTTCATCGGGGCTTTTCGACATGTATGAAAGCCAGGCTGTTTTGCCGGACTTCAGCTTTTCGATCATCTGTTGTACAATAGGTTTGCCGATGGCATCTTTCAGGTTCAGCAGTTTTCGTCCGCTGAGACTGGGAAAAGACGGATCAACCAGGGCTGTACCCTGCTCATCGAGAACGAAGATATAAGCGTCACAGAACGTATATTTCCCCGATTGATCCAGGAACTGGGGGATCATTTCAAGCCCGTTCCTCTCCAGTTCAGCGCATGCTGAATCAACCATATCGGCAATAAAGATCTTTTCTGCCTTTTGCTTGTAATTCCCGCTTCCGATGGCATATACATGGCCTGAGGGATCGGTAACCCGCATGATATAGGAACTTTTATACTCGGGATAGATCTCACCTGGTTCCATCCAGAGGTAATGGACCCAACCGTAAGGATGTTTTGTATTTGAAGCAATCTGTACAATTTCACCAATCACCGATTTCCCGTTCAGGTCTTTCATGCTGATGATGTTTCTCCCTATCAGTTCCGGTGTGACCGGGTGAAAAACACAGGTCCCGTCCAGGTCATAAGCAAACAGATACCTGTTGCCGTTCTGCCATTTGCTGTTTTTCCTGGCGAAATCACTGAAGGCAGCTGCCCCTTTTGTCCTGATGAGATCGGCGGCATCTTCGACATAAGCCACCAGCTTTTTTGTTTCGTCGAACTCGTAGCAATCGAGGCTTTTACGGTCATCGGAGCAGGAAATCCCGACAAACAGCAAAGCAATGAGTCCTGAAAGTAATTTAAGGGGATTCATCAGCTTGCGGGAAAGGGAAAACATATGGGGTCCTGTATAGTGAAGCAAATATAATTTTTTTTTGGCAGTATTCAAGGATGCGTTGACTAGTCATCATTGACGGCCGGGCTCTGCAGGAGCCTTTACTATGTACAAGATGGATCAGGCAGGCATCAGGCTTCGAATCAGACAGGAAAATCCTTAAAATATGCGAAAATAAGCACGACTAAAAATTGCATGTCATTCACTTTGGCTGCCAGGCAAAATATCCATGTATTTGATTTTCTTTTATTTACATTTCTGTTACTTCAATATTTTCCGATTATCGTAAAGAAATTTTTCCAGTTCTGTCATTGACTTTTACCTCATGATTCATGTAACTTTAATGATTATAATAATGCCAGGTTCTGGCGGCAACTGTTGTGTTATGGTAAATCTATATATTATTGATGATCATTACCTGATCGTCGAAGGATTATACTATTCATTTAATCCGGAGTCTGATGATTTTACAGTTGTCGGAGGGAGCCTTACGATAGCCGATGCAATGATAAAAATCCCAAATACCGATGTTGATATCATAATCCTGGATCTATTCATTAATCAGACGGATCCGGTAATTAATCTTGGACTCATCCGAAAAAAATTCCCTGAAATCCCGGTTGTAATCCTCTCACAGGAAAATTCTCTCATGTGGCAAGCCGAAATGTTCCTTCACGGAGTGAAAGCGTTTTTGGCCAAATCGGAGGATAAATCGATTTTGTGCCAGAAGCTGCAAAGAGTTTCAACGGGAGAAACGGTAATGCCAAATGAGGTAACAGAGATCATTATGAAGGGTGATCAGAAAGTTTCAAAACTGATATCAGATGATTTGAAAGAGATCCTTGGGTATATCATGAAGGGTTTAGTAACAAAGGAAATTGCAGCAAAAATGCACCAGTCTGAATCCTCAATTGAAAAGAAGCTGAAAAAATTGCGGGAGATGCACAAAGTCAGAAACAATCACGAGCTGATACTGAAATGCTGCTTCAAAAAGCTGCCATATAATATAAGCAGAAGAATGCATTAGTATCCTTTGAAATGAAATCTGCAGATAAAATGTGTGAAATTTTCCGATAATCGGATAAAATTATTCCGAATTAAGTAATTGACATTCTGATATTTTTCCTACAAAATAAGTATTTTTACATTCCAAATATGTTAAAAAAGTGTGGTCCACTGATTATTTTCCATTAATCGATCAACATGTATAAAGAATTTATACTCGTATATGCAATATAATATTTATAATATACATTTATGTTGTTTGATTATATATGAATTTGTCTAATTACTGATATACAATATTAGTTATGAAAACAATTGCATGAGAAGGCGGATATTTATCATTCTTCTAGCGCTAGTGACTATTCCATTTGCTATATGGATTATTGGATTTGTAAAAAACATAAAAGAGATGAAGATTAAATCAAATTCATCATCTATCTACTATAGAATCGGTTCAATTGATGCATCTGGTAATGGAAGGATAAATTATAATAAGTTGTATGACTGTGACAGCCTTTTATTAAAAAGGCTCTTATCCTCTGAAGAAGAAGCTACTGAAAAAATGTGCATTATTCCATTTTTTGAAATTCAAGATAATCAAAAAACGTTTTTTGGAAAATTTTTTAAATTTTACGATTTTACTGTTACATTGGTTAATCCCTCATCAAAAAAAATATCAAGGAATTTTTCATTCAATCTTAAGGTGGAAACTGGTAAGCTACTTGTTTTAATTAATGATGATAAATCGGAATTAAAAATGAGGAAGTTGCGATTTTGTGTTCCTGCTGAAATCCCGAATTGTTCAGTTAAATAACTAAATAAAATATTTATTGATTTAAAAAATCGCACATATGAATAAAGTAATTATGGTAATCATCATATTGGTATCAGGTATTGGATTAATTTTTCATAGTTGTTCAAAAGATTCTCAGAAATCCTATTCGAATAATCACTTAATAACAAAATCAATCCCAGATTCTTTAACCAGTAAAATCCAAGTTGAGAGATGGTTTCTAAATAATATATTGCGTGACACCATAGACTTAAAGGGCAATATATTGGAAACAATAACACTCGGTCAAGTAGATAATAAGAGGAATTTGATCCAATTGCAGGGAATTTCAGAAAATGCCCGCAGTATTATGGTTACATTTTTTAAAGCGCTAATTTCCCAGAAATATAGCATTTCGAAGGATTCAATAGAAGAAGATACCTGTTCAAGTTGCAACGGTATTAGTGGAATGCCGCATTTTGGCCCTTTTTACATTTTTTACAATAATTTAAAAAACCAGAACGATGAATTTATTCCAATTGCAAATCAGATCGTAAGTCTTGATTTTCATTGTAAAATTAAAAATGGAACCAGCAATCCACTACGGAGAATGTCCTCAATTTGGTTAAATGTATCGACCAATGGGACAATTTCATTTGGTCCTTACCAAATAAATCAGTTAAAAAGTACAAATAGTATAGGAATAGCAATCACTTGGGGCTGCTGGGCTTCAGGATCAAGCCCTTGTGGATGTTGTACATATTATTATGCTCATTGGTATTCAATTTTGAGAACATGCGATTGCCATCTTGGTGGACAAGGGGGATGTTCTAATGGTGAATGTACAGAAAGTTGCACTGTTACTATTTTGTTATAACAACTACAAATATGAAAAAAATATTTTTTGCATTTACATTTATTTCTCTCTTCTTAGGTGGTATATTTTATAGTTGTTCTAAGGACAGGAACAAATCCACATCAGAGAAGGGTGCTACCATCAAATCTATTCCTGACTCATTAACAGGCAAATCCCAAATAGAACAATGGTTTCTGAACAATATAGTTCGGGACACCATTTCAATCAATGGCAACGTATTAAAAAATATTTCTCTCGGTCAGATTGATAACGAAAAGAATATAATTCAATTACAGGAAATAGCGGAAGATGATCAAAGTACAATGATCAATTTTTTCAAGGAGTTGATTTCTCAAAAAAGAGATATTACAAAAGATTCCATTGAGATTGACACTTGCACTAGTTGTAATAACATAGAAAATTTTCCTCATTTTGGTCCTTTCTGGATTATATATAATAATTTAAGAAGTCAAAATAACAACTTCATTCCAATAAAAAACCAGATAATCGATCTAGATTTTCATTATATAGTTAAAAATGGGTTTAATAACCCATTACACAGAAAGATATCCCTTTGGCTTAATGTAACAGAAAATGGTGCTATTTCATTTGGGTCATATATGTTTCAAAAAACAAAGAGTGCATCCACTGCTGGCATCTCGATAACATCTTCCTGCGATGCTACCACTGAATATCCTTGTGGTTGTTGTACATACTATTATGCTCATTGGTATTCAATAACTAGAACATGTGATTGCCATAATGCAGGACAAGGGGGATGTAATAATGGTGGGTGCAGTGTTTCGTTTTCACTCACAATAACCCTATAGTTATTAGAACATATTGAGAAACTTTAATAATCAATATTTCATTGTTGATATAATATAAAAGCAATCCTTATGAAATCGAGAAAACAATTTTCGGCCTTCCTGTGGCTTGTGACATTTCTATTTTTAGTGTCATGCTCGAAGCAAGAAACATCTACTCCTCCCCAATTGCAGAAATCAGTCACTAAAAACATTCCTGCGTTGATTGACTCCCGTTCACAGTATGAATTGCTGGATCAATTTCCATCCTTCCCCGGAGGAGACTCCTTATTCATGGAGTATCTTAAAACCCATATTGAATATTCCTCATCATCTGCTCAAAACGATACCAGAGGCAAGGTATTTGCTTCATTCATTGTTGAAAATGACGGATCAATATCCAACGTTGCAATTCTTAAAGGAATAGGCTACGGATGCGATGAGCAGGTAGCAAAGGTACTTCGAAACATGCCTGCATGGCAAGCGGGCAGGATCGGCACCGAAAATGTGAGGGTCAAACTGGTGATCCCTGTAGAATTCAAAAAATGATATTATCTGTTAAATTTCCGATCTATGAAAAAAGTGATTTTTTTATTAGTAGCTACCTTTCTGACTCTTTCATTATCGTCAGTTTCCACATTAGTTAAACCTTGCTCAGCCAGTTGCTATTGGAGTGAAAACTATTCTGACTGTTATTGCGATGCTACAGGGTCAAGGTGCCTTTTAGTGAAATATCCAAATCCTTACAGTTGTTATACGCCATGCCTTGGATGTGTTGATGTAACAGGAAAGTAACTGAGCATGGTAAGGTTTTGCAGTGCAGGTATTCATCTTGTCTTACTTCTTTTCTTAGCATGCTGTTGTGAGTCAGGAAAAATCGTTTCGCTCAGTTTACAGGATTCCATTACATTGCAGGTCAGGATACCCATTCCAAAATTCTGTCCTGCAATGTTTTACTATGAAAAAGACCAAAACAGGTATTTACTTTTAGATGATAAAGCAAATCAGGAGATAAGAATTTTCGACCTGGTGTCAAATCGGGAAATTGAACCCATCCCAATAAGTGATACCGGGGCAAATGCTATTCCCCATTACTTTGGTTTTGCAATTAAAACTCTCGACTCCATTTACCTGCCGGGTCCCGATCGCAAACTATACTGCATTAACAGAAGAGGAGATATAATTAAAACAATAGATTTTTCTTCCTTATTAAAAGTGTATCCTCTTCTTACTTTTCCATTGTCCATTAGCAGATTCACAAAAGGAGCAGTCATTAAGGATAATGAGATCTATTTTCTGCAGGAAGATAACCGGAAGTATTATTTTGCTCATCATCCTTCCGATTATCATTTCCTTTTTAAATACGATACTAAACATGATTCCTTTGGTATCTCACCACTTTCCCTGCCGGATAATTTCTGGAAAAACGAAAAAACAGAAATGTCGATATTCTTAACATACAACAATACACGAAATGAATTTGTTTTCGGAACAAAATTCACTGACAACATCTACACAAGTAAGGATGGAAAAACAATTTCTAAAACCTGGCACTCTAAAAGCAGCTCAATACAGGAATATTGTCCATACAGTCCTGCGGATGATTTAAGCAGTAAAAACTACTTCCATTCACTATGCAAATACTCATACAATGTCGGCCTCATATGGGATCCTTATAAACAGGTTTATTACCGCTTTGTATGGCCGGGGGCAAAAGATCTCGATCCAAATGAGAATGATCGTGTAACTCAGATATACAACAACTTCCCAACCTTCACAATAGATATCCTTGATGAGGATTTTACTACTATCGGAACTTATCCTCTTCCAAACAACAGGTATAACTGGAATAACTATTTCATAACAAAAGACGGATTACTACTGGCGGTAAATAGATCCTCAAAGGATAAACCCGATCAATGGGTGTTTCATATCTTCAAAGTGCAACGTCTCTTATGAAGTTTCTGTGCCTTTGTTCCCCTGGATTACTGCTGCTTGCTCTTATTTGTTTTTCCTGCCAGAATAAGAATCTATCTCCTGAATACATATCTGTTAAACCCAGGATAGAAACTTTTACGTCAAAAAAGCCCACCCTTGAAAGAAAAGATGATTCTGTTGTGTTCAGGTCCAAAATAATGAACCTGGGGTCTTGTCGCAAAGACACAACGATCATTCTAAGTTATAAACTTCTCAACCAAAGTAAAAGGCCTGTTTTAATTAAAGTAATAAATGGATCATGTGGATGCTTAACATTTGATTACAAAAAAAATGAAATTTTTCCAGGAGAAGAATCGTCAATAAACGTAACCTTCAAATCGGGTTCTATTGAAGGCTTTTTCAAAAAGGAGGTATATGTTCATTTAACAACGGGAAGAATGGTTACTCTTTGTTTCTATGTAAGTGTTGTTTGAACCTGCCTTCAGTTAGCCCATGCCCGGTATATATCTCCCTTGATTCCGTCATGCCTGATAAAAAAACAGGTATTTACCATCATGTGAAAGAAACGGGCCATACTCATTCGCAGCGGTGTTAATCAGATTGCCCATAGTAACATGTCTTTCCAGGTTCCATTTATATTAAAGCAGATGGATCATGGAAACACTTTAATTGCAGCATCTTGTAACCCCATACCAATTCTCTCGTCAGATTCGCACCATCAAAATTTTTTCAAATGAATTCATTTATCAAAGCCGATGGGTTTGCCGGGCTTGAACAGGGTGTACGTGCAGCGCTTGAGACCTATTCAAATGTTCACCGCGGCAGGGGCCATTATTCCATGACGACCACCCATTTATACGAGCAGGCCAGAGATATTGTTTTGGAATACCTGAACCTTGACAAACGTAAATACATCGTCATTTTTTGTACCTCCGCGAGAGCTGCTGTGCTCAGGGCAAAGCTGGAACCCGAAAGCTTAACTATCGTAAGCGGTCATGATACCGGACTTAGTTTAGGTGTAAGCGCCCTGGCGGTTAAAAAAGAAGCCCTGTCAAAAATTTCAAAAGACGTTCCATTCCAGACCGGCGGAGGCACGGCAAACCTGATTGGCCGCGAATGGGTGATGTGGGCCGATGCACCCGACCGTTTTGAAGCCGGCACCCCTGCCATCATCAATATAATTGCCTTTTCAAAAGCACTGCGGATGATCAGTCGGCAAGGTAAAATTCCTTTCACCGGTTACACCGGCGAAAAATCATCCGCCGAAGATATTCTATATCGTGACGAGCTGGAAGGATATTCAGGTTATGAGCTGATCGGGAAACTAAGGAAGACACTGATCGGGTATAATAAACTTGTGCCTACGACCGAAGGAGACAGGCCCTTTATCAACCTCGATAATGCTGCCAGTACACCAACGTTTGAAGTAGTTTGGGAGGTCGTTTGCAAAACCTTGAAACAGCCATTACAGGTACAGAAGGAGATCATTCAGGAAGTAAGATCGATTTGCTCCAAATTTCTGGGCGCTCCGCCTGAAGAGTATGAACTGATCTTTACATCCAATGCGACTGAAGCCATCAACCTTGCTGCCGATAAGATGGGCCGTGAATCGTTCGGGGATACTGAAACTATGATATTAAACACCCTCATGGAACATTCGTCAAACGAATTGCCCTGGCGTATGCATCCCGGTTTTTCGCTTATACGGCTTGGTGTTAATGATGAAGGCATCATCGATTTACAGGAACTCGAAACCCTGCTGAAGGAATACAATGAGGAAGGCATACACGGAAAAAAAAGGATCAGGCTTGTGGCTGTTAGCGGAGCATCAAACGTACTCGGAATCTTTAACAATCTCGATGGGATCAGCAGCATAGTGCACCGTTACGGGGCACGCCTGCTTGTGGATGCTGCCCAGATGCTGGCTCACCGTCAGGTCGACATGCAGGCTCTCGGGATCGATTACCTCGCATTCGCAGCCCATAAGGCCTATGCACCTTTCGGCACCGGGGCGCTTGTCGTAAGAAAAAGCATACCCGGATTCATCCCCGCCGAAACGGAGTTGATCAGGGCTTCTGGTGAGGAAAACGCAGCGGGGATTGCCGCTCTCGGAAAAGTACTAATCCTTTTAGAGAGGATCGGAATGGATGTGATCAGGGAAGAAGAGCAGTCCCTGACGCGTTATGCCCTTCACGGGCTGGCAAAGGTGCCCGGACTTACGATTTTCGGGATCAAAGATCCTGATTCGGCCCGCTTCACCCAGAAAGGAGGGGTCATACTGATCAATCTGAAGGGTTTCATAGCAACCAAACTGGCAACAGAACTTGCAATTCAGGGTGGCATTGGCACCCGTGCGGGCTGTCATTGTGCTCACCTGATCATCAAGCACCTGCTCCATGTCCCTCCTGCCCTCGAACGATTCCAGAGAGTGTTCATAACCGTGCTGCCACAGATCCCCCTTCCCGGACTTCTGCGTATCAGCTTGGGAATAGAAAACACCAGGGAAGATATCGACACCCTGATCCGCATACTGGGAAAAATTTCAGGGAAACCCGCTCCCACATCCGCAGACAGTTCTGCAGCTTCCAAAGTGAATGGAGCAAGTCAGCTTTCAAAAGCCACAGTAAAAAAACAGATGAAGGATTTTGTTGAAGCAGCAGCAGTAAGAGTCTATTCATAAAGCATTTTATATGACTATTTTCATCTACAGTCTTGCAATACTGGGCATGTTTATGACCCTCATTCTGTCTGTTTTCTTTTTGATCACACCTAAAGGTAATAAACCTGAAAACCGGATATTGTCGGCGCTTATTCTTGTCTTCGGATTCCAGATTTTCATTTCCCTGGCCCTGGGAAATTATGGATTGCAGTATTTTATCAGGCCCCATTTATTCATTTACGTTTTCAAATTAACATCCTTTCTATCAGGGCCATTGATGTATTATTACATTAAAGCCTTCCTGAGTAAAAACAAATCCATCAGGTTTAATCTGATCCATTTTGTTCCGTTTTTCTGCAGCCTGATCTTCTTTGGTTATTTCAGGTTTGACGTTGATATCATTGGAAAAACAACTGTTTATGTGGATTCATTTTGTCTTTTACAGAACCTTGCCTACATCGCCTTCTCAATACATTGCATTAAAAAGTCAAAGATTCAGTTCAGATCATTGCTACATGATTTCAAAGACCTTTCGGTAATGCACTGGATGCGCTTAATTTTGCTGGGCTACATTATGGTTTGGATTGTTCAGCTCAATTCCCTCTCAATTTATGTTATCCTGAATCAAACAAGCTGGTGTGCTTACACAGGCAGTATTTTAGCCCTGGTAATACTTATTTTTACTTTGTTGATCATGTTCTTGCTGCTGTTAAAGCCCGGGATTTATCATGCAATAAAATATAAAAGCAACAACCTGGATGAATTATCAAAAGCTGAATATTTGCAAAGGGTTAATGAATATTTTCAAATCAGTAAGCCACACCTGGATCCAGACATTTCCCTGGAAAAGGTGGCAAACGATATTTCGATCAATCCCAGGCTGCTTTCACAGGTGATCAATGAATTATGTAAAACGAATTTCAAGGGCTTTGTCAATGATCTGCGGATAAAGGAATGTGTAAGGCTGTTTTCAGAAGACAGCAATAATGAGAAAACTATCCAGGAAGTCTATTATATGGCAGGCTTCAGTTCTAAGTCAGTGTTCAACGAATTGTTTAAAGCTAAGACCGGATTAACACCAAAAGAATTTAAGGATAGAGTGAAAAAAAGCAGGTTTGAATGAATATTGTGTTCGAAATCATGTTCCCGAACACATAATCATGTGGTTATAGTTTTTTTTGTGCAATAAACCACAATCAAAACACACCACCATGAAAACTTCAGGATTAACATTTTTGTTTTTTATCTCTTTTATTGGAGTTTCATTATCCCAGATCATCCCTGATTCTAAATTCGTCCCCGACTCAGACGCTTATTTAGGCCAAACTCCGCCAGGGAACATCCGAAAAATATTTAACCTGGCCACCGACCCGGGATACACCGCCGTTGAAAAAATTGCTATCTCGCCCGACGGGAATGAAATTTATTACGAGGAAACAAACAGTAACTGGACATCGTTTAAGTTCAAATATTACAAATATTCCAATAATACCTGGAACGGGCCGCTAAGTCTGTTCAATGGGTACTATTGTCTGTCATTGTCGCCCGATGGCAATTCAATGTATTTTGAGAATAACAACTACAATGACGGTTGGATTTCGAACCTGCAGAATACAGTATGGGGTCCCCCTGCCAGGTTTTTAGAACCCTTCCATGTACATTCCCTGAATCACACCAGCCTGGAGAATTATTACATCTCCTCAAATCCTCCGGGCTGCCTTGGGCAAAGAGACATCTGCAAGCTGCTGATACAAAATTCTGATACAAGCCTGGTCAGTCTGGGTTTGCCTGTAAATTCGGCAGCCAATGAGGGCGACTTTTTCATTGCACATGATGAATCCTTCATGATCTTTATGTCGAACAGATCAGGTGGTTATGGGATTACCGACTTATATATCAGCTACAAAAAAAGTGATGGCACATTTACAAATCCTAAAAACCTGGGGCCGGGTGTAAACACTTCAATGGATGATTTCGGCCCTTATGTAACGGCCGATAACAAGTACCTGTTTTATGAAAGCGGGTATGCAGGCCCCAGTTCAATTTACTGGATCAGGGTCGATGGGCTTATCGACAGCCTGAAGCAAACCAATTATATTCCCTATGTCAAGCATCCCATCCCTGATCAGATTGCTGTGAGAGGGCAGGTATTCAATTATACGGTCCCCGACAGCACCTTTATCGATGACGACGGGAACAACACACTCACGCTCAGCGCAGCACTCACAAGCGGTGCCCCTCTCCCCTCCTGGCTTTCCTTTGATCCGGTTTCGTCAGCATTTTCAGGCACACCCGATTCACTCCAGGTCCTGCATGTGAAAGTGACGGCCACAGATACCGCAGGCGCTTCCGTCTCAGCATCCTTTCTTATCAGCGTTCAGGCGCCCTTTGTCATTGAACCCTTAAACGATAAGGAAACGGGTGTAAAAATCTTTCCTAACCCGAGCAGCGGATTGATCTATCTGTCAACAGAAGAGCATGCTTACCAAACCGGGGTTGTCAGGATCAGTGATCTGGAAGGAAAAGTAATATTCAGCAGTTCATTTAATAATCCGATGAGCATAGACCTGAAACTCCAGCCCAAAGGAGTTTATATAGTAAGCCTTCAATTTGAGCACGAACAAATGGTTCGAAAAATCTACCTGAAATAAAAGAATTGTTGACCGATCCTGACGTTGCCGTGGAGGGAAGGTGGTACCAGTTCCTGAGTCCGGTGCATTTAATTTTCTTACCTTTGAATTTGTATGCAGGTCGAAGACTGAGGCTGTACAAGCGGCATGCAAGGTTTAAAACATATTCCGGACTATGACCTTCAGGGAAGAATTAAATGGCATGAGAAGGATCAGCGAGATCAGCCTGGCTACCGCCCTTGTCATCACACCTTTATCCATAATCTTTTCTCTGATCACCGGCTCGGTCACCCTTTTGATCTATTTTATCTGGGCCGCAGCCGGCATTGCAGTTAAAGTCTTTGCTCTCATCTCGATCAGGATCATGCAAAAGGAAAACCTGTTCATGTTCCCTTACGGCACGGGAAAACTTGAAAATTTTTCTTCCTTTTTCTTCGGATGCTCCATTGTCCCGGTTGGAATTTATTTTCTTATCGACTCCTCTTTGGACCTTTTCCACCCTCTGCCCGCAGTCACCTACCTGCTGTGCCAAATCCCGGTAGTGCTGTCTTTCCTCTTCACCCTGGCCCTGCTCTGGTATGCGGGGCGCCTCATCAGCCAGGATGAAAATTCGTCACCTTTGCTGAAAGCCTACTACCTGAATTTCAGGATCTCCCTGGCCTCCGACGGATTCCTTTTCATCGGGCTTCTTGCAGGATACCTCTTATCGGCTGCCGGACTCACATCCTTCAGCCTTCGCGTTGACCCCATCCTTTCAATCATCCTTTCACTGTATATGATCAGGGTTGGACTGCCGCTGATCATCGACAATTTCAGATCGCTTATCGACCTGCCCCTGCCTGAAAAAGAAATGCTTAACATCCTCAAAGTGATCACCGAATTCAACAAGGATTATTCCGGATTAGGACTTATCTTCTCGAGAAGCAGCGGCAAACACAGGATTGTGGAGATCGAATTGTACTTCCCGGCTTCACTCAGTTTGCAGACCGTGAGGGTGATCGAAGCGAAGATGGCGGCCAGCCTCGTGAAGCTCGTTCCAAATCTGAGTTTCAGGCTGCTGCCAAGAATTATGGAAGAAAAAAGCAGGGATCAGCTGTAAACAAACATAAGCAAGCTGAACCAGCCCCGGGAATCGGTGTAGATATTCCCCAGGGTAAGACCCGAAGCGGATGCATAACCTTCAATGTCAGCCCGGGTGTACTTATGCGAATTTTCAGTATGAATCCTTTCGCCCTTGCTTAGTGAAATTTTATCGGGGAAGTGCTGACTGCGGATCTCAATGTCCCGTTTCGCCTCCAGGTACATCTCCATGCGTCTGCAGGCTTCATTGTATACCGCCAGGTGTTCGAAATCCCCGGTATCGAAATTGGTTCCCGCGAAAGCGTTCACAGCGTTAAGGATATTCAGGTTGAACTCTGCAGTGACACCCAGGCTGTCGTTGTATGCATCATGCAGCGTTTGCCGGTCCTTGACCATATCGAGCCCCAGCAGGAACATATCCCCGGGTTCCATGCGATTTTTCATCCGCCTGAGGAATTCATGCGCATCGGCAGTATCCAGGTTCCCGATGGTACTGCCGAAAAAACAAAACAGCTTCCGCCCATTCCGGGGAATGTGAGTGAACTCTTTCATGAAATCCGCCAGCAAAGGATGAATATGAAGAGAGGGATACTGATCTTTAAGCCTGACTGCGGATGAAGTTAATGCCGATTCGCTTACGTCAACCGGGATATAGCGAACATCCTGCATTCGGTTTTCGGGCAGGGCAGACAGGAGAACTGAAGCCTTGAGCTCATTTCCGCTTCCCAGGTCGATGATGTCGAGGGTGTCGAAGTCGCCGAGGATGGAAGCCGCCCGGGTTTTCACTATAGAAAGCTCGGTTCGGGTGGGATAGTATTCGGGTAGTGCAGTGATCTTTTCAAACAGAAGGGAACCCGCCTCATTGTAGAAAAAGCGGCTGGGGATAGATTTCTTTTCACGCTTCAGCCCTTCAAAGATCTGTGCGATCTCATCCTCCCGGTTTTCGGCTGCAAGCAGGTTTGTCACCGGGATTCCCGTTTCGATGGGATTTGCAGGATCGGAGCTCCATTCAAGCCATCCGCCGTCGTACACAGCAACCCGGGGCCAGCCCATAAGCCAGGCATTGAACCAGGCTTCGCTTCCCCTCCATCCCGTTCCGCAATAGAAAGCCAGGCGTTTTTCCGGGACTATCCAGTTCTTCATCCAGTTGCCGCTGATCTCGTGATAATCGCGGCAGGTATGATCGAGGTTCCTGTAATTCTCCATATGATAGGCATCGCTTCCGCAGTCGGCAAATACCGCACCTGGAATCCTGCCTTTTTTTTCGATGTAATTGTACCCCGACACCTCGCCAATATATTCAGGCCAGCTTCTGACGCAGACCAGTTCAGCGTCAGGAGAAGCGATGAGATTCTTTGCTTCGCCGATGTCGATGATGAGTTCGGGATGTGCCGGGATCACAGTTCCGAAATCTTTCACAGGCTTTTTTGGTTCGTCGGCAAAGGACACTTCCAGGCCCTCGTCGGTCCAGGACTGGAAACCCCCGTTGAGCACACGTACATCCTTCACGCCCGCATACATCATGATGGAAGCGATACGAATAGCACCTATATCCCCGGCGGCGCTGCCGGGGAACTCATCCCTGTTGTCGGGATCCATATACTTCCCGTAAACCACAACCGTAGTAGAGGAAGTAATACCATACTCTTCAAAAGCCTTTTTCAATTCCTGCGGATTACGGCGGTTCCAGTCTCCCGGGGATTCCAGCGCGATAGTATCCATATCGATAGCGCCGGGTATATGTCCCGAAAGGTATGCATCACGGTTACGGTAATGGGCATGAACGATCATGAAGAGCCCGCCCCTATATGATTCCGGCTTTTTACCGGCGATCAGATCCGACACCCAATGCGGATGCACGAGGTGTTTGAAGCGTTCCAGCCTTTCCATGGGCAGCGCCTCATCCGCAGTCCATTCATCCATAAAATGATCATACAATGAAACATCCCGGTAACCGGCACGTTCAAACCTCCCGGCCACCAATAACGTCTCCTCTTTCGAGTAACCGTAAAGGATGATGCGGTTGCGGGGCAGGATCCGCTTATGCCTCACGATCTCGATCCAGTCAAGGTATCTGATCCATTTCACCGGAAGACTTTTTGCACCCTGAATATGTCCGCCCCTGGGCTCATTTTGCAACCTCCACCCATTGAATGCATCGACAGGGCGTACATCAATTACAAGAACCCCATTGATCCCCATGAGCCCTCGAAGCTCAGATGTCTGTATTTCCTTGTATTTTCGATCCATTCGATATTCTTTTAGGGTAGGGTCTTAACTACTTTTCAGGGTTAATTCCAGGCTGGCTTTCAGGAGAGGAAAAACCTGACATCGGTTTGCCGAGAACCAATAAAGATCCAGATTATTTTTCCGACTCCTGCTGCATATAAACAGCAATCAGTTCAAAGTTAGTACGAACTATGTACATGCTGCGGAGCATGGATAAGGTTTTTTCGACCAGGGAAATGGAAATGAACATTTTCTCTTCAGCGATTTCCTTAATGGTAAAGCCCTGGCATAAGAGAGTAAGTACACATTTTTGCCTTTCAGTCAAATGTACCTTCTGAGCCATATCGGGATACATTTCCTCGAGCAGCATGAATTTTCTCAGGACCTCAGGATACACTATCTCCCCCTTATTGATCCTTCGAAGGGCTTTAACCATCTCATCCCTGTCTAAGGATTTGTACAAGTACCCTCTGACCCCAAGCTGGAACGCTTTTTTAATAAAATGTATCCTGGTCTCTCCGGAATAAATTACAAGGAATTTGGTCCTGAAGTGTTGAATGCACCTCCTGATATTGACAAAAGGATCATTTTCATCAAGCCAGAGATCCAATAATATTATTGTGAAGGTAGCCGGATCAGCTGTGGTGATTGCCTCATCTACCGAACTTGCACTGCCCATGAGTTGTATCTCACCCCGGGATGGCCTGAATAAGGTCCTGAAACCTGTTACAGTTACAGGATGGTCTTCGATGTAAAACAAGTTTATCATTGCTTATTCCCTCCCGTGTTTGTAAAAGGAAAACTGATCTGCCAGTCAACCCCGTTCCCCGGACTTGAACTGCACAGAGCCTGACCGCCAAGAAGCCTGGCTCTTTCCTTGATATTTTTCAGCCCTATGCCTGTTTTCCTTAATACGGTATCAGCAAATCCAGGTCCGTCATCGCAATATGTGAGAATAATCTGCCCGCTCTCAGCTTTCAGGTTGATCAGGACACTTGATCCCTTTGCATATTTTGAGGCATTGTTCAATAATTCCTCGGTGATGCGGTAAAGCAGTTTTGCTTTTTCGAATTCAAGCCCGGGAAAGCCCTCATCCACCCTGCAATTGATAACGAGGCCGGTAAGATTCGACATATCGAAACAGAGCTCATTAATAAGATCACTTACGCTGCTTTCTTTAAAATTCACACCCTGTATTCTGTGAGATATCCTGCGGATGCTGTTCGACAACTCCCTGAGTTTTTCCCGTATCTCCTGTTGCAAGCCCTCCTGCCCTATGTTAATCGTCTGGATATGCCCATCAAGTTTTTCCACCAGGTTTGAAACAGTATCATGAAGTTCCCTTGATACCGACATTTTTTCCTTTTCTTCAAGTTCGAGAATTTGTTTTGAAACAAGGACCTGCTGGGTTCTATTTCTCAGCCTCGTCTTCTGCAGAATAATAATGACCAGGAAAATGAAAGCTAGTATTACTGTACCGGCCAGTAATAATAAAAGGAATTGACGGCGGATAAGGTTTTTCTGCGCCGCTATCGCAATGGTATTTTTCTGTATGGTAATCTCCTTATTCTTCGAATCCAGGACCGCCCCCAGGAACCTCACCTGGGAAGCTGCCTTAAGATAATCTGCCTTCTGGCGTTCGGCTATTCCAAGTTCCTTGTATACCAAAGCCTGCTTAAAATCCTTGCCGGCTTTCAGCACATCGGCATAGGAATCATAGACCGTAGCAAGCCAATCGCTGTTATTGATTGCTTTAGCCTCAGGGATGGCCTTGTTTATGAGACAGTCCCCCGCCTTTGGGATATCACCTAAAGCCAGGTAGGCGTAGGCCATGTTGTTCAGTACCGCTATCCTCGTGATACGGAGATCAGACCTGGTTGCAACATCCAGGGCTTTTGTAAAATACTTCATCGCTTGACCAGGATCGGTCTCTGCTATTCCGACATTCACCATAAGCTGGGCCTCCTCCTCCTCCGCTCCAGGGATCTTGCTGAGAATATCAATGGCTTGCTGTAGCATTTTAACATTTCCTTCCCTTGAAGCTGCAAACCCGGCGAGATTACCTATTGCAATTCCTTCGTCGAGCGGCAAACCTTCCTTTCTTGCAATTTCCAGGGACTGCTTGTATTGCTTATATGCAGTGACTGAATCCATCATATTGATGTTCAGGTTTCCCATTGAAGTGAGGTTACAGGTCATAAATCTTGCCATTCCTTCACGCCGGGCCATCTTGTAAGAAGAATCATACAATAACATTGCTGTTTTATAATCTGATACATCGTCATACAATGAGCCAAGACTGTAAAGCACTTTTATTTTCCCTTCGATGTAACTTATACTATCAAAGATCCGAATGGCCTTATTGAAAAATAAAAAACCCGAATCCATACAGATGGATGAAAAGGAAATGCCCTTTATAAAATATGCTGTGCCCAGTTCTTTGGGATCTTTTCCATGTCTTGCCTGTTCCACGGCCTGGTCAGCAAACTTTCGGGCCAAATCGTGATTCTTCACCCTGTTCAATTCGACCAGGGAATCCAGAGAATGAATTGATAATCTGGTTTGGCCCATTGATGTTGCAAATGAAAGACTGCTTAAAGAAATCAGCAGAAGAATAATGAAAGACGAATTGCCGCCCCGGCTTCCTTGACACACTTTAAAATTCAGTTTTTTACTAAAGGACGGGAGCATAGTTTGAGCTAGTCTTGTATTCTTCTTCAAAGACAGAATATTCATCAAATATACATAATAATTGTGGGTTTAAAAAATGCATGTCATTCACTCTGCCAGCCAGAAATTTTTCGTATATTATTGTTTACATGATGTTTACACAATATTATATGTAATTTTTTCCGATAATCGGACAGGAAAAATTTCACATCCTGTCATTGACTTGTATACCTTCAACAGATTACATTTGACAAATTGATATTGCTTGATTTTTAGTAATTGAATTAATAGTAAAAACGCTTCAATATGAAAAATCTGATATTGTTTTCGATTTTTTGTTTTATGGGGATTAATTTGGCATATGCCCAGTTTCCCATTCCTTCATATAATGCAGTCGTTGACGACCGTGCAACTTTTATTGAGCAATCTACAAATTTAAAAAGTGTTGTCAATACTGATACCCAACGTAAGATTCAGATCAAAAGACACCATTCAACAAAGACTCCTGGTGACGACGTGACTTTTTATGTCTGCAGCCTGGATGGCCAGACTACATTGGGCCCGTATAACATAGCTCCCGGCCAGACCATCTCGATCGACATTGACGATCGGGAATGGGGTATCGTGGTTTTCGCAGCCGTTGAGGTTGTGCTGGATGTGTGGATCACCGAAGGAAATTCTCCTGGTGGGAATGACCAGTAGTTGAATAAAGATTATCGTAAGCAAGCATTCAAGATAAAATCCCGGGAGAGAAACCCGTAGTTTCACATGCACTTTGGGGTCATCGCTTCGACTCAGGTTTAGTAACTCAATCCGCCAAAGTGTTTGCAATTCAGGACCCATATTTCTGAATAGACTACTTACTCTCTTTCCGGGTTTTTTTTTGACTAAAAGTACGATATACGAATGGCCATTTCCCAGGATAAATGACTAAAATCCCTGTTGCAAAAATCACACTGCCATTCACTCTGCCATCCCGCTTCAATTTATTACAGCCTGATTCAATGCCGATTAAATCTCCTACGTATTCATTTTTTACGAATATCGGAAACGAAATTTTTCACATTCTGTCATTGACTTTAACCTCCTGGCCTTCATATATTTGAAATGTCAATAATCCGTATTTTACGTATGGTTTTATCAATGACCCTGAAATGGAGGTAGAATGATGAAAAAGATTTTGCAGCAGTTTAAAATACACCCTGTAGGCCAGGGTTTTTTCTATTCAGGTTCGGTTCAGTACCGGATGCATGACTACTATACGAGGAGTTTTTTATTTGTGTTTGACTGCGGAAGTGAGCAGAGAAGAAATTGTCTCGAAGAGGTAGATAAATTCAAGGACGAAGCATGGCCTGTAAGCGAGACCCTCGATCTTTTAGTCATTTCACATTTTCATTCCGACCACATTAATTGTATAAGGGCTTTACTGGACGGTCGCAGAGTCAGGCGAATCGTTGCTCCGTTTGTAAACTATGCCGACCGCCTGGTACTGGCCCTGATTTACCGCAATTCAGCCATGTATAGTCCCGGCGATCCCGATTCAGACTTTACCCTGGAATTCATACTCGATCCTGTAACGGTTTTGGGGCCTTTTCTCAGTGAAGGAGGTGAATTCGTGTTCATGCAAAGCGGAGAGGTCCTCCCCTTTGAACCCTTTACAGGATCTGAATTACCACAGGAAGATTCTAACCAGGAATTTGACTTCAGCCTAAGGTTTTCAGGAAGGTTCAGAGACATAACGGCCAGTGATGCAAAAGAACTGAGATGTTTTCAAACCTCCCGTATTAAAACTGCCAGGGATAATTCACCCGCATTTTGCAGTCTGGGCAGGACCGATATCATGGAATTCCTGTTTTACCGGAAACCTGTCAGCGATAACGAAGAGGCATTTTATCATACGGTATATTATTTATTCGCAAAAAGGTTCCCTCGTGTCAATACTCCCGATAAATCATCCGCAGACCACATTCTTCAAATCCTTCGCGAAAGAGCCATCACCAGGGTTATCACCGACATCATCAGAAAAGCCTGTCAAGCCCATCCAGGGCTCAATGCCTCGGTAAGCCAGATCACCAACTTGAACACGACCTCCCTGTCTATGCTTCATTATAACCAGGTTTCAATATACGACATCTTCCCCAGGAACCATGCGCTCGACAATGCCTATTGCCATTCAAGTATACTTAAAAAGCTGGACGGGACGAACAGGGTGATTTGCGAGGCACCATTAGTTTATGACTGCGGATATTACCTTTACCATCACCAGCACTATTACAACTTCCCTTTCGATCCCAACAGGAAGTTCCCAAACACAATGCTGACTTCCGACGGGTTCCTGCATAGCGAGCAGGATATCGCCTTGTTTTATAAGAAATTCCAGCATTACTGGAATAAGTTCTGGCTGTTCCAGCTACCCCACCATGGATCAAAATATAATGCCGACAAAGCCCTGTTAAGCAGGCTCTCATTTGACATTTTCCTGTTTGCCAATTTCGGGGTTAAAAACAAGCATGATCATCCTTCAAATGAACTGATCAACAATGTAATATTAACCAGGCACTCCGACAAACTACTTGAGATCAACGAGTATACAGGACTGTTTTTCGGTTTACAAATCGACAGCTATGACTTATGATCTCAGGTCAGGTCTCTCCATTATCAGCTGTGAGCAGGTGATTTACATTTAAACTTAATACAATGATGACAACAGGCCTTCGATCAGGCAGGAATTAAAAAAATGAGGTTGCGGCGGTTATACAGAAAGAGCTCCCGGTGTTCAAGGTTAAATCTTAAGCCAAAGGCAAGTCCTCCATATTTTTCATAATTTTACAATCTGTATATTTTAATCCGGCCTTTTATGAAATCAATGCTCTTTCTGCTATTTGTTTTTCTCTTACATGGTATTACCCTGGCCCAGTGGGAGCAAACAAACGGACCTAAGCCTGTTCTGAAGGTATTATCTCTTACCTCAAAAGACAGCATCATTTTTGCAGGAACAGTTTTCAGCCTCGATTGGCCTTATAATGAAAATGCCTTTGGGAACGTCTACCGTTCGTATAACAAAGGTATAAACTGGGAAATGGCGGGCTCAGGATTACCGTATTCATCTTCATTTTGTGTCTATTCGGTTGCTGTGGAAGGACAATATCTTTTCGCAGGTACCAATGAATGGATATGGAGATCGGCTGATAACGGGAATTCCTGGATACGCGTAAGCGTTGGAATAACAGATCCCAGGATAAAAATCGTCGGGGTAAAAGATACAATTGTGTTTGCATTGACAGAATCAGCGATGTACAGATCTGTGAATCACGGAAACAACTGGACCAAGTGTATGAGCGGGGCAAGCGCCGGTTATGCTTTTGGGTCATTTATCAGTAACGATTCAGCGATCTTCGTGCTTGATGGCTATTCAGGTATTTACCGTTCGCGGAATAACGGAGCTAATTGGACCAAGGTTTCGGCAATGGCGGGAAATACTCTGGCTAATGTGGGAGATTACATTTTTGTGAACGTGTCAAATAATAAAATTTTAAGATCCAACGATAATGGTAATAACTGGACCCTGATCAATGATACGATTCCAGGCTCTGGTTTGTTTTCGAAAGACTCATCATTATTTAGCAGTGGATCAGGGCATTTATACAGATCGGATGACCTGGGCAATACATGGATTTCGGTGAATGACGGGATTCCTCTTGAAAATAGTTATTCAATGGGCGCCGACAATTCGAGCATTTATGCGGGGACTGTTAGTTATGGTGTTTACAGGACCGACAATAATGGGTTAAACTGGGTATCGGCGAGCAACGGTCTGCCATTTGACAGGGTGAATACCCTGGCAACTCAATGGACAAACGTTTTTGCCGGCACCAATGGTGGCGGTGTTTTTCTTTCCAACGATGTCGGAAATTCATGGACAACTCAAAATTCATTGCTTTCCTCCCTTAATATTTCATCCCTTTCTATTCACGGCATTGACATCTATGCAGGCACCGATCAGGGTGTGTTTATCTCCCATACCTTTGGAGAGCACTGGCTTCCATTCAATAACGGACTGACTTCGAGAGATGTACGAGCCCTCCTGAAAGATTCAGCAGGAACTCTGTTTACAGGAACAGAAGGAGGTGGTGTTTTCATTTCCCGGGATGACGGAGATACATGGAGTGTGATAAATACAGGGTTGACAAACAAGAATATTCGATGTCTCTTTAAAACAGGTTCATCTCTTTACTGCGGAACGCAGGGTGGTGGAATATTCCGTTCGATCAATGAGGGAAGCGGCTGGACTTCAATAAACACAGGGATCTCTAACCTGAACGTGAATTCTATTACCAGAAGCGGGAATATGCTCTTTGCAGGAACTGAAAACGGAGCCTGGATTTCACCGGATTATGGAAACACATGGGCATCAGCATCGGCCGGATTATCCAGTCAATTTATTACTTCATTAATAACGGCAGGTACACAGGTCTTTGCAGGAACCCATGAAGGTGTTTACAGGTATGCTGATTCAGGATCAGAATGGGTCAAAGTAAATGAGGGGATGCCCGATACCGTTGTCACTTCCCTGGCTGCAGGCAAAACCGATCTTTTCGCGGGACTGTTGGGATGCGGAGTTTGGACGAGGCCGCTGTCAGATTTTTCCATGCTGGATGTCAGCCCGGCAAGCCTTACACTGAACGAAATTTCAGGAAGTTCCGATACGGTATTCGTTATTTCTTCCGCCGACTGGATCATGCACGGGATTCTGCCCGACTGGCTATGGGTGAACAAACGGAGCGGAACAGGAAACAATACCCTGGTGTTTGAAACGATCAAGGCCAACGCTGAAACCCAGGCCCGTTCTGCAGGATTTTATCTGAGCTCAGAAAACGGCAAATCGGTTGCATTTACCGTCATTCAGAAAGGAAAATCGAACGGTACAGGAGATTATCAAAACCACCACCTGAAAATTTATCCCATTCCAACATCCGGACAGATTTATATCGAAAACGATATTCCCATCGCAGAGATCACTATAAGTAATTCAGAAGGGAAAATCATTTTCAGTGAAAAACCAGGCTCGTTAAAGGAAGTTATCGATCTATCTGACCACGTAAAGGGTGTCTGTTTTATCAGGATCATAACACCCGAAGGGGTTTCGGTAAAAAAACTGCTGGTAGAATAATCCAGGTAAAAACGATTGGTAAACCAGCAGTGCTCTGTTTTTCCACCCTATTCCACTTCAATATCGTACTGATCCAAAAGCCCGACCAGACCCGCCAAGGAAAACTTCGCCTTTTTCATCCGGTTCATCCCGGGGTCGATGGAGTAATTGAATGAGGAGCGGAAATCGTCCATGCTCAGATACGGATTTCAGAATTTGTATAAATTTGCGATCATTAAAATCTGACAGGCATCCAAGCCTGGTCAGGCGGTCAGCAAACAGAGATTTTTTCTTTATCATGACAGTATGAAAAAAGCAATACTTCTTGCAGTATTTTCAATGCTTATCAACATGCCCTCCTTCGCTCAGGGCACATCGGGAAATCTCAACGAAGCCGCTACGAATGCGCTTAATCCTATCGCCCAGGTAGTCAAGCTTCAGCTTCAGCCTAATTATTACATGTATTACGGGGGCGGAAATGCACTCAACCTGATGACCCGTGTCATCATCCCATTTGACGGGATCTACATTCCCGGCCCAAAGGCCAAAAACAAGAACATCTCTACCGTCGTCCGCATTGAATTCCCGATCACCAGCCAGACCTATGGCTCGGAGCCGCAGCTCAATGCAACCGGACTGGCCGATATGACCCTGGGGGATGCCCTTTGTTTCAAGACCTCATGGGGCAAATTTGGAATCGGCTTCAATGCAGGATTTCCAACAGCCACCATGCCAGTACTCGGTTCAGGCAAATGGACCCTCGGTCCGGCTGCCATTCTGTTTTACAGTAAGCCCAAACATCTCATGCTTGGGTTGGTGGTGAACCAGTATTTCTCCTATGCCGGTAGCCCTTCGCGGCCTCCGGTCAATTACATGAACGTACAACCTTTTATCGATGTGGTCTTCAGCAAGGGATATTTCATCATGATAAACCCGATCTTTAACCTCGACTGGCAGAACGGGAACTATACCCTGCCCCTGGGCCTTGGGTTCGGGAAAGCGTTTGCGAAAAATCTATCCTGTTTCATCATGCCCGAATATGTCCTCACAGGCCCCACCAAAAAGACCTTCGTGATACAGTTCAACCTGAACGGGATGTTTTAGGCTTAAAAGAGGATAAACTCCCCGTTTTCAACCTGCTGGACTACCGGACTATGTTCCGGATTGCGCATACTGTCGAATGAAAAAGTTCCGAGAATTGTGTTCAGGTTACTGATTTGCGAGAGTGCATTCCTCAGTGTTACCCTGTTTATCGGATTGGTATGCAGCATGGCTGAGGCAATGATATAAACGGCCGTGTAAGCCTGTGCCGCAAACTGATCGGGAGGAGATCCGAAGCGGTTGATATAACCTGTCACAAACTGCGGATTACCAGGTGTAAATTCATACCTGTTCCAGGCTGATCCGCAGATCGCGCCCTCGGAGGCACTTCCTGCCTGCTGCCATAGTTTGGAAGTGTTGAAGCTGTTTCCCCCGAGAAACCTTACGCTCCCGGGGATCCCCATCGCCCTCGCCTGTATCATCAGTTTTGAGGATTCATTGACCAGG
Organism: Bacteroidota bacterium; assembly: GCA_037134895.1. Lineage (GTDB taxonomy): Bacteria > Bacteroidota > Bacteroidia > Bacteroidales > FEN-979 > CAIRDP01. Next base: position 33,854 of record JBAXLI010000026.1, read on the forward strand.
GTAGCCAGTACAATGACATCAGGATTTGATGCCATAATCCTGCCAAGCTGTGGCGCAAACAAGCTGTCGCCCTTGTGAACGGTTTCGGTAGATACAATGCTTACTCCTACTGTTGAATTCAGAGCCGTCACAAATGAGTCATATGCTCCTAAAGTATATGGATCATCGTTTCCGTAAACGATGGCAACCCTTGAATACCCGAGTTTTGCATGGGTAACCGCAATTGTGTTGGGGATCACGGAAGTTTCAGGCAGACTGTTCCTGAAAATGCAATTTCCCATTTCGGTTATCCCCGGAACCGTATTGGAAATCGCCATGACCACCACCCTGTTGCTCTGGGCAACCGTATCGGCGACAAATGCAGCGTTGGAGGAAGTAGGGCCAATGATGGCAATGACATTCTGTTTGAATATGAGATCCCTGAAAACCTTGCGGCAGGTGTCGGGTACCGACTTGTCGTCGCTGATATGCAGAACAAGTTTCAAACCGGGAAAATAGTTCGCCGAGTTGATCTCATCAACAGCCATCACGGCGCCGTTTTGCTGATTGGCCCCGTACGGACCGAAGCTGCCCGAAAGCGAAATGACAAGTCCAAGGTCGACCGCAGCCTGTTGGGATGTATAGTCGGTTGAGCTTTTCTTACAACCAGGCAGAATGGTAGCGCACAACAGCATGATTGCAGCGAACCGTAAGTGATATTTCCCTTTCATACTTGTTCTGTTTTTGGCTGATAATGTTGTTCCAGGTCAACAGACAATCAAAATTAACACAATTTCGATCAAAAACAGACAGCGACAAACATTTCAGGACACATTTCCGGTTACATGATCCGGGATATTCGTATCCCGAAAGCGCCTTGCCGGAGTTCAGGTTCAGTAGTTTTATGCTAAAAACGGTCCATTAACATGCAAAAGGACGATAACCGGAAATTTTCGCTATTTATTTGTGCCGAAATTAATAAAACAAACATTTATGTTATGAAAACTTCAGCACTGACATCAATCCTCTTTATTTTGTTCGGAATCAATTTATTTTCACAACCGATGCCTTCGGATAGCTTATACCTGGGGCAAACCCCTCCCGGGACTACTCCAAAAATATTCAGTCTCGCAGTAATACCTGGTTTCTTTGCAGCAGAAAGGATCGCGATATCCGCAGACGGCAAAGATGTTTATTACCAGGAGTTGAATGGTTATTACGCAGGAATGACCGTAAGAATAAAAAAATACAGCTTTTCGGGCAATCATTGGACAGGGCCGTCCAACCTCTTTGAAAATTACGTATCACCTGCATTATCCTCCACAAACGATACAATGTATGTTGAGAATCAAAACAAACCATATTCTTCTTTCAGAAACGGGACGAATTGGAGCCAGCCAAAAAGAGCATTCTCCAGCCTGGCTTTTGCTCATTATTTACAAGTCACAGATAACGGGAATTATTATGCATCGTCAATGCCAGCCTCAGGTATAGGAGCGGCAGACTGGTGCAGGATCGTTATCAACGGGACCGACACATCCGCAGTAAGTTTAGGCTTGCCATTAAATACTACGGGAGATGATCTGGATTTTTTTGTTTCCAGGGATGATTCGTTTATGATCATCTCCTGGCCAGCCGGGTTATGCATCAGTTATCATAATTCGAATGGCAGCTGGACTAACCCAAAGAACCTGGGCCCGGTAATAAACTGGGGACTTGGAATGTGGGGCCCGTATGTAAGCTCCGACAGTAAATATTTATTTTATTCCACGGGTACAAAGCAGAATTATTCCGACACCTACGTTTACTGGGCACGTATTGATGGCCTGATTGACAGCTTAAAGCACACCAATTTTATTCCATATGTAAAAATCAGAACTGTTGATCAAACCGATACAGCAGGACATCCGTTTACCTATGCCATTCCCGACAGCAGTTTTGTTGATGACGATGGCAACAATACACTTACTTATGATGCGAAACAAACCAATGGGAATCCATTGCCGTCATGGCTGAAGTTTGACCCCGCCACAAGAATTTTTTCAGGGACACCAAAGAGCATTGAAACATTGAATATCCGCCTTAAGGCAACCGATAATGCAGGGGCATCAGCTTCAACAACACTTAAAATTACCGTTAAAGCGCCCACGAACGATAGTTTATACCTGGGGCAGGTACCCCCGGGGAACACACCCAAGGTATTTAACCTTGCAGTAAGCGCCGGATTCTTTACAGCAGAAAGAATAGCCATTTCCGATGACAATACAGAGATTTATTACTCGGAAGTCAAAAAGTATTACCCGACAACTTCTCCGCGGATAAAAACTTATAAATATTCAGGAGATCAATGGAGAGGGCCATATACCCTGTTTGAAAATTTTCTTGCACCCGCATTGTCTTTAAACGATGATACGATGTTTTTTCAAAATGGCAACTTTGAAACGTATATCTCACTTAAGCAAGGTTCAAACTGGGACAATCCGAAAAGGATACTCACATCGCTGAATACCGCACATTACTTTCAGGTCACAGCGAAACATAACTATTTTCTTTCTTCAAAACCAGCAGAGGGGATCGGGAACGAGGATTGGTGCAAACTGTCGGTTAACGGAACAGATACCACTGCAATCAGTTTAGGACTGCCTTTAAATTCAGGAGCCGGTGATCTGGACTTTTTTATTTCCAGGGATGAAACCTTTATGATAGTATCCAACGCCATAGGGTTATGTGTCAGCTATCATAAAGATGACGACAGCTGGACCAATCCAAAATCCCTTGGTCAGGTGATTAACTTTGGGTTGGGAATGTGGGGACCCTATGTAAGCAGGGACAATAAATACCTGTTTTACAGTACAGGCACAAAACAGGATTACTCAGACGTCAGTATTTACTGGGCACGTATCGACGGGCTCATTGATAGTCTTAAACATACAAATTTCATTCCCTATGTTAAGACAAAAATTGAGGACCAGTCTGACACTGTAGGAAATCAATTCAATTTTCCCATACCTGATAATACGTTTATTGACGATGACGGTAACAGCACATTAACACACACTGCAAAACTTATCAACGGGAAAGCCTTGCCATCATGGCTGGCATTTGACACCATAAACGCAGTATTTTCAGGCAAACCTGATTCAGTGGGAAAACTGGAGATCAGGGTAACTGCAAAGGACAATGCAGGGGCATCGGTTTCTACCACATTTAAAATTACTGTCAGCGCAGCCAACACGATAGAACAACCAGAAGAAAATAAGATAAAAATTTCCCCTAACCCAAGCAGCGGGTTGATTTATATTACCTCAAATGAATACGCTGACAGGACAGGAGTTGTTCTGGTCACCAACATGGAAGGAAAAGCCATTCTACGCATGCCATTTAAAAACAACCTTAAACTAGACCTGGGGGCCCAGCCGAAAGGAGCGTATATTTTAAGCCTGCTTTATGATAACCAACGCATGTTTCGCAAATTTTACCTGAAATAAATTGACGGCTTAGAATCAATGAATACATTATATTTGTATCATTGATCCTGATGAAACCTAAGCTGAACTCCTATGAAAAACATCACTCTCCTCATGGCAGTCCTGGTTGCTGCCGTAATCTCAATTTCTTCCAAAGCCCAGAATACGTCAGTCGTTAAATGCCCGTTCAAAATCAATGGGATACAGCAAGCCGATTCAGTGCTTATTACCCAGCAGAACGGGAACTATTCGGCTGAAGTAAGACATTTGATGACAGCAGCAGGTGGAAAATTCTATCCGTTTGCTGATGTCTTTGATATTTATGGATTTGCCACCCAGTATGGCAAGATTATTGCCTTTGCCAGGAACGGCAATGATACGGGATTTTATAAATCCATCATAGTAAATATGCTGCCTCCTGCACAAAAGCTTGAATATGCCGGGTCTCTCTTACAGTTTGCACCTCTTTCTTTCCTCTCAAAAGCCCTGGGTGATACGGTGTATTTCGATCATGCTTCGGGCTTCCTCCAGCTTCAGACCCATCCACCCGATACCATCGGAAGCATTTATCCGCCCGCTGCTGCCGTTGCAAAAAGCCTGGCCGGCAGCGGTTATCTTGTAAACCAGGGCAGCATCAACCTCACCAGCGCCATCAATATCTGCAATGCAGGTTACTCGATTAACTGCCAGGGAAACAATGCAGGGTTCCCCTATCTTGTGATGAATACGCCTCCCTCGCCTTCCTTCGACACCCTGAATAATATGACTATAGTGTTTAACCTGCAGAGCGATGAGGCCATACTTCTGATCGGAAAAACTCCTCCGAAATGTAAATATTTCAGCTACAGGAGCTACCTGGCAGGCAGGGTGTACACTCTGCCCGATTACACTCTGAAGAAAATTTATGCAAGTCTTGGCGATACGAAAAGCCTCTACTCTATGAATAAGAATGTCCCCGTTTCAGGGATGTTTGAGCGTAATTTCGCCCTGATTTGCGCTGCCGACAGCAACCTTGCCGCAAAGGCCAAACAGCTTATTCTTGCAAATACAAGCATTCCCGAAAGCGATATTTATTTTGACATCATTCCAGGAGATATGTTCAGGTTCGGTAATACCCCATTGGATGACTGGGGGAGCTTTTTGCATCGTGCCTCGGTCTTTGAAAACGACAGCGCAGGGAATGCTTACGTGAACAATCCGACCCTGGAAGTTTTACGTATCACCCCGGCTACACCCGCAACGCCAGCGTTCTTCCACACTCCAAAGCTCACCTCAAGAAACTCGGGTATTGATGAGTTTTTCCTGAACGAGGACTTCGAATACCTTGAAAAAACGCTGTTCAACGAATACGACAGCAATTATTCAGTTTCCCTGCTTCATCCGAGCATGTGGCTGGTCGAAGGGTATGAGGCGATACAGGAGGAAAAGGATGTGCTGGGTGAAGTCAGGGATGCTCTGTATATGCGCACCGAATCATTTAACTTCAACAAGGACGACATTGTGGTTGCCTATGGAGTGAATCATACCAAAACCGGGAAATCAGTGTATACCGACGTGAGCTGTTACAGGGATTCCCTGTTTGCCGGGTTCGGAGGGATAGAGGATTACCAGTTTGCAAAAACCGCAAGGAAATATTTCAGCGACACAACGACTGCAGATTACTTTTTCACCTACAAATTTACGCGCTTCCCTCTGCCGGGTGAAACCAATGTTTTTGTGGTTCCCCAGGATACGGCTCGCAATATGATGGGGATAAATTACGGAGACAAATCCTTCCTGGGTTTCCGTGCGTACATCGATACCCTGACCGACGTAGGGCCCTCGCCCGAAGAGCTCATTTATGACCGTGCCTTGCTGCTCCGGCCCAAAGGAAGCGGGTTTGCCGATATAGTAACATCCGCCAAAGTTGATTGGTCCATAAGACCTAATCCGGCTCATGATGTTGCCGTTTTTGATTTCAAGGTTAAAAATCCGACGAATATCACCGTCATTGTAAGCAATTTATCAGGACAGATCGTGGATCGCCCGGTAAACAACAGCCTGCTCAGCGGCAACGGTAACCTTACCTGGAATATTCCCCAGGGTCTGCCAAAAGGGGTGTATACCGTTAGGTTGTACGCACTTGAGCAAGGCCGGCAACAGCTTTTCTGCACGACAAAAAAGGTCATTGTAGAGTAAACCTGGCAAACCGCTTGATTAAATTGTCTGCGGATGAGTTCTGTCGAAGAAGGCCGGCAGGAAGGTCTGGTTGTCAATGAATCTTGTACAGGCGGTGCCGGGCCAGCACGATCGCTGAATCAGGCTTCTGAACTATGTTCCTTGCGCACAGCGGTTGGGAAAGAAAGAAAATTCGATAAATTAGCGGGATGAAATCCTGCACATGAATGATGTAATTACGGTTGTTATTTATGCCGGCATTGTGCAGGGTGTTTACATGGCTTTATTACTGAGCCGGAACAAAAAACGCAACCCTGCCAATAACTACCTGGCTGTATTGCTAATCACACTGAGTGTGAGTATTGCCCACTCTGTTTTCGTTATTCCCGCCATACAAAATTCAGTTAACAACTTCTTCCCGGTAAGGGAACCCTTCTTAATGCTGGTCATCCCGCTTATCTGGCTTTATGTAAAAAAAATGGACCAGCCTTTATTCAGGTTCAGGGCGAAATTATGTTTGCACTTTTTACCGTTTATCGTATTTATGGCGGTGAACATCCCTGTCTTTTTCCAGGGACCCGGTTCAGTGATGGCTCAATTCCTTGATACCTATTCAAGGTTGTTTAACGGTACGATCTGGGCGGTGCTGCTGGTGCAATATTCATCGTATTTGTTCCGGATAGTGAAAATTACACATAATTACCGGTTTAAAGCCGAACAGGAATTTTCAGACATGGAACAGCTTGATATATCATGGCTGAATTTCTTCCTGTACTCGTTTATCCTGGTTTTTGTCATACTGTTTGTCATGTTTGCCGGGGCTTTGCATCATTTCGATACAGCCTGGATGTCCCGGCTGGTTTGCCTTGTCTTTTCAATTGCAATTTTTGTACTGGGTTACAAGGGTTTAATTCAGAAAAGCATTTTTTCGAATACCGAAGACCTGAAGCAGGTCCAATCCGCACAGCTAAAGTCCAAAACAGCCGGCAGAGAGCTTTCTTCATTTGTTTTAAGATATATGGAGGAACAGAAGCCCTACCGGGAGCCTGAGTTAACACTTACATCGCTTGCAAAACAGGTGAAAATAAGCCGGAATCAGCTTTCGGAGCTAATAAACAATGACATAGGTTCCAATTTCTATGATTTCGTCAACAAATACCGTGTTGACGAGGTGAAGTTGTTAATGAACGATCCAAAATGTAAAGATTTCACCATACTTGCCATTGCCTACGATGCAGGCTTCCCTTCCAAATCAACCTTTAACAGCGTTTTCAAGAAATTTACAGGTCTGACTCCGTCCGCGTACCGGGCCGGACTTTCGTAATCCCCTCTTCTTCTGTCGTTTAAATATTTGTTTGTCCGAACGGGTACCTTCGGACGACTTCCGCTTTTTGCCTCTGTAAGTTTGCCTCATAAATCTTAAAACAAAAATTATGAGCGCATTTATTGAAGTGAAAAATCTCACCAAAGTATTTAATGGAAGCGAAAAACGCTTTACTGCCCTCAACGGAGTTTCATTCTCGGTCGGGAAGGGCGAACTGCTTATTATTTCAGGAAAATCAGGCAGCGGGAAATCAACCTTGCTGAATATGCTATCGGGAATCGATTATCCAACCGAAGGGGAAGTATTCATCGAACAGGTTCCCATCCATAAGTTTAAAGGAAACCAGCTTGCGGCATGGAGGGGAAGGAATTTAGGCATCGTATTCCAGTTCTTTCAGTTAATGCCAACGCTGACTGTTCTCGAAAACATCATGTTGCCCATGGAGTTCGCCGGTTTAATTGCCCGTGGACAGCAGAAGCAAAGGGCAATGGAACTTTTGGACCGGGTCGGCATCTCTTCCCTGGCAAACAAATTTCCCGCATCCATATCAGGAGGCGAAAAACAGCGTGTGGCAATTGTGCGGGCCCTGGCAAACAACCCCGGCTTTATCGTAGCTGACGAACCTACAGGAAACCTCGACAGCATGAACACCAGGAGCATTCACGGCTTGTTCAACTCACTTATTGACGAAGGCAAAACCGTGGTTTATGTTACCCATGAAAAGGAAACTTCGCTCAATTATACAAGAAAAATAGAAATGGTTGATGGTAAAATCCTTAATAATTAATCCGATGAACCCAAGTTTAAAAAAAGTATTACGCGACCTTTTAAATAACAAAAGCCGTTCGCTGATCGTATTGCTGGCCATTGTGCTTGGCGCTTTCGGAGTGTCGATGTTATCTGTGGCTTATAACATGCTGGGTAAAAACCTCAGCAGTAATTATCTGAAAACCAACCCGGCATCGTTTACCATTGTTGCCGACAGCATTTCCGGCGAAGTGTTGCAGAAGCTCAGGCTTTTGCCTGGCATAGAAAATGTCGAAACCCGCAATAAAATCACGGCAAGGCTAAAAACCGGCATGAACGAATACGTCCCCATTTGGCTGTTTGTCGTGGATGATTTCAGGAACATCAAAATCAACACCTTTCGTTTGATCCGGGGCTCCATCCCGCAATCGGGCAGCGAAATACTTATCGAACGCACAGGAAACAGGGTCATCGATATTTCGGTGAATAAGATGTATTCAATCACAGTGCCTTCATTTGGCAGCACCGACCTCAGAATATCAGGGATCACGCACGATCCCGGCATGGCTCCATCCTGGATGGAAGGTGTTTTGTATGGCTACATACGGACGGATGTTGTTAAGAAAATGAACATTACCGGCATACATCCCGAAATAAAATTCACCATACGAAACAACAAATACAGCATGCCTGCAATAGAATCGCAGCTCACCAAAACCCTTGTGTTTTTAAAGAAAAACGGCATTAAAGTAAACCGTACCGAAATCCTGAAGCCCGGGCAGCATGTGCACCAGTCGCAAATGGATTCGCTGATGTTCCTTCTCCAGATGTTCGGTGTCCTGGCCCTGTTATTAAGCTGTTTTCTTATCATCAATATGATCATGGCAATCATGGCGAAAGAAACGAGGCAAATCGGTGTGATGAAAGCCCTGGGCGCCGGAACGGGTAAAATCACAGCCATTTATCTTGCCATCGTTCTTGTCTTCGGAATTGCTGCAACGCTGATTGCTCTTCCCGCGGGGTACTTCACCGGGAAGGCGTACGCGAACTTTGTTGCAGCCATGCTTAATTTCGAGTTGTTTGATTTAAGCATACCCCACGGAGCCTGGTTCTTTATGGCTGCAATAGGAACCCTGCTTCCTGTCATTGTTGCATTTTATCCCGTTTACCGCGCCGGCAGGATTTCGGTGCGCGAGGCATTGAACGATTACGGTGTAAAAGACAATGTTTCCCTTTCATCGGCCCACAGCAATCGCCTCACCGAAATGCTGAGACTGTCGAATTCAACGCTGTTTGCCATTCGTAACACATTTCGCCGCAAGGGCCGACTGGTGTTAACGCTGATTACCCTTGTCATGGGTGGCGCGGTATTTATTTCGGCCTTCAACATCCGCACATCACTTACAAACACTGTAAACAGCAAGTACACAAACCAGCATTACGATATCCAGTCAATTTTTGCAAAGGGGGTAAATGAAGACTCATTCCGTGCGGCTATCGACAGTCTGCCCTTTGTTTCGGCTTACGAAACCTGGGGAGCCGGACAGGCAACACAGCTTATCAGAGGAAAACCTGAAAGTGAACTTATGAACGTGCGGCTTGCACCCCTTCAAACCAGGCTCTTTGTACCCGAGATGATGACAGGCCGCTGGCTTTCGGGCAGTGCCGGCGAGGTTGTAGTAAACCATATGTTTCTCTCGAAATATCCCATGGTCAAAGTGGGCGACAGTATAAGGCTCAAAATGAACGGCAGGATAAAAACGTTCAAGCTGGTCGGCAGCATTCGCGAATTGTTTGCGCCAGTAACCATATATCTGAGCAAATCGCTTCTCACCCAGGTACCCGGTATGGCTGGTAAAACCAATAGTGCACTCATTGCCTTTGATCTGAAGAACTACCCTGATATGATCAAAAACACCTCCATGCTGGAGCAATGGTTTCATTCCAAAAAGTATCCCGTCAGCCTCGTTTTCCGCAAGGACCTTTACAAAGAGAGGGTGGTTGACCACCTGGTGATCATTACAACCATGCTGATCATGGTAACCATACTGCTTATTATTGTGGGCGGATTAGGACTAGTAACGACCATGGGGATCAACATTGTAGAACGCCTGCGTGAACTGGCGATCTTACGGGCTATCGGGGTTACCGACAGCAAGCTTTACAGTTTGACAATCACTGAAGGGTTTATTATCGGACTGATGAGCTGGGTACTTGCCGTCATTGTATCGATCCCGCTGAGCTGGTACCTGGGTAACAAGTTCTTCATGATATTCTTCGAAACCACGCTCAATTTCAACATATCGCATACCGGAATCATTCTCTGGCTCGCGATAATCGCGGTATTCAGCGCTGTAGCAGTCATGGTTCCCGCCCGCAACGCAAGTAAACAAAGCGTGGCCGAGGGTTTAAGTTATGAATAATAATGTGGGAATAGCAGGATCCGGATTGAACTGCCTGATCCCGAAGAAATGCCGATATTATTATCTTTGACGGTGATTTTAGTAATTTTATTTCCCCATCAAAACCTATTCACACAATGAGCACATTTCAGCATTACTTAGTGCCCTGGTCCATCTCCCAGGTTGTCAGTATCATCCTGCTGATCCTGGCCTGGAAAAAGCCTGTATGGACACGGTATATTTTTGCAGTTACATTTTTCGCTGCCGGTATTTTCAACTGGATCTCTTCCATGAAGAATCCTGAAGCTTATCTCATGTATTCGGAGACCGCGGCAGGGTTTTACAAATACTTCATTGACGGATGGTTCAGCGGGCATATAAAGTTGTTTGTACCTGCAGTTGCCACTGGGCAGATAATGATCGGTATTATGATGTTGGCGGGCAGACGCTGGCTGGCCCTGGGATGTCTCGGTATTATCATATTCCTTATAGCCATTGCACCTCTCGGCCTTGGCTCGGCTTTCCCTTTTTCTATCACTGTCTCTATAGCCGCCTACCTTGTTTACAGGCACTGGCAGACCCGGTGGGGATCGACCCCGGCTGAATTCGACATGCAGCTTCCCGGGGACGAGCTTGTCAGCAGGCCCGATTTCCTTGCCACCCGCGGCATTACAATCAAGGCAGGACCCGAAGACATTTTTCCGTGGATAGTACAGATAGGGTCGAAACGTGCTGGATGGTACAGTATTGACTGGATAGACAATAGCAATATCAGAAGCGCTGATAACATCCTTCCGCAGTACCAGTTTATTGAAAAAGGGCAGTTCATCCCCTTTACGCCTGACCAGAAGAACGGGATGTGGGTGCATGAATTTGAGCAGGGAAAATTCATCCTCTGGAGCGATAATAAAGGGAGGGCAAGCTGGTGCTGGTACCTTGTGCCTGGAAGTGGCGGTACAACCCGCCTGCTCACAAGGCTCAGGACCAGGTATGATTGGAAGAGCCTTTGGATTCTTTATTATTTAATTTATGATTTCGGTGACATCGTAATAATGAGCAAATGCATGAAAGGGATAAAACTTAGGTCCGAGGCCTTTCACAGGATAACCTTATAAATGGGAAACCCTTCTATCATCTCCAGATCTTCTCAACGATAAGATCAATGAAATCGGGTTTTGGGTGCTGGTCGGCGATAAGGAATATTTTGTTCCCTTTGCTATTTAAAAAGCAGGATACCGGGACTTTAAGATTAAAAAACCTAACCAAAAATCCAACCATATGAAATCATTATCTTTTTTTATTGCAGTAACGGCCATATGTCTTTCATTTGCCGGATGTAAGCAGAACAAGGAATCCGCAGTCCTCTTACCCGGATATGATAAAGCCGAGCTTACTGCTTTGATCCCAGTAATGGAACGCGCCTATGACTCAGCCGATATAGGCGGTTTTAAAACTCCCGAGCCGGGAGGGATCAAACGGGTTTTCCGCTCAAAGGTTTCACCGCTGATGAACCGCTTTGATGTGTGGAATACCGCTGACAACAAGGCAGTGATTGCCATCAGGGGTTCTATCGTTGACCCGGGAGGACTGAGTTTTACGGCTGCATTTTACAGTCCGATGGTCCCTGCAGTTGGTAAGATCAAATTATCAGACACGAAAACCTTTGAGTATAAATTAGCCGAACAGGAAGGCGCTGCAGTACATCTTGGCATGCTGCTAGGTCTTGCGCACATCTCTGATGAACTCCTGAGCCAGATCAAAGAGCAGTACGCTAAAGGCATCCGCGATTTTATTCTTCTCGGGCACAGCCAGGGAAGCGGCATAGGATTTCTCGCCACATCGTATATCCGTTATCTGCAAAAAGACGGCAAACTGCCATCCGACTTTCGTTTAAAATCATATTTAATTGCGGCGCCAAAGACAGGAAACCTCCTGTATGCTTACGATTATCAGAAGATCAATACCAGCGGATGGGCGATGTCGGTAAACAACGTGCTGGACTGGGTTCCCTGCATCGGTCTTACATTTCAGACCGCTATTGATTTCCCCAAAATCAGCCCGTTTTATGACATGAAAGGATTCCTGGCCAGTATCAATTACCCGGCCGGACCTAAATTCGATGCCACCTACAAGCAGTTTTTAGCCGCAGGACCGGAGATCATCAAACAAGTACTGGCCATCATCCATGAAAACGTGTATCCCAGGGTAATTAAAGCAATGCCCGGATACGTCGAGCCCACTTTACTGCAAACGTTCGATTTCGAGCGTTGCGGCGACCTCGTTCCCCTGTTCCCCGATGCTGAATACTACAAAGTCTTCCCCCAGGACACCCTCCATTTCCAGGCCTGGGAAAACCACTCGGTATACCCGTATTACCTGCTGGTGAAGAGCAATCAGTAGCCGGGGAATGAATTCAATGACGGATAAAAAGACCGGGATGAGCAGGGAAACGAGAAAGGCACCCTTAATGATGGTTATCCTGGCATTCGCAATAGTTTACATCGTGTGGGGCTCCACCTACTTCTTCATTCAAGTGGCCGTGCAGCAGATCCCTCCCATGATGATAGGGGCTTTTCGTTTTATAATTGCAGGGGCTTTGCTGCTGGGATGGTGCATCATCACAAAAGAAGGGATTGGCAGCCCGCAACAGATCAGGATAGCTGCAGTGACCGGAATGCTTATGTTGCTTGGGGGCACTGGAGCGGTGATCTGGGCCGAGAAATGGCTGCCCAGTTCCCTGGTCGCCATTCTGCTGGGCGTCGTTTTTGCCGGCGAGCATATGAGCCTACTTCAGGTCTTCAGCTTCGTCATCATCCTCGGAAGCGTGCTCCTGATCAATACAGCCCGCTGAGCAATGGGTGATTTTACCTTATTTTGTGGTTTTAAACGGATAAGGATCTGCGTTAACAACACTGGAGATGACAACAAGAAATACTATCCAACGGAACAGAGCACTGCAAATCCTGATCCTGCTTCTCGTGATCGCGGCAGGAATTGTTTCGCGTAAATATCCCTGGATTCTTCCCTCCTCTCTTGGAAAATATCCCGGCGATGCCTTATGGGCTCTGGCAGCATTTGTTTTATGGGGACTGATCCTGCCCAGGGCAACAACCATGAAAATAGCCGGTTTGGCATTTCTCACCTCCGTTCTGGACGAAATCAGCCAGCTTTATCACGCCCCCTGGATCGATGCCATCAGAAGCACCTCTATCGGCCATCTCCTTCTTGGATTTTCATTTTCCTGGATGGATATCCTGGCATATGCCACAGGTGTTCTGGCAGGAATTATTATAGAATCCATGGTCAGATTCTCACATAAGCATTGATTAAATAAGGCTACGTTGCTCTCCACCGATGATCCTCTTTCTTAATTCAATTATTCCTCGTAGTAATAGGAGTAATCAATCCCTTTCATAAACATTTCCCGGCTGTTTATTTGGTTTGTTAAAGCACTCTTCATGAGTTTTTTCAGAGTAGTACTGTCGGTAGGGCTTTTCATCATTGCATTCAGGTAATCTTTTTTACTTATCCTGCTCCAGTCAATGCATTTTTTTAGTTTTTTCTTCAGGATCAGATCCAGCCAGATTCTGGTACTTCTTCCGTTACCTTCCATGAACGGGTGGGCAATGTTCATTTCGATGTATTTATCAACAATTTCGTCGAAGGTGTTTTCGGGCATTCGTTCAATCTTCATCAGGGTATTCCCGAGGAAGTGCGATACTGCAAACTGAAATCCGCCTTTAGAAATATTTTTTTGTCTTATTTGTCCGGCAAACTTATACAGTCCGCCAAACAGGTAGGCATGAATTTGCTGCAATCCTTTGGCTGTCCACACTTCTATGTGGTCAATAAACGAACTGTCAAACAGGGCATATGCTTTTGTTTTACTTTTTCCGTCTATGCTTTCGTCGCTGAATGTAAACCATTCAATAAACCGGTTTGCTTTTTTCCCGGGAAATTGTTTGCCGAGCTCAATAATGCCGTTATAATCAAGCAGATTTGAAAGCCTCATTTTTCCATCGGGCGATTTCAATTTCATCTGGGTAGTGACACTACCCAGTTCATTTCCTTCTTTTTTTAATTTGGATTTCAGGTATTTCCAATAGTTGCGGACTTTATTATAATCTTCGTGGCCGGTAAGCACTGCTACTATATCGAGAACAGAAAACCACCATTTGGAATTTTCATCATCCCAAACAGCCCGGACTTCCTTATCGTCAAAAAAACGGATTGATATTTTTAAGCCAGATCCCATATCCGGGAGTATCTTTTTCATTTATGCAAGCAGTAATACAAAGATACAGAATTTTCACGGTCAGGGACTTAAACCCGGATTACTGGAGTAAAAAACCTATTTGAAAATTCTCATAACGCAGGATTAAAAACGGCATCCATCATATCACTTCTCGAACGTGGCGGATTAAATTGTAAGCCAGTCAAAGTTTGATGATTTTACAAACACGGGTGTCATTGCCTGATGTAATCTTCATAAGATATATACCACCGGGCAGCTCACCAATATCAAGCATGGTTTTGGAAGTCGTGATGTTGTTATCGATAATCATTTTGCCATTGATATCCCGGAGCTGCATTGAATGAACAGGCGCCCCATCGTTTATCTCAATATTGATCAGGTCATTCGCAGGCAGCGGGTATACCCTGAACTTTGTCAAATCGGGGATGTCATTTGTGTTCACATTGCAGTTAGTTTTTATTTCATCCGTTGTGTTACATCCTGTACAGTTATTCCCTATATCGATTGTTCCACCAGGATTTAACAAATAACTACAAATGCTGTTCACTGCGCAGTTCGTAAGCTTAGGGTTGTTCGTAATTGTGAGAGAATTAATTGAAGCTGATACGATATGATCAATCCCCTGAAGGCTTTTAAGAGAATCATTGCCATTGAGATACAGATGGCCATTTAGAGTCGGCCTCCGATTTTCTTAATATTTGACAGTCCTGAAATGTTCATCAGTACACTATTTGATTCGATATCCAGGTCATTTTCTATTGAAACCAGAACACTTAAACCATCGAGATTAGTAATATCAGTACCGCTGATATTCAAATTGCCGTAAATCATGGTACACCCCGGATAATTACTTTGGAACTGATCGATTTCGGCCTGGGTTGAAAGTGTGAGATTGTACGGGCAGGATATTCCAAAGCCGGCGGGTATCATAAACAAGCTGAACAATACGATTTTCAAATACTTCATAATATCATTTTTAACGTTTAAGTATGCAATTTGAGTTGGCAGGAAATTATCGCTTTTCCTGTGTTAAGTTATGGTCAAAGACGGATCAGTGGTAAGTACAACCTGATAAGTGATGCGACCCGTTCGGCAAAACTGAAAGGACTGAATATCATTTGATCCATTCATATAAGAAAATCAGGGTGCTGATGGAATTACAGGACTATCGAGCGGCCATTCGGGATTCGAAACAAGGATAAATGACCTGTATAGCGGTATCCCCTGTGTGTAGGTATATTTAAGATCGGTGACCACACCGTTTGCACTGGAAGAAGGAGTAATGATCTCCTCTGAGATATTCCCGTCGCCATTATATGTATAGGTTGTTGTATATATCTGCTCCCAGCTATGTGATCGCCCCTCGTAAAAAGTATACGAACCGACTCTGTTGTTCTCATATAAGTAGGCGTACTTTCGATAATTTGTCGAATCGGAGTTGTTTACATAGGTTTTTACATTGCCGGCCAGCTCATTCCCTGACCAGGTGTAATCGTCTCTCATTATTCCACCCGTTGGATTTGGTATTGAGTATGTACGCAGCTGTTTCCGCAGATTAACATCATAAGTGATATCGGTCTGCGAGAAAGGTGTTTCACTCGATCCTTCCAGGTAAGACTTGCTGAACCCCGTAATAAGTCCCTGGGAATTATACGTATATCTGAAAATAATTCTTACAACAACCGTATCCTGATTGTTGTAATTCTCAAGTTCCAGCTTGACAGGAACCCCATTTGCATATTCAAGCACAATAAAATGAGCCAGAGGTTTGAATTTCTGGTCAGCCAGCTGATATAAACTTACTTTCTTTAACGAACCACCGGCATACGAATTACGCCATACATAATAGGAATGATCAAGATTACCCTGGTAGGTAATACTATCGAGCATATCACCCGAGTAATGAAATTGCCTGATGGTGTTTATTGTTCCGTTCCAGACATTTGCGATGGAAGTCACCCTGTTTCCCTGACTGATGTTCGTATTTCCCTGATCTGAATCGTTTTTTTTACAGGCAGTGAGAGCGACAAGCAGTATACCGGTCAGGAGAAGGCAGAAATGCCTTAAAGTTTTCATGGTACGCTTTTATTGAATGCAGATTTGCTTCTTATAAATATCTTCCATACAAATATATGAAAATTTTTATTTTAAAGAACTCACATATTACTGCCGCCCGCGGTTGCGGATCTCCTTCCTGATGATATCTTTATAATCGGACAGCTCCTCATCCTCATCCTCCTTCTCGACGCGTTCACCTTTGTAAATCGTCTTTTTCAGGTGTTTCGACCGCCGCCGATCTCGTACGATTTCCCCGAGCCCGTGGTCACAGCTGGTTTTTCAGTTCCATCGTCAGCAGCGGGATTCAGTTCAGGAACAGCGCCATATCGATGGAATTCTCGTTTTTTAATGAATATTTTAACCGGCGGATGAGGGGGCGGCGGTTTTTCAGGTAGAGTTCCCTGTGTTCAAGGTTCAAGCCGGAATTTGATTCAAAATAAATCATGGGAAAAATGCATTCCCGGATTTTCACTTTTTGAAAAAAATGATTTAGGAATTATTTTCTACATCAAACCTGATCCGGTCTCGCTCAATCAATTGTTTCAATTCTTCTTCATTTGGCAAATACAAGCGGTACTTGCTGGCAAACAGCTTTTTGTTTTCAGCCAGTACACTGTACCTGACAATGGTTTCGTCTTTTTCGGTGCAAAGAATCAGTCCGATTGCAGGATTATCGCCATCCGTCTTTTTCAGATCGTTATACATCCTCACATACATATCCATCTGCCCAATATCTGCATGGCCAAGTTTATCGGTTTTTAAGTCTATCAGTACAAAGCACTTCAGGAAAAAATTATAAAAAACCAGGTCGATATAAAAATCTGAAGTATCGGTTACAATCTGCTGCTAATGAGTCCAGCTCAATTCAGGACGCAGCGCGTCACGAATTGGAAAAGCTTTCCCTTGTTGTTCTTCATTCACGATCAGTTTGCCGATGTCCCAGTACATATTAAGCAGGATGGAATTGTTGCTGCGAAAGGCATTCTGCTTTGCGTTAACAATAATTTCCTTAACCGAGTTAAACAGTGTAGAGGATTTTCTGGTATCCATAATCATATATAGTCTTTTCCCTTAATCCGCCAAACCCCGAAAAGTGATACAAAAAAATTTAAAAACCTCGAATTCGATGGGTTTAAAGACTCATAAAATGAAAAATGATTAATCCAACTCAGAAGCAACGGGTCTAAGGTCTTATGTACTCCTCCTCACCACTTTCCCCTTGGAGATCGTCTTTTTCAGGTGTTTCGACGTCTCGCCGGTTTGGGAGCTGTGAACCTCGTCGATGATCACCCCGAAGTCGCCCCCACGCTGTTCACCACCCCCTTGGTCTGTTCAAGCCCCACCCCAAGCCGATCTCGTACGATTTCCCCGAGCCGGTGGTATGCTGGATCAGGTAATGATG
>JBAXLI010000027.1:0-50514 GCA_037134895.1 Bacteroidota bacterium
TGCATCCTGCATCCTGTATCCTGCATCCTGCATCCTGTATCCTGCATCCTGCATCATTTATTCATCGCCTGTACCAGCCTGAGTGAGTATGAGAGAGACTTCCTGACTTCAGGCGAATTGAGCTGTTTGAATAATCCTAGCAGCGACTTATTGTCGAGCTTTTCGTCGGGTTTAACTTCGGCAAGGGCTTTTGTCATATTGTTAAGGCTTTGCATAAGGGCTGGATCTGATAAATTGCGGACAATCCCTGCAATATTTTCAAGATTATTCTGCAATCGCAGCAGATCTTCCTTTGTAAATACCTGTATCCATTTATCCACGAAATTACCCAATTCCCTGATATACTCAAAGTAACCCCTGCTGTCAAGTTCGTTCATTTTGTTTACCGCATCCAGGCCTACCTGGTGCAGAATAGGAGTCACATCCTTCATGAAATCCTTTGCGCTTTCCATCATCTCGAACATTTCGTGGAAGGTGTTGATATTCTGAAGAACTTTTATCAGCAGGCATGTCAGTCCGCAATGGTCGAATTCAACCTGGGACTTATCAAGCATCACCGAAGTTTGTTTTACAACATCCTTTACCACAATACCGGCATCTTCGATGAAATCGTCGATTTCCTCCCTCTTCTGGTTCTGGATGGAAACATACTCGAGAAGTATATCCATTTTCTGCTGGAGCTGGTTCAACTGCT
Organism: Bacteroidota bacterium; assembly: GCA_037134895.1. Classification (GTDB taxonomy): domain Bacteria; phylum Bacteroidota; class Bacteroidia; order Bacteroidales; family FEN-979; genus CAIRDP01. Next base: position 695 of record JBAXLI010000027.1, read on the forward strand.
CCTGTAATTCTTTTTCAGCCATAACTCAGGGGATTACATTTTTTTGCCGGCCATTGTCATTTTTGAATCGATGGGCATCTCTTTTCCTTTAAGCAGGATATGCCAGTATATCCATCGGAACATCAGCTTACCATAATGGTTTGTGCGGGTTTCCTTGAGAAGTCCGAATGGACCGATACCGGGAAACGGGAAAGAACCGGGAAGAGGTTCCGTATCGTAGTTGAAATCGATAAGTGCTCCCTTGCCAAAACCGGTTTCAATATAGCAATTCGAATGACCGTCAAACTTGTCTGTAAGCGGTCGGTTCTCAATTGCGCACATCAAATTTTCAGTCAGTACATCTGCCTGGAAATGCACCACCGACCCGGCTTTGGAAGTCGGGAAGTTGCCTGCATCCCCGATCACGAATACATTTGGGAACTGAACCTGCTGTAAAGTGTATTTGTCGGCTTTCACAAAATCCATTTCATCTCCCAACCCGCTTCGCCCGATAACAGCATCTCCTTTATGCACAGGAACTGTGATGAGGCAGTCAAACGGGATCTCCCTTTCGTCGTAAGAAACGATGGTCTTCTTCTCATTGTCGACCTTTTCCATATAGAAATCCGGAACGATATTAATATTTTTCTGTACCAGCAGTTCTCCCAGCACCTTTGAAGCACGTGGTTTTGTAAAAGCACCCGACATCGGAGTAACATAGGTGATGTTAACATCATTACGTAAGCCTCGTTCAACAAAGAAAGCATCGGCAAACATCACGAATTCAAGGGGGGCTACCGGACATTTAATAGGCATATCGGCAATGTTCAGCACCAGTTCCCTGCCTTTCCATGTTTTAAAAAAATCAGCCAGTGCAGCTGCGCCTTCATACGTATAAAAATCGAAGATCTGCTTATGCCACAGTGGTCCTTTAAGTCCGGGAGTTTCTTCAGGCGCGGTGCGGGTACCCGTTGCTATGATCAGAAAATCATACCTCAGCACGCTGCCATCTTTTAGATGTACCTTGTTTTCGGCGGCTTCGATTAGCTCGATCTCCTGAAAGATCACATTGACACCAAACGGGATGAAATTTGTTTTTGGTTTGACAACATCATGCTTGTTGTAATAGCCGAAAGGCATGAACAAAAAACCCGGCTGGTAATAATGGGTTTTGTACTGGTCAACGATGGTGATCTCCCATTCGTCACGCTCCAGAAGTTTTCGCATTTTGTTTGCCATAATCGTACCGCCGGTACCTGCGCCAAGGATCAGTAGCTTTTTCATATTATTGAGGAATAATTGGGGTTCTGTGCAAATATCGACAAAGATATATATTTTTATATGGTGATATCAAAGCGATTCATGAATATTCTTAAAATTTATATTCAGACTGTTTCCAATTATTGTTAAATCATTCACAATAATCAGTGTGAAGATATAAAGAAAAAAGCATCTATGTTATACAGTTTAACTGTATCATAGATGCTTTAAAAAGGAAAGTTTCCTGAATTATTTCTTCTCCAGGGGTTTTTCTGAAGCCGCGTCTTTCTTAGGCTCGGATTTCAGTTCTTCTTCAATCCCCGACATGCCGTCTTTGAAACTTTTTACGCCTTTACCGATACCTTTCATCAGTTCGGGGATCTTGGACCCGCCGAAAAGCAGGAGGACGATCAGGGCGATGAGCATGATTTCCTGGGTGCCAAGGCCGAATATCAATAATATACCTAAAGTCATGATTTCCTGTGTTTGAATCACAAATGTACACAAAGAAAAAATAGTTACGCATATTATTTTTGTAAAAATATGCAGGCATCTCCGTAGCTTAGGAAGCGATAACCTTTATCCAGGGCGTGTTTGTAGACATCTTTCCAGCCATTTCCCGCAAATGCCGCTACAAGCAAAAGGAGAGTGCTCTGGGGCATATGAAAATTGGTTACAAGGCCGGTAACCAGTCTGAATTTATACCCAGGGACTATGATAAGGCATGTGCTTCCCCAAATCTCTTTCAGGTTGCGGGATGCAAGATGCAGGATTAGTGCGTCAAGTGATTCAGCTGTGGTTGGAAGGAAAGAGGAATCTGTCTCATACGGTTCCCACTGTTCAACTTTGTTTATTACTGACTGCGGATGTTGGAGTGCCTTGACCCCCATCCAGTAGAGGCTTTCAAGCGTACGTGCGGATGTGGTGCCAACAGCTATTAACGGATGGTCAATTGAATTTCTAAGATTTTTCAAGGTGGAGAGGCTTACATTGATGAGCTCGCTGTGCATCCTGTGTTCCCTGATGTCGGCAACGCTCACCGGCCTGAAAGTTCCCAGTCCGACATGCAGTGTCACCTTGTCTATCCTGCAATCATGTTTAAGCAGGTTTTCAATCGTGGTTCCGGTGAAATGCAAGCCTGCAGTGGGGGCTGCAACTGAACCTTCATTGGATGCGAACATGGTCTGGTAACGGCTGGCATCATCTTCATCTGAATCCCTGTGAATATAGGGTGGGAGAGGAACCTTGCCAGCGACTTCAAGGATCTCCGAAAAGGTTTTTGATGAAGGCTCCCAGCTGAACCCTATCTCAAAACATCCATCCCCCAGGTTTGCTTTTCTTTCTGCTTTCAGCCATGTGCCAGGTTCTCCAAGTGGTTTTATCAGAACCTCATCCTTCCATTTTTTAGAGTTTCCGACAAGACAATTCCAGGTACATGAAAATGTTTGGGTAAATGCCAGCTGAAGATTGGCCGTTGGAGTCATTGGTTCGAGACAAAAAATCTCAATCATCCCCCCGCTTGATTTGGCAAACCTCAGCCGCGCCCTGACTACCTTGGTATCATTAAACACCATGAGACTTCCACGGGGAATGACCGAGGCTATTGACGCAAAATGATTATCGGAGATCTCTCCGTTACGGTAGACTAAAAGGCGTGACGCATCCCGCATACTGAGAGGCCTTTGGGCGATGCGATCCGCAGGCAACTCATAATTGAAATCGGCAATATTAATATATTCGGGAATAGGCATGTTCCTGTCTTGTCAGGGCAAAAAAAAACATCCGGCAGAAGGCCATAAGCCTGCACCTGCCGGATGTTTCAAAGATATCAGTTATTTCTTTTCGGTGGTAAAGAATTTTGGTTTGTAGGTGATCATAAGGTAAACGTACTCTGAGCCTTTTACCCCGCTTTTCAAACCGTTCAGCTTCTCCATCGTCGAGGTGGGGAAGAAGTAACAGTAGGCAGCGTTGAGCTCGACATTGGGCAGGGGCTTGTATAAGAACATCAGGTCAAGTTCCGAACCGAGGTTCTTTCCGACTTTTGTTCCGTCGGGGAGGTACTCCTGGGTGAAATTGAAATATCTCCAGGTTGCCTCAATAGAGGTTACTTTGCTGAAGTTTACCGTACCGCGTGCGTAGATCTGGTTTAGCCCTGGGTAATTCGGGACCGTTGCAAGCATGGTGTTGAACATATCCATGTAACCATAGAGCTGGTGGGCTGTTCCGTAAAGTGTATTGAAACTGTTGACTTTTTTTGCGACTTCAGTTTTACGTGTGGGATCATTGTTTGTTCCGCTCAGGCGCTCGTAACCTGCACCCAGTCTGAAAGGTTTTACGATCTGGTAAAATACGTTGGCACCCCAGAAGGTAGCAGAAACCTCACGACCGTCCTGGATATGTCCGCCCTGGTAGTACCCTCCGGCCCATACACTCAGGTTTTTCCAGTTGAACCAAACATTGCCGCCTGCAGTATACCTGGCATAGATCTGGTTGGGATCGGTAATCGGAACCTGGTTGGTGGTCGTTAGTGTTGTATGTCCAACGGTATCGGTGCCGTTTACCACCCAAAGTGTTTGGGTCGTTTTCACCTCTTTATACTGGGTGGGTAGCTGATATGCATCTACAACACCCATCAGCGAAATCTTCAGCATATCTTTAAAAAAGCTCATCTGGTTCCAGAGGTAGGTCATGTATTTGTAGTTCTTCATGCTGTAGTTCGAAAGAAATGCTCCTGCGGGAGCAGCATTGTTCACCGCGAAACTGAAATCTCCCTGGTACGAGCATTTGGGTGCGCCCCACTGAAACCCGATAATATCGTGGGCTGAACCCTGGGGCCTCCAGTTATTGTACCCAATCAGCCTTTGGTCATCGTACGAAAGCGCGGTACGTCCAACCCTGATAGAGAAATTGTTCAGGAAATCATATTTAAACCAGGCTTCGAAAATGTTGACTGTATTATTGCGGATGGTGTCGCTGCTGAAAAAATTGTTCTCCCCGAATACATAAGCGTGCTGGATCGAGAACCGGGTCGTGAATTTTTCACTTTTGTAATCGAAAATGAGACGTGTACGTCCTAGAACATCAAAATACCCGGTCTGGGTTGAATCTCTGAGTTTGGAATAGCCGTCCCTGTATTCGGCCCTGGGCCTGAATTCTCCTGATATTGAGAACTGGGCAAATGTTGTTGTACTCATAAGAAGAAGAAAAACTCCGGATAAAAGTAGTTTGTGAAGGTTTTTCATAGTATCTTTGGTTATATGTTAGGGTGCAAAAATAGAAAATTTTTTTGCTCTAACGGCAAGGAAATGCCGTTCGATTACAGTTTAAAAAATGTAATTTTGCATGTATGAAGATCAAATATTATATTCCGAATTTTGTGACCCTTCTCAATCTTGGAAGCGGTATGCTTTCAATAACTTCCATGATGAGCGGACAGGTAGTTTGGGCTGCAGTTTTTATCTTTATTGCGGCCGTTTTCGATTTTCTTGACGGCACACTTGCGAGGCTCCTGGATGCCAGATCAGAACTGGGAAAGCAGCTTGATTCGCTAGCCGACGTGGTCTCTTTTGGTGTCGCCCCGGGTATCATCGTATTCAATCTTTTATCGGCAAATTGCGCTATAAGCTGTAATGCGCTGGACAGGATGCACATCACACCGTATTTTGCACTCCTGATCCCCTTGTGTTCAGCGGTCAGACTTGGGAAATTTAATCTCGACCTAAGGCAGACCGTAAATTTTATTGGGTTGCCTGTTCCTGCAAATGCGATTTTTTTTGCTTCAATACCTCTTGTGCTTTTTCTGCAACCCCATATTTATTCCCTGATAAAGCTTGATTTTTTCATGGATTTTTTCGCCAATTCAAGGGTTTTAGTAATTCTTACAGTGTTTTTCTCTTATTTGTTAGTGTCTGATTTTAAGATCTTTTCAATAAAGTTCAAAACCATGGGATGGGCCGAAAACATGAAAGCCTATATTTTACTGATCCTGTCCCTGGTTTTGCTGCTGCTCTTTTCCCTGAACGCAATCCCACTGATTATTTTACTCTACCTCCTGCTGTCGATAATTTTTCAGAGAAGCATATAAGAGAATTACGAGTGACGAATGACGAAGTTACCTGAGCTCGAAATTCTCGCCTAAATAGACTTTGCGTACATGCGGATCGTCGGCAAGCTCGCGGGCAGTTCCTGCGCGGAGGATAGAGCCTTCGAAAAGAAGGTAGGCCCTGTCGGTAATGGTTAGGGTTTCATGAACGTTATGGTCGGTGATGAGCACACCGATATTTTTCTCTTTGAGCCGGGAAACAATGTTCTGAATGTCTTCGACGGCAATAGGGTCAATGCCGGCAAAGGGTTCGTCGAGCAGGATAAATTTTGGGTCTACAGCAAGGCAGCGGGCTATCTCGCACCTGCGGCGCTCACCTCCCGAAAGAGTGATGCCCTCACTTTTACGAACGTGCTGAAGGCCGAATTCATCAAGGAGGGTTTCAAGCCTTTCTTTCTGCTTGACTTTTGTAAGACCTGTGAATTCGAGGATTGCCCTGATATTGTCTTCAACGCTTAGTTTTCTGAATACCGAGGATTCCTGAGGAAGATAGCTGATCCCTCTTTGGGCACGTTTGTACATTGGTTCATTGGTGATGTTGATGTCGTCGAGGTAAACCGCCCCGGCCAGGGGCTTGATGAGTCCGACGATAATATAAAAAGATGTTGTTTTCCCTGCTCCGTTGGGGCCCAGCAAACCAACAATCTCTCCCTGTTTAAGCTCAACAGAAACTTCGTTGACTACAGTCCTCTGCCTGTATTTCTTTATAATCTTTTCGGTACGAAGTATCATATGGAGGAATTTGTTATTCGGTTTTCAAAAGTATGAAAATTCATCAGAAGGTGAAGTTCATCGAAACGAAAAGTCCAAACTTATTGGCGTTCGGGTTTTCGATATCATTCAGATGGGTCAGCCGCCATACAGCATCGACCCTGAAGATCCTGAATATGTTTTCAATCCCTGCACCTGCCTCCCAGTAAGGCTGGCCGCCAAAAGACCGCATCTGGTCAGGGAACAGTGAATACAGGTAATTTTTTTCCTGAAGGGTTCCGTAAACACAGCGAACATGAACCACCTCCCTCCATTTTAATTTCCTGATACCCGGAATGTGGTTGAAAAGCAATCCGTCAAAATGATGTGTAAAATATACGCTGAACCACATATCACTCACATATTCGTAATAATTCATGAGGTTGGAGGCATCCTCGTCGAAGAGGAAGGTCTGGTTGCCATCATGGTTCCTGAGCAGGTTGTAAGGCAGTGTCCCCCAGATCTTGCCGGCCTCGATCTTGTATTTTGAGTAACCGATTGTTGAAAAATTGAACCATTGCTGTATGTTCACCTGCAGCTTCTGGTACTCGTAATCACTCTTAAAAACGTCGGGTATGCCGTATGCAAAGCTGATCAGGATGATAGGATAGCTTGAACTTAAAGTAACCCTGTAAAATTCAGCGCCAATGAATTTCTCACGCCATGAAAGCCTGGTGTCGAATTTTATTTCGGAAGTGTAGATAGAGTTCATGAACACGGGGTTTGTCAGTCCTTCGGGAAAGACTACAAATTCGGTCATGCCGAGTGGGAACATTTCCCTGTGGGTCAGAGTAAGGGTGTTTATAAGCCCGTTGAACCATTCATGCTCGTAGGCTATTTTGTATTCCCTCACCATCGTCAGTTTGTTGTTAGGACCCCTGTGGAAAAGCGATGAAAGGATGTTATCGGTTGCAAAAGCATTGGGGCTGAGTCCGAGCTGTTCCACATCCCATTTGTACCCTGCAGTAAGGTCCCTCCTGGGGTTCTTCTTCAGCATCCAGATCACATCGGCTCCTCCCTTAAACTCTCCGTCAAGTGTGCCATAGGCAAGATATCCCTGCAGCTGCACTATTTTACTGAAACTGTTGGCAGTCCTTCCCCCGAACCTGAACCTGGCGCCTTCAACCCCATTATAGCTGAAGAGTTTAAAATACGGCCCGAGCTCAAACTTGCCCCAGCTCAGGTAGCCGGTTGTTATTCCGTAAATCACATCCACATATGTTCTGAAAACAGGCATGCTTTTCACCGAGTCGACCATCTCATAGATCCCCTTTTCGGTCTTGCTCAGCCTTTCAGGCCGGTTGTTGTCCCAAAATGCTTCATCTTTTTTCGTTGCTTCAGGCTCGATCAGCACGTTCGACGGCATTGAGAAGACCTTGGCTGATTCAGATTTGTCGAATTTGAAATCTGAATACTGCACTGTGCGATGGGCAAAGAACCCGATCATCTTTCGGGTATTCTCAATGACATTGAAATCGACAGAGAATTTGTCTTTGGTAAGCATCCAGAAACGATTATCGGTCCACTCATACTCCTGAGCAACGGCAAGGTCATTCACAAAATTAAGATTGGCATCACTGGCGATACGCATGTCGAATTTCTTTACGGCAAAGCTGGTATCGGCAATCCAGATATTGCCTGTAAACGTCAGTTCCTGCTTGCGCCTGGGCTTGAACATCAGGTGGTAACACCAGTTGTTACCGATGTAAACTGAATCCACAAGAAAATACTTATAGGAATCCAGGCCGAAATCGGCAATCGGGCTGATGAAATTTTTCTCGAAAACCAGAATGTAGTTCTTATAAATGTCTACTTCCTGGGAGAGATTCCCAAGAAACTGTGAAACACTTTCATTTTCGAGTCCGGAGATACGGCTTGCCTTGATAACCTCTTTCTTTGAGCGGGGAGATTTACGAAAAAAAACTTCCGATAAAGTCTCTGTTATTAATACCGGGAGGTAGGATTTTCCGTTGATCGTTGAGGTGTCGACATAACTCCAGACAAAGCTGAATGGCTTGAGGATTTTACGGTTTTTAAGTTTGTCGCTGATATTGTTGGCGTCAACCTCTATCTTGGTATAAGCATTGTACTGGTAAGTGTCGAATGATTGCAGCATATTGGTTTTTTTATGCTCTATCACTTTGGTGAGAAGTATATCGGCGGGATTGCCAGTGTAATGAACCACTATTTCCTGCAGGTTGTACTGTTGTGGTTGCAGTTCAAAATCGATTGTCTGGAACTGGTGAAGGACGATCTTTTTAGCCTGGCCGAAATAGCCAAGCAGTGAAGCTTTCAGGCTGTCGGCTTTCACCTTGAACTCCAGGGAGTAATTCCCGTTGAAGTCGGTGAGCGTGCCAAGGGTCGTGCCTTTGATGACAATATTCGCAAAGGGAACGGCTTCACCGGTTTTGGCATCTTTCACATGTCCCATGATCTTTGTGACCTGGGAATGCAGGTTTAATGCAAAGAAGACAGTAAAAATGAACAATGCCGGCAGGATCTTGCCAGTAGGTGAAAGTATTTGCTGACGGATGGTCAGCCTAAACGGGAATTTCATTTTCGGAAAGTTCATCCCAGAATTCAACAGCCCTTCTGAGATGGGGGATTACGATGCTTCCGCCAACAAGGGTTGCAATGGCAAAAACCTCCGATATTTCTTCTTTGCTGACTTTCTGCTCCCGGCATTTGATCAGGTGATATTTTACGCAGTCATCACAGCGAAGCACCATGGAAGCCACAAGTCCGAGCATTTCCTTGGTTTTTACCGGCAATGCCCCTACCATGTATGCGTTCGTATCTATATTGTAAATCCGCTTTATCACTTTATTATCCAGGTCAAGGATGCGTTCATTCATCTTTTCCCTGTATTCGTTGAATTCCTGAAGTTTCTTTCCCATTGGATTTTTCAGATTATGCCTTCTTTCAGAATATCATGAATATGGATAACTCCTTTGTATCCCGATTTATCGACCACAAGGAGCTGGGTGATATTGTTTTTGCGCATCAGGGTGAGTGCATCGATCACAAGGGTTGACGGCTTTATGGTTTTAGGGGCCGGTGACATAATGTCTGTTGCCTTGAGATTCCTGAGATCAAGATCCTTTTCGAGCATTCGTCTGAGGTCCCCGTCGGTGATGATGCCGGTGAGTTTGTTCCCATTAAGCACTGCGGTTGCTCCCAGGCGTTTGGAGGAAATCTCTACAATCACTTGCCTGATATCGTCGGTTTCGTACACCAGGGGTTTCTGGTTGCGTACAAACAGGTCAGAGACTTTCAGGTACATTTTTTTTCCGAGGGCTCCGCCCGGATGAAATTTCGCGAAATCCCCGGCTGTAAACCCTCTTGCTTCAAGCAGGCATACTGCCAGGGCATCACCCATTACCAGCTGGGCCGTGGTGCTGGATGTAGGGGCGAGGTTGTTGGGGCAGGCTTCTTTACTTACGGTAGTGTCGATCACGAAATCTGACTGCAGGGCCAGGTATGAAGCTGTGTTGCCTACCATCGATATAAGCAGGCTGCCAAGCTGTTTCAGAAGGGGCACAAGTACCCTGATCTCCGGGGTTTCCCCGCTTTTGGAGATGCAGATGACAATATCGTCTTTCTGGATTATACCCAGATCTCCATGTATCGCATCGGCAGCATGCATGAAGATGGCCGGTGTGCCCGTAGAATTGAATGAAGCAACGATCTTCTGGCCTATGATTGCACTTTTTCCTATGCCTGTAACCACAACCCTGCCTTTTGACTTCATAATATGCTGAACGGACTGCAGGAAATCGTCGTTCACCGATTTTGAAAGATTCTTAATTGCGGCTGCTTCGTCCTCAATAGTGCGGATTGCAACCTTTTTCAATGCATTTGTTGTTTTCAATGCACAATTTTTTTAATTTTTTTTGGTTTATTGGAGATGTTTATGTTTATATTTGTATATACGAGCTAAAAAATTAATAATCAAGGTTCGTCATACAAAAGTACGAAATAATCATTTTGAAATGGCAGTAAGCAAAGACGAATACAAGCTGCACGAAGTATTAAAGAAGGTTTTTGGTTTTGATAGTTTCAAAGGAAGCCAGGAAACAATAATACGAAATGTCCTGGACAAGAAGGATACATTTGTGATAATGCCTACGGGAGGCGGGAAGTCATTATGTTATCAAATGCCCGCCCTGGTCCTTCCAGGTACAGCTATTATTGTTTCCCCACTCATAGCCCTCATGAAAAATCAGGTTGATTCAATGAGGAGTTTCGGAACAGAAGAAGAAGTAGCGCATTTCATGAATTCATCACTCACCAAGCAGGAGATCACCCAGGTAAAGAAGGATGTTACCAGGGGCAAGACAAAGCTCCTGTACGTGGCCCCTGAGACTATCACGAAAGAAGAAAACATTGATTTCCTCAAGAATATTACCATATCTTTCTATGCAATTGATGAAGCCCATTGCATCTCTGAATGGGGCCATGACTTCAGGCCTGAATACAGGAGGCTGAGGCCGATCATCAATGCCATCGGGCAGGATGTGCCGGTTATCGCTCTGACGGCAACCGCCACTCCCAAGGTTCAGCAGGATATCCAGAAAAACCTGAATATGATGGATGCCACGGTTTTCAAGGCATCGTTTAACAGGCCAAACCTGTATTATGAGGTAAGGGCAAAGACCAAGAATTCTTCCAAGGATATTATAAAGTATATAAAGGGGCATGCCGGCAAATCAGGGATCGTATACTGTCTGAGCCGGAAAAAGGTGGAGGAACTTGCCGACACCCTTGTCGTCAATGGGATCAAAGCCCTGCCGTATCATGCAGGCCTTGATGCCTCGACCCGCCGGATGAACCAGGATAAATTCCTGATGGAAGAGGTGGATGTGATCGTTGCCACCATCGCCTTCGGAATGGGTATTGACAAGCCCGATGTCAGGTATGTGATCCATAACGACATGCCAAAGAGCCTTGAGGGTTACTATCAGGAAACCGGCCGGGCCGGAAGAGACGACGGGGAAGGCAATTGCATCGCCTTTTATGCCTATGAAGATATTCAAAAGCTTGAAAAATTCCTGAAAGGCAAATCAGTGGCAGAGCAGGAGATCGCCAAGCAGCTTCTTCTCGAAACCGTGGGCTACAGTGAATCCTCAGTATGCCGCCGCAAACAGCTGCTACATTATTTCGGGGAGATTTTCCGCGAAGAGAACTGCCAGAATTGTGACAACTGCATGCATCCGAAAAAGAAATTTGAAGGTAAGCAATATGTCCAGCTTGTGCTTGAGACGGTTCTCGCTGTAAAACAGCAGTTTAAGAACAAGCATGTAATCAATATCATCATCGGCAAGAATTCGGCCACCATCAAGTCATACAAGCATAACAAACTCGCTGAATTCGGCAAGGGAGCCGCAAAAGAAGAGAAATTCTGGAATGCCGTGATCAGGCAGGCCCTGATCGAAAGGCTGCTTTCCAAAGACATCGAGAATTACGGACTTCTGAAAGTCAGTCCGGAAGGCATCGAGTTCCTCAAAAATCCCTATTCCATGATGCTTATGGATGACCGGGATTATGAAAACCCCGAGGAAGAGGATCTGATGGAAGCCATGGGATCTAAAAGCTCTACCGCCGATAAGACTTTGTTTGCCCTGCTCAAGGACCTGAGGAAGGAAATTGCAAGAAAGGAAAAACTTCCGCCCTTCGTGATTTTCCAGGACCCATCCCTTGAGGATATGTCCATACAGTATCCGATCAATCCCGAAGAACTAAAGCAGATCACCGGCGTTGGTAGCGGAAAGGCGCATAAGTACGGCAAGCCTTTCCTTGATCTTATTAAAGAATATGTTGAGGAAAACGAGATCATCCGTCCCATGGACATGGTCGTGAAATCGGTTGTCAACAAGTCGGGCATCAAGGTGTATATCATCCGCAGTATCGACCGTAAAATAGCGCTGGAAGACATTGCTCTTGCCAAGAATCTCAGTTTCGGAGAACTTTTAAGCGAGATTGAGAGCATCGTAGGATCTGGCACCAAGATCGATCTCGATTATTATATCGACGAAGTGGTTGACCCCTATCACCAGGAAGAAATTTTCGAGTACTTTCGCAAAGCAGAATCGGACTCTATCGATGAAGCCCAGAGGGAACTCGGGGAAGATGAATTCACTGAAGAAGAGATCCGGCTCATGCGCATCAAATTCATGTCAGAATTAGGTAATTAAAACATCACTTATGCAGGAAGAAATTTTAAACAAACCTGAAGAAATTCAGGAGAATCCGGGTATTGACTCCCCAAAAGCGGCTGATGAACATTCACATCCGAAACATCCTTTCTTTGTTTTTACAGTCAACACACTGCTGGGGCTTATCGTTCTTGCAGGTCTTATCGTTTTGTATATCATTGTCCTTTCAAAGAAGGAATCAACGGCTCAGCTCCCGGTATCTGTTCAAAACTCAAAAGGCAAGGCCATCTCTGTTGTCTATCTCAACCTTGATACGCTTAATATAAAATATGAGCTGATCAGGAACCTGAGAAAAGACCTTGAAGTTACGGTCAACAAGCTTCAGTCGGAACTGAAAAAAGATGAAGAAAGTCTGCAAAAAGACGGCGCTGACTTCCAGCAGAAAGTTCAGGAAAAGGCAATCTCTGAAGATAAAGCGAAGCAGATCTATGAGATCCTGATGCAGAGGCAGCAAAAACTGATGGAAAAGAAAGATCAGTATTCCCAGATGATGACTCAGCAGCAGATTGCGATGAATACCAGGTTAACCGATTCACTGCAGAATTTTCTGAAGAGGTTCAACAAGACCTACAGGTTTGATTATATCATTGGATTTAAAAGCGACGGCGAGGTCCTGATAGCAAACGACAGCCTGGATATTACCCCCACCGTGATCGGTGCTATAAATAAGGAATACCAGGAAAGGAAGAAATAATGAAGCATTTGATTGCTTTCGCAGCATTTGGATTGCTTGTTTGTTTTACTTCATGCGGCCCCCCGGCAGTGAACCGGGAAAAGGAGGATGCGCTTCCTGCCGACTCTGTCATTCCTGAAAAAAAGATGGCTTCCCTGCTTGTTGATGTTCATTTGCTTGAGGGCGGAATTGCGATCCTCAGGAACAAAGGAGAACAGGAGAGAAAATGGAACCAGGAAGCTTACCGTAAGCTCTTTCTGAAATACAGGGTGAACCCGGCACAGTTTAAACGGAATTTGGAGTATTATGAACAGGATCCTAAGGTATTTACCAGGATATATGATACTGTGATGGTCAGGTTGAACAGGCTCAGGACCCCCGCTGCCGGGAAAGATTAGCGCCTGGTGAACACCGATGTGAACTTCCTGAGGGTAGCACCATCAAAAAGAGTGTATTTCCAGTTGATCACAGTGGTCCCTGAGATAACTCCCGAACCGTTTAGGATAAGTCCGTCACCAACAACCTGGTCAAGGTTGAGAGTGATTGTGTTACCCGATACCCTTGCTTTTGCAGGAGGATATGAGTTGCCTATTCCTCCGAAATTCCGTATCAGAACCCCGTTGGAGGAGGTCGTGTCGGCAGTGATGACGGCATTATAATAGAATTTGAGTTCGGTATCGCTGCCTCCCCAGTTCCCAAGGAATGCCGATCTTGAATCGCCTGATGGTATCGTTGTGCTGTCCTTCTGACATCCGGGTAAAACAAGGATAGTCATCAAAGCCAGGATTGTGATGACCTTAAGGATTTTCATAAGAGAATCGGTTTATGGTCCAGGTCAGAATGTGAGACTGATTCCGACGCTGGGCATGATCGGTAATTGGTTTACCTGTGTATACGAAACGCGGTCGAAGTAGAAAATGTTTTGCTGGTTGAGGGCATTAGTTAAACTCACCGTGGCATCAAGCTTTATATTCTTTCCAAAGAACCAGGTCTTTTTAAGGCTCAGGTCCAGCCTGCTGTAACTGGGAAGCCTGCCTTTGTTGTAATCACCGTAAAGAGTGCCGAGGTCTCCGTTGTTTGTGGTATAGTTGCCTCCCATATCCCCGAAGGTAAGCTGTTCGTAAAAGCCCTGGGTTTGTGTGAAAGGGAATCCCGATCCAAAATTATACCTGGCGTCAAGCTCCCAGGTATTCTTTTTGCCGAACAGGTAAGTTGCAATAATATTCAGATTATTCCTCCTGTCCCAAACAGGCACATAATGCATCACTCCATCGTATAAATGGACATAACAAAGTGAATAGGTAACCCAGATGCTGAGCTTCGAAAGCTGGTATTTTAAAGACACATCCACTCCTTCGGCATCGCCGGTCTCAAGAATGAAGTCTTTTTTATAATAATCGGGTTTACTTGCATTTTCCGGAGAGTCGTCATAGAGTTTGTTACGGTTCATGGTCGTCAGCTGCGGATAATATTTGTAATACCCCTCAACGTTAAGGTTCAGGTTTTTCAGGATGTCCCATTCAAATCCGAGAACGACCTGGTTACAAAGCTGCAGTCGTGTATTGACTTTCTGCCCCATGAAATCTTTCTGGAGGTTCTGGGGTGCAGCAAGGTAACCGGTGAAAAGGCTTACCACATCCTGGCTGTATGTCGTGCTGATAAGGTCCTGGGAGTACATGCCTGCTGCAAGTTTAAGACGGAATGCAGGAAGCATATTGTATTTAACAGCAAGCCTGGGTTCAAGCCTGACATTCGAAAGAGTAGCATAATACTGCAGCCTCAGGCCAGGTTCAATGATGAATTTTCCGAACATCCATTTGTATTTGGCATATGCCGAAGCCTCAGTCGTATTCTGGTCATAATTGATGTTTCGGTTGATGCTGTTGAAGAAGCTGAGAACGGTATGATATCCTGAACCTTCAAGTCCGTACCTGAGTGAACTCTTGCCGAAGAAATAAGTAAAGTCAAGGCCTACATTAAAACCTCCAATGCTGCTTGAACGCGGTGATTTGCCGACCTCGGCCATATCGACCCTGTAATAGGAATATGCCATATGCCCTTCGAGAAGAACTGCCGATTTGCCGGGGATTGCCACAAAATTCAATCCGCCCCCGTAAGATTTCCAGTTATAATCCTGCAAGACCTGGTACTGAACCTTGTCATTGAAATCAAAACCGTAAAGGTTTACTTTACTGCCATTTGGGGCATTAATTGAAATCTTGCCGTAAATATCGAGATAGTTGTAAGGAAGACCGTTTTCGTTTATATACTGGTAAAAAATCTTGCTGCTTTGTTCGAGGTAGGAACCTTTGACAGAAAAAACAAGCGAAGCTGAGGCATCGTTTTCAGTTTTGGCTTTTGCAATAGGGCCTTCAACAAGAGCTTTTGCGCCGAATGTACTCACGTCAACCTTACCGCCCCATCGGTTCTTGTTCCCATCGCGGGTTGTGATGTCCATAACCGATGAGATCCTACCTCCGTATTCCGCATTAAAACCTCCTGTATAGACATCAACGCTTTTGAGAATGTCAACATCGAAAACTGAGAACAATCCTATCGAATGGAATGGATTATAAATGATCATCCCGTCAAGCATAACCTTGTTCTGGATCGGAGGGCCGCCGCGGATATACAACTGACCTCCCTGGTCACCAGAAAAAATTACGCCGGGAAGTACCTGCAGGTACTGGGCAAGGTCAGGCTGGCCGCCTATTGTGGGGATCTGGGTGATTTCCTTGGGGCTTATTTTAATGACGGATGTCTGGGTCTGGGTCGTTTTATCCTGTTTGTATGCAGAAACGCTTACTTCCATCAGCTCGAAAGTAGACTTGCTGAGGTATAATTTTTTAGTAAAAAGGTCATTCTTCTGAACTTTTATCGGGATCTTCAGAGTATCGAAGCCAATATAGGTAACCATAAGTATATAATCCCCTGCAGGGATTTTGGAGATGGTGAAGAAGCCGTTCTGGTCGGTGGTAGCGCCAAAGGTGGTCTTGTACAGGTACACATTGGTGTAAAGGGCGGGTTCCCCGCTTTCTTTCTCATACACAAAACCGCGGATGATCGCATTTTGGGCAGTGGAGCTGAATTGAGCTGAAAGGAAGAAAATAAGGCTTAACAAGGCGAGAAGCAACAAATTCCGTATAGTCATTCTGTAGTGTCTGGAGTTGAAAATGAAATTGCCTCAAAAGTATACAAAATGTATGAGTTAAAAAAGGAAACGTTGAATGAAAAAATTGTTATTTTTGCTTTGATACTTTCATAACACTGTCATGGCAAATAAGCTCTTATTACTAGGCGATGAGGCAATCGCTCTGGGTGCACTGGACGCGGGTCTCAGCGGGATTTATGCATACCCCGGGACTCCTTCAACTGAAATCACTGAATTTGTTCAGCATTCAAAAGCTGCAAAAGAAAAGAATGTCCATTGTTCATGGTCATCAAATGAAAAGACAGCCATGGAGGCAGCTCTTGGTATGTCTTATGCCGGCAAACGAGCCATGGTTTGCATGAAACATGTTGGGCTTAATGTTGCTGCCGACCCTTTCATCAATTCTGCTATCACTGGGGCAAACGGAGGGCTTATAGTCGTATCGGCCGATGATCCTTCGATGCATTCTTCCCAGAATGAGCAGGATTCAAGATTCTACGGGAAATTTGCTCTGGTACCTATTCTTGAACCTTCGAGCCAGCAGGAAGCCTATGATATGGTTCATTACGGTTTTGATTTTTCGGAAAAATACAAAATTCCTGTTCTTCTGCGGATCACTACGCGTATGGCCCATTCCCGTTCAGGTGTTCAGCGTATCGAGTGCCGTGACCAGAATACCATGCACCTTCCTTCCGACCTGAGGCAGTTTGTACTTTTACCGGCAATTGCCAGAAAACGCTATACAAACCTTTTAGCTGCCCATCAGTATTTTATCGAGGAATCGGAGAAGTCACCCTTCAACTCGTATACTGATGGTCCTGATAAATCAATGGGTATACTAGTTTCAGGGATAGCCATAAATTACCTGATGGAAAACTATCCGAACCATAGCATTCCTTATCCGGTGCTTAAGATCGGACAATACCCTATGCCCCGCAAACTGGTTGAAAAACTTATTGACGAATGTCAGGAGATCCTGATCCTTGAGGACGGGTATCCCATGATAGAAGAATTGATCCGAGGGTATATCCCGGGCGGAAAAAAAATAAGAGGCAGGTTCGACGGCACAATCCCGAGAACAGGGGAACTTAATCCGAATATCCTGGCCGTTGCGCTGGGATTTCCCGATACAAAAGGCCTGCCCGTGCCTTCCCTCATGGTTGGTCGTCCGCCCCAGCTCTGTGCCGGTTGTCCTCATATCGATTCATACAAAGCACTGAACGAAGTTCTTGCTCCCCTGTCAAAAGGAAGGGTTTTTTCCGACATTGGGTGCTATACACTCGGCGCCCTCCCTCCCTACGAGGCAATCAACAGCTGCGTCGATATGGGAGCATCCATCACGATGGCCAAAGGTGCAGCAGATGCCGGACTTCTTCCGTCAGTGGCCGTGATTGGGGATTCAACATTCACCCATAGCGGAATTACCGGGCTGCTCGATGCTGTAAATGACAAATCTCCGGTTACCGTTTTCATCCTTGATAATGATACAACTGCGATGACAGGCGGACAGAATTCGGCAGGGTCGGGAAGGCTTGAGAACATATGCAAAGCGCTGGGCGTGGAAGAAGCCCACATCAGGGTCATCAGGCCGCTTAAAAAATACCATGAGGAAAATGTGAAGGTCATTCAGGAAGAGATAGACTATAACGGCGTATCAGTTATTATTCCCCGAAGGGAATGCATTGTGTCAATCGACCAGCGTATGAGACAAAAATTCAAATAAAAGCATAATTATTCCAAAATGAAAAAGGATATTATCTTAGCCGGGGTCGGAGGACAGGGGATTATTTCCATCGCATCGGTTATCGGTTACGCAGCTCTTCAGGAGAAAATGTTCCTGAAGCAATCCGAAGTCCATGGTATGAGCCAGAGAGGAGGGGATGTAATGTCAAACCTGAGGATCTCGCACGACGAGATAGCTTCAGACCTTATTCCTTTCGGACAGGCTGACCTGATCATTTCGGTGGAACCTCTTGAGTCGCTCAGGTATCTTGCTTACCTCTCTCCTGAGCAGGGATGGTTGGTTACCAATACCACCCCTTTCAATAATATTCCGAATTATCCTGAAATGGAAAAAGTCATGGCCGAAATAAATAAGCTGGCCCATCATGTAGCCCTGGATGCCGATACCCTTGCGAAAGAAGCAGGATCGGCAAGGTCGGCCAATATGGTCATTCTCGGCGCTGCATCTCCTTTCCTCGGGCTTGCATATGGTAAATTTGAGGATGCAATCCGCTTTATTTTCAGGAACAAAGGGGAAACGGTAATTGAAAAAAATCTTGCCTCTCTCAAGTTAGGAAGAGAATTTGCCGACAGGAATATCTGAAAATTAGTCTATATTTACATGTTTTATTATACAAATTCGAAATTATGAGGATCCTTCAGAGGAAATTTTCTCATTATACTGATCCGCAGAAAGTGGAAAGGATGGGGATCTATCCTTTCTTCAGGATGATTGAATCGGATCAGGACACTACTGTTACCATTAAGGGGAAAAGAGTGCTGATGTTCGGTTCGAACAGTTACATGGGGCTTACAAATCATCCGGCCATCAAGGAAGCTGCAATTAAAGCAACAGAAAAATATGGAACAGGCTGTGCCGGTTCCAGGTTTCTGAATGGAACGCTCGATATTCATGTGGAGCTGGAAAAAAAGCTTGCCGAATTCGTGCACAAAGAAGCTGCCCTGGTATTCAGTACTGGTTTTCAGGTCAACCTGGGTGTGATCCCCACTGTAACCGGACGAAACGATTACCTGCTTATTGATGAGCTCGACCATGCCTCTATCATTGAAGCCACCAGGCTTTCCTTTGCGAAGGTTCTGAAGTACAGGCATAATGATATGCAATCCCTTGAAAGGATCTTGAAACGTTGCGAACCTAACAGGGTCAAGCTCATCGTTGTGGATGGCATTTTCAGTATGGACGGGGATATCGCGAAGCTTCCGGAGATCGTCAAACTGGCCGACAAATACGCCGCTTCAGTGATGGTCGACGATGCGCATGCCATTGGTGTTATCGGCGAACATGGGTCGGGAACGGCTTCCCATTTCGGACTGACGAAAAAAGTTGACCTGATTATGGGTACCTTTTCAAAATCCCTTGCCGCCCTTGGAGGGTTTATAGCCAGCGATTCCGAAACTATCAATTACATCAAGCATCATTCGCGTACCCTTATTTTCAGCGCAAGCATGACCCCGGCTTCAGCTGCAGCAGTTCTTGCCGCCCTGGAAATCCTGAAAAACGAACCTGAAAGGATCAAAAATCTCTGGGATCTGACCTGGTATGCACTCGAGAATTTCAAACGCCTTGGTTTTGATACAGGACTTTCACAAACACCCATCATACCCCTGTATATCCGCGATAACATTAAAACCCTTACGCTTACAAAAATGCTGCTCGACGAAGGTGTCTTTATCAACCCCGTTGTATCACCTGCTGTGAGCAAAGACGATACGCTGATCCGTTTCTCCCTGATGGCCACCCATACACGTGAGCAGATCGACACTGCACTTGAGAAATTCGAGAGGGTTGGGAAAAAGCTACGCATCATCTGATGGTGCTTTAAACCAGGAATTATGAGCATTGTTATTAAACCGGTCGGGTCCAGGTCTGATCTGGGCCGGTTCATCCGGTTTCCATACAGCCTTTTTAAGGGGAACAAATACTGGTGCCCCCCAATGCGGATGGATGAAAGGAATTCCCTTTCTCCGAAAAAAAATCCTGCCTTCGAGTTCTGTGAAGCACAGTATTTCCTGGCATATAAAGGGAAAGAACTGGTAGGAAGGGTTGCTGCAATTATTAATATTGCTTCCAATACCCGATGGAACGAAAAACTAGTGAGATTTGGCTGGATAGATTTCATTGATGACCCCGAAGTTTCAAAGGCACTTATCAATGCCGTGACCGACTGGGGAAAATCCAAGGGAATGACGGGCATTCACGGCCCCCTTGGTTTCTCAGATATGGATAATGAAGGCATGCTCATTGAGGGTTTTGAAGAGCTTGCCACCATGGCCTCGATCTACAATTATCGATATTATGTTGACCATATGGTGAAGCTCGGATTTGAACGGGCTGCCGACTGGATACAAATGGAGGTAAAAATGCTGCCGATCCCCGAAAAGATTGAACGCACAGCCGATCTTGTAGCCAGGAAATATAACCTTAGGGTATTGAAAGCAAAAAAGGCTAAGGACTTTCTGCCCTATGCCGAAAAGATGTGGAACACCCTGAATGAGGCTTTCGATAGCCTTTATGGCTACACCAGGCTTACAAAAAGACAAACCGCTCTCTATACCAAGCAGTATTTCCCGTTCATTAACCCCGATTACGTTTGCATGGTCCTCGATGAGAAGGATGATGTAGTTGGTTTCGGTATTTGCCTGCCTTCACTCACCAAAGCTCTGCAGAAATGCAATGGAAAGCTGTTCCCCTTGGGATGGTACTATATATTGAAAGCCCTCAAGTCGAATGAGATTATCGATATGTACCTTAACGGGGTGAAACCCGAATACCTAAACAAAGGCGTGGTCTCAGTGTATTATAATGAGATCCATAAAGGCTTTCTTAAGAACAAGGTACAGTATGTTGTCACAAATCCCCAGCTTGAAGACAACAAATCGGCCCTGCTGATGTGGAAGAATTTCGACACAGCCCGGCCTTATCTTAAAAGACGCTGCTGGATTAAACATTTTGAGGCTCACGTATGACGAACATCCTGATCACAGGGGCAAGCGGATTCATTGGGAGTTTTCTTGCCGCAGAAGCATTGAAACGCGATTTCCAGGTATGGGCGGGAGTAAGAAGAACAAGCTCAAGACAGTACCTGCAGGATCCGGCCCTGCACTTTGCCGAAATAGGTTTTGCCGATAAAAACCGTATAAAGGAGTACCTGCTTGATCAGAAAAATAAGGGTATAACCTTCGATTTTATCATTCATAACGCCGGCCTTACCAAGGCTCAGAGAAAAGAAGATTTCTACACTGTAAACTACACCTATACCCGGAATTTCATTGAAGCCCTGAAAGAAACCGGGACAGTTCCAGGGAAATTCGTTTATATCAGCAGCCTGGCTGCGTACGGACCAGGCGATCAGCAGACCATGAAACCTGTCATGCTCAATGATACTCCCAAACCTGTCGATGAATACGGGCGGAGCAAACTTGAAGCCGAGAAATATATCACTTCACTGACCGGGTTCCCCTGGCTGATCATTCGCCCATCGGGTGTATACGGCCCTAAAGAGAAGGATTATTTTGTGTATTTCCAAACGATCAGCCGCGGCATGGAACCTTATATAGGATATAAACCTCAGATCCTGACCTTCATCTATGTTCGCGACCTGGTCAGGCTTATCCTTGATGCAACAGTCTCTGGCATCTCCTGCCGCTCGTATTTTGTGACCGACGGAAAGCAGTATGATTCAAGGGAATTTGCAAAAATCACCAAGAAATACCTTAAGAAGAAGACTCTCAAGATTACACTCCCCCTTGGCCTTGTGGGAGGAATTGCCTATGCCATGGAAAAGCTTTTCAGCCTGGGCCATAAGATGCCTACACTGAACACCGATAAGTTCAATATTATGAAAAGCACCAACTGGACCTGCCAGGTGGACGTGCTTCAGAAAGATTTTAATTTCAAAGCCGAATACGACCTTGACAGCGGTGTGAAGGAAGCCCTGGAATGGTATAAAAAAGAAGGCTGGTTATAATTAATTATACCCCTGGATGATAGAGATCAGAGAAGTAACCACATCCGCAGACTATAGAAAATTCATTACGTTCCCTCATCATTTGTATAAAGGAAACCAGTATTGGTGCCCGCCTATTATTATGGATGAGAAAAATACTCTCTCATCCAAAAAGAATGAAGCATTTTCTTATTGCAAGGCTCAGTACTGGCTGGCTTTCAAAGACGGGAAACTTGCCGGCAGGGTCGCCGGTATCATCAATCCAAAGGCTAATAAGCGCTGGGGAGAAGAGCTGGTGCGGTTTGGCTGGATCGATTTTATTGATGATGATGAAGTTTCGCAAAAGCTGATCCAAACTGTAGAGGAATGGGGGAAAGCCCAGGGCATGAAGGGAATACATGGCCCGCTTGGTTTCACCGATATGGATAACGAAGGAATGATGATTGAAGGCTTTGATCAGCATTGTACCCTTTCGTCGATTTACAATTATCCTTATTATCCTGAACATATATTGCGGATGGGTTTCGTGAAAGCCGCCGACTGGGTTCAGTACGAGTTTGAGATATCTCCCAAAGTGCCTGAAAAGGTTGAACGCACAGCAAGGATCGTTGAAGAGAAATTTCACCTGAGGGTTTTGAAAGCGAAAAGGAGAAAAGACCTCATGCCCTATGCGAAGAAAATGTTCGCCATGCTTAATCATGCATTTGACGAATTGTATGGCTTTGCTGCGATCAATGAGAAGCAGATGGAAGATTATGTTAAACAATATTTCGGCTTTATCCGTCCTGAGTTTGTTGCTTTTGTGCTTGATCCTGCCGGCGAGGTGGTTGGATTCGGGGTTTCTATGCCCTCGGTTACAAAAGCGCTTCAGAAGACCAACGGAAGGTTCTTTCCTTTCGGATGGATCCAGCTGCTGAGATCTGTATACACAAATGATATCATCGACATGTATCTTGTGGGAGTGCATCCCGATTACCATGGGAAAGGGGCTGCTGCCCTTGTGTGGAGAGATCTGCACCGTGCCTATATCAAATACGGGATAACCAAAGCGTACTCAAATCCACAGCTCGAGGATAACGCCAAGGCGTTGTCGATCTGGAAAAATTTTGAAGGAAAGCAGATTATACGAAGGCGGTGCTGGATTAAACATTTCTGAAATAAAAAAGGCGGCCGAGGCCGCCTTTTTTATTAAATATTACATTATTCTGTTATCTGTTAATAGGTACATCCCACCATACGGGTACCCAGTTATTGGCAACAACCGGAGTGTTCGAGTTGTATGTTTTCTCTGAGTTAGCGTAAGGGAATCTCCTGGGGATGACGGGAGTGCTGGCATAAGGACAAGGTGAGAGCCCGATAACATTGTCGGTTCTCCTCCAGTCATTGAAGGTTTCAGCCTGGTAATACAGGGCGATGTATTTCTGGACCATAATTTCCTTGTATAAAGGAGCGCCTGTGACTGTCCCAATATATGCCTGGTAAGCCTGGAAGTAAACGTCGCTGAATACACCGTATTTTTCCAGTGAAGCTTTAAGGCCTTCAAATAAGGCAGTTTTGGCACCGGCTTCATTTCCTTTTTTATACTCGCATTCGGCCTTGATAAAGCGGCATTCTGCATGAGTCATAAAATAAACCGGGGAGTTCTGGCTGGCAATTGCAGGTCCGGGGAGTGAGCAGTCTTCGCCTGAGTAGTTCCATCCGGCTCCGTGATAAACGGCGCTATCGGGGTTGGATCCGACGCTGGTTGCAAATACATTTATTCTTGGGTCCTGATGAGCCTGAAGGATTGAAATGAATACTGAATCCACGACGATATCACCACGGTTATCCATGAACAGGAACAAAGGATTGGCTTTGTCGTACTGGTCAAGGAAATTCACCTGGAGATCTTCAGCGTTATCAGAAATTGCGTTTTCCAATGCGACAAGGGCAGTGTCGACAGGACTTGGAATAATAGTGTTAGTCACTTTCATCAGATGGAGGGCATACCTTGCCTTAAGGGCATAAGCAGCTTTTGTCCATAAGGTGACGTCACCACCATAAATAATGTCTCCGTCAATTGAGCCATCGAATCCAACAATTGAAAAATCGGCAATTGCCTGATTCAGCAGCTGGAAGATGGAAGCGTAAACTGATTCCTGTGTGTCAAAACCAGGTTGCAGGTTTGCAGCACCAAGGAATGCCTGTTTGTAGGGGATCTGGTTCCAGACGTCGGTGGTTACTCCGAGAGCATTAGCCAGCAGGACTTCAGAAACTCCTTTGAAATAAGGATGTTTAGCAGCGATGGCTTTTGCTTTCAGGGTGTAGAGGTCCATCATTGAAACGCCGTAATTATCGTTCCACTGTCCGCTCATATCACCGTCGGAAAGAATATATTCAGTCTGGCTTTGTGACTGGCGTGCGATGCCGTGCATATATTGCATCCAGATTGAAGTAATGCGGACATAGTCATTGCCACCAACGGTAACAAAGCCCATGTTCACCTCGGCAGCTGTTAGAATGGTCCCCATAGGTGCATCCGTGGGGGCGTCAGGGTTGGTGTTAATGTCCGTATTGATCCATTTTTTACAGGATCCGAGCGTCAACACGATAAGGACAAACACCCCGATTAATCTTATGTTTATTTTTTTCATAGTATTTCTTTTTTATTATTGATCAACTAAGGGTTATTAAAAGGCCAGGGTCAGGCCGAGAGTATAACTCCTGGTACCGGGCATATTGAAATAGTCAACACCCTGCGAATTGTCGTTCCCCGAAAGGTTTGTTTCAGGGTCAATACCCTTGTATTTGGTATACAACAAGAGGTTGGTTCCGGTAAAATATACATCCAGCCCTTTAATAAAGGTTTTATGAAGCAGTTTGGTAAAGGAATAGGAAACAGTAACTGTACGTAAACGAAGCCAGCCTGCATCTTCCAGGTAGTCGGTGCTTGGTCCGTTGAACCCGCTGCCGATTCCTGTCATCCATGCTTCATTGCGGAGAACATACTTGGTGTTCGTCATTCCGGTTGATTCGATAATGCCTTCAAACTGGTAAGGTGTATCCCTGTCGGCAGTACCCTGGGAAGTTCCGAAATAATCGATGGCGCCGCGGGTTCCGTTCCACATTTTGCCACCGTATTTGACGTCAACGAGTACATACAGGCTGAGATCTTTCCAGCGAAGGTTGGTTCCAAGACTGCCGATCCATTTCGGGTCGATATTACCAAGGGCAACCATGTTATCGACCATCTGGGGATACCCGTCATCGTCGAGAAGGAGAACTCCGTCGGCATTGCGTTTCCAGTCGCGGCCCCAGAATGTACGGTAGGGTTCGCCAACAGTAGCACGGATTTCAGAATTTGTGAAACCGCCGAGGAACAGAGAATTAATACCGGGAGCCAACTGTTGAACCGTAGTATTGATTTTTGACCAGTTTAGAGTGATATCCCATTCCCAGTTTTTAGATTTGATGGGAATAACATCAAGGGTTATTTCATTTCCTGTCGTCTTCATAGATGCAGCGTTCATATATTCATACAGATAGCCGCTGGAAGCTGCAACTGGAACCTGGAGGATCAGGTCTTTGCCGCTGTTGTTAAAGTAGGTGTAGGACAAGCCGATCCTGTTGTTGATAAACTTCAGGTCGGTGCCAACTTCGAAAGTGTTTGTTTTTTCAGGCTTCAGCTGGCCATTGCCCATAACATCGCTTACAGTATATCCAACATTTCCTCCGTATGGGAAGATGATCCCGGCAGGGGAGACCCAGCCATCAGTTGGAGCGGGTTGAACAAAATAATTCGAAGTCACATAGGGAGGAGCGTCCTTTGCTACGACTGCATATGACATACGGATCTTTCCATATGGAAGAACTTTATTGTCTTTCAGACCGGGAAGTTGTGTGAAGATCCAGCCCAAACCTATTGAAGGATAGAAGAATGAATTCTTGCCCTGCGGCAGGGTGGTTGACCAGTCGTTACGTCCCGTCATACTTAAATAAAGCATGCTTTTCCATGACAGCTGGATGTCTCCATAGATACCTGCACGGCGGATTTTATTTGTTGCTTCATTAGCAGAAATCGCGGTCGAGTTGTTTAGATTGTAATATTCAGGTATTACAAGGTCATTGGCATTACCATTAAGAACATAATAATAATGCTGCTGCATGTTATGACCAAGAATGACCTTTACATTGAAATCTTTTGCAAAATCCTTGTCGATGTTCATCATCAGGTCGGAGTTGAAGTCCTTGTTGTTTTCCATTGACTCCTTGCACCAGCCAGATGCCTGGGCGGCAGATCCGACTGCGAGCTGATCCTTTACCTTGCGTCCCCACCAGTCAATACCGGCACGGTAAGTAAAGCTCAGCCATTTTGTTGCATAATAATCAAGTTGTACATTACCGATCAATCGGTTCACCTGGTCATTGTATTTATTCATATTGGCAGTCCAGTATGGGTTGTCATAACCTGCGCCATGACGGTAACTTCTTTGTCCACCGGTGGTTGTGATATACCCTGCACCGTTGTCGAATGTGGGAGGTGTACGAAGTAAACCAAGCATCACACCTGAAGTGTTTGAACCCTGCTGTATACGGTCACCTGCTGTGATCATATAGTTAGCTGATCCACTGATTTTAAAATGATCGCCAAGTTTCGTGTCTCCTGCGATCTTGAATGTATTTCTGCGGAATTTATTGTTGGGAACAACACCTTTTGACTGGTTGTCGGAGAAGCTGAAGTAGAATGTAGAAACTTCGCCGCCTCCCGAAATTGAAACGGAGTTGTTGGTAGTAACACCTGTCTGGAAAAAATTGTATGGATTATAGGTGTTGACAGCTTGTCCGTTAGCCTTTGGATTGTTTTTTGAAACGATCCTTCCGTCAACATCAAATTCAGCATATGGATAAGTGTCCCAACCACTTTTGTCATACGAGCAGGTATCAATACGGGGGCCCCAGGTTGTTCTTCCGCCGGAAACCCAATTGCCCTTGGTTCCCTGGGCGTACTGATTCTGAAGTTCCGGAAGTTTGCTTACCTGGTCAAACTGGATGTAGGAGTTGAAATTCACTGAAATCTTACGACCCGGTGAAGCCTTACCTTTTTTGGTGGTAATTACGATGGCGCCTGAAGCGGCCTGGAGACCATAAAGAGCTGTTGCAGCCCCGCCTTTAAGAACGTTGATCGACGCGATATCATCGGGGTTGATGTCGATTGCACGGTTCGACTGTGCAACTCCGTCAACACCGCTGTAACCACCGCTGTTACTGATGGGAACCCCATCGAGTACGAACAGGGGCTGGTTGTTCCCAGTGATGGACTGTACGCCACGGATCTGGATGTAGGAAGGAGCTCCTGCCACACCTGCTGCGTTGATGATCTGGACGTCTGACATTTTTCCCTGAAGGGAGTTGATCACATCAGTACGGGCAGCTTTCTGGATTTCATCTGCTCCGATTTCCTGAACAGAATAACTGAGAGCTTTGGTCTCCCGGGGAACACCGATTGCAGTAACGACGACTTCATCCATGTTCAGGACGTCATTGTCCATTACAACATCGAGGCTTGTTGCAGTACCGATCGGCACTTCCTTGGTTTTCATACCGATGTATGAAAAAGTAAGACTGGTATATTTAGTAGGTACAGCAAGCACATACTTGCCATCCAGTCCTGTATTGGTACCAATTGTGGTACCTGGCACCACCACAGTCACTCCTGGGATCCCCTGTTTATCCTCCGAAGAGGTAACCGTCCCGGAAATGACGCGTGTTTGAGCAAAAACTCCCTGCAGACCTGCTAACAAGAGCAGCGCTAGGATAAGGGTAAATTTTCTCATAACCGTTGATTTTTGTTAGTAATTGTGTTAATAATCAGTGACATTGATTGCTTGGGATAAATATATATGGTAGTTTGATGCCACTAAGAAAGAGCAAGTTTAATAATTTGTTAGGTGAATAACAAAGAAAATGTTAAATAATTGTTAAATTATATCACCAATTACCGGAACCTTTTGAAATACAGGCCAAAGAGTATTAACAAAGTGATAAAAACAATTATTCCGGATATCGAGACCTCGGGCCTGATAAGTTGGAAGGAAGCAAGGAGCAGAGAGGAGATGCCGAAAATGTAGTATCCGAATCGGCGTAATTTTAACATAACGATGATACCGGAAAATCCAAGGATGAAAAGGACCGAGAATAAAGCAAGGAGTAGTTGTACCTGGCTTTTTGGATATTGATTCAGCGGGGCATAAAGGTTAATGGCTTCGGCGACCCAGCCACTGAAGAAAAATCCCATAATGAAAAGGATGGAAAAAGCGAAGAAGTACACCAGGCTGAATATGCACAGCACCATAAAGAAAAACGGGCGTTTTTTCGCTGGCAGGGGCAGTGGGGATGCTTCGTTCATGGCAGGTTGATTTTAAGGATGCGGGATGCAGGATGCAGGATAACAGAGCATCTTGCATCTTGTATCTTGTATCTTGCATCTTGCATCTTGCATCATCCTTATTTCATTGTCTTCAGATTCGATGCATAGAGCATAACAAAAGTTCCGGAAAAAATGATATCAAATATCGATGGACCCGGGAGCTGGAAAAAGTACATTGGAGAAAGGATCAGGAGGATCTGTGCGATGGTATATACATGAAAGCCGTTTTTCTTCAGGTTCCACATCATCAGGGCACCGGCAACCGAAACCCCATACAGCAAGGCATTGACGAAAAAAAACAAAGGCCGTCCTTCGGTGATCATTTCCAGCCCTGGCAGTTTGAACTTCTCGGCAAAATCCGTCGCAATCACAACAAACTGCTCAAAAAATGTCCCCACGAAAATACTTGAAACGAATGTCAGTCCGCCATTAATAAAAGTCAGAATACAAAGTATTGTCAGCAGGTTCGGCCGGGAAACCTTAGGCGGGGGATTAAATATATCACCGGGTCTGGGTTCTTCTGTCATATCCAATAATAAAAACAATTGAAATGAGGCAGGAATGATCCTGCCCCGTTCACACTATTCAAGTTTGCCTACAACTTTCTCAACTTCGTCGAGGATCTCGCATGATTTTACAAGTTCTTTCATCTTGTTATGATCAGGATAAAGCGGCCTGTCGATTTCGAGGAAATGTACATATTTGCGGATGACTTCCTTCGCTCTTGTCGTGCCGGCTCCGAATTTATATTCACGGAAATCGAGAGCCTGGGCGGCAGCCATTAGCTCAATTCCGAGGATACCATAAGCATTGTCGAGTATCTGAAAATTTTTAAGAGCCGTATTCATTCCCATCGAAACGAAATCTTCCTGGTCAGCAGCCGCAGGTATAGACTGTATTGAAGCAGGCATAGAAAGGATACGCTGTTCAACGATCTGCATGTCGGCCGTGTACTGGCTAAGCATCAGACCCGAAAACATCCCGGCTCCCTTTGTAAGGAACGCAGGCAGCCCTACGCTGAGGGCAGGATGGTTCAGGCGATTCATGCGGCGCTCGCTCATAACTGAAACCATGGTGATCACGTAACCTGCCATATCCATGGGTACCGAAACCGGCGACCCCTGGAAATTTGCGCCCGAAAGCTGGAGGTTCTCTTCAGGGAAGAAAATCGGGTTGTCGCCAACCCCGTTCAGTTCAATTTCTACCTGTGAACGTGCATAAACCAGGGCGTCATGGGCTGCACCTATCACCTGCGGTGTTGAACGCATAGAATAGGCATCCTGTACCTTGCATTTGACCTTAAGTTCGGCAAGATCGCCTCCTGAAACGCATTTCAGTATCGCTGCAGCAGAACGCACAGCGCCTTTGAACCCGCGGATCTCATGAAGTTTGGGGCTGTAAGGCCTCATATTCGCCTTCATGGCTTCGAGGGACATCGATGCCGCGATCTCAGCCTGCTTGAGCCAGTTATTGGCATCGTACAGGTAAAGAGCGCTCATGGCCGTAAGCACATTTGAACCATTGATCGTTGCCAGCCCGTCCCTTGCCTGTAGTCCGGGAACAGGTATACCTGCATGATCCAGAGCTTCCTTCCCTTCATACAGCTTGCCTTGGTAATAGGCCTGCCCTTCACCCATCATAAGGAGGGCGATCTGCGACATGGGGGCGAGATCACCGCATGCTCCAACGGATCCTTTCTGGCAAACCATTGGTGTCACACCTTTATTAAGCATGTCGACCAGGGTTTGAGTGATCTCAAGGCGGGAACCGCTGTTGCCATGGGCATGCACATTGATACGCCCGAGCATCGCGCCCCGCACCCAGTCAAGCGGCATGGGATCGCCTATCCCGGCTGCATGATTATAAATAAGGTATTTCTGAAAATCCTTGACCTGGTCGTCATTCAGGACAACTTCCGAAAATTCACCGATACCGGTGTTCACGCCGTACATGATCTCATGAGCCTCGATCTTGCGCTCAAGCATGGCGCGGCATTTATGAATACGTTCAACGGCCTTGGTGTCGAGTTGTACTTTTTCTCCGTCGCGGGCAACACGTACTACATCTTCGATTGTAAGCCCGGAACCTTTTATGATTAATGTCATGTGATTGAATTTTAAAAATGATTTACGATTTACGAGGTTAGATTTACGATTGTATTTACGAAGAACGATTTGCAATGAAATCGTAATTCGTAATTCGTAATTTGTAATTCAACTCACTCTGCTCCAATCACCCACGACCGGGCCCCTAAAATTGAGATTCTGAATGTTCTTTTTACCATAACTTATTTTTTAAGACTGCGGATGAATTCTTCCCGGCTGATCCGGCTTTGTTCTCCGCTTTGCATGTCTTTTACAGTGACCATGCCGCTTTCCATCTCGTCTTTTCCAATCAGGACGACCATCGGGATCTGCTTGCGGTTAGCATATTCAAGCTGTTTTTTTAGTTTTGAAGCTTCCGGATAAATTTCCGAGGAAATGCCATTCTGCCTCACCTCTGAAAGAAGTTTAAGTGCGAAAGCTTCCTCTTCGGGGCCGAAGTTAACAAACAATACCCTGGTTGTATGCATAATATTTTCAGGAAATTTCTTCAGTTCCTTAAGGACGTCATAGATCCGGTCGGCACCAAAGGAAATGCCGACTCCCGAAACCCCCGGTAATCCGAAGATTCCTGTAAGATCATCGTAACGGCCCCCTCCGCAGATACTGCCCATGGCAACATCATTGGCTTTCACCTCGATGATAGTCCCTGTGTAATAGTTCAGTCCGCGTGCAAGCCTCACATCGAATTCCCATTTACTCCTGAGGTTTAGTCCTTTCAGTAGTCCACAAAGCTGCATCAGCTCCCCAATGCCTTTCATTCCAGTTTCCGAATTTACGAACAGGGTTTGCAGCACTTCGATCTTTTCTTTTATCTTGCCCTCCATCTGAAGTACGGGGGTCAGAGATGTAATGGCAGAATCATCAAGCCCTTTTTCTTTCAGCTCAAGGCAAACCTTTTCCAGGCCGATCTTGTCAAGCTTGTCAATAGCAACGGTGATATCGGTAAGCTTGCCGGGAGCCCCGATTGCTTCTGCAATACCGGCAAGGATCTTGCGGTTGTTGAAAAGTGTAGTGGTTTGAATGCCCAGGCGAAAGAACACCTCGTCGATGATCTGCAGAAGTTCCACTTCATTGAGAAGGGATGGACTTCCGATCACATCCACATCACACTGGAAAAATTCCCTGTAGCGGCCTTTCTGCGGACGGTCGGCACGCCAAACCGGCTGGATCTGGTAGCGTTTAAAGGGAAAAACCAATTCGTTTTGATGCTGCACCACGAAACGGGCAAAGGGAACAGTGAGATCGTAGCGGAGACCTTTTTCAGAGATATGTCGTGTGAAAGATGCAAGATCCGGGATGCGGGATGCAGCGGGCTGAACCGCGTTCCCTGCATCCTGCATCCCGCATCCCGCATCCTGCATCCCATCCAGGTAATTTCCCGAATTCAAAATCTTGAACAGGAGCCTGTCACCTTCTTCCCCGTATTTTCCCATCAGGGTTGAGAGGTTTTCCATTGCCGGTGTTTCTATCGGCAGGTAGCCGAACAGTTCGAATACTGAACGAACCGTGCTGAAAATAAAATTGCGGCCGACCATTTCAGCGGGAGTAAAATCACGGGTTCCCTTAGGGATGGAAGGTTTTTGTACAGACATTCAATGGGGTTTGTGCAAATATAGAAAAAATCAGAACGCACTATGCAGTGCAGGAGATGCATGATGCAAGATCCTGCATCTTGTATCCTGCATCCTGCATCCCGGATCCTGCATCCCGCATCATTTTTGAGAAGGCCTGACAGCCGTTTTGTCAATAAGCGATCTCAGATAGGGCAGGGCTTCGGCTGAGCCTTCGGCAGGTGCCCAGGAAGCGAAATTTTTATCATCAATCGGGCTGTAAGGCCCGTCTTTTATTTCATAGGCAACGGTTCCGCTTTCGAGTGAAACAATGGTATGAAATGTTCTTTCGGGAATCTCTGTACCATAAACTCCCTCAGCCGGATCAAGGATCTGATGGTCGGCGACCTCTCCATTTTCATCGAATTCAATGACAAGTATCCTTCCGCGAAGGGCAAAGAAAACTTCGCGTTTGTCGGGATCTTCATGCTTGTGTGGCCTGATATAGCTCATAGGCTCCAAGGCATTCAGCAACCTCTGCAGGGTGTCGGAATATTCTTTGTGAAAGTTGAAGTTTTTTCGCAGCCGGGGCAGGGATATGGCCTCGGTGGTTACAGAATCGAGAAGGGTTTTGTCGATGCGAACCATGACAATATTTACGATTTACGATTTACGAATTACGATTTACCATTTACGATTTAGGTTTACGGTTTACAATTTCAATTTCGTGTCTGGAATTATTCATTATTCGTAACTCGTAAATTGTAATTCGTAAATCGTAAATGGTTTTCATGCTTTCAGTTTCTTGTATTTGATTCGTTTCGGTCCTTCATCACCCAGTCGTTTCTTCCTGTTTTCCTCATAATCTGAATAAGATCCTTCAAAAAAGTAAACCTGGGAATCGCCTTCGAATGCAAGAATATGGGTGGCAACGCGGTCAAGGAACCAGCGGTCATGAGAGATGATCACGGCGCAGCCGGCATAATTGTCGAGGCCTTCCTCCAGTGCGCGAAGGGTATTCACATCAATGTCGTTGGTAGGCTCATCGAGCAGCAGCACATTGGCTTCTTCTTTCAGCGTAAGGGCCAGGTGCAGGCGGTTGCGTTCGCCTCCCGACAATACCCCGCATTTTTTCTCCTGGTCGGCGCCTGTAAAATTGAAACGGGCAACATAAGCCCTGGCATTCAGCTGTCGTCCGCCAAGCTGAATAGTCTCAGAGTCATTCGAAATAACCTGGTAAACCGTTTTTTCAGGGTCGATAGATGTATGGGACTGGTCAACATAAGCCAGCTTCACTGTATCGCCGATTCGAAAATCACCCTGCTGGGGTTTTTCGCTGCCCATAATCAACCTGAACAGGGTGGTCTTTCCGGCTCCGTTCGGACCGATGATACCCACAATCCCTGCAGGAGGCAAGGCGAAACTTAAATTTTCGTAAAGCAGTTTATCGCCGAAGGATTTGGAAACCCCGTTTGCCTCTATCACCAGGTTACCCAGCCTGGGGCCGTTGGGAATATACAACTCAAGGCGTTCTTCCTTTTCCCTGACATCTTCGTTGAGGAGTTTTTCATAGGCGCTTAAACGGGCTTTCCCTTTTGCCTGCCTGGCTTTGGGTGACATCCTCACCCAGTCAAGTTCACGTTCGAGGGTCTTACGGCGGCGGCTTTCCTGTTTTTCTTCCATTTGCAGCCGCTTCGATTTCTGATCGAGCCATGAAGAATAATTTCCCTGCCAGGGGATGCCTTCACCCCGGTCCAGTTCAAGTATCCATCCTGCCACATTATCAAGGAAATACCGGTCATGGGTGATCGCGATAACTGTTCCTTTATATTGCTGAAGATGCAGTTCCAGCCATTGAATTGATTCGGCGTCAAGGTGGTTGGTGGGCTCGTCGAGGAGCAGGATATCGGGTTCCTGCAGTAAAAGCCGGCATAAGGCGACCCTGCGGCGCTCTCCTCCCGACAGCACATTCACGGGCATGTTTTCCTCCGGACAGCGAAGTGCATCCATGGCTCTCTGGAGCCTGCTGTCGAGTTCCCATGCATTGTGATGATCGAGGAGTTCGGTAAGCTCACCCTGCCGGGTGATAAGTTTGTTCATCTCATCATCGCTCATGGGCTCGGCAAACTTCAGGTTCACTTCCTCATATTCCTTAAGGAGGTTCACGACTTCCTGAACTCCTTCTTCAACAACCTGGCGCACTGTCTTGGTCTCGTCGATCAGTGGCTCCTGCTCAAGCATGCCGACTGAATAACCCGGGGAAAAGACGACCTGTCCCTGGAAGGATTTTTCGGTGCCGGCAATGATCTTCAGGAGGGTCGATTTACCTGAGCCGTTCAAGCCGATGATGCCTATTTTGGCGCCATAGAAGAACGAAAGGTAAATGTTCTTCAGCACCTGTTTGTGAGGGGGAAATATCTTGCTGACCCCCACCATTGAGAAGATGATCTTTTTGTCGTCAGCCATATGTTTGATAATTGGATGCGGGATGCAGGATGCAGGATGCGGGATATCTTGCATCCTGCATCTTGCATCAGGTTTTATTTATCAGTGCTTCAATCTTCGCAGTTTCCTTCTCCCAGCTGAAATTCTCATGAACAAAACGGTGGCCGTTCATTCCGATTTCTTTTGCCTTTGCGGGATTGTTAAGAAGGAACAGGATATGCTTCACATATTCATCGGGAGTTTCGGCAACCAGGATATCTTCACCATCCCTGGCATGAAGAGCCTGGAATGCGAGGGGGGATGTGATGCAGGGAACCTGCATGGCCATGGCTTCGAGAAGCTTGTTCTGCAGCCCTGTCCCGATCTGCATTGGAGCGATGAAAACCTTTGCGCTTGCATAACATTCACGCATATCGGGCACCCATCCGCTCACATCGATATTACCCGATTTAAGCACCATCACCCTGAGGTTCGGATTGGCACCTGCCAGAAGGAGCTTCAGGTCGTGTTTTTGGGGTAAAAGTTTTGGCAGTATCTGGTTGACCAGGAATTCGGCAGCATTGATATTCGGAGGGTACCCCATGTTCCCGGTAAACAGAAGGTCATATTTCTTTTCTTTCTCCATTGGGAGGAAAAACTCGGTATCGACCCCGTTTGCAACAACGACTATCTTATCCTTTTCAGGATGTGGGATAAGATCCCTGTCGGGTTCAGAAATGATGATTTTATTGTCGAAACGGTCAAATACCATCCGCTCATAATTCTGAAGACGGCGATGCTCAATTTTCAGAAAAGGCCTTAGGTAAAAAGGGGAAAGCGCTATCCGCCGGTCAATCCCTTTGGAGAACACATCCTGGTAATCAATAGTTTTAGGTATCGGGCTGTCCTTCACATATTCGGCCACCCTGATCAGCTGGCAAAAAATATGATCAGGTTTGTATTGATCAATAAGTTTGAGGATCTGCTTCTTTGCCGAATCACTGTAAAAATATCCGACCTGCATGGGACGGCCGTTAAACAAGGCCTTCACGATATTGAACAGGATGCTGAACTTATCGAGTGAGATCACATGCACCGCCTTGACATATTTGTGCAGCACATGCAGGGCATCTTTGTGGAGAACACTGTCGTTGAGAGAACAAAGAATGATCTCATGGTGTCGCGAAAGTTGCTTGATCTGGTGAAATGCCCTGAGTTTATCCCCTTTTTCGGTGGGGTAAGGTACACGCGGCAGTAGAAAAAATATTCTCATGGATCGGTCTGTAGGGAGCAAAAATAGGAAAAACCTGCTTATACGGGCAGTGTATTGTAAAATGCCCCGAGTTTGGCAATGATATTTCGCCGCTCATATTGCCTTGCGATCAGCTTACGGGCCTGTATCCCGATTTTCTGAATAATTTCGGGATGTTCGATGCAAACAGATATCATTTCGAAAAACTCACAGGCCAGGTCGGCGATCAGCAGGTTTTCACCCCTTGTATAATCGATACCTTCGGCCCCGACAGAAGTCGAGATCACGGTTTTTCCGAACGCCATGGCTTCGATGACCTTGATCCTGATCCCGCTGCCCGAGAATAGGGGAACTATCATGATATCGTTCGAATTATAAAAGACCGAAGCATTTTCAACCTCTCCTTCAACAACTACTTGTTCAAGTGAAAGGGTTTTCATCCAGTCGGGCATCTCCCTCCCCGCGATATGGAACTCAAGTGCCGGGTATTTCCTGTGAAGATCGGTCCACACATTTTCAAGGAACCATTTTACCCCTTCCTGGTTGGGGATCCAGTTCATTGCGCCGATGATGAAAATCTTAGGATTATCTATGGTTCTCGCAACACAGGGATACTCGTCAATACTGACCCCGAAAGGGATTGAAATAACAGGTTTATCGGTAATAGCCGTGAAAAAATCCGCATCGGTCGAAGTGATCGCGGCAATGCCGTCAACCTTCTGAGAGGCCGATAATTCAAAAGCCCGGAGTGTCGAGGCCAGGTGCTCCAGGTACCGTTTTTTCAGGGGATTTGAAGTATTTGCTGCCACTCTTTCCCAAATCAGGTGTTCTATATTATGCGCCCTGAGTATGATCTTCGCTTTTGAATGACTGCGGATGACGTTGATGTAAGATGCCATCGTGAGGGTTTCCAGCTGCACAATGTCATAGTCAGATTCGTGTAAAACCCTGATAAGCCTTGAAGCAAAAGAAGCCGAAATAAATCGTTGTATATGGTATGATTGTTTTGTGAAGAGGTTCAGGAAAGCCTGAACCGGCTTCACTCTAAGGTCCACATCGACAAGCTCAATGCCTGTTATGGTCCGGTAATCGAGGGGAATATCTGAGAGATGAATATTGTATTTGAATGAATTGACGGCAAGCACTTTTACCGAATGCCCTGCATCCAGCATCCCTCCTATAAGCATATTCATTGCAATAGGGCCGCCTTCCTTTGGAGGCCAGGGGGATTTATTGCAAAGGAACAATATCCTCATAAGCCATGATCGGTTTGTACACGGAAGACTTTCTGGAAAAATTTGATCCAGCTGTCGACGTCGAGCAGGGATGCATCGTTTGTGGCTTTCCGGGTGAGAAAGATACCAATCGGAAGAAGCACTGCCGAAGCAAGCCACATGCCCTGCCATACCGGGACTTGTCCGTCGGCAGCATACTTCTCGCCGGTAAAAGAAATGATCCAGTACAGGATGAAAAATACGGTCGATATCACAGCCGGCATGCCCAGTCCGCCCTTGCGGATGATTGCACCCAGGGGAGCTCCGATAAAGAACAGGAGAAAGCAGGCTATAGAGAATGTAAATTTTTTATGGAAGACGATCTGGTGCCTGAAGACCAGCTTTTCCTTGTTGTCAAAGTTCTCCCCCGAAATGCTGACGTTTTCCTTGACGGCGCTTGCTGCATTGTAGGCGGCAGTGACCAGGTTCTGCCGGTCTCGGGCATCGAAACTAGCCAGTACGTTGCTTGCAAAAAACATCCTGGGCTTTGCTGCCTCTTTTTTGCCGGGGGAGCTTTCGGGAACGGCATGCAGTATTGTATCGCGACCGGTCAGGCTCATGAAATTATTGTACATATTCTCATTTGAAATTTTCCGTTCCCGTCTTATCTCCTGCCTGATCGAATCGATGGAAAACAACAGCTGCTTAACGTTCTGCATTTCGTAGTTTTTCTTGAAAAGGCTTTCGTCGGTGCGGGAAA
Source organism: Bacteroidota bacterium (assembly GCA_037134895.1). GTDB lineage: Bacteria > Bacteroidota > Bacteroidia > Bacteroidales > FEN-979 > CAIRDP01. The sequence continues at coordinate 38,226 of JBAXLI010000027.1, forward strand.
GTTGCAGGCCCGAAAGGTCGAACATCTGGTACTGTTCACTGAATTTCGTTCTCTGGAACGGGCGGGTCATTTCATTTCTCCTGAGATCAATGCGTTCTTCATAATTGTAGCCATTATAGAGTTTGAATACAAGGAAGCGTTTGTCGGCACTCAGTTCCATCTTTCCCCATTCGGCTACGGTATTGGATACATTACCCATATGTTTGGTATGGTCATATACCATTACATCCCTGATAGTGTTCCCGTCGGCATCTTTTTTGCCGACCCTGATCACGAATCCCTCGATACCGTTATAAAACACACCTTCCCTGAGGTTGAAGGCAAGTTTTTTCTCACGTACATCATATAATAATGAAAGGAACTTAAGGTTGGCCTTTGGCAGGATCACATCCGCAAAATAAAAAGCAAGCACAGAAATCACTATGGATACGATGATCAGCGGGCGCATGATCCTGAAAAGGCTGATCCCCGCGGCTTTCATGGTAACGAGTTCATAATGTTCGGCAAGGTTCCCAAAGGTCATCAGGGACGAAAGCAGGATCGCCAGGGGGAGGGCCATGGGGACAAAGGTGGAGGAGGCGAAGAACAGGAGTTTGAAGATAATGGTTAATTCCAGGCCTTTCCCGACCAGGTCGTCGATATATTTCCATAAAAACTGCATGAGCAAAATGAAAAGCGCAATGAAGAAGGTCATGATAAGCGGCCCCAGGTAGGATTTGAGCATGAACCAGTCGAGTCTTTTCATTGGGTAAATGTCAGAGCAAAGATATAAAAGATGTATGATGTGCGATGCATGATGCAGGATGCGGGATGCAAGATGCGGGATGCAAGATGCAGGATGCAAGATGCAGGATGCAGGATGCAGGATGCAAGATGCAGGATGGAGCCGGATACTGAAAAATGATGCAGGCGAGGTCATTGGCAGGGTTGGGGTGGTTTTTGCCGGGAGGCATGTTACATACCGAAGAATTTTTAATGAAAACATTGAATTCCAGCGCTCAACGATCATTCCGGTTAACACAAAAGACAGGGTTATCAAGGGTGGGGTGTGAGAATTTCATTAAAAAAAATTAAAATAATTGCAGATTATCGTGATTTAGTTTATTTTTGTTATTCCAAAACCAATAAGAAAAATTATCAATCCTGAAATGTTAAACCAAAAATTTGAACAATGAAGAAAGTTCTACTTTTAGGCTTCGCTCTGATTCTAGGGCTGGCCGTAGTTACTCAGGCGCAGTTCAGAAATGTACATTCTCTGAAGCCGTCTGTAAAAAATGCTATCTCTATTGATCCTGTTGCTACGTCACAGGCTTCAACAGTTACAACACCTCTGCCAAATCAAACCAAATCAGCCAACATTGTAAGTGTTATCACACTGGGTACCGCCGCAAACGCCCTTGGCTGGGGATATGCTGCCGGCACTTATGATCACGTTTGGGCAGACCAGGATCTTGGCACAGTATCGGTAATCCATCGTATGGGTCCCGGAACTACTCCTCCGAGTTTTTCTGGTTACCTGGCTATGGACCATGCAGCGAACCGTGGTGCAACTGCAGCAGACTGGTTGATCAACTACCAGGTTTATGGAGCCTTTCTTAACGCAGGCGGCACTTATTACCAGGATGCATGCCGTTATCCGTCGGGTGGTATGTACAACCCTGCAGGAAACGTAGATCCTAACAATTCCTACCTTGTGTATTTTGCTCCGAACATGTCTTATTCCGGTAGCGGCACATGGGGTGGTTACAGCTATGGCCGCAGCAAATGGGGCTCACAGGGTGATACTACCAAGCATATGAACTGGTATGCTCCTCCTCCCCAGCGTTATGGAATTCCCGAAGGATTCTTTATTTCGGCTAAGGGAACTGCTTTTGCAATTGACAGGGGTTATGATGCAACATCGGCAATCAATGAAAACCACCTCTATCTTTCAACAGGTACATGGAGCAATACTACAAATGATTATTCATATACCTTCAGTCTTATACCGCTTGTAAGTCAGCTTGGAACCATTCCTGCTATCTGCAAAGTTGCAGCTGATCCTTCAGGAAACCATGTTTGGGTTTGTGCAATCGGTAATAACGGCGGAGCATCCCCTGTGTTTGACTCTACCTATTATCCTATTTTCTATCATTCATCTGATGGTGGTCTTACCTGGAGTGATGCTAAAGCAGTAACTCTTGATGGTCCCAATGGTATTCCTGCAATCCTGAATTATATTTCCGATTACAGGCTTGACAGCGTTTACCGTGGCGCAGCAAATGTTCCTCCGAGAGATCAGATTGCCTATACCACTGCTTTCGACGGTGACCTCACTGTTGATAAATGGGGCAATGCTCATTTCGCAGTAGCAGTTGCTTTCCCTGGCGGCGGTTTTTCAATCGTTTCTCCTGATGGAAACAACTCTCCCAGGTTCGACAGCACAATGGCGATATTTGATATTTTCACTGTTAACCATGGCACTTCTTTCTGCGGCCGTATGATGGGTGTTACCAAACGTTTCCGTTGCGATGTTACTTCCAGCGGTGCTGCTTCATACATTGACCTCCGTACCAATATTTCAAGGAATGCTGCCGGCGACAAAGTATTTGTCAGCTATCAGGATACCTGGTTAGCATCGGTTGCCTCCAACAACGCTCCCGATATTTTCGCACGTGGATGGGATCTCGTTCAGGACAAACTGACCAATAACTCAGGACAGGATGCTGCAACAAACGTTACCTATCTGTCAGACATCACACAGACTGCTTATTGTCCCGACCAGGCTCAGCTTACATTCACAAAACCTGATGGTTCTTCACTGATTCCTTTCGTTGCTGAAATGATTGACAACGCTACTCTTGACAATCCCGTAACATTCAAATATGTTCCCGATTTCAGCTTCCCGCAGTCAGCTTTCACAATCAATGGTCAGGGCCCGTCATGGGGTTCAAACTGTGATTTCCCGGTTGGAATTACTGAATCAGCTGCAGCATCAACTTTAAGCGCTTCTATCTACCCGAACCCGGTTAAGAGCCAGGCAACTGTAAAAGTTGTTGTTCCTGTTAAGGGCGCTATCACAATCCAGATCACCAACCTCGTTGGCCAGACTGTTATGAGCCTGACAAAGAATGTTGAAACTACCGATACATTTACACTGGATGCATCACAGCTTAACGCTGGTGTATATTTCTACACTGTTAGACAGGGCAGCCAGAAAGTTACAGGAAAGATCATTGTTGAATAATCTTTCTCTTATAATACCTGAAAGAGGTTGCCCGTCGGGCAACCTCTTTTTTTAATTATATACTATGCTCCTCCAACAGGAACTTACAAATCTCTTTCTCAAAGAAATCAGGCTTGAACTGAAGCAGAGATATGTGCTTAACGGTATCCTGCTTTACCTGGTCTCAACGGTTTTTGTCACATACCTGGCCTTTTCAGGCGTCATTAATGCCGAGACCTGGAACTCACTCTTCTGGATCATACTTCTTTTTGTTGCGGTGAACGGGATCTCAAAAAGTTTTGTACAGGAAAGTCCGGCCCGTCATCTGTACTATTATACACTTGCAAGCCCGGAGGCCATTGTACTTTCAAAGATACTGTACAACCTGCTGCTGATGGCCATTTTATCGGTGCTCTCCCTGCTGTTCTTCCTGCTTCTGATGGGAAATATGATACAAAATCCAGGCCTTTTTATCGTCGCACTTTTACTTGGCAGCCTGGGGCTGTCATCGGTGCTAACCATGATCGCCGCAATCGCATCCCGGGCGTCGAATAATTTTTCATTGATGGCAATTCTCAGTTTCCCCATCATCCTGCCCCTTCTGATGACTCTCATGAAGGTTTCCGCATCGGCTTTAACCTCAACATCATGGAGCGGCAATATTCCGCTGCTTTTGATATTGTTGATAATTAATGTCGCCGTGATCCTCCTCGCTTTCCTGTTATTTCCTTATCTTTGGCGAGACTAATTTTAAATAAGGTTCCTGGTTCTTTGTTATTGGTTCTTAGCACTTGGCTCCTGGTTTTTGGTAATAGAAATTTACAGAGCAAACTACCAACAACCAATCACTAAAAACCAATAACCAATAACCAATAACTAATAACCAACAACCAACAACATGTTCAAACATTATTGGTGGAAACTTCTGAGCTTTTTACTGCTTCTGTATGCTGTAACATACGGATTTTATGTTTCCATCCCCGAGACGATGATCCTTCAGACCATGCGCAACCTGTTTTACCATGTGGGAATGTGGTTTGGGATGATGACCATGCTTACGGTTTCATTTATTTACAGCCTGAAATACCTGAAAGGGTTTAACGAAAAGAACGACCGGGTTGCAATTGAAGCAGTGAACGTAGGATTGATGTTCGGATTCCTTGGCATCTTTACGGGCATGATCTGGGCAAACTTTACCTGGGGGTCGCCATGGGTTAAAGACCCCAAACTTAACGGCGCGGCTGTAGGACTTGTTATTTACCTGGCTTATGTTATATTGAGAAGTTCGGTTGAGGACAGGCATAAGCGGGCCAAGGTATCTGCGGTGTATAATATTTTTGCTTTTGTGTTGTGGATCATCTTTGTTATGATACTTCCAAGACTGGCCGGTGACAGCCTTCATCCTGCAACCGGTGATAACTCCACCCCTGTAATGCCAATGCAGTTAGACCCATCGATGCGCACTGTATTTTATCCGGCCATGATAGGTTGGATACTCCTTGGAGTATGGATACTTCAGCTTAGAATAAGGTTGTCAAAGATCAGGCAGCAGCTTGACGATCATTGATTCGTAATTCGTAACTCGTAATTTCAATATGGATTCATACGGAAAAATATTTGTTGTAGTGGCCGTGCTGGCCCTTATCCTTTTGGGAATATTCGTATACCTGTTCTTCCTCGACCGTAAAGTAAGTAAACTCGAAAAGGAAATCAGCGAAAAAGAAAGCCAGAAACAGGAATGAAGACAATTCATATTATTATTATACTCGTGCTGGTGATAGCAATTGCAGTTGTGATCACCACCATCAGCGATTCGAGTACATACTCAGACTTTGCTGAATCTGCAAAATCACCGGGGAAAGAGCTTCACATCATTGGAAAACTCAACCGCACAAAACCCCTCGAATATGATGCAAGGAAGGACGCCAACAGATTCACCTTTTACCTCATAGATTCAAAAGGTGTTGAAAAGCAGGTGATCTATCACAATGCCAAACCACAGGATTTTGAGAAGTCAGAGAAGGTGGTTGTAATCGGGTCAATGCAGGGTGATGTGTTTATAGCGAAATCACTATTGCTCAAATGCCCTTCGAAATACAATGACCAGAAAAAACCCGGAAAATTCGGGGAGAAAGAGTTTAAGTAGGATGCAGGATGCAAGATGCAGGATGCAAGATGCAGGATGCAAGATGCAAGATACAGGATGCAGGATGTTTGGATCGCTGGATCTCTGGGTAAGTGGGTAACTGGGTAACTTGTACCCTAATCCCCAATCCCCAATCCCCAATCCCCAATCCCCAATCCCCAATCCCCAATCCCTAATCCCTCATCCCCTAAACCCCAACCAATGCCTTATCGTTCCCTTCGTCACTTCATACAGGTCCTCGAATCGGCAGGCGAACTTATCCGTGTTAAGGAGTTTGTATCTCCGGTACTGGAGATCTCGGAGATTGCCGACAGGTTCGTGAAAAACAACGGGAAGGCATTGTTGTTTGAGAATAACGGCACAGGATTCCCGGTTCTGATACTTGCATTTGCCGGAGATAAAAGGATCAGCCTTGCACTTAGTCTTAAGGATCTTGATGAGGCAGGTCGTACAATCGACTCACTTGTTAAGAATGTGATGGGCCCCAGGGAAAGTTTTATTGATAAACTCAGGCTGCTACCTGTATTACAGGAAGTTTCATCCTGGATGCCCAAGGTCATCAAGGGAAAAGCCGCCTGCCAGGAGGTTATGATGGATCCCCCGGATATAGGCAAACTGCCGGTTCTAACCTGCTGGCCGCATGACGGCGGACCTTTCATCACCCTTCCATGTGTACATACGAAAAATCCTGAGAACGGGACAAGGAACCTGGGCATGTACAGGATGCAGGTCTTCGGGCCTGACCTCTGCGGGATGCACTGGCATATGCATAAAGGTTCAGCAGCACATTACGAGCTATATAAAAAAGAGGGCTTGCGGATGCCTGTTTCGGTAACACTTGGAGGAGATCCGGTATACACCTATGCAGCAACCGCCCCGCTTCCCGAAAATCTCGATGAATATATGCTTGCCGGCTTCCTTAGGAAAAAGAAAGTGGAGCTTGTACGCTGCCTTACAAATGACCTTGAAGTGCCGGCTGATGCCGATTTTGTGATCGAAGGCTATGTTGATCCCACCGAAGAACTGATACTCGAAGGCCCGTTTGGCGATCATACCGGGTTCTATTCCCTGGCCGGCATGTTCCCGCGCTTTCACATAAGCTGCATCACTCACAGGAAAGATGCAGTGTATCCGGCAACCATTGTTGGAATCCCTCCCCAGGAAGATGCCTGGATAGGAAAAGCCACCGAGAAGATATTCGTTACACCTATAAAATTGTCGGCGGTACCGGAACTTACCAACATGCATATGCCTGCCGCAGGGGTATTCCATAATATTGTACTGGCTTCAATAACCAAATCGTATCCCGGACAGGCGATTAAAGTGATGACGGCTCTGTGGGGTGCCGGGCAGATGATGTTCAATAAAATCCAGGCTGTGTTTGATCCGGGAACTGATCTTTACGATTACAGGGAACTTGCCAGGATAATTTGCGGGAAAGTACATCCTGTGCGCGACATCCATTTTATACATGGCCCGGTTGATATCCTTGACCATTCAAGCAGGAGTTATGGTTTTGGAAGCAAGGTAGGGATTGATGCAACTTCAAAAACAAGTCTTGAAGAAACTGATACTTTGGTATGGGGGGAACCCTTTGTTGATGAGAAAGGAATAGGCAAGGCCCTGCCTGCAATCACATCCGCAAGCATGAATCTCATTAATGAAGGCATCTCTGCGGTGGTTTTTACGGTAAGAAAAACAAAGCCCGGCGAGATACATTCCCTTGCCAGGCTGTTAATTGAAAACCGGTTCATCGGCAATATTAAATTTGTTGTGTTTGCGGATGAGATGCTCCGGAACAGCAGTTTGGAGACGCTGAGCTGGGTTGTCGCCAACAACATCGACCCGATGAGGGATTGTTTTTATATTCGGGATGCTGAGGCAAAGGAATTTCCTGTTTTGTTTGCCGACGGCACTTCAAAATCCAGCCGCCTTGACGGCTTTGAAAGGGATTGGCCCAATATCATCGTAATGGATGACCTGACTATCCGCACTATTGATTCTAAATGGAATTCCCTGGTGCCGGGAAAATTTCTCGCTTCCCCCTCACTTCAATTTAAATCTTTGGTTATCAGCGACGGAGCTGTAGCCACCAGGTCAGAATAGAATTGAACGATTAATTTTCGTATTTTTGACACCAAATTTTGATTCGATGAAGTATTTTTTACAATATATAATTATACTGTTATCCCTTCTCGTTTTACCTTCCTTTTACCTGCATGGGCAGATTCGTACCGCAGTTAAGGGAAAGCTGATCGATTCTTCCAATTCTGACCCTGTACCCTTTGCTAATATTGGTGTAAAAGGAAAACCAGGAGGAACCTTTACCGACCAGAACGGGTTCTACAAGATTGAAATGGAAAAGGGGGATCATGTACTGGTGTTTTCGTGTATTGGGTATGAGAAACTTGAACGTCCGATGAATATTCCGGGTGATGGCAGGCAGATCAACCTTGACGTCATGATTAATCCCACTGTCCAGGAACTTAATACGGTAGTGGTTTCCGGTTCGAGATATGAGACCAAGGTAGAAGAATCGGTTGCCTCCATTGATGTACTTAAAGCTACTTCAATACAAGCTTCTAATCCTGCAAGCGTTGACCAGGCAATCAATAAGCTTCCGGGTATTGCAATCGTCGATAACGAGCCGCAGATCAGGGGCGGGAGCGGTTTCAGTTCAGGACTTGGAAGCAGGGTGATGGTCATGGTTGATGATATCCCGATGATGAGAGGCGATGCAGGACGTCCCGACTGGGGTTTTCTACCGATTGACGACATTGAGCAAATTGAGATGGTAAAAGGCGCATCCTCAGTTGTTTACGGGTCTTCCGCCATTACCGGGGCAATCAATATAAAAACTGTTTATCCCAAATCAACCCCCGAGACCAAGGTCAATTCGTTTATTGGAATCTACAGTAAGCCTGCAACCAAATATTCAACTCCCTGGTCAGGTTTCAATCCTATAATGTATGGGTTTTCGGTATCTCATCTTCAGCAATTCGATAATTTCGACCTTAGTGTCGGAGGCAGTTATTTCAACGACCAGATGTATATCGGGGGGGTACCTGAAGCGGCTTCTGATACAGCGTTCAATAAAGGGGAATTTTTCAAGCGTGCTAAAGTTTATTTCAATACCAGGGTCAGGAACAAGAAAGTTACCGGACTAACTTACGGGCTGAACGGCAATTTCATGTACAACGAAAACGCTGAAACGTATTTCTGGTATGATGCCGACACGAATATTTTCCGCTCTTATCCCGGTGCATTGTCATATTTTAAAGTCTTCAGTTTTTATGTTGATCCGTTTATCAAATATTATGATAAATATGGCAACCAGATCAGTTTTAAAAACAGGGTGTATTACGGGAATACTAATGCTACGAATAACCAGTCAAACAGATATTTAACGGTTTTTGATGAGATCAAATTCAGCAGGAGATTCAGTAAGTTAGGTGATTTCACTGTAGTAGCGGGAGTAATGAACGCCTATTCACATTCTGAAGGGCAGGTGTTCAGTGGTATTCTCGCGGCAAACGGTACCACTACGGCAAACCAGTCGGGGACTTATAGTTCAGAGAACCTCAGCGTGTATGTGCAGCTTTCGAAAAAGTTCTTCAACCGGCTGACTATTGAAGCCGGGGGAAGGTTTGAGTATTATAACATTGCTGATCTGACCGAAACCAGGCCGATTTTCAGGGCCGGGATCAACTTCCAGGCTTCGAAAACCACATTTATCAGGGCTTCTGCCGGACAGGGTTATCGTGCTCCCAGCATTGGTGAACGTTATATAACCACGAATTCAGGCGGCTTCGGATTTTATCCGAATCCTACTTTGCAGTCTGAATATTGCAATTCCTATGAACTCGGTATCAAGCAGATGTTCAAGATCGGCAAATTCGCCGGGATGCTCGACCTTGCCGGTTTTTATGAGGATTATTGGAATTATATTGAGTTTAACTTTGGATTATGGGGGCATAGTGACAATTTTCAGAAAAACATGGGATTCAAATTCCTGAACACAGGTCCCGCGCGAATCTATGGCGCTGATTTTACTTTTGCAGGAGAAGGAAAACTTACAAGGAACCTTGAACTTTCCTTTTTGTTAGGATATACTTATACCGTGCCACAGGCGACACAGCCAAACGAAGTGTACTATGTAAATGAAGGGCCTCCAAAACTCAACTATTCATATGCTAATACTTCCTCCGATACAAGTGGGAATATTTTAAAATACAGGATACAGAACCTCGTTAAATCAGACTTTCAATTCACTTTTAAGAAACGATTTACGGCGGGAATTACCGGACGGTATTACGGCTATATGAAGAACATAGATGTCTTTCTTTACAATCTGGATGTCCCGATGCATTCAGGTATCGTTAAATATCGTGAACAGCATCATGACGGCAATTTTATTGTCGATGTCAGGGCCGGATATGCCTTCGGGATTTTCAAAGTTTCACTGATGGTGAATAACCTGATGAATACAGAGTATTCGTTGAGGCCTGTAACCATTGAAGCTCCGAGGACCACCTCAGTTCAACTACTTGTCAATATTTGATCTTTAATTTTAAAACTGTTTATATGAAAAAATCAATCGTACTTTTTGCTCTCATCTGTCTTGGGCTGAATGCATTCAGTCAGCAATCATCACTTCCAAACGGCAACTTCGAATCCTGGAGTCTGAAGCCAAACTGGGGCTATTATGAACCTAACGGAGGTTTCTTTCATACCCTGAATATACTTGATACCGTTCCGACTTCAGCAGGTATTACCGTATATCGTTGTGGCGATACAGTTCACAGCGGAAATTATTCGGCCCGTTGCATTACAAGGCTGATGGTTATTGCCTATCCATTGGTTGTTACGATTCCCGGTGTCATTGGAACTTTAAAAATCAAATGGTCAAATTCTTCTGCCGTTCTTGGTGAGAGATTCAACTGGACTACAAAGCCTGAGCGTTTTCAGGGCTGGTACCAGTCATATCCTTTGGGAACAGGAGCAAATATGGACACCTCGGCTGCCATAATACTTCTTTCGAAATGGAACAGCGGCACTGGTAAAAGAGATACCATTGCATATAACAGGTTGGTCTTCCATGGAGTCGTTAACACCTGGACCCAGTTTGATACGCCGATAACCTACAGAAACGCTACAACCATGCCAGATTCAATTACTGTTCTTTTGCTGTCATGTGCAGGTTACAACGCTTCAAATATGATGGGTTCTGTAGGTCAGATCGGAAGCCAGGCTTATTTTGATGATGTAACTATCACCAATGTTGCCGGAGTTGAATATATTTTTCACCCATCTGTTGATGTGAAAATAAGTCCGAATCCTGCTTCTGGTTACATTAATGTAGCTCTTGACAAAGTTATCAACGACGGATCATTTGAAGTTTACGACGGACTTGGCAAGAGTATTGCAAAGTTTAAGATTACAGAGCAGAACACACAGTTGAACATCAGTAACCTGACTCCCGGTGTATATTATTATCGTTTGAGGAATTCAGGCGAAGTTGCAAATACAGGATCGTTTATTGTAAACCGGTAAAAGGTTCTTGGTTTTTGGCAGTTGGTTCCTGGTTCGATTCACCATTGCTCAGCACCTAAGACCCATTTCAGAGATACTAGAAAATTTTAAACTAATAAGTTATGACTGAAGTAAACAGTTCAAAAATGGCTATGGAACTCGAGGATAAATACGGGGCCCATAACTATCATCCGCTTCCCGTAGTCCTCGCCAAAGGAGAAGGAGTATTCATGTGGGATGTGGAAGGCAAACGCTATTTTGATTTCCTCTCGGCATACTCTGCTGTAAACCAGGGACACTGTCATCCGAAGATTACAAAAGCCCTGATCGACCAGGCAACAACACTTGAGCTGACCTCCCGTGCATTCTACAACAATGTGCTTGGGGTATATGAAAAATTCATTACAGAATATTTTGGCTACCAGCGTGTTCTGCCAATGAACACGGGGGTAGAAGGCGACGAAACTGCACTCAAGGTGACCCGTAAATGGGCATACAAGGTAAAGGGCGTTCCTGAAAACCAGGCCAGGATCATCTGCTGTGAGAATAATTTTCATGGACGCACGATATCGGTTATCTCGATGTCGACCGACCCCCAGGCAAGAAATGATTTCGGTCCGTTCACACCCGGCTTCATTACTATACCCTACAATGACCTGGAAGCCCTCGATAAGGCCCTTCAGGACCCCACTGTTGCAGGCTTCCTGGTTGAGCCTATACAGGGTGAGGCCGGGGTATATGTGCCACAGGAAGGCTATCTTAAGAAAGCCTGGGAAATGTGCAAGGCAAAGAATGTATTGTTTATTGCGGATGAGGTGCAAACCGGTATCGCACGTACGGGAAAACTCCTGGCCTGCGACTGGGAAGGCGTGAAGCCCGATGTGCTTATTCTTGGCAAAGCCCTTTCAGGTGGACTTTATCCTATATCGGCTGTTCTCGCTGATGACCATATTATGATGGAAATTCACCCGGGAGAGCATGGATCAACCTTCGGAGGAAACCCCATCGCTGCCCGCGTTGCTATTGCAGCACTGGAAGTTGTAAGGGATGAAAAACTGGCCGAAAATGCCCAGAAAATGGGAGAACTGTTCCGCTCTGAACTCAGGAAGATCAATTCCCCGTTTATCGAGCTTGTACGTGGAAAGGGCCTGCTCAACGCCATCGTGATCAAACCTCATAATGGTAAATTTGCCTGGGATGTCTGCCTGAAGATGCGTGACAACGGACTTCTTGCAAAACCCACCCATGATCATATCATCCGTTTTGCGCCACCTTTGGTAATCAACGAAGCGCAGATACGCGAAGCGGTTGCTATTATCGAAAAGTCGATAAAGGAACTGGAATAGAAGTCGTGATTGGTGATTGGTGATTGGTGATTGGTGATTGGTGATTGGTGATTGGTGATT